>JAIOAX010000009.1 GCA_019873645.1 Chloroflexota bacterium | reverse complement strand
CCCGGGGAGCGCACCCCACCGCCCCACATCTGAGCCCCGGACTCCCCACCACCGACCTGCGCCCGATGCTTGCTCCCCAACCCCGCTCTATCTGCGCTTCGAGCGCCCAACATGTAATTAGACGGACTATATATCTACGGATATATTATCCACTTTCATATATCTACAAGCATAAATCTATACTTCTGTATATCCACTTGTAGATATATACCACCCCCTGAACTATCTACCAATATACATCTACATCCACATCTCTATACATTTACATATCTTCCTGTGCTTATCTATATCGCTATACAGTCGTTACGCAGCGCGTTTCTTTGGGCAGAATTTCCAATGATTGGCAGAACGAAATAGCTCCCGCAAAGCCTTCTTTAATCCTGAAAATCCTGTTCATCCCTGTTAGAAAAATGGCACAGCACGTAACGCCTGTGCTATATCCCCCCTTTCACCAGCCGCCCGGTCAACCCCAAAGCCACCACATCCGCATACCGCAACTCCCACACGCCCCGCACCCCATTCCAGCGTCCCCCGGCCTCACGCACACGCTGTTGTAATGCGCCCTCCGTTTTGCCGATCACAAGCTCCACCAGGGCGTCACCGGCCGGCTCGGCATCCGGAGGTATCCAGGAGGACTCTTCAACGATGATTTCTGCTGTTTTGTAACGTTTCTGGCGCGCTGCGTCATAGCGGTACCGCACACAAACCAACCGGTCGCCGTATTTATCCACCAGTTGCTTGGTGCCGGGTTGCCCGGGTTTCAGAGTCAGACGTATTTGCATGGCGAGGTCATCCGTGGTTGCTCTTCAACAGAAACTATTATATACTCACAAATCACACAAGTCAATATGGAAACGCTACAAATATTGAATCTAATCTCTAATCGTTACGCGGTGCGTTTCTTTGGATAGGATTGACAAGATTGACAGGATGAAAAAGCTCCTGCAAAGCCTTCTGTAATCCTGAAAATCCTGTCAATCCCTGTCAGAAAATGGCGCACTGCGTAACCCTTATAATCTCATTCTTCAAACGGAGGTCATTATGTCCGATCAATCCTCAAAACTCCTTGACCAGGTACGCGACGTGCTGCGCCTCAAACACTACGCCATCCGCACCGAAGACGCTTACGTGGATTGGATCCGTCGCTTCATCCTTTTCCACAACAAACGCCATCCCGCCGAGATGGGCGCGGCGGAAATCAACGCCTTTCTCACCCACCTGGCCGTCAAAGAAAACGTCGCCGCCTCCACCCAAAATCAAGCGCTGGCCGCCCTCCTGTTCCTCTACCGCGAAGTCCTTCACCAGGACCTCGGTCCCATCGAACCCGTACACGCCCAAAAACCCCAACACCTCCCCGTCGTCCTCACCCGTGAAGAAGTACGGCTGATCCTTGCCAATATGACCGGCATTCACCAACTGATGGCCAAGCTGCTTTACGGCACCGGTATGCGGCTGATGGAATGTGTGCGCCTGCGCGTCAAAGACATAGACTTCGCCCGTCGCGAAATCCTCATCCGTGACGGCAAAGGCGAAAAGGACCGCGTGACCATGCTGCCCGAAAGCCTCATCGCTCCGCTTCAGGAACACCTGCAACAGGTCAAAGCGCTCCACGAACGCGACCTCGCCGCCGGCTACGGCGCCGTCTACATGCCCTATGCCCTGGAACGCAAATATCCCAATGCCGCCAAAGAATGGGGCTGGCAATACGTCTTTCCCGCAGCTAACCTCTCCGTTGATCCCCGCTCCGGCGTCACCCGCCGCCACCACATAGACGAGAGCGGTCTGCAAAAAGCCGTGCGCGCCGCTGTACAGAAAACCGGCATCGCCAAACCGGCCAGTTGCCACACGTTCCGACACTCCTTTGCCACTCATCTGCTTGAATCCGGTCAGGATATCCGCACCGTCCAGGAACTCCTGGGTCACAAAGACGTCAAAACCACCATGATCTATACCCATGTCCTTAACCGCGGCCCCTTCGGCGTGCGCAGCCCCCTCGACTTCCCTTAACCCATAGTGCTGTCGCAGGGGCCTGTACCCTGCCTGTTTCTCCAAACTATGGAATTCGTGTACAATGGCCGTAGCGCACGGTCGGCTGTCAGGACAAATGCTCAGCAGACATCATGAGCTACGCTCTCCACCCAGCATGAAAATACGCAGGTAGCTCATTCACCACAGAGCACGCAGAGAGCACAGAGAATCTTTAGATTTTCTCTGTGTCCTCTGTGTCCTCTGTGGTATTTTCGGAATAGTAAAAATTCCCTTGTGGAGGATTCTATGCGTCAATGGTGGCTTTCTCTTATCGTCATGGCGGCGCTCTTAATGACGCCCTTAGCCGTAGCCGCAAGTGGCCCGGACGACCCGCGCATCGTGCACATCCCCTTTGCCTCGGCCGATGAACTGGCGGCGCTGGCCACCCTGGACATCTGGGAAGTGCACCGCGACCCACAACACCCCGATTCCGGCTACGTGGTCGCCTACATCTCGGCGGCGGAGGCGACGCGCCTGACTGCCGCCGGTGTTGAATTCCAGACAGTATCCACCTTGTCCCCACACCCGGAGACAATTCCCGGCTTCCCCTGCTACCGCACCGTAGCGGAAATCTACGCCCAACTTGATCAGTGGGCGGCCGACTATCCCGGCCTCACCCAACTGCTCACCATCGGCCAGAGCTATGAGAATCGTCCCCTGCGGGTGATGCGTGTGACCAATGAAGCAACCGGAACGAACAACAAGCCGGTTTTCTTCCTGATGGCAAACATTCATGGCCGCGAGCTGATCACGCCGGAGACGGCGCTGGTCTTCATGCAATACCTGCTGGAAAACTACGGCGTGAATCCCGATGTGACGTGGTTGCTGGATGAGCACAGCATCTACATCCTCACCAGCGCCAATCCCGACGGCCATGTGAAAAACGAGCCGGGCCAACCCTGGGCCTACTGGCGCAAAAACACCCATCCCTACGGATCGTGCAGCCCCACGGCCTACGGCGTGGACCTCAACCGCAACTCCAGCTTCCACTGGGGCGGCCCCGGCGCCAGCACCGACCCGTGCGCCGAGACCTACCGCGGCCCGTCGGCGGCCTCCGAGAACGAAACCATGCGGGTCCAGAGCTTTGTGGCGACCCTGTTTCCCGACCAGCGTGGCTCCAACGATAGCGACCCCGCGCCGGATAACACGACCGGCGTGTTCATCACCCTGCACAGCTACAGCAACCTGGTGCTCTGGCCCTGGGGCGATACCTACAACCCCGCGCCCAACGCCGCCCAATTGCAAATGCTCGGCCGGCGGATGGCGTCTTTCAACGGCTACACACCACAGCAGTCCAGCAACCTCTACCCCACCAGCGGCGCAACCGACGATTGGGCGTATGGCGAACTGGGCATCGCCGCCTACACCTTCGAGATCGGCACCGAGAGCGACGAGTTTTATCCTCCCTGCGCGCGCTATGACACCTTGATCCAGCCCAACATCGCGGCGTTGCTCTATGCGGCCAAAGTCGCGCGGACGCCCTATATCACCGCCTTCGGCCCCCACGTCAGCAACGTTACGGCGACGCCGGATACCGTACTGATCGGACAGCCCGTCGCCGTGCAGGCCACGCTCAATGACGCCGACAGCAAGAACACCGGGCAGAAAATCGTCGCCGCCGAGGCTTACCTGGGGACGCCCCCCTGGGATGGCGGGACGCCTGTACCCCTGGCCGCAGCCGATGGCGCCTTTGACGAGACCGCAGAGGCCGTGCAAGGTCAGATAGACACCACCGGCATGCCGCGCGGGCGCCACCTGCTTTACGTGCGCGGGCAGGATGCCAACGGCTTCTGGGGACCGCTTTCCGCCGCCTTCGTCTACCTGGGCGATGCCAGCACCCTCACCGGCGCGGTCGTTGCGGCGGAAACGGCGGCGCCTCTATCCGGCGTCCAGATTGTGGCCGCTGACGGCGTAGCGCGCTACACCACCCGGACCGATGCCGCCGGACAATACACCTTGATTGTCCCGGCCGGCACATACACGGTGACGGCTTCGCTGTTGGGATATATGGACGGCGCGGCAAACGTCGCCACGGCCATCGGGCAGACCGTGACCCAGAACTTTGTGCTGACGCGCCGGCCGTGGGGGACGTTGACCATACGCGTGGCCGAAATCGGCTCGGCGCAACCGCTGACGGCGACCGTGGCCCTGGAGAAATTCGGGTTGACCTGGACGGCCGCGCCGACGCTGACCCTGGAACTGCCGGTGGACGTCTACACATTCACGACGACGGCGGAAGGCCATTGGCCGCGTACTTACCCGATCACCATAACCGCAGGAACGTGGGTGACGCACACCTTCCGTCTGCCCCCTAAACCCGCGCTGCTGGTCGTGGATGACGACGCCGGCGCCGCCTACGAACCTTACTTCCTGACCGCTCTGGACGCTTTGGGGATTCCCTACGCCCAATGGACGGTAGCGACACAAAGCTCGCCGACGGCGCAACTTCTGGCGCCTTACCGGGCCGCGCTGTGGTTTACCGGCGACGATGCCGTCAACAGCCTGACGCGCGCTGAACAAACAACCCTGCTGTCCTATCTCAACGGCGGCGGACGGCTCTTCGTGACCGGACAAAATATCGGCGTGGATATCAAGAACGACAACGGCGCCTTCTTCCGCGACGTCCTGCACGCCACCTTTATCCAGGACAACGCCGGCGTGACCGAAACCGTGGGCCTGTCCTTCTACACCGGCATCACGGCGACGCTTGCCGGTGGCAGCGGCGCAAACAACCAGACCCGGCCGGACGTAATCGCGCCTTACGACGCAGCCGCGACGCCCGTGTTCACCTGCACCACCGGCGCGGCGGGCCTGGCGGTGGACGACGGAACACGCCGTCTCATCTACCTCGCGTTCGGCGTCGAAGGCGTCGCCGAGAGCGCGCACCGCGCAGCCATTTTGCAGCGGGGGCTGGCCTGGCTGGGCATCACGCAGCCTCCGGCGCGCCTGGAACTCACCTTGACGCCACAGCCCACGCCCATACTTCCGGGTGCGACGGTCGCCTTCACCCTGACCCTGCTCAACGACAGCCTGCTGCCGATGACCGACGGCGTCTTGACGCTGACGCTGCCTGTCTCCGTCACCCTCCTTAACCTCACACCGGCAGCAACAGATACGGCGCCTGGGACGGTGCTTTGGCGCGATCTGGCGCTGGCTTCCGAGGCCGCACAGACTTTCGCCTGGACGGTCGCCATCCCTGAAGATACGGTCCTGGATGCCCTTGACGGCCACGTGACGGCGTTCTGGCCCGGGCTGACGGCACCGGCGGAACTCACATGGACGGTCGGAGTAGCCCATCCTCCTCATTACGCTTTGACCCTATCCCCGGCCGTATCCGTACAGAGCGGCCGCCCCGGCGAGACGGTGGCGCATCACCTGACCGTGACCAATACCAGCGCAGTGTCCGCGACGGTTGCCCTGGCAACCTCGGCAAGCGTCTGGCCGGTGCAGCTTGCTCCCACACAACTGACCCTGCCCGCAGGCGGCGCGGCGCCGCTGACGGTCACGGTGAGCATCCCCGCATCCGGCACGGCCCTGCTGGCGGCCCCCCTCACCTTGACCGTGACTGCCACCGTCGTGGAATCGCCTTCGGTACAGGCACAGGCGCTGCTGACGACAACCCTTGAGGAGCACCCCACCCGCATCTACCTGCCGCTGGTCCTGCGCAACCGGTAAAAAAACCTTGAGACGCTTTTACCCTATCGTTTTGTTTGTCGTACTCTTGCTCGGCATCACCGACGCACTGATGACGGCGGCGCGTGCTGCGCCGGAAAAAATCGCACCCTGGGTGCTGGAGCATACCGCCAACGGCGCGGAAGCCGAATTCCTCGTCGTGCTGAAGCCACAGGCCGACCTCAGCGGCGCGGCGCGGCTGCCAACGAAGGCCGAAAAGGGCCGCTACGTCTACGCACAGCTATGGCGCACCGCACAGACCTCGCAGGCGCCACTGCTGGCCTGGCTCAAAGCGCGCGGCGTGCCCCATCGTGCCTACTACATCGTCAACCTGATCTGGGTCAAGGGTGACACCGACCTCGTCTACGCCCTGGCGGCGCGGCCCGACGTAGCGCGCATCGAGGGCAACCCGCGCATCCAGAATCCCCTGCCGCAACCCGCGCGTCCCCTGGACGTGTTGCTGACGTCCGTATCCGCACCCACCGGCATCGAGCCGAACATCGCCTACGTGCACGCGCCGGAGGTGTGGGCGCTGGGCTTCACCGGGCAGGGGATCGTCGTCGGCGGACAGGATACCGGCTATGACTGGACCCATCCCGCGCTCAAACCCCACTATCGCGGCTGGAATGGCACGACCGTCAACCACGACTACAACTGGCATGACGCCATCCACAGCGACGGGGGAACCTGCGGCGCCGATTCCCCCGTACCGTGCGACGATTACGGCCACGGCACCCACACAATGGGCACCGTCGTCGGCGATGACGGCGGGACAAACCGGATCGGAATGGCCCCCGGCGCGCAGTGGATCGGTTGCCGCAATATGAATGTCGGTTATGGCACGCCGGCAACGTATCTGGAATGTTTCGAGTTCTTCCTCGCCCCCTATCCTGTGGGTGGCACGCCCGCGCAGGGCGATCCCGATAAAGCCCCCGATGTGACCAACAACTCGTGGACCTGCCCGACTTCTGAGGGGTGCGCGTGGGCCACATTACAGGCTGCCGTGGCAGCGCAACGCGCCGCCGGCATCATGACGGTCGTTTCGGCAGGCAACTATGGCCCGAATTGCTCGACGGTCAACGAGCCACCGGCGATCTACGCGGCGGCGTACACCGTCGGCGCGCTGCAAACGGGAACGGATACCATCGCCTCGTTAAGCAGTCGCGGCCCCGTGACGGTGGACGGCAGCAATCGCCGCAAACCCGACATTGTCGCGCCGGGCACCAGCGTCCGTTCGTGCGTGCCGGGCGGCGGCTATGGCTACAAAACCGGCACCTCGATGGCCGCGCCGCACGTTGCCGGCGCGGTGGCGCTGCTGTGGTCGGCGGCCCCCTGGATGAAAAATCAGCTTGCCACAACGGAGCAATTGTTAAACGCCAGCGCCGTCCATATCGCCTCAAGCGCGTGCAGCAGCACCGGCTGGCCGAACAACACCTACGGTTATGGACGGCTGGACATCCAGGCGGCAGTAGCGGCGACGCCGGGTCCCATCATCTACGGGGTCGCGCTCGCGCCGACGTGGATCGCCCAACACGGCGCGCCGGGTCAAACGTTGAGCGTCACGTTGCGCATCACCAACACCGGCGTGGTCATAGATAGCTTCAACATCACCTTGACGGGTGCGCACTGGCCGACAACCGCGCCGAAAGTTATCGGCCCCCTGGCTGCCGGGGAAGCCGCAACGCTGCCCGTGATGGTGACGCTGCCGGTGACGGCGTCGTGTGGCATGGCGGATAACCTCACGCTGAAGGCCACCTCGGCCGGCGATCCCACACGCAGCGCGCAGGCCACCCTGCGCACCACCGCCGATCCGGTGTACGGCGTGACGGCGTATGTGACCGCGAATGAACTGCTGGCTGCGCCGGGGGCCGCGGCGGGGACAACTTTGTGGGTGACGAACGCCGGCAACTGCACCGATGCCTTTATGGTTCAGGCCGCCTCGGTCTGGCCGGTGAGCGGCGCGGCGACCACCGGCGATCTGGCGGCCGGCGCAAGCGTCCCCCTGCCGGTGACGGTGACCGTGCCCGCCGACGCGCCGCCGGGAACATCGGCCCCAACGACGCTGACGGTGACATCCCAAACCAACGCCATCATCTCCACAACGGTGCGGTTGACCACCACCGCGCAAGCTCTATACGGCGTGCAGCTCTGGCCGCCGCAGGCGCAGGCCAACGGCGCAGGCGGACAAACGGTCGTCCACAGGCTCGTCCTTACCAACACCGGCGCCCTCGCAGACAGCTACAGCCTGACCATCTCCGGCGCGACGTGGCCGACGACGTTGACGCCCGGGCAAGCCACCCTCGCGCCACACACAACCATCCCCGTTACCGTTAAAGTGACGGTTCCCGTGGACGTATTCACGGGCATGACCGATACGGCGCGGGTGACCGTTTGGGGCAGCGGCGTATCGGCCTGTAGCGATGTGACGACGGCGGCCCTGATGCCGGACTGTGTCCCGGTTGCCGAGGCGTCCTTTGCCTACACGCCTGCGTCGCCCGGCGCCGGGGCAACGGTTACATTGACGGGGACGGTGGCTTCAGGCACACCGCCGCTCTACTACACGTGGAATTTTGGGGATGGGAGCACATTGGGGACGGGCGCGGTCGTCACCCACACCTTCCCGGCGACGACGATTGCCCTGCCGTATACCGTCATTATGACGGTAGAAAATGCCTGTAGCTACACGGTGGCGCAGCAAACCCTTATCGTGGGGGGATACACCTTCCTGTATCTGCCGCTGGTGCTTGTGGAGCGGTGAGCTTTGCAACCTGTCAGCCACCCTGGCGCAGATTGCCAACCTGCGCCAGGGTGGCATCTGCATCATGACGCGCAGTCGTCATCCCTCTTGGAGCGGATTTCGAGCACCTCTTCGACATAGAGCACCCGCTGATACGAGCCAAGCCGTCCATACTGCCCCTTGCGGCTGACTTCGCCGCGCAGGCGCGCATAGACCGGCTCGTAAGGTTTCTGCGCGATCCGTTCGTAATCTGCCTGGAGCTTCTCGGCGACCTTGCTGAAGCCCTTGCTTTTCACCCACCAGGTCTCGCGTGAGCCACAAGGGTTGAAGCTGCTGCTGCCGCGCCCGAAGATCACGTAACCTTCCCAGGTGCCGCTTTCCAGAGAGCGACCGACTGCCATCCACAGACACACACCAAGACAGGCTAATGAGGTGATCCAGTGCATCGTTACGCCGCTCCTTCCGTCAGGTGATCCCGCCAACGCTTTTTTAGAGATTACCACCACCTCCAGGGATTGTCAAACGAATGTGCAACTCCTTCAACTGCCGCTCCGAAACCGGCGACGGCGCATCGGCCATCAAATCGGTGGCCTGTGCCGTCTTGGGGAAAGCGATCACCTCCCGGATGTTGGCTTCGCCGGCCAGCAGCATCACCAGGCGATCAATGCCGGGCGCCATGCCGCCGTGGGGCGGCGCGCCGTAAGAGAAGGCCTCCATCATGTGCCCGAATTTAGCGCGCGCTTCGTCCTCTGGATAGCCCAGCACACGGAAAATATCCATCTGAATCTTCGGGTCATGCACGCGGATACTGCCCGATGCCATCTCGTAGCCGTTGCAAACCAGGTCATAAGCATCGGAAAGGACGGCGGCGGGATCGGCCATCATCGCCGCGTAGGTGTTGGGGCGCGGCATGGTGAAGGGATGATGGGCGGCGTCCCAGCGTTGCTCCTCGGCGTTCCACTCAAACATGGGGAAATCGAGCACCCAACCGAACGCCATCAGATTGGGGTCAACCAGCGATAAGCGGTCGCGGAAAGTCAGACGCAGCGCCGAGAGCGAAGCCCCCACTACGGCCGGCGCAGCCGCGACGATACAGACCAGGTCGCCGGTCTGCGCGCCGGTATGTGCAGCGATGGCCGTCAATTCCTCTTCAGTGAGGAACTTGACCGCCGGCCCTTTCACGCCATCGGCGCGGAACGCCAGCGTCACCAGTCCCCTGGCCCCCTGCCCCTTGACGATTTCGGTCAGCTCATCGAGTTGACTGCGGGTATAATCGGCGCAGCCCGGCGCGACAATCGCCTTGATTTGTCCACCGGATTGCAACGCGCTGCTAAAGACGCCAAAGCCGCTTCCGGCCAGGGCGTTGCTCAGGTCCACCAGTTCCATGCCAAAGCGCAAGTCCGGTTTGTCGGTTCCATAGCGCGCCAGGGCTTCGGCATACGTAAGCCGTGGGAAAGGCGAGCGGAAGCGCTTCTCCGGCGTGACGGCCGGCACCAGCGCCGTGAACAGGCCCTCAACCATGTCGAGCACATCATCGCGGTGCACGAAGGACATTTCCAGATCGAGCTGGGTGAACTCCGGTTGCCGGTCGCCGCGCAAATCCTCATCGCGGAAACAACGCGCGATTTGATAATAACGCTCGAAGCCCGCCACCATCAACAACTGCTTGAGCTGCTGGGGGGATTGCGGCAGCGCGTAGAACTTGCCGGGGTGGATGCGACTGGGAACCAGATAGTCGCGTGCCCCCTCCGGCGTGGACTTGAACAGCATCGGCGTTTCGATCTCGATAAAGCCGTGGTCGGATAGATACTCGCGGATGAAGCGCACAACCTTATGGCGCAGGATGAGATTGCGTTGCATGCGTTTGCGGCGCAGGTCGAGATAGCGGTAACGCAAGCGCAACGCTTCATCAACAGGGGACTCCTCGTAGATATAAAACGGCGGCGTTTGGGCGGTATTGAGGATGTTGACCTCGCGCGCTTCCACCTCAATCGCGCCGGTCGGCCATTCCGGGTTCACCTGATCGGCGGGACGCGGGCGCACCAGGCCACGCACCTGGATGACGTACTCGTTGCGCACATCCGCCGCCACAGCGCGCGCGGCCGGTGCCGTCTGAGCATCCACGACCACCTGGGTCAGGCCCTCGCGGTCGCGCAGGACGATAAAGATAATGCCGCCGAACTCGCGGCGCAGATTGACCCACCCGGCCAATGTGACTTCCTGACCGACATGCGCAGCGCGCAATTCGCCGCACGTATGGCTTTTGAACATAGGGCCTCCTTCAAAAGAATCAGCGAAAAAAGAATCAGCGAGAAAAGAATCAGCGAATCAAGAATCCAGAATCGAGAACCTACTATACCACAGGAGAGGAAAAGGGGCAACTCTCCGCCGGATGCGGATGCATTTCAGGACGGGGGCAGGTTTTTCGAGTTTTCCCCTCTCACCCCCTGCCCGCGCTCTCCCCGCGTGCGGGGAGAGTGGGGGATTTTGGGCGGCTTCGCCGCCCAAAATCCCCCCTATTTACCTCCCCACCCCAAAGGAGGCAGAGCCGGAGGCGCACAAGTGCGCTGAAATGCGCCCCTTTCACAAAATGACGAATGAGAAGTTATTTTGTCTGGACTTGCCAAAATTTGTAAAAACGATTATAGTAGATATAATTAGAGTTAGAAATGGCATGGTTGACAGGGCTACTACCCGGTTGGTTCGTCGAGTGGATTCGCGTATACGTCGTGCCGTTCCTCAAAGTCCAGGTGCGTGTTATGGCGCGTGCCTTGCTGACCGGCATGACCGATACACTGCTGTTTCTCAGTCTGCCGATTGCCATCAGTTTGGGAAGCCAGTCCGTCTGGAATGCACGTTACGAATTGAGCATGGCCCAACAGGCGCAAATCGAGCGTTGGTCCAGCGTAGCACAGTTGATCGCGTACCGCGAGGATGTCCCGCCGGTTGTCCCGTTGGTCTTGTGGTACAAAGAGAACAGCCTTAGCGAAGAAAATCCCAACAACTGCGAAGGCATTATGGGACTGTATACGGCAGTCTCAACGGGTGCTTTGCCCTGTTTCCCACCGGGGCCACAAACGCCCTGGGAGGTCATCCGGCAACTGCAACTGGGGACTCACGTTTTCAAGACCTATTGTCCTGAAATCACCTACACGACGACGGACCCGAAGCTCATTAAGCAATGCTACCTGTACTACAACGCCGGGCCGCGCAGTCGGATGAACCCTGACGCTTCGGCTTATGTGATGAACGGCTACGATGCGCTGCACCAGAACATGGTCTTGACCGACATCCAGGGACGCCAACACCGGCTGACGGCGCTGGGCGCCTGGCCGGTGCATCTGGCAATTCAGGCGCAGTTGGCGCAACGCGGCGAGCCGGCAGCGGCGCCGATATTGCTGGCGCCAGCCATGCTGCTCCAGGAGTTGTTCGACAAAGTCTGGACGCTGCGCGAGGGTCTCCACAAAAAAGGGGACCATGCCACAACGCCGAATGGCGGGAGTATTGTACCGGCCCCCCCGTCGTCTCCAACCTGTCGCGCGCCGGTCGTCCAGGACTGTTTCATCGCACCGCACACGGACGGCGATGTGACCCTGCGACCCAACATCAGTCCGCTGTTCATAGCACCGTCGAAGCAGGGTGAGTTGATGTGCGGCCTGTTTCCGGGGATAGACTTGATCCCCGACAAAGCGTCGCTGGTGGTTGCGCCGATGCCAGGTCAGCTAATCCGTTACACAGATGGGAACGGTAACCTGACGGTGCAGATTGAAAATGAGGAATGGACCGTGTGGATCATCGGATTGCGTTCGTATACAGCAGCCGAAGGAGCCGTGACGACCGGCGCGCCCATTGGAGCGGTCAGCGGCGCCGGGAATTACAAGCCGGGAATCCATTACGCGGTTTATGACAAAGTCAATGCCGGCTTTGTAGATGCGCTGAGTTTTGTACCGGCGGATATGTGCCCGCCAATCTATTAGAATCTTAAATTTTTGGGAAAGGAGTCCATCATGAACGCAGGAGCCATAGTCGTACTTTTTCTCATCTTCGTAGCCATAGTGTGGGCATTCTGGCTGATCTTCAAACGTGACCTCATGGCCAATAATCTGGGGAAATTGCTTACTTACTTTGCCGGTGTAATCCTGACCCTTTTGATTGTCTTGTGGATAACCTCGCGGTTCCTCCCCTGGTGGGCCGTGCGACTGATCAACGATACCCGACAATCCGCCACGGCCAAACAGTTGCAAGATGTCAGTATGGATCTGTTTAATCAGGTCGTCAGTGGTCCGGGGATTGTCGTCACCACGGCGCCTGGGGGCGCCACGCCCACGCCGGTCAGCAGCCCGGTAGCGACGCCGATCACCGTTCCGGCCCAAAGCCTATCCCCTGCCGGCACCGAGCGTGTGCACACAGTGCAATCAGGGGAAACGTTATATCGTATCAGTCGTTATTACGGGGTAGATTTGCAACGTCTCAAACAGCGCAACAACCTGACAAGCGATACCATCTATCCGGGGCAGCAGCTCATCATCCCATAAAAAACCGCAACTGTGCGAGCCGTGAAACTGTGACGACGCCTCAAGTAGCACAGGAAAAAACCAGGTTGCCGGTCGCCTTTCAAAAAATCTGGGGATTCTTAGAGAAACTTTTTCGACCTTTCCTGGAGGCTTTTTTCCCCAAGCCGCATTACCTTGAGGGAGAAGAGATCAAGCAGGTCATCCAGATGGCGCAATACCGGGCCGAAGTCCCCAAGCTATTGGGAGCTTTGGGCACGCTTATCCTCGTGCCGGCGCTGATTGCCTTGGGGCTTACAAGCCTCAACCACTCCGAAAGAGGGCAACTTGTCGCGGCGATGGTGGTCATCTTTGCCTTAATGTGTCTCTTTGAATCCGTGCAGTCCTGGTTATTGTATCACCAATGGCAGTTCATCGTGACCAACAAACGCTTTATCCTCATTACACCGCATCCTGAGCGGCGCGGTTTTGCCGATGTGATCTACCTCAAAGGCGGCAAGATTCAAGTCCTGGACACCAACTTCTCCAAAAGCCCGTTCTGGGGCTTTTTCCAGGCGCTCACCGGCAGCCGCGACGTCATGCTCAGTATGAGCGGTTACGAATTCAAGGAGACCGGTGCGCAAGTCAAAGGGGGGTTGCGATTTCCCGATGTCAGACCGGCGGATATTAAGCGACTTGAAGAATTGATCTTCGGGTAATTCCGAAAAACATCTTGGAGTCTTGGACCCCGCAGCTCAGGCTGCGGGGTTTTACGTCGCGGCGCGCCATTGCCGGTAGACAAACACACAGCCGCACAAGAACATCCCGACAGGTGCAAGGGTGCACGTTTTTGGGGCAACCCCTTCGACCGGCATCAAGGTCCGTGTAGGCGAAAGCGTTGCCGGCGCGCTTGCAGGCGAGGCGGTCGGCAGCATCCGTGGCAAGGGCGTGGCGGAGGCAGTCGCGGCAGGCAATCCTGCCGGGCGCGGCGTGGGGGTAGCCAGCCGGAAAGGCGTGGCGGTCGGGGTAAGCGTTGCCGTCGGCGTGAGGTAAGGGGTGACGGTCGGCGCAGGCGTGTCGGGGACAGGGGTGGCGGTCGGGGTGGCGGTGGCGGGTTCCGGCGTGGGCGGCTCAGGCGTCGCGGTAGGCGGTTCCGGCGTGGCGGTGGGGGTAGCCTCGAAAGACGCAGCCCGATACACGGCGGCCAGTTCGGCGGTCAAGTTGATGTAGAAATCCCCGTAGTTGACGGATGGCTCGATGTGTGTGCCTTCCAGCCATTCGTTAAAGCTGGTGATAACCACCCAGTCGGCGGTGCTGTTGCGCGCGCCGTCCCAACAGGCCCGGTAATAGGCGCCGGCGTCGCGCTCGCGGATGAACGCATCGGCGCGTCCGGTTGCCAGATCGTTGTAACCGGGCATGACCGTCGCCACCCAGTAACGGAAAGTGTTATGCTGCGCATTCCACTGGTGGACGGCATTGCCCCAACGCTCCAGCACCGCGGCGGGCGTCGCCGACCAGGCCACACTGTAGAGATACAGACCATCGAAAACCTCAAGGTATTCCAGTTGCGTCCCTTCCGCGATCCACAGCATCCGCCGCATCGGGTCTACTTGCGCGCGGATGGCCTGCCAGTCAGCGAGCGAGAAGTGCTCTTGTTCCCAAAAGAAAGCCACGGGACGGCCATCCACCTGCAAATAGGCGGGATGTTGCGCATGATCTTCCCACAACACCCGCAACGCCGTGATGACCTCATCCTGACTCTGCAAAAAAGGCCCGCCCATGTCCACCGACACAGCCGCGCGTATCCCCTGGATTTGGGCTTGATCCAGCAAGACGCGGAAATTGGCCTCGGTCTGATTGTTCGTCATCTCAGGGCCATACCAGGCTTGCACGAGCGCATCAATGCCGGCCTGTTGCGCCTCGCGCACGTGCCGCTGGATGGCATACACATCGGCGGAGTGATAACGTTGCAGCGGCTGATCGGGCAGTCCTTTCTCCCAGGTGAGCATATCGAACCAGGCATAGTAAAACGCCAGCACGAGCCGCTGATTCGTTTGTGCGGCGGCCGGCAAGGAACGCGCTAAAAGGCACACGCACAACCACAGACCGGCCCCCCACCCTCTGCGCAGATGAGACATACAGACCTCCTCCCAAAATCGTCGGATAGTTGTTAGTCAAATAGTCCTGCGTCCATTTGCACTATCAGGGCTGTACCACAAGGTTCGGTTACACTCCCCGGGAAATCGTTGAAACACTGACATGAGGGCAAACTTTAGTTTGCCAGTGTAGGGCAAACTTTAGTTTGCCAGTGTAAGGCAAACTTTAGTTTGCCAGTGTAGGGCAAACTTTAGTTTGCCAGTGTAAGGCAAACCTTAGTTTGCCAATGTAGGGCAAACTTTAGTTTGCCAGTGTAGGGCAAACTTTAGTTTGCCAGTGTAGTGTAAGGCAAACTTTAGTTTGCCAGTGTAGGGCAAACCTTAGTTTGCCTTTAAAAAGTATAGCCTTGCCTGGGAAGAAAACAAATAGCTCTGGACAGTGGGTGCATTTCAGGACGGGGGCAGGTTTTTGGCGTTTTCCCCTCTCACCCCCTGCCTCCGCTCTCCCCGCGTGCGGAGAGATTTCCCAAAGGGGGATTTTGCGCGGCTTCGCCGCGCAAAATCCCCCTCTATTTACCTCCTCGCTCCCTTTGGAGTGAGGCCGGGATCGGGGGCGCAAAAGTACAATGTTAACCCTTAGCCTCATCGTGGGTTCCAAAGGAGATTTACAACCAATCCAGGCGCATTATTTCAGAAGTTTATCTAACTTTTTCTCCCAAGTTGAAATGTACCCTGGACAGTAAGGGACGCTTCGGGTATAATCACCATAACAGCAGTGAAGGAGAAAAACAGAGAAAAAAGTTATGGAGATCTGGAATGGCATAAAAGATGGATTAGGCATGATCGGGGGCTTTATCGTGGGATTGATCCCCCTGATCATCGTCCATGAGTTCGGCCATCTTATCATGGCAAAATTTACGGGTGTTTGGGCCAGAGAGTTCGGCATCGGCTTTCCGCCGCGCATTGCCCGGCTCTTCCGCTGGCAGGAAACAGAGTTTACCCTCAACTGGATACCGTTGGGTGGCTTCGTGCGGCTCGAAGGCGAGCAGGCTTTTGCCGAAGCAAACCAGGAGGATGCCGAAGAGGAATCGCCGGAACAACTGGCCGAAAAGGCCGTGGCTCAAGCGCATAGCCTGTATGCCAAACCGCCCGAAAAACGCATCCTCGTCTACCTGGGCGGCCCGCTGATGAACCTGCTCACCGCCTGGATTCTGGCGACGCTGGTCTTTCTCACCGGCATCCCGACGGTGCGGGTAGTGATTGATCAGATAGCGCCGGCGTCCCCGGCCGCCGAGGCGCATTTGCAAGTCAACGACGTCATCGTGGCCGTCAACGGGGAAAAGGTGGAGGGAACGGCGGATGTCTCGCGGCTGACGCAAAAGACGTTGGGACAACCCACCGAGCTGACGCTAGAGCGCAACGGGCAGACGCTCACCGTCTCCCTTGTGCCGCGCGTCAATCCACCGGAGGGACAGGGTGCAATGGGGATCGTCGTCAAGGGACTGGAAAATCCCGGCAATCTCAAGCGTTATCCTTTAGGACAGGCGCTGACTTATGGCTCCCGCTATATCGGAAATGTGATCGGTGTGTCGCTAATGCTGCCGGTCTACATTGTCCGGGGGCTGATTCCCATCGAACAGGCGCGGCCGGTGGGCATCATCGGCATCAGCCAGATCGCTCAGCAATCAGTAGAAGAGAGCGTTGCATCCAGCGCCATCTATCCGTTCCTCAACTTTGTGATCCTCATCAGCGTCAGCCTGGGGATTTTTAACCTGCTTCCCATCCCGGCGCTGGATGGGGGACGCATCCTGTTCTCGATTGTGGAAAAAGTGCGCCGCAAGCCGCTCACACCGGCGCTCGAGGAACGCATCCATACCATCGCCCTGTTCATTCTGATTGCGCTCTTCATCTTCATTGCCATTCTGGACATTGTCGCGCCGGTTCCCTTGCCCTAACAACAAATGACAACGAACGAATAACAACGTATGAAAACGTATGAAATTGAACGAAACGGATTTAGCGGATTATGATGACGGAGAAGAAAATAACCGACAGTCTATGGCAGCTCCTTGAGGAATTTCAAGAAATGCCGGAAGCCAGAGACCTGAAACAATTTTCAGGTCTGCTGGAAAAAGATATGCAGCGCTTCACGGCTGCGTGGCCCATGCTCCCCGTCGCGGTGCGCCGCGAACTCGTACAGACCTGGAGCACATTGGCCGAAGCCGATTTTGAACTGGACTTCTCGGCGATTTTCCGCATGGCGATGTATGATCAGGATGCCGAAGTGCGCGCGGCGGCTATCCTGGGACTTTTTGAGGATGAAGATGTGCGCCTGGTGCCACAACTGATCGAGATTCTGAAGCATGACGCCGTCGCGGCAGTGCGCGCGGCGGCGGCCCAAACGCTGGCGCACTTCGTATTGCTCGGCGAATTGAACAAAATCCGCCCGCGGCCTTTTGACACCGCCTGTGCGGCCTTGACCGCCACATACAACAACCCCGACGAAGACCTGGATGTGCGCCGGCGTGCCATCGAGGCCCTTGGCTACACCGGCATTGCCGGCGTGCCGGAGATGATCGCCGACGCCTACGCGCACCCTGAAGAACGCATGCGCATCAGCGCCATAACGGCGATGGGGCGCAGCGCCGATAAACGCTGGGCCAAAATCGCTTACCAGGAACTCTTCAATCCCCTGCCCGAAATGCGCTATGAAGCGACGCGCGCTTGCGGCGAGTTGAGCCTGTCGGAGGCCGTCCCGGCACTCATCGAGCTGGTGGAAGATGTCAACCCCGACATCCAGCAAATGGCTCTATGGGCCTTGGGACAGATCGGAGGGAAACAGGCACAACGCGCCCTGGAACACCATATCCACTCCGAAAATCCCGCCCTGCGGCAGGCAGCCCAGGACGCACTTGAGGAACTGGACTTCTTCCACGGCGACCTCTCGACTTTCTTCGGCCCCCCCACTGAATTTGAAGGCGCGAGTGAGGAGAGTTGGGCCGCAGAGGATGACGACCTCGACGCCAAACTCAGGTTCGGCTTTGGCATCGCTGACCTGGATGAGGATATGGACGATTTCGACGCCGAAGACGACTTCGAGGTGGACGAAGACGGAGAGTTCCGGACGCTCTATTTCGAAAGCGACGAGGACGACGAGGATGAGGACGATGAAGATGAGGAGGATTTGTGGGACTGAGCGGTAGGCTGCAACATCGGGCAAATCGTAGACTTATGGCACTCCTGGTGGCGTCGGTGTTGCTGATGCTCGCCGTCGCGCCGTTGCACGCCCAATCCGAGGTCGCCGTTGCACACACCTACACCTTCGGACAAACGGCTATCTTCACCGTGACGTTTCCATCTGCCGCTGCGCCCGACACAGCCACACTGTACCTCAAAGTCGGCACCTACACCCAGATTTATCCCACGGCAGTTATCCAGGGGGTGGGACAGTATGAACGCGATTTGCGTGAACAACCCTTTTCCCCCTTCATAACCATCAGCTACTGGTGGGAATACAAAGACGCTCAGGGAAACACCCAGAACACCGCCAAAACCCGCTTCCTGTATGAGGACAACCGCTTTCTATGGCAAACATTGCAAGATAACCACATCACCGTCCATTGGGTCGCCGGCGACAAGGCATTGATGCTCAACGCGCTGGACATCGCGCAAACCGCCCTCGACAACATTCAGAAGACGCTTGAGGTACCTTCGACCGGTCCCGTGACCCTTTACATTTATCCCTCGCTGCCCGACTTGCAATCGGCGCTGCGGTTGACGGGACGGGAGTGGGTGGGTGGACAGGCCTACCCGGAGATCGGCGTGGTGCTGCTGGCGATTTCACCCTCATCCGAAGCCACCGTCAAAATGAAGCGCGACATCCCCCACGAGCTGACCCACAAAGTGCTCTACGATTTCACCGGCCCGCAAGGCTATGCCGCCCTGCCCACCTGGCTCGTTGAAGGACTGGCCTCCTCCTTTGAGTACAGCCCCGATCCCGCCTATACCCTGGCCTTGCAACAGGCCGTCAAGGACGGGACGCTCATCCCCCTGGAGACATTAAGCCATCCTTTCCCGGAAGATTACCGGCGCGCGCTGCTTTCTTATGCACAAAGCCAGAGCTTCGTGCAATATCTGCGGGAGACCTACGGCTGGACGAAAGTCCGCGCGTTGCTTCAAACGTATGCCGACGGCGTGGAGGATGCCGTCGGCGTGAAACAAGTGCTGGGAAGCGATTGGGCGGCGCTTGAACGCGCCTGGCGCGTCTGGTTGGAACAGGACCAGCAGTCCGGCAATGCGGTATCCGCGACGTGGAGCGCTGCGTTGCTCGTCATCCAAGACCTGGCGCCGTGGCTGGTTCTCGTGGGGTTGTTGTTCCTACCGATGCTTTTCACAGGGATCGGCGTGCTGGCACGGCGATAGCATCTAGCTGATAGTACTTATGTTCGGCCAGTTCAATTGGCATGCCGGTAGAGATTACATCTGACACAGCACACCTCCGCTTTGTCTCGCCTGAAATCAGTCACCTTTACGGCTTCGTGTACTTATTCGCCACGCCATCACAATCCTATAACTATTTTACACCACATTCCAAGACTGTAATAGTTGCTTTGTGGTAAGGGTAGGGCTATCGCATTTGGCCGCTTCCGGCAACTGAATACGGCCTAAAGGCCAGGGAAAGGGGGATTTTTGTGGCGGGGCTTCGCCCCGCCACAAAAATCCCCCCTAAAAATGCCGCTTTAGCGGCACAACAGACAGCACGACGGGACAAAGTTTTCCAAATGCGATAGCCCTAGTGGTAAGGGTGCATTTCAGGATGAAGGCGATTTATCGGATACGGCGACCGGCCGCTGCGCAGGCCGGTCTCCAGACCGCGCCTGCGCAGCGGCTGATCCCGCAGTGGCGCGGTCAGAGACCGGCCACAGCAAGATTTGCCACAGCAAGATTTGCCCCGAAGTTGAAATGCACCCTTGTGGTAAGGTTTTAATGCGGTCGGGCAGCAACGATGTAGTTGAGAAACACCACCCCGTCATAGCCTTTCGCGTGGGCGCCGCCGAGCGCGAAGGCGCCCGCCGGAAAATCGCGGCTATAGACGCAAAACGGATACGTTCCCCCCGGTGTTTGAATGTCCACCTGTAAGTTTTCCTCGCGGGTAAAACCCTGTAACCACTTAGGCAACTGACGCGCCTTGGCCTGGTAGATGACGTAGACTTTGCTGGGACGGGTCAATTTGAAGCGCAACAGCTTATCCGCTTCAGAGTCATAGTCAAGATCGGCGGGCTTCACGGCATAAAGACCGGTCAATGCCAGCGGCACGGTGGTCATGATGTAGTCACGGTCAGTATAACAGGACCGGTAGGCGCGCAGAATCATGGACTGATAATCTCGTCCACTGGTAGCCTTGATGTAGGCAAAAGGATTCTCGTAACGATAGGCGTATGGGGGACGGTGGCCCAGCTCCTGCTGCGCCACGACCGCCATACCGCCCACCACCGAGGTCAACGGGTCCATCTCGCGGATCTTCGTGTGGCCGAAGAGGCTTTCAAGCAGATGCACGAACGCCGGCACCAGCGACGTGCCGCCGGTGCGCAACACCACATCCACCTGCTCCAATCGTATCCCCGCATCGGCCACCACCTGTCGCAGCTCACGCGCCACAGTGTTCACTTCCTGTTCGATCAGCTCTTCAAACGCCCGGCGCAGAATCCGCTCGTGGATGGCGATATACTCGTAGTCGTAGTCCAGGCGCGCCATAAGCGCATCGGTGAGCCTCCTCTTCGTCCGTTCGATATGCCGGAAAAGGTCGAAACCGATGTTCTGCGTGACCAGCGTTTCCAGCGCGCGCATAGCCTGCGGGTTATCGGCCGTTTTCTGAAATTTACGGATGCGCTCCAGAGGCGTAGGCCGCGAGAGTTCCGGCATGGTCTGCCAGGTGTGCAGTAAATCCAGATAGTCCGCCGGAAAGTCCATACCGCCGTCCACATGCGTACCTAGCCCGAAGTACTTGAGCAATGAGATCATAATGCGCCGGTCGAGGTCATCGCCGCCAACGAGGACGCCGCGCGTGGCAATGACGGTGGGCGGCTGCTTGCCGCCTACCTCGGCAATCGTCAGGTCGAGCGTGCCGCCGCCGAAGTCGAAGATAAGCGCGGTCTCCCGCTTCGCCGCCGTGATATGGTAGAGGTGCGCCGCAGCGATCGGCTCCATCTGGAAAGCAATCTCGCGGAATCCGGCGAAGAGCGCCGCTTTGTAGAGGATTTCTTCAGCGTGTTGGGTGTCGGCGGGAGAGTCGCAAAAACGCACCGGCCGGCCCAGCACAACACTGTCGCAGGGTTCACCCAGTTGCGCCTCGGCGCTGGCCTTCATCGAGCGCAGGATGATGGCGATCAGCTCATCAAGGGTAAAATAACGTTCAAAAATGTTCGTGCCCTCATAGCGTGGATCGCGCAACGCAGTTTTGACCGATTGCAGCAGCCGCCCGTTCGCCCCGACATCGGTGTCAATGTACAAATCGTGCCAGTAGCGGATGGGGCCGGAGCCGCTCCCGCCGACGATGATCTCAATGGGATGAATCTCCCTGCGCTCCCACACGATGCGGCGACCCGTCTCGCGCGCCAGGTATTCATTGGCGGCCGCCGTGCCGAGCAGAGTGTGGTACTCGCGGTCCATATAGATGAGCGAGGGCAGCACGTGGGGGTTTTCGTTGGCCGGGTCAAGTTCGATGGGGTGTAACCGCTTGCCATCGTAATACGCCACCGACGAGTTGGTGGTGCCAAAGTCAATCCCAATGCGTGGCATAACTTCTCCTTTGCGTCAACGGATTTAACGGATGAAACGGATTCAGAGCGGAACGGCGGTATAGGCCGGTGACAAAGCAAAAGAAAATTATACCACGATTTTGGGAATCAGCACTTATTCCTCACGTTCCTGGCACGTTCCTATAGCTCGTCGTAATGCCATGACGTTTGTTTAGCTTGAAAAAGCTCGCGTAGCGTTTGGCCGATAAGGAGACGTTGGGGATATTGCCGCCCAGGTCATACCAGCGTCGCAGCAGACTTGCTGTGAGGTGCGCGGGAAAAGCAGCAGTTATTGCCGTCAACATCGCCGCCAGCAGCTCGTGCTCGATAGGGTTGACTGGCGTCTGGTTGCTCTATCGCAGTGAAGATGCGACTGTAGCCGATTTACTGCAGCGGCTACAGCAGGTGTCCCCAGAGGCGTATCGCGCAGCCTGGCAGCGGTTTGGGTCGCGGCAGAAACGTTTCCGCCTCCGTTGGCACTGGCGTCATCAACGGGCGGATACCTTGCAGCACCTGGAAGACTCGTGGGCTGCCGAAAATACCTCATCACGTGTTAATGTGCTAATTTTACTATAATGCGTTAGAACGTTAAAGAGCTGGAACGTTTATCGTAGCGGTTGACAAGTTCTTGTCACATTGACAACCGACACGCTTACGCTTATGGTAGCACAAGTGCAAAACGACACAAGACGGTGAAGATTATGGAGGAATATGGACAGGCGGCGTCAGATTTTTGAAAGATTAACGTAAGGTTTGCGTCAAGTATGAAATGAGGCGCAGTGTTATAATCTGGCTGTGTAGTAAGCAAGAGTCAGTCTTCCTCCTTGTGTAAAGCCGAGGGCGCAGGCACGCCCTCGGCTTTATGTTTCTGAAAGATGGAACACCCCGGTCGTTCCCAAGGTGGGCCCCATCTGAATCATGACCGCAAGTGTAAATCCGCGAAATTGAGATATTGTTCCCAGTCGTAGGCCGTGACATCGTGCTTGCCGGTGCGGATATGGTAGGCAAGCGCGCCCATCACCGGCTGTTCGAGGTCCGGCATCTGCGCAACCGGCAGTCCGGCTGTGCCCAGCAAGCGGTAGACCGGGCTGGCATGGAGCGCGCTGAGGAATTCCCCGCGCGGATCAGACCAGCGATCTTCGACGGCGCTGGCGACATACAGCGGACGCGGCGCCACCAGCGACAGAAGCATATGCTGGTCCACCGGCAGGGCATCTTCGTTATCGTTGTAGCGTTTGAAGTTCGTGCAGAACCAGTGCGGGAACTTGCTGTTGATGATGCCAACCGTTTCCCCATAGCGCCGCCGCGAGAGCGCAGCCCCACCACAGCCGGAGTTGTTCGAGATGACGAGGGCAAAGCGCGGATCAGAGGCTCCGGCCCACACCGCCGCCTTGCCAAGCCGCGAGTGCCCAAGCACCGCGACACGCGCCGCGTCAATATCGTCATCCGTCTCGAAGTAATCCATCGCCCGCTGCAACCCCCAGGCCCACGCGCCGAGCGTAGCCCAGGCATCGCCGGCCGAGTCGTCACGAGGGAAAAGGGCATGGACGCCGTTCTGAAAGCCGTCATCGAAGTCCGGGTCAATGTCGCCGCAGTAGATGGTCGCCAGTCCATAGCCACGTTCGAGGATGCGTTCTACGGCCCAGCGGGAGGCCGCCAAGCCGCGCTCGGCATCGGTCGCGCGGTGGTTTTGGATTCCACCGGACGGGAAGAAAGCCGGCACCCAGCTTGTGGGGAGCGCAATGCCGGGATCCGCATGAATGGTATGGTTACCCATAAAGTTCAGGCCGACAAAAATCGGTATGGGCCGTGGATGCGCGTTAGGCAGATAAATCAGGATGTTCATGGCAACGGTATTGCCATTGCCGGCAAGATGCACGGTCACTTCTTTGCGGGTTGCCACACCGGACAGTGCCTGCACATCTATAGAGGTGCTCTCAAAAGCCATACGCTCCGGTCTACCGGGCAATACCCCGTAGACGTGATGCTCAAACAATGCGAGAATTTCAGCCCGCCGCGCCGCCCAGGCTTCCGACGTCGTCACCGGCGTGCCATCGGCAAAGAGCAACGGATCGGGCAAGACATAGCTTGGGACTTCGGCTTCATCGTAGATAATCGTCATAAAACCTCCGAGAAATCGTTAGAACGTTGGAACGCAGGTTTACAAGGATGCTTCCAGCCCCAGACGCTCGAACTGCTCCGGTGGTGCGTCCATCGCCTGCATCGTTTCAACCAGGAGCACGGTGTACTCGATCTCCAGCTCCGTCCCGGCGAGGTCTTGCGTTTGAGCGTAATCGCGGCGGATGTCGTAGAGCCGTGTGTCGGCCCACTCGGGACTGCGACGTTTGTGGGCGCGGGCGCGGATGACGGGATAATCGGTGTAGGGCAGCCACAGGCCCAGCTTCGCTTCGTCGTAGAAGCTCAAGGGGCACACATCGCGGAAACTGAAGGTGCCGGGCGTCAGAAAGTAGCGGTAGAGCGGTTGGTTTTCCTCGGCAACCGGCGCACGGAAGTAGGTGCAGCGTCCGTCCGTCACGTTCACCGTCTGCCCGAACCAGCCATAGAGCGCAGCTCTGCGCCGCGCCGGAGCGTTCGCTTCCAGTATAGGACGCCACGATTCGCCGTGGATCGGATGGTGGATCGGCACGTTGTAGTAATCGCAGAGCGTGGGCATCAGGTCAATATTCTGCGTGAGCTGGGCGCGGTGCTCGCCCGCATGCGCATCGCCGGGCAGGTGCACCAGCAACGGGATGTGCGCCAGCTCGTTCCAGCAGTGCCAGGCGTTCTTGCCGGTCAGGCCACGTTCGCCGAGCAGATGTCCATGGTCGGTAGTGACGATGATGAGCGTGTCCTCGAAGGCGTTCTGGCGCGTCAATTCGTCCAGCAGCTTGCCAAACCAGGCATCCATCATCGTGAGCGTGGCGGCGTATTGCTTGCGCAGGTGCCGGGTGGCAGGACTATCCTCGTCTACTTTGTCGTAGCCGCTCCAGTTGTAGAGCGGGCCATTCCAATCGTCGCCATACATGTCGAGATAGTGCTGTGGGCAGTCGAATGGTTCATGCGGATCGAAGACTTCCACCCACAGCAGATAGTTGTCGGCCCCCTCGTTCGCCCTGAGCCAGTCAATGGCGCCCTGGAACGTCTGCGGCGTCGAATAATCGGCCTCCGTTTTGAACGCCAGTTGGTTTTTCGCGTACTGCGCGCGCCACTGGCCCAGGTGCTCCGGCTCCTCCGGCGACGCGACCCGCGAGACGAATGCATCGGCCTCCTGCCCGCGATGCAAGGCCCAGGTGTTGAAGGGACTGTGGTAGTTCTCGCCGCCGACGTGGAAGTAGTGATAGTGGTCGGTCTCCATGTGACAGAAAACGTTCGCGTGATCACGCAGCAAATGCGGGAACGGAATGTCGAACGGCTCCATGCCGCCCCACTCACGCTCCAGGAAATTCAGCCGTCCGGTGAGCATATCCCGCCGCGCGGGCATACACGGCGCAGAGCCGATCCAGTGATTGTCGAAGACCACCGACCGCTCGGCAAACCGCGCCAGATGTGGCGCAATCACCCAATCATTGCCGTACATCGGCAGGTAATGGCGGTTCAGCGAATCGGATAAGATGACGATGGTTTTCATAGTTGCACTCCTCGATGAGCTATTAACTCTCAGCGGTCGGCCGTCAGCCGTCAGCCGTCAGCCGTCAGCCTTCAGCCGTCAGCCTTCAGCCGTCAGCCTTCAGCCGTCAGCCTTCAGCCGTCAGCCGTCAGTTTAGCTGATAGCTGAAAGCTGACTGCTGAATGCTTAGATTATACCTGTAAGCGCGTCAGAGGCCAATGGCGGGTATAGGACAACGGATTGGGAATGGCTCGGGCCGGTCTTTGACCGCGCCCGCCCACGCCTGCACCTGTGGTGGCACGGTCGGAGACCGACCGGCCACAGCAAGACGAAGAAAATCCACAGCAAGACAACGAAAATTCTGAATGTCGCCGGGTTATGACGTTTTTATGACGGCGCTGTGTTACCATAAAGCCTGAATCCATTCTCATTTTGCATAGGGATACCCCCAAGAGAGAAATGTAACCGAGCCTGCGGTGTAGCAATGAAAGTGATTGCAGGACTATTTGACTAACGACTATCAGACTATTTTTAGGAGGTACAGAGATGAGGCGTTCTTTATGGTTGATCGGTTTGTTGCTGGTTGTCAGCGTGTGGCTCTTGACCGCGCCGTCGGCACGGGCGCAGTCGCCGTCCCTTCCCGAAGGGCCAGTAGAGGTTTGCGCAGAGCAAGGAACGAGCTATCGAAGCACGTTCACCGCCGTCAAAGACACTTATGTGAACAGCGCGAGTGCTGACACAAACTACGGTACGAATTCAAGTGTGAGGGTTGGTATCGTGACTTTCCCCACCGCGGCAACGTACCGTACCCTGGCCGCTTTTGACCTTTCCACTTTGCCCGCCGATGCGGTGATTCTGACGGCGACGTTGGAATTGTCGCAGACCAGCGGCTCGGGTTTCGATATCAAAGCACAGGCGCTCACCGGCGCATGGACGGAAACCGGCGTCACCTGGAACAATCAGCCAACCTTTACGACGGTGGATGAAGTCCTGGAAGGCGCTCCTGACGGTAGTTGGCGGCGCTGGGATATAACGCCGGTAGTCCAAAAATGGTATGCGGGGACGCTCGCCAACCACGGTGTGCGACTGATCTTCAATTTTGGGACGAACGGCTCACGCTATTTTAGCTCCCGCGAAGGCGCCAATCCGCCGCGTCTGGTGGTGGAGTATGTACGGCGCGCGACTTTAACGGTACAGGCGGATACAAGTATTTCTCAGGCGTACCCGACGCAGAATTATGGCAATGCCGTGGATGTATCTGTGGGACGCAACGAGACGACTTTTAACGAAAGTCATGCCTTGCTCCAGTTCAATGTGTCCAGTGTGCCGGCAGGCAGCACAATTATCAGCGCTACATTGATTCTGCAGGGGACCATCAACCGCGCGCTGACTTCTCCACAGGCTGCGATCGCCATCTCACCGACAGCCAACCTGGGCAGTTGGACCGAAATGGGCGTGACCTGGAACAACCGTCCCGGCGATGAGAGCCAGGGCGACCCTTCGTCTACATTTGTGGACGGTGGTTTTAACTACTGGAATGTCACGAACATCGTCCGTGCTTGGAATTCCGGCGCGCTGCTCAACTACGGCTTCCGCCTGAAGCCCGCCAACGGTGAACTCGGTTCTGCCAGTTTGGTTGCCCGCGAAGGCAGCCCGGACCCGCAATTGATCATCACCTACGGCCCGCCGCCGTGCTATCCCGCCACGAGCGTGACCATCGGCGGCGCGACGCAGGGCGTCACCGATCAACCGTACAGCTTTGATGCCAGCATCTTGCCGGCCACGGCGACGCCGCCCATCACCTATACCTGGCAGGCGACAGAGCAATCAGCTATCAGCGGTCAGCAATCAGCCATCACGTACACGTGGAGCACGCCTGGCTGGAAGACCATTACTGTCACCGTAGCCAATTGCGAGAGCAGTGTGATGGATACGCATCTCGTCTCAATTACTGTACCGCCACCGGCGTGTACGCCGGTGACGAATCTGAGTGTCAGCGGCCCGACGCAGGGTATCACGAACACCGCCTACACTTTCAACGCCCAGGCGACGCCCAGCGGCGCGACCAAACCGGTGGTTTACACGTGGGAAGCGGACGAGCAGACGCCTTCCAGCGACGGCACGGTGATCAAATCGTACACGTGGGCGACCCCCGGCACGAAACATATCACCGTTACCGTCTCCAACTGTGGCGGCGCGGCGGTGGTGGTGCGCTATCATACCATCGAGGTCGTCCCGCGCGACCAACTGCCGGACATTGTGGTTTCGGGGATGTGGTACAACCTGGGCGAGTCCCGCGTGTATTACATTATCAAAAACACTGGCGGTAGCGCGGCCCCGGCGAACTTCGCGGTTGACCTGACCCAGGCGATCACCGTCGTCGCACAAACCGAATACCCCGAAATTTTACAGCCTGGCTGGGTGCGCTCGCGCTACATTGACTACGTGTGGAACTGCGCGGCTTTCCCGCCGGGAACAGTGGCCTTGCGCGCAATGATTACCGCCGACTCTGGCGACACGGTGTTGGAACGTGAAGAAGCCAACAATAGCTTTGAGGATTGGTGGCTTTGTGATCCCTACCCGCCGGAGATCATCGTCGGGCCGTTTATCACTACGACCGAACACACGGCCCAAATCACCTGGACGACGAACAAGCCGACGCGCACGGATTTCGATTATGGCAGGAATGGCCCCTTCAACATCACCACGATTTCCGACATGACGTACAGGACTCAGCACGAGGTCTCGTTGAGCGGCCTTGATCACGCCAGTATCTACTGGTATCGCATCCGTTTCACCGATGAACAGGGGTTGTTCAATACCACCTCTGGCGCCTATTTCGAGACCAGGGCGGTCGGCACGGACCCGGCGACGCTCGGCGTTGTCGGAATGAGCGAATACCCGTCTACAAAGTACGAGTTCTGGACGCTCTACGCCGATGTCACCAGCGACGTGGCCGGGGTGGATCGCGTATCGTTCTTCATTGACGGGCAGCTCATCGGGCGCGATTATACGCCCACAGGGACGCGGTATGAGGTCTATGTCTCTCCTGCTGCGCTCGGATTGAGCCGCGCGGATTGGTTCAAGAGCCATACGCTTCAAGTGCAGGCGTACAACCTGGAAAACGAGCCGACGGCAAAAACGGCCACGATCACACCGGCGAACCGGCCCATGCCCGGTGAAGCTTTCTTTGTCAGCCCAAGCCCGGACAAGTCTGTTTACATTGACGGCACGACTGCGCCCGCCGGAACGCTCGTGAATGTGACGGCCTATGGCCGGCAATATATGTGGATGTGTACGGAATTCGGCCATGCCGAGGGCAATGACGTCCCACCCGGTATGGACGGCATCGGGTGTAGCAACGTGATGCAAAATGTGAGTGTGATGCGTTTCTACCTCGACGGCACACTGGTGGCGACGCACAATCCGGGAGCGGGGACCTACAGCCACTCGCTTGACATTGACCTGGTTGGCAAGACCGTCGGCAGCCACATCCTCCGCTTCGAGGCGCAAACCAGCGGCGGCAGCGTGTATACTGACGAAAGGACGATCCAATTGGCGCAGGGGCGCGGCGAACTCGACTTCGAGCGCGCGGCGACGCGCCAGGGTAACGCGATTAAGGTTACCCTGACTATCCGCAACATCGGCGTGGGCACAGCCTACGTAGACTATGTGGAGGACTTCGCGCGCGGGTTCCAGGTCATCGAGACGAGCAATATGTATGGATTGATGTCCCCTACTGCCAGCTACTATGAGGTCAAAAACAACGATTATGGCGAGACGCCTGAGCGCAAGATTCGCATTGAATTGTCAAGCGATACGACGGGTGAAATCACCCTGGCGCCGGGCGCGAGCTTTGCCGTGATCTACAAACTGGTCCCCATCCTCTATCCACAAGCAGAATCCTACTTTATTGGCAGCGGGTCTGGGTCAGAACATACCGCCAGCGTCCGCTACCGGCTTGAGGGTGTTGGGGGAAACATCACGCGTAACTTCCAGGTCGGTGCGAATCTGGTGGATGGCGTGTGGGTGGATGTTGTGGTGGCGCAAATTGCCGCCAGCTCGGACTACATCATCGTCACCTCGCCGGCGGGATTAGCAGCTTACACCTCGCCCATTACCTGGCGCACGTGTCAGGGTACACAGCGCGAGTTGAGCCTGCTCCTCTCTGAAATGGCTGAACTGGCGACATACCGCAACGCCGTCCTGGGATACCTGCCCATCGCTCCATGCCCGACGACGGTAGATGCGCTCCTCGAACCAGGTGGACTTTGGGCCAATGCCTTGCACCCCAACTTCCGCGCTTATCACGCCGGGGGCTACGTGCTCTTCGTGGGTGAAGATGAAATTATTCCCGCGCAGGGCGCCGGCTACGGCCCGTCCTACAGCGACCTGCGCTACGCCAGCACCTCCGGCGAGGCCAAACCCGAACTGGTGTTGGGGCGCATCGTCGGCCCTGACCTGGGCACGCTGCGTAGGGGCATTGAGTCTTCCCTTGTTGTCGCCAAGACCGGCGTTGGTTTTGACCGGCAGCGCGCTTTGCTCAACAGCGGGCGTGGCGATGGCGCGGGAGACTTCTGGACGCAGGCCAACGAAATCGCCGACCGGCTGAATTTCGCCAGCATCACCCGCCTCAGGTGGACGAATTACGCGACGGCGGCGGACATGTTAGCGGCCTTCAAACCGGAGCTGGCGCAGGGCCAGGGATTGGTGGTCTATCGCGGACATGGCAATGCCAGCTACTGGCAGGACGATGGCACTGTCGGTCTCAACACCAGCGATGTGTCCGGCTTTAACTTGAACGGCTATCATCCGTTTGTCTTTGGCCTGGCGTGCTCTACCGGCGACTATCGGGACAACTACAGCATGCCGGAAGCCTGGCTGCGGAAGGGCGCGGGGTTATACATCGGCGCGGTTAGCGCCTCCGACCGGGGCGCCAATGGGACTGCCGGGCGCGCGTTCTTCAATCGCTGGGGGAGCAACAACGCGCTTTCCATCGGCTATGCTTTCACCGATATGGCCCGCGACCACTGGGCCGATAGCGACGGGTGGAAGGAATGGATTTACCAGTACCACATGTTCGGCGATCCCAAGTTCGGCGCGTTGCCCACGCTGACGGCGAACGCTGTGCAGCTTGCCGCTCCAGATGGCCCGATTGGCGCGCTCAGCCTGACGCTGCCCGACTATGCGGTGACGACCGACGAGGATGGGTTCGATCACCTGACGATTCCTGACGGCAGTGAGTGGCTCAGTCCCACCGAGTACATCGTCCCCATGTGGAAGGTGACGTACACCTACCCGCAGGGACAGCGCGTGCAGGATGTGGCGCTCACGCTGCAATCCGGTCTGGTCGTTACGACCGGCCTGCAACTCCCGACTTACATCCCGGCCATTGACTGTGATTGCGCTGCGCCACTGCAGGCGACGGCTGCCATCACCGGCTTCTATCCCAAGTTCGCCCAAGATTACGAATGGCACGTCGTCGAAAACCCGGACGGCACATCCACGCTGGAACTGTCCCTCTACCCCTTCACCTACAACCCGGAGACGACCGACGCGCTTTTCTATCAGGAGTGGGGCTTCGACATCGCCGTCTTCACCACCACTGTGAGTATCGTGGACTTGCAACCGGCGCAGGCCACCTATCGCCTCGTCGAGCCGGTCACCACGACGTTGGTTGTGGATAATAGCGGCACGGAACAGATGCTCATCGTGCAGCCAACCGTCAAATCGCTCTCGGAGAACGTCGAAACGGCGCTGCCGCTGCAAGCGCTGCGTGCCATCACCGGCACTTCGATGCTTGACCTGGTCATCACGGAGACACTCCCGGCCGGCGACTACTATCTCGACGTGACGTTGGCTGATCTGGAGGGTCACGTGCTGGATACCGAGGTGACCGAATTCACCGTGGGTGTTGTTGCCGGTGAGGTGACGGACCTGACCGCCGCGCCGACCCACTTCCGGCCCGGCGACGCTGTGAATATCGCTCTGACGTTCCAGAACACCGGCGACGTGACGTTGGATGGCGTCGTCTTCATCCGCGTGGAGTCGGCGGATGGCGTGACGCAGACTGCCGGGTTCACGCACACGCTGACCGCGCTCGCGCCGGGTGCGACGCGCACGTTCACCGATGCGTGGGCCGCGGTCAATGCGCTGCCGGACACGCTGTATCGCGTCGTGGGCTATGTCCAATACGCCTTGCAAACCTCCGCCCCGCGCGTCGCGCAGGTCAGCACCGTTGTTCCGGTCACAGGCGTCACGCTCTCACGGGTGGGCAGTGGCGACATCAACCCTTACACCGTGGTTGACTTCAGCGCCGACATTGCGCCGGATGACGCCAGCAAACCGTACTCGTACACGCTGGACTTCGGCGATGGGGAGAGCGCCGCTGGCGTCAGCAGCGCGGACCCGTTCACCTTCACCCACGCCTTCACGCTCACCGGCAACTACACCGTCACCGTTACCGTGTGGAATGACGAACTGACCCCACCGGTGACGGATACGCTCGCGGTCGCGGTCGTTCCTCCAGTCGTCTGCGTGGATGTCAGTGCTGTGACGTTGGGGCTGCTCACGACTGGCGACATCTATACCACGACCGTAGTTCACTTCGCCGCCGACATCGCGCCGGATAACGCCACCAAGCCATACACCTATACGGTTGACTATGACGACGGTTCGGTGGTTGTCGCCACGGTGGGCAGCGCCGACCCACTGGCCCTCACGCACACCTTCGCAGCGACCGGCGTGTACACGGTCGAACTGGCAGTGTGGAACTGCGCGCTGACGCAGCCGCAGGCTATCCGTGATACCGTGACGGTCACGGTCATCGCGTTGCCGACGGCTGAGCACAAGATATTCTTACCGCTGGTGCTCAGAAATATGTAACGCGACTGCACAAAAACGCTGCCCGGTAGTCTCGCCGGGCAGCGTTCCTGATTCCAAATCACGAGTTACCTGCCACTCTCAATTTCCAGGCGTCAATGTAGCGCAAGCTGTCAGCTTGCAGCAAAGGCAAACTAACAGTTTGCCCCACGTTTGAATTTTTGGTTTGTCCAGGGAGAAATACCCATGAAAAAATGGCTGGTTTTGTGCCTGATTATCTGTGTTTTGCTGAGTTCAGCGTGCCGTGCCTCAGGCGGGATGACGCCCGTTCCGCCTACAACACCGGTAAGGGAATCTGCACCCAAGTCTACCGCCACGGCGACCGCCGTTCCTCCGACCGCTACGCCCACTACCGCGCCCACCGTGACGACTGCGCCGCCGCCCACGCCAATTCCCATTCCACCAGGCGCGGATAAGGGCTACCGTCAATGGGCGATTGCTGCATCTGCCAGTTCTGAGTACGGCGATCCCGATCACAGCGCGAGACAAGCGACTGGTAAACCGGACACGCCTGCATGCGGCGACTATGCTTCCGCCTGGTCGCCCGCCGAAACGGAGGGCATCGCCTGGCTCGAACTGAGCTACGATGCGCCGACTGTGCCGACGTTGATCAACATTATTCAGACAAACAACCCCTCGCAGATCGTCAAAGTAGAGTTGATTGACTTCATGGCGGAATACCACGAAATTTACACAACCCCGCCCTACGCCGCAACCCAATGTCCTTACACACTCTCTATTCCGGTGGAGGTAGATTACCAGATCGGCGGATTGCGTATCACGGTGGATCATTCGGTGTTGACGGCGGGACGCGCGGCGATTGATGCTGTGGAGGTGATCGGCTCGGTGGAGCGCCCTGTCATCCCCGCAGACACGACGACGGCGGAAGTGCTCTGGCGGGTGGGCAGCACATCCCCGGAGCTGGCGGAGCTTTCCTTCACGATGTTGGGCGGTATGGATGCGACTGACTCGGCAGTCTATGTCGCTGATGCCTATAACGGCGCTTACATCTTCGATCTCGAAGGCAACTACCAGGGGCAACTGGCGCAGGGCGAGATCGGCTATGTGGCGGATGTGAAGGTGGGGCCAGACGGCGCAGTTTATCTGGCGGAGCTTGGTTTCCGCCAAATCGTACACTTCAACGCCGAGGGCGACCTGCTCGGCGCGTTTGGCGGCTATGGGACGGGCGACGGCGAGTTCTCCGGCGAAAGCCCGGCGGCGCTGGCGGTTGATCTGGACGGCAACATCTACGCCCTGGACGTCGGCGAGGTCGGGACGCGCGTGCAGGTGTTTTCCGCCGAGGGTGAATTTCTCCGTAACTTCCCGGTTGAGACCGAACTCAGCGTCAAAGCGATGGATATCGGCCCAGACGGAACGCTTTTCCTGACCGGCGTCGGCGGCTATATTTTGGAACTCGCGCCTGACGACGGGCGCGTGATCCAACGCCTGGGTATGGAGGCGCTGGCCGATACCTTCCCCCAGATGTTGAGCCTGGATGCGGCAGGGAATTTCTACGTCGTCACCTGGAGCCCGCCCGGCGCGGTGAAGCTGGATGCGCAGGGGAAATGGCTGGAACGCATCGGCGTGGAAGCGACCAACGACGGCGTCACCGGCTGGCCGGCGGGGGAGTTCTTGTTCCCGGTGGGCATCGCCGTTACAGGTGACGGACGTTATCTGTTTATTGGCGATGGCATTGGCGAGTTTGTGTTCCTGACCGCTTATCATTATCCGTGAAGTTGGTGAAAGGCTGGGTGTGCTATGAAACAACGCGGTTATCTCTCGTATCTGCTGCGGCTCTGGGAAACGAGCGACGGCGATCAGGAAGTCTGGCGTGCGTCCGTGGAGCGTCCCGGCACGGGCGAGCGCCAGAGTTTCGCAGATGTGGAGGCGCTGTTCGAATTCTTGCAACGCGAGATGAAGGGGTACGGAGTAGGGAGTAAGGAGTACGGAGTAGGGGGACGAGTTCGTCATTCGTAATTCGCTATTCGCCAAAGGAGGGTTGAAGATGCATCGTAGACTATGGATTATGGCTTTAGCATTAATGGGCACATTGTTGCTTGTGAGTGGTATGATGACTGTTGCACGACCGGTGGCGAGTGCGTCCGCTGCGGGGCAAGTATCCGCCGATCTCACGCCCACCTACTGGCTCACCGTGACGACGACGAGCGATGTGGGCGGATCAGACCCGAACAGCGAGCGGTGTGAGACCTATTCACCCTGTACGCTGCGCCGGGCGATCAATGAAGCGCACTATTATTCGGCGCCGGGACAGGTCTTCCGCATCGGTTTCGACATCCCGACCGGCGATCCCGGCTACGACGCGGGCAACGGCGTGTGGATTATCACCGTGAACAGCGACAATTCCGGCTTCGAGACGCACGCTTTCCGCGATTTTGGCACCTATGGCAAGGTCATCATTGACGGGACGACGCAGCCGGGCGGACGCGCGCTGACTGTCGGCCCGCGCATTGTGCTGCGCGGCGACAACAAAAAGGGCGCGTTCAACCTCACCGGTGGGCGCAACGTCATCCGCGGCCTGGCCTTCCAGGGCTTCGCCAACAATATGATCACTATTCCCGCGACCGATGAAAACCTGGTCGAGCAGAACTGGTTCGGCCTGAACGTCGCTGGCGACGACATCTATCTGCGCAACTCGGCGTATCCCGAAGACGGCGGCGGCGAGGCCGGCATCTACGCGCAGATGAGCGGCAGCGACGGGACGACGAACACGATCCAGAGCAACGTGCTGGTGGGCTTCAAGGGCGTCGCGATCAGCGTGCAGGGGAACAATAACTTCGTCCTCAGCAACACGGTGGGGACGCGCGCCGACGGCACTGTGCCCGCCGTGCGCGATGACCGCAAGTGCAAGCCCAACGCCCGCTACAACAACTGGTTCCCCGGCGCGGGCATCGACATTTTCGGGCGCGGCAACCTGGTCGCGTACAACCGCGTGGTCGGGTTGCTGTGGTCGAGCAACGACCCGCTCAACACGCCCGATGACGCGATCTCCGTGACCGGACGCAATCACGTCATCCGCGAGAACATCATCGGCCTGACGAGCGACGATGTGCCTTTTGGGACGTGTGGCGAGGGTATTCACGTCGGCGGGGCCAGCGGCGCGCATTTCATCGAGGTGCGCGACAACCTCGTCGTTGGCGCGCAGGGTGCGGCGGGCATTCTGGTGGCTGCCGGACCATTAGGCTACGATCTCGACGCTGTGACCGTGCAGGGAAACGTGATCCGCGCCAGCAAGGTGCAGGCGTTCGACTTCAGCCCCAACGTTCCGGCGGCGCTGCGACTGTTCAACCCGGCAGCGATCACGCAGATCGACGGCGTGAACGTCACCGGCACCAGCGGCGCGGACAGCCTGTGCGCGAACTGCGTCGTCGAGGTGTTCCTCGACAAGCACGACACCGTCACCGAGACGCTGGCATCTCTCGGCACGACAACCGCCGACGGTGACGGCAACTGGACTTTCACGCTGACGCGCACGCTGGCGCTCACCGAGGGCTTACGCACCGCCAGCACCACCGTCGCCGACGAGCAAATCCACAACGCCACCGGCACGATCACTTACAGCGCGGGCACGACGACGCGAATTTCGGGTATCTACACGCAACCCGGCGCGCCCGCGCCGATTGCCCCGCCTCCGCCTGTCCCGCAACCGCCGTTGCCGGTGACGTGGCCGGCGTATCTGGATATGCCGACCGCGCCAACGACGTTCAACACCGTCATCACCGTCACCACCACCGCCGATCCGGACGACAACTTGAGCTACACCTGCTCCCGCGATCTGGACGGCCCGCCGGTTCCCGCGCCGGACGGCAAGTGTACGCTGCGCCGCGCTCTTGTGGAAGCCACCGCACTCATCGCCCAGACGCCCGCCGCGCGCCCGGTGCAGATTCGTTTCAACATCCCTACCAGCGATCCCGGTTACGATGCGGGCCTGGGGGTGTGGGTCATCCAGATCACCGATACGCTGCAACTCAACGCGCTGCCCACACTCGGCAGCACCGATGTGGCGAAGGCGGGACAAGTGGTCATTGACGGGAGCACGCAGCCCGGCGGGCGCGCGACCGGCCCCAAGATCATCGTGCGCGGGCCGCAGAGCCGCGACCTGGTGGGGCTGGTGGTCAACGGGAACAACAACGTCATCCGTGGCCTGGCGTTCCAGAAGTTCGACACAGCGTTGCAACTCAACCACAGCCAGAACATCGTGGAAAACAACTGGTTTGGTCTGAGTACGCCGGGAACCGACCTGTATTGGCGCGCTCCCGATGCGCCGGAGCAGGGTAGTGGCCTGGGCGGGATCAAGGTGGCGGAGAACACGGCGCAGACGCTCATCCGCAACAACGTCTTCGCCGGATTCATCGGCGCGGCGGTCAGCATGGACGGCAACGACGGCTTTGTCCTCAACAACCGCGTCGGCACGCGCGCCGACGGGACTGTGCCGGAGGTGGCCTGGAATCGCTGGTGCCGCCCCAACGCCCGCTACTTCAACTGGTTCGGTGGCGCGGGTGTGGAAGTGCGCGGCAAGCGCAATCAGGTCGTCGGCAACCGCATCGCCGGGCTGTTGTGGTACAGCAACGATCCCGAAAACACGCCCGATACGGCGCTCGAAGTGAAGGGGGACGATCACCTGATTCAGGGCAACGTCATCGGCATTGACGCCGCCGACAAGCAGGTGGGTTCGTGCGGGCGTGGGCTGGTGGTGGACGCCGGTTACACGCGCGTGCTCTCCAACACCGTCGTGCGCACCGCGCTGGAGCCCTTCCGCATGGACGGAACACAAATGTCGCTCAATGCATTGTACTACCAGGGCAACCTCTCCTGGAACAGCACAGCCTCGACCTATATGGAGTTCGGCAATTACGTGCCCGCAGCACGCAAGCTCTTCACGCCGTCGGTGATTCTCACGATCACCGTGGGCGGCGGAAACACGACCGTCTACGGCGCGGCGGCGCCCGATATGCCGTGCCCCTATTGCCAGGTGGAATTGTTCCTGGACGATCTCGACCCGCTGACGGAAACGCTTGAATCGGTGCGGATCGTGCAAGCGGACGTTTATGGAAAATGGCAGACCACGTTGCCTTTCGAGCTGGCGCTGGATCGCGGTTTGCGCACGGCGAACACCGCTCTCAACTACGGCATCGTCGCCAACTTCGATGGGCCCTCAACATCAGCGCCCTCCACTGCCGTCTACAGCCGCACCGGCGCGACACCGCCGCCGCCACCACCTGCCCCCGTCTTCCCCGCGCCGCCGGTCATCCCGGAGGTGGTGTTCGCGTCGCCACCCACGCCACCCGCGAGCTACGTCACCGTCATCACGGTGACGAATACGGGCGACCCGACGACGTCACCCACGACGTGCGCCGCCGCGCCCGCCGACCAATGCACGCTGCGGCGCGCTATCGTCCAGGCGAACGCGCTCTCCGCGGCGCAGCGCCCGGTGTTGATCGCTTTCAATGTTCCCACAAGCGATGCGGGCTACAACGCGGCCGGCTTCTGGAAGATCACGCTTAGCGCCACCGATTTACCGGCCGTCAGGGGTGGGCAGGTGACGTTCGACGGCAGCACGCAGCCCGGCGGGCGCGCCGACGGCCCGAAAATCATCCTGTTCCGCAGCGGGAGCGGCACAGCCTACAAAGTCCTGGCGCTGGGCACGCTAACCACCGAAGGCGCTCATATCGTGCGCGGCCTGGGTTTCCAGAACGTGGAACTGCGGATGACGGGCGGCGGCAACATCATCGAGGACAACTGGCTCGGCCTGAACGACGCCGGGACGGCGATCTACTTCTACAACAACGACGTGGCGCAGGACAACCACGGCTTCATCAACGGCGCGAGCGCGGGCGGCAACAACCTCGTGCGGAACAACAAACTCGCCGGCTCGAAGCAGAATGCGATCAACTTCGCCAGCGATGACAACCTGATCGAGGGCAATACGGTCGGCCTGCTCGCCGACGGGACGATTTCCACGCCGCTCACCGCGACAAATTTGTGCAAGCCGGCCGCGCTCACCGCTAACTGGTTCGGCGGCGGCGGCATCACAGTGAGCGGGCGGCGCAACCGCATCCTCGACAACCGCATCGCCGGGCTGCTCATCTACGGCAGCGCCACGACCACCCCGCCCGACGCGATCTGGATTCCCTCCGGGCAGGATAACCTGATCGAGGGCAACGTCATCGGCCAGGCCTTGGACGGCGCGCCGCTCTGGACGTGTGGCAGCGCGGTGGACATTGGCACGCGCTATACACGCATCCTCTCCAACACCGTCGTCAACGCGCTGAACGGTTTCTTCGTCAATGGGAGCACAATCTTCATCAACGCCACGACGATGCAGGGCAACGTCATTTCGAACACCGTGCCCGCCATTGAGTTCGGTGACGCGGTCCCCGACGTGCTCAAGTTCTTCGACCCGGCGCTGGTGACGCGCATCAACGGTGTCAACGTCAGCGGCATCGCCGACGACCTGTGCCCCTACTGCCGCATCGACGTCTACCGCGACGACGCTGACCCGGATACCGAGGCGCTGGTCTACCTGGGCGCGACCTTTGCCAATGTCAACGGCGCGTGGACGTTCACGCTGCCTGCCGAGTTGGAAGACGGCGAGGGCCTGCGCACGCAGAGCACCACCCGCGATTACGGCGTGGTCAAGCACTTCGAGGCGGGGACGAGCAGCGGACTGTCGATGCTGTTCGAGCCGCAGCCGTTGACGGCGGTGGCGAGCGTCAGCCTCACGTCGCCGGGTGTGAGCGTGTACAAGACCGGGGAGGCGTACACCTTCATCGCCAGCGTCAGCCCGCTCACAGCGACGCTGCCGATCACCTACACCTGGCAGGTCACCGATTACGCGCCGTTGGTCGTCGTTGGCGGGCCGAGCAACAACCAGTCATTCACCTGGCTGACGGAAGGCGCGAAGTCTATCGTCGTCACGGCAGACAACGGCCTGGGGGCGCCAAAGACAGCGACGTACAACCTGGAAGTGTCGAGTGTCGTCGAATACTCGATCTATCTGCCGCTGGTACTGCGGAATCACTGAAAAAAGCCGGACCCGGCCAATACATCATTCTTCGGGGCGGGCCAGCGTGGGCCAACCCTCTGCATCCCAATACAGCGGATGAATCTGCAAGGTAGGCCGGCCGCCGTTTTGCTTATCGTAGGCATGATTGACCAGGATCGCCGAGTGGCCTCGCTGATATACGGCGTTGTGCCCCGGCCCGGCCCAGCGTGCATCCCCGTCCAGGATCAGCGTCCCCCCACCTTGCAACATAGACTTGCCATCCCGGTCCACGTATGGCCCGGTGATCGCTTGTGCGCGTCCCACCACAATATTGTACGTGCTGAGAATGCTCCGACAGCAGAAATCGAAGGAGACGAAGAGATAGTAATAGCCATTACGCTCGACAATGAAGGGTGCCTCGATGGCTGTGCTCCCAGGACGCGCAGCAATCGCGTGCAGTGTGACGTCCGCAGGCGGCTTCATTGTCGCAGGATCAAGGGCGACCAGCTTGATACCGCTCCAGAAAGAGCCAAAACTGAGCCACAAATTCCCCTCACGGTCGCGCGCCACGTTGGGATCAATGGCGTTATAGTTGTCCCCTTTCCCCGACTGAATTACGATCCCTTCGTCCACCCAGGCGTAACGTGGGTCCTGCGGGTCCAATGTGGTGTTGGTGGCAAGCGCGATCACCGAGACATTACTGCCGAAACTCGAAACTGCGTAATAGAGATAGTATTTGCCCTGGTGATAGAAAATATCGGGCGCCCACAGATTACCGTCATTTTGCGGAATCATCTGCTTGTGCCAGGCCGGCTGCGTCTCGAACACCCGTCCGATATTTTGCCATTGCTGACCATCCAGGGAACGCTTGATGTTGATGCCCACGCCCGTCGTGAACACATACCAGGCATCTCCCTGCCTGATGATCACCGGGTCGTGGGCTTCCAGGTCGCCGGATAACGTCCAGTCTATATCGTACAGTTCACCGGTGTAGGTCGGTGTGGGTGTCGGTGCAAGTATTGGGGTTGTCCGAACACAGCCAGCTAGAGAAGCAGCCAGCAAACCCGTCACCGCGCCGAACAATAGCCAGAACTTTACCCAGTCCCACACACGGTAGAGCCATGTACCCATAACCCACATCTTCCCTACGCGGCGCTGAGCACCGTAAACGACAAAGGGGGCAAGCGCAAAGAGAACTTGTTGCCATCGAGCGGGCCGCCTGCAAGCTGGCGCGAAACCACGCCATCGGGACGCTCAAAAGTGTTCACTGCTTTGACATCTGTACCGGCAATTTGATGAACGGCATTGACCTGACTTGGCGTCACATCCTGCCAGATCACATCGGTCACTACCGCCTCGGTCTGGCTACGGTTGACCACAAACACGGCATGCCGGCCGGTTTCCGGGTCATAACTGGCTGACACATCGAGCATCGGCACATCGCCGAATTGTTGCGTATTGACCACAGGCGTCTTGGTCGCCACAGAGAGTGACTGGCCACGGGCGAGATTGCTGACCAGTGCCACAGGATAAAAGATGGTCTGCTTGAGTAGCCTGTCGGTCGTGGTTAAGATAGGCGCAATGACGTTGACGATCTGCGCCAGACAGGCAATCTTGAGCACGTCGCACTTGCGCAAGAAGACATTGAGCCACTGCGCTACCACCAGCGCATCTTCCAGGTTGTAGACTTCCTCAATCAAATGCGGCGCCCGCGTCCATTGCCCATCCATCTGCTGGTTTTTGTACCACACATTCCATTCATCCCACGAGAGAAACACGTTATGGCGACTGCGTAACTTGCCCTTGACATACCGCAGCGTCCCGGCCAGCGTATCTACATAGGACTCGAACTGCACCGCCTGCGCCAGATAACTGGCCGTGTCCCCATCGCGGTTGCCCGCATAATAGTGCATCGAAAGATAATCCACCTGCTCCCAACAGGTTTCCAACGCCACACGGTCCCATTCAGGATAAGTGGGCATGTGCGCACTGGACGAGCCACATACCACCAGCTTGACGGTGGGGTCCTGATATTTCATCACTTTGGCGGCTTCTCTGGCCTTGCGCCCATACTCATCCATATCCAGGTGCCCGATCTGCCACGGGCCATCCATCTCATTGCCCAGACACCAGTATTGCACATTATACGGGTCGGGATGACCGTTAGCGACGCGCATGTCCGCATAATAGGAGCCGGGCGCGCCGTTACAATACTCCACCAGATTAGCCGCATCCGCAATCGTGCCGGTGCCCAGGTTCACGCCGAGCATTGGCAACACGTCCAGCCGCTGGCAGAACGCCATAAACTCGTCTGTACCAAACTGGTTCGTCTCGATCGAACGCCAGGCCATATCGCGGCGGATGGGCCGCTGCTCCCGCGGGCCAACGCCATCGAGCCAGCGATAGCCGCTCAAAAAGTTGCCGCCAGGATAGCGAATGATCCTGAAATTAAGCTCCCGCAAGGCCGCCAGCACATCACGGCGCAGCCCCAGCTCATCGGCATGCGGCGATTGGGGATCATAAATCCCCTCGTAGATACAGCGCCCCATATGTTCGGCAAAACCGCCGAAGAGCAGGGGCGAGATCTCGCCTATAGTGCGCTTGGTATCCAAATAAACTTGAGCCGAAAGAGTTGTCATGGAATCACCTGTCCTTGTCATTATGGTTTGTTAAAAATATTCCAGCGCAATTAACGCCCGGCCATGCCGGCAGTGGTAATACCGGCGATAATCTTACGTTGGAAAATAGCATAGAAGATCAACACAGGCATAGTCGCTACAAAGGCACCGGCGAACGCCAACCCCCGCTGGATATAGCTTCCTTGCTGCAACACCAGTAAACCAATGGGCAGCGTGAGTTTGATTTGCTTGGTGAGCACGATCAGTGGCCAGAAGAGGTCATTCCACAACCCCAGGAAACTGAAGATGGCGAGCGCGGTGAGCGAGTTAGTCACCAACGGCAGACAAACCAACAGGAAAGTCTGGAAACGCCCCGCGCCATCAATACGCGCCGCATCTTCCATCTCGGAAGGGATGGAAAAGAAATGCTGACGTAACAAGAAAATGCCTGTCACTGAAGCCGCCGCTGGCCACCAGATGGCATGATACGTGTCAAGCAGCTTCAGGCTGCGCAGGATTAAGAAAGATGGGATTAGCGTGATGGCCGCCGGAATCATCAAACTGAAGATTAGCAATGAAAACAGCATACGCTTGCCGGGAAACTCCAAACGAGCAAAAGCATACCCACTCAAAGACGACAGCGCCAGGATAACAGTCGTCCCCACACTGGCGACCAGCAGGCTGTTAAGGAACCAGCGCGCCAACGGCAATAGTGGATCGGCAAAGATTTTGCGGAAGTTCAGCAACGTCGGCGGCTGGGGAATCCAGTGGATCGGCACAACGAACTGATTGGCTTCCGTGGTAAACGCCATCGTGATCATGTACAGCACCGGCACGAAAATAACCACAACCAGTGGGAAGAAGATCAACCACATCAACACCGAGCGTCGCAAGTACTTGATACGGGCGCGTCGGCTGATGGCATGGTGCGAATATGATGCTTGAGCCATAACATATCCTCCTTGGGCCTAATACTCGGTGCGGCTACGCATGAGCGAGAACAAAATAACGGTTACCACAATCATGAACAATGCCAACACCACCGAAATCGCCGAAGCATGGCCGAAACGGAAATACTTCCAGGCCGTTTCATACAAGAGCTGTACCACCGTGCGGGAGGCATTCCCGGGCCCGCCGGCAGTGATGATATAAGGCTGTGCAAAAACCTGCATATGCGCGATGAACTGCGTCACCACCGTGAACAACATCGTCGGCATAATCAAGGGTAAAGTAATGTAACGGAATGACTGCCACGGGTTGGCGCCATCAATTTTGGCAGCCTCGTAAAGCGTTTCAGGGATGTCATGCAGGCCGGCAAGGAAAACCAGCATCGGAAAACCGAAGGTCCACCACACGGTCGTGACGGCCAACACCGGCACCACTAGGCGCACATCGCCGAGCCAGGAAATGCGCGGTCCTCCCAGAACATTCGCCATGTAATAATTGATAATTCCCAACTGCGATTCCCAAACACGAATGCCGATGATCCCCAACACCGAGACCGAAAGAATGCCGGGAGCATAAAAAATCACCCGCAGAGCGTCACTGCCCCAAAAGCGGTGTTTTAAGCCGCTGGCAACCAACAGCCCCAGGGTCACATTCATGGCCACGGTCAGGATCATAAACTTAATCGTGTTGCCCAATACCTGCCAGAAAACCTTGTCCCTGAGCAGCGCCTGGTAATTGGCCAGCCCAACAAACGGTTGCTCCTTGAGCATGATTTTCCAGTCATAGAGGCTGATGCGTAACCCGCCAATGATCGGGTAGAGAAGGAAAACCGTAAAGAAGATAAAATGGGGCAAAATAAAGAGATAATTAGGCAATTGCTGGTGCAGCGGCTTCCAGCGAGAATGTCTGGCGGTTGTCGTCATAGTTCATCCTTTCTATGTCGGTCATATCCTTTGCAGGCTGGGACTCCCCGGCCGGTCCCAGCCTGCACACCCAGGAGGAAGATACTTACGGTCGATCCAGAATAGACTGAATCACAGCATTGCCGTCTTTAAGTGCCTTCTCCACACTGACATCCGGGCCGGAGACGGCGGCGCTGACCGCGGTCTCGTAGGCCGTCTGAATCTCGACAAAGGCCTTATGCGAGAAATCCGTCCGACCGATCTTGTTGAACTGCTCGGCAGCCTTGGCGACCGAGGCGATCTTCTGCACTTCAGGGGAAGACTGTACCGACTTGAGCGCCGGCACCTGACCCGAGGTAGCCCAATAGGCGCCGTTCTCCAACAAGAACTGGATCATCTTGTAGAGCACCGGTTTGCCCGCATCAGGCGCTCCCACCGGGATAGAGAAGACATGCGAGTCGAATTTGACGGCCTGCTTGCCATCCGGCGCGAGTGAGTTGATGAATTCCGGGCGGGTCACTGCCGCAACTTCGGGCCGGTCGCGCATATAACCGCCGGTCCACGTGCCTTCCCACCACAGCGCGATGCCGTTCGCCTGGTACATTTCGCCGCCATAGGGCAGACCTGGCAGGCCAGGCGGGCAGACATAGTACTTGTACATCAAGTCATGCCAGTACTGAATGGCAGCAATAGACTGAGGATCCCCTAGTCTGGCTGTCTTACCGTCCTCACTGACGACGGCGCCACCGAATTGCCACAATGAGGTGGGCACCGTGTAACGCAGCCACGTCCAATAGATAGCCCACACAACGACATTGTCCTTGTCGAAGCCCGGCTCGTTCGGGTGTTTGCCGTTTTTGTCGGTCGTGATCTTTTGTGCCCAGGGGATGAATTCCTCGCCGTTCTTGGGCAGATTATCGGGATCAAGTCCGGCATCCTTGATGACTTTCGTGTTAACCCAGTTCAGCCAGCCGTGGTTGTCGAACGGTACGGTCATCGTTTTGCCGTTGACGGTGATCTGGTTGATCAGTGACTCGTTGAATTGATCCTTGCCGATGCCGGATGCAGTAAACCAATCTTCCATATCTTGAACCAACCCTTGAGAAGTCATCTGCATGACCTCGGCAGCATGGTAGATGACCATATCGGGCGGATTGCCGGCCATAACAGCGGTGGGGAATTTCTGGAAGAAGAGGTCCCATGCAATACCCTGGGACTCAAAACAAGCATTCGGCGTAGCAGCTTTGTATTGCTGGAGCATCTCGGCAAAAACGGCGCCATCCGAACCGGTAAGACCGTGGTACAGGATCAACGGATCAGGACAATCCCCAAAGACATTCACCACCGGGGTCGGCTCAGGCGTAGGGGTTGGAACCTCGGTCGCCTTGACGGCCGTCGCAGCCGGCGCGGCTTCTTGTGTGGCGGGAGCGGGGGTAGTGGTCTTACCGCCACAGGCAGACAGAATGGCTGCATTGAGAGCCAGCAAGCCACTGGCCTTGAGAAAATCTCGACGGGAAATCTTTTGCTTGGCAGACATCAGAAACCTCCTTGTTCATTTTAAGTAAAACAGTGGATCCTGGCAAATCGAGCTTTTCTGCGGATAAGATTAAAATCAATGACCGGGCGATTCTCCTCCTTTCTAACCAGTGTTTGGACGTTTAAACGCCAGAACGTTCAAACGTTTAAGCCGATTCACGGATAACAAACCGACAGGGTACCTCAAAAACTCGACGCGGAGCATCCTGCCCACCGTTGATACGTTCAAAGAGTGCCTGGGCCAGGCATCGCCCCATTTCTGCGGGGAATTGAGCAATTGTCGTGAGTCTGGGGCGCACCCATTGCGCCTCTGGAATATCATCGAAACCGATGACAGCGATATCTTCAGGGACACGGTAACCTAGCTCTTCGGCGACCTCCATAGCGCCAATAGCGATGGTGTCGTTTGCCGCAACCACGGCCGTCGGTGGATCGGGCAACGCAAGCAAGGTGCGAATGGCGCGTTGCCCACTCTCGACAGACCAATCGCCTTCAACAACATACTCCGGCGGCACAGGCAAGCCAGCCTCTTCCATAGCCCGCCGATAAGCCCCGTAACGACGGACGATCACCGGGAAACGATGGTCGGCAATAATCATAGCGACCCGCCGATGGCCGCGCTGGTGAATCAGCCAATTAACAGCCTCATAGCTGACCTTGGCGTCATCCGCATAAGCTACATCCACGTAAGGATGCTGAATGTGATTGCCGACAGCGCCGATAGCGACGCCTGTGTTGACCATCAGGTTATCCAGATCATCATCGTTCAAATGATAGGGGATGATGATAATGCCGTCCACCGGACGGCGGGTGATGGATTCACAGAACAGCAATTCTTTCTCACGCATATGGTCTGAATTGGCAATCATCACATCGTAGCCGTGTTGGAAGGCAATATCCTGCACGGTACGCACCATCGGATGGTAAAAGGGGTTGGTGATGTCCGCGATCATCATGCCGATCATACGTGTTTTCTTGCCACGCAGATTACGGGCATATTGATTGGGGTGATACCCCAACTCTTTGACAACCGTCAGGACTTTTTGCCGGGTCTCTTCACTGATCGGCACCCGTGAAGGGACGGGGCTTAAAATGCGTGATACGGTGCTTTGCGAGACATTGGCGGCACGCGCCACGTCCTGCATGGTCACACGTTCCCGTTGCACAGCGGAATCTTTTCCCATGGGCAACCTCGGATTTCGTTTGCGCGCAATCGTATGCGGTTATAGATATGATAGCATACGATTGCATAAATGTCAATACCCAGTTTATGGCCCCGCAACCATCCATGTTGACAATTTCCTCTAAATGGAATAAGCTAAAAGTAGCCACTCTGAAAATCCCGTTAATCCCGTCAGAAAATGGCAAAGCGCGTGATGCCTGGTAAGTGGAGGCCGCTGTGACAGAAGTATGCAATCTACACCAGTTACGTGGTTGTCTGGCACGATTGGATGATACCGACTTGGAGGCGTTGTGCCTGGATGAATTCCCTTCAGTCCATGACGAGTTCAGTCCAGGTATGCTGCGAACAGAAAAAATCAACTTGCTGTTAGCCCACTGCCGGCGCGATAGAGAAGCCTGTATGCAATTGGCAACATGGTGTCAAAAGCGTTTTCCCCCGCCGACGCCAACGGTAAATTTCGTCAACCGCATCGCTGAACTTAATCTCGTCCAGCAATCGTTCAATGTGTATACCTGGGTGATAGATGCACCCGCCGGCTACGGCAAGACCTGGTTTCTGCAGGAATTGAAACGACGTTATGAAGGACAAGGTTGGCGATGCTTTTATCTTGCATTGCAACCACCTCCAGAAACATTGTCTGAATTAGCTGCCGCTTTGCTGGCCGTTTTACACATATCGCCGCCGATCGGTATCTCAGAGATAAATAAATGGGGGGAATACCTCGCCAATGGCATCGAAGTCCAGCTCGCCGCGCAAGCAGCCAATGTCCGTCCTCCAGAACACAGCGGGGTCGCCATCTTGCTGGATGATGTGCATCAGCTACCAGAAATGTTGTTTGCCGACTTGGCGCGACTGCTTGGCAGTGCGCGCACCTGCCTGAAGGATAGCGATTTTACCAGGCGGTGCAACGAGCTGCGTTTCTTCATGGCCGGGCGCGGCGCAGCGCAGAAGAGCTATGCGGTACGCTCGATATTACCCTTGACACCATTGCCGCTCTCGCCTTATACGCTTACCATTATTCAAGAATCCATTGGACAATACGTTCGGCGCGCACAGGTATTGATGGACTCCAACCAAACAGCAGCATTAGCAGCACATCTGATGAGCCACTATGGCGGTCACCCACAATGTTGCGCAGCAGTACTAGATGAATTGCTATCATGGCACTTTGGTACCGGGGCTCTAAAAGCACTGTGGCGACAGACGCACACCCAAACACTACCCTATATCGCCGCGGTACTGAATGACCTCACCGCTTGCATTCCAGAAATGGAATCGTTGCGGCCTGCACTCGAGACATTGAGTGTGTTTCGTCGCTTCGATAACCCGTTGCTGGATGCTTTGCAACAACACCACCCTCCGCTGCTCACCTGGAAGGGATCCAACCTCTCCTTAATCAATGCATTGCAAGCTACTTTTTTACTCTCTCGGCAGGACACATTCTTACAAGATAATCTAACCCGTCGTTTGTTTACAATTTACTTGCGCTGCCAGAACCCGGAGCATTTTCAAGCTCTATGTACATTTGGGGTAGAATACTACGAACGTTGGTTGCGTAGTCTCAAATCCCGTCGTATTGAATATGTGGCGGCGGAATACATCTACCAATGGGCCCAGTACGCTCATTTTGTACTGTGCCAACCGCCAGACACATTCCGACAGTCCTTGCTGGCCGCACTGGCTACCGCAGGCGAGATTTTGCAGGCGGCCTGGTCTTCTGATGCCTTGCGGGATTTGTGGCAAGTGTTGGCAGAGGATTGGGAGCTGGAGTTTATGGTCAATGCCGCCGCGAGTGCGCCGGGAACTTATCAGAATAATTTCTACCGCACCATTCTGGACGAACAGGCGCAGCTATGGGGATTGTAACCAGAGGAGGATATGCCATGGTCGAGATGATGCCGTTTATCAACCGTGAGGCTGAGCTTTCGCTGGTAGATACAGCTATCGGTGAATGGGGGACCCGCCGATTCATCCATTTCTATGCGCCTGGCGGCGTAGGCAAAACTCGCCTATTGCGTGAAATCTACGAACGACATCGCTATTCGCGGGTCGAGATGCGCCACGAGGCGTCTCCCTCGCTAACTGTAGCCGTCGTTCATGAATTCACAAAGACTGAATGGTCGCGGCAGTTCATTGCCGGTCTACACCAGGCCGCGCAACAATTTGACGTGCGGCTACTGGAGTGGGACGCAAACTTCGACATGGGACGGATGGCAGAATTGCTTGCCGAAGCCAGCGCGCAGCGTCCCGATGCACTGATTGTCCGGTTGGGTTCGGATGAACGATTACGTCCGGTGTTACAGGCGGCTGCCGCTGCCGGAATCAAAATCCTTACATTGGATAATTTCTTACCACGCCTTGAAGGTATCGCTTGTCGTATAACCACCGATGAATTGGAGGGAGCCCAACAAGCTTGCGATGTTCTCATCAAGGACATCGGCGCACGCGGGAAGGTGCTTGCATTGGTGCTAGATGCTCCTGGCTTACCGGCAAATCGCAAAGCCTTCCTCCTGAGTGTCCTGGCGCAATATCCCGATGTAGAGTTGCTCCTGGCGCCGCTGCCGCTGAGCGCCGATATGGCAACAGCGGCACAACAAACTGTAATGGACTGGCTGCAACGTCACCCTGACGTGAAAGCGATTTGGGTCACGTGGGACCAATGTATGCACGGCGTCCTGCAAGCTTTGACCACACTGGAACGCTCCGATGTCGGCGTCTATAGTTTTGATTTGTTCTCCAGCATTGACGAGCGTGTTCGTGCGGCAGATAGCCCCTGGCGTGCCACGCTGGCGCTGGACCCGGGTTACATCGGCCAGGAGATGGTGCGTCTGGCGTTGCGCGCCGCCGCTGGCGAGACATTACCACCCCATTACGCGATTCCTATGTCTCTGGTGACGCGCGCCACGTTACCCACCTCAACGTCACCGAGCAGTATTGACCGCCGGCGTATCGTCACCCCCATTATTGACTTCGATGAAGAAGTGTATCGAGATTTCTTGGGATTGGCGCTGGCACTGGCGACGATGATAGGCCGCGACCATTTCGCCGGTTTCCTGCAAAAAACAGCCCAGTTCTACCGCTTGCAGTTCACAATGCCGGATGAAGTGTTACACTATCAACGCACCGAATTGGAAAGCGCGTTTGTACAATGTCTGGTCACGGTCACACAAAAGCAACGCGTGGTCATATTGTTAGACACTTTGGAAAAAGCCGGGCGCGCAGCCGCTTACCTTCTGGAGACCCTGACTAAAATTGACAATCTGGTTGTCGTGATGGTCGGACGGCCCTATGAGGGAAAAGAATCCCCATTGACGCCCTATGCCGGACTCATCGAGTCGTGTGAGTTGAAACCCTTGACAGAGGCCAGTCAACAAATGTATCTGGACCGAAAATTGGAACAACTCCACACCTTCTTTCCCGCCCCCTTTGTAGGAAACCTCTTGCGGTTGACGCGCGGCATCCCCATTCTCATTGACCTAGCTGTGGAAAGTTGCAGCTCTCAACCCTGGCCGAACTGGTTGTTGCAATGGCTCGCCGAAGATGTCTCACCGTCAGGACTGACAGAGAAGCAGCAACAACAAGCTTTTGAAGAGCAACTGGTGCGTTACATCGTGAACTTACGCAGCCCGCTAGAATGGCTGATTTTGACGATGGCGTATGTTTATCCTTTAAATGAGCTGTTAATGCAACAGTTGCTGGACTGGTCGCCAGAACAACTGTCTGAGGTATTGGCGCAAGCACGCACCCGCGTTTTCGTGAAAACCTTGCCTGGTGAACGATATTCACTCCACGATGAAATGCGCCGGATGGTACGAGAATATGTCTGGCCGCAGGTAGATGCAGAACAAACGTTACGGTTGCAACTCAGCCGCAAGACGCTTGCTTATCTGGAAGAGCAAATTGCGGCGTTAGAGCAACAACTACGACACCAGAGTCAGATTACGGATGATGAGCGATACCAGGCCTTTTCACAGCAGGCTGAACTGCTGTGGAGCTGGAAAGGGATGAAGTTGTATCATCTACTCAAAACTGATATCTCGCGCGGCGTGGCCTGGTTCCGCGACATCTTTACTCAGGCAACGGAAAGATACGAATATGACCGGCGGCGCAACTGGGTGAAAATGTTCGAGAAATCTGCGATTGGTGATGAAGAGACATTCCTCGACCAGTTGAAGCCGGAGGAACGCAATTTTGTCTGGCTTTGCAAGGCCAAATTATTATTGGATGATAAAGATTATGCCACCGCGCTCCAAACGCTGGACCAGATTGAGTTAGAAGCCCTGCCGGCGGAACTCAAAGTAGATTGGGCTATTCAGAAAGCCAATGTTGTGATTCGCCTGGGCGATTTCTTGCAAGGTATTGCGATGTTTCAGCAAGCGTTGCAATGGGGAGCAGACCTGCCTGATCCCCGCTTGCGCGTGAAAGCAATGAATGGTTTGGGCTGGGCCTACCGCTTGGTGGCCGAGTTGGATGAGGCACAACGGTATTACGAACAGGCCCTGGAACTTGCTCAAGCGCACAATATGCTGCTAGAACAAGCCTTCCTTTGCACAAACCTGGGGTTTGTGTTGATTTATCAAACCGAGATTCCGCGTCATAAAGAACTGGCTCTGGGTTATTGTCTGGAAGGGTTGCGGCTGGCGCAACAGCGCGAGAAACTGGTAGGCGATAAACGCGCCGTAGGACGCTCTTACTGCACATTAGGTTGCGTCTCTTTCATTGCGGGACAAATCTCCGAAGCACTCACTTATTTCCAGAAAGCATTGGATATCTTTGAACCCGCACAAGATGCGGAATGGTTAAGTGTGGCATATTCCTGGCGTGGCGCAGCATTGATATCCGGGTCAACCGCGGATTTAGCCGCCGCGGAGCGTGATCTGTTGCGGGCGCGTAACCTGGGGATTCCCAAAGAGCAACCGGCGATTTTGTCACGCTTGAGCCTGATCCACCTGTTACAGGGTAAGTTAGCACTGGCAACGCAGGAAGCAGAGGAATGTCGGCAAATCGCACTCAAGCTTCCTGATCCCTGGTACCAATGGGTCTCGTTGCGGGATCTGGCGCGGGTAGCGCGTTATCGGCAAGATTACGCTAAACTGGATGAACTCGCTGAGGCGATGCAGGCCCATCTCCAGAAATGGCCGCGCCCCGATAGACGCGCCTGGGGCATGTTATGCCTGGAACTGGGTTGTCTGGCATTGGGACGGAACGAGATGGAACGCGCGTTAGCGTATTTTGAGGAGGGGATCGGTATCCTGGTGGTGTTAGGGCAGTACGGCGCCGATACGCCATCGGTCTACCTGGAACGCTTGCAGGAGTTTTTTGTGAACACACTGCGTTTGCCAGCAATAACTATACGAACTTTGGGGGAGGAGCTGTTACGTCGCTGGCAGAATCGAAAGTTACACATCATTTATCCAGACATCCGCGCCGTTTTCCTGCAATGGGCGCAATGGGAGGAAAACCATGCAAGCTAGTACAACTACCACCCCAGACACTTTCTGGCAATCGGATGCCGGGCAATGTGACTGCGCCTGCGCAAGTATCACGGGTGAGCCAGCGCTCCTTTCCGCCTGGCTGCATCTCACCGACCGCTGCAATCTTCACTGCGCATACTGTTATTTATCCCATACTCCATTAGATATGACTGAAGAAACGGGGCGCGCAGCCATCGCAGCCACTTTCCGTTCCGCTCTGGCGCACCAGTACTCGGCTATTAAGCTCAAATACAGCGGTGGCGAACCCTTGTTGCGCGCCCCTCTGTTATTGACACTGCATCGGTACGCGCAAGCGTTAGCGGAGCAGTACCAGTTGGCTTTAACCGGTGTGGTCCTGAGCAACGGTACCTTGTTGACCCCGACATTGGTTGCACAGTTGCGAGCGGCTCAGCTACGGCTGATGCTGTCGTTAGATAGCATCTCTGTTACTTATGACCAACGTTGTTTTGTCGCCGGCGGTGGATCATGCGCCGCCGTCATGCAAGCGGTGGAAATTGCCTGCGCTGGCGGACTGACGCCGGAAATCTCCATTACAGTCAGCACCCGCAACGTGACCGAGTTGCCACAAACGCTGGAGTGGGTGCTGGCGCACAATTTGCCTTTCAGCCTCAATTTCTACCGAGAACCGCTGCTTACCGTTGCTTCACCGGATTTACGGCCAACAGATGAATGCCTCATCGCAGGAATGTTGACAGCTTATCAAACCATCGCCGCACATTTACCCCAACGAAACTTATTGGCCGCGTTGGTGGACCGAGTTAATTTTGCTGGGCCACACTTACGCCCATGCAATGCCGGGCACAGCTATCTGGTCTTCAATCCGTTGGGACAGGTAGCAGTGTGTCAAATGGCGCTGACATATACGGTCACGGATTGTCACGCGCCTGACCCACTGGCAGAAGTGCGGGCAGCGCAATTCCCCTGGCAAAATCTTTCAGTTGAAGAAAAAGAAACGTGCCGCACGTGTCAGTGGCGTTACTGGTGCGCCGGTGGCTGCCCACTACACACCTACCATCTCAAGCATCGCGTTGATACACCTTCACCCTATTGCGCCGTATATAAGGCCTTATTGCCAGCAGCGTTACAACTGGAGCAATTACGCCAGGCGCAATACCAAGGAAGCTGAGTCGTTACAAAAAAACCGGAGGATGTGTATCCTCCGGTTTTTGCAGCTTCCTGCGGGAGCGACGGGACTTGAACCCGCGATCTTCGGCTTGACAGGCCGACATGTTAACCACTACACTACGCCCCCTGAACGATGCTGATGATACCACAGGGGCGAAATTTGTCAAATTGTAAGCGCCGGATTTATCTCTGCGGTGGCGCGGTCAGAGACCGGCCACCGCGCTCTCAGAGAGCGGCCGCGCCCGCAGAAGCCATCGCTCAGCCGGCAGTGTGACGAAAACGCAGCACGCCGACGAGGGTGAACACGCACGCAAATCCCAGCAGGACGGCCACCGACGGCAGAACAGCACTCAAGGTCGCGCCGCGCGCCAGGATGTCCTCGTAGGCGCGCACGGCCCAGGTGGCGGGGAAAACCCGCACGATCTGGCGGAACAGCGGCGGCGTGACTTCCAGCGGGAACCACGCACCGCCCAGCGCCGCCATAGTCATCGAAAGCCCGATAACAGCGCTGCTGGCCTGCCCGTGCGTCTTCACCAGTGTCGCCAGCAGCAAGCCCATCCCCGCAACGGCCAGGGCAAAAGCCAGCGAAACTGCCGCCGTTGCCAGTGGCGCGCGTCCCCACCCCACACCGAACGCCAGCGCGCCGCCAACGAGCAAGATGGCGATTTGCAGCAATCCCGCCACCAGTGTCGCCAACACCCGGCCACCCAGAATGAGCGCGCGCGACGTGGGCATGACCAGCATGCGCTTGAGCGTCCCACGCAGTCGTTCATCTACCAGCACCTCCGCCGCGCCAAGCAGGGTGATCTGCACCCAGGTGACGAGCTGCCCGGCGGAGGCATGCTCGGCGCTGTCGGCCATCGCATTGGCGTCCGTCGTCAAGGCAACGCCCGCCGGCCAGACGACGTTCGCTGCCGCAGCAGGATTTTCAACGGCGGCCAGCGTACCGAGCAGCAGGTCAGAAAATAACGTCGCTTCCTCTGCGGGTGTTGTGACCAGGCCCGCCGCGCGCGCCTGTGCTATACCGTTCCGGGCGACCAGCGCCGCACCTCCCACCCGGCCGATGGCGGCTTGCACGGCCTGTTCCACCGCTGGCGTGCTATTGCTACCGCTGCGAATGTGCAGGGTGAGGGTGACTGCCTCGCCGGCCAGCAGGCGCCCCGAAAAATCCTCCGGTACGATCAAACCAAAGGCGTCATCGGCAAGCGTCTCCACAAGCTCCAGGTCGAAATTCACGCCGCGCAGCGACGTGAAGAGCGCGTCCACTGCCGGCCCCGCGTCGCGGCGGATGACGGCCAGACGAATGCGCACCTCTTCCGGCGGCGCATCGTTCATCGTGCTGCCCAAGCCTGCACCCACCGCAGCGGTGAACAGGAACGGCAGGAGCAGGAAAAACACCCACGCCATCGGCCCGTCAAACCGCCGCAAGAAGTCTGTGCGGATCAAGCCCCATAGACGATACATCGTGGCTCCTCGAACGGGAATTGGGGATTGGGGACTAGGGATTGGGGACTAGGGATTAGAAAGATGTACCCTGGTCTCTACTTCCCTCATCCCTAATCCCTCGTCCCTAATCCCTCATCACTTGAACTGCCTTCTAAATCCCACCACTGCAACGCCGTAATAGATAAAGGTCGCCAGCAGCATGCCGCCGAGCCAGGGGAGGATGGCCGCGAGCGCACGGCCAGCCTGCAAACGCCCGAGGATTTCGATGCCCCAGGCGTTGGGCGTGACCAGGCTGAGGTACTGCACCCACGTCGGCAGGTTCCAGCGCACAAAAAAGCTGCCCGAAAGCGCGCCCCCGATCAGCGTCACCGCCGAACCGATGGCTCCGGCCTGCCCTGGCGTCCTGGCCCACGCAGAGATGAGCGCGCCGACGCCGGAAGCGCAAATCACCAGCAGCACAATCGTCAGCAACACGGCGCCCGGCGGCCCCCAATACGCGCCGATGAGCGTCGTCGCGCCCCACAGGATGAGCATTTGCAGGATGCCCGTCAGCACGATGCCGCCCATTTTACCGAGCAGGACGGTGATCGCAGGTGTTGGTGTGATAAACAGACGCGGCAGGGTACCGCGTTGCCGTTCGGCCAGCAGCGTGCGTCCACCGGAGGTCACAGCAAACATCAGAAACAGCACTGCCATGCTCGATGCGTAATAGCCAAGCCAGCTAAACCCTCGCCCTGTCGTAGAAGTGATGGAAAGTTTGATGGGTAACTCGGCGACGGTCTCCTGCGTCACCAATCCGCCCTGCAACGCCGCAGCCATATCCGCCGGTTGCCGTCCGGCCTGCGCTATCCTCGCGGCCAGTTTGTTGATCAGGTACGTTGTGCCCGCAATCTGGACATTGAGCTGCTCAAGCCCCCGGCTGACAATGGCCTTGACGACCAGCGCGCTGATGCGCCAATCCGGGCTGGCGTAGATTTCGACAACGACCGGCTCGCCGGACGGCTGGCTTTGCAGGAAAGCCTGTGTCAACGCGGCCTGCTGTTCCGGCGTCAACGTCGCGTCGGGCGCGAGGGCGGTCACATCCAGGCCGGTCAGTTCCTGCGCCCGCGCGCCAAAGGGGAACACACGCGCGCTGAAATCTGCGGGGATGATCACCAGCGCAGCAACTTCATCGGCCTCCACGCGCGCACGGGCCGCCGCTTCATCCGTCACCAGCGTCGCCGTCACCAGGTTGCCCACCGAGGGCAAGAAGAAAATGTCGGTGAGCATCTGCCCAAAGCGTCCTTCATCTCGATTCAACAACAGCACCGGAATATCAGAGAGCGGTGTACCGCTGCTCCCGCTGCCAAAGGCCGCCATCATCACCAGCGTAAGGGCCAATGGCGTCGCCAGCATCACCAGCAACGCGCCCACATCCCGGAATGTGACCAGGACTTCTTTTAGAGAGAGCACCCAAAGTTTACGCACTCCCTAATCCCTACTCCCTAATCTCTTAACGCCCGGCCGGTCAGGTGCAGGAAGACGGCTTCCAGGTTCGGTTCGCGGATTTCAATAGTACGCACGCTCAACCCCAAACCGGTCGCCACGCCGATGACGGCGGCCAGCGTTGCCTCTGCTGTGATGACATTGACCAGCACTTCGCCGTCGGCGGCGCTGGTGCCGATGACGCCGGCGACGGATTGCAGCGCCGTCGCCAGTTCCGCAGCGCCCGTTTCCTGCACCAGTTGCAGGCGCAAGATCTCGTGCTGCCCCACAAGCTGAATCAGTTCATCCAGCGTCCCCAGAGCGATAAGTTTACCGTGGTCAATGATGCCGATGCGGTCGCTTAGTTCCTGGGCTTCTTCCATGTAATGGGTCGTGTAGAGGATCGTCACCCCCTGTTCACGCAGCTTTTTCACCCAATCGAGGAGGTAACGGCGGCTTTGCGGATCAATGGCGACGGTCGGTTCGTCGAGCATGAGCAGTTGGGGATTACCCAGCAGCCCTACCGCCAGGTTGAGGCGACGCTTCATCCCGCCGGAGAAGGTGCTCACGCGGTCTTTGGCGCGGTCGGTCAATTCCATCAGCGCCAGCTTTTCGGCGATTTCGTGCCGTAGCTCCGCGCTGTGCAGGCCGCGCATTTCACCCCAAAAGCGCAGGTTCTCACGCGCGGTAAGGTCATCGTAGAGCGCCAGCTCTTGCGGTGCAACGCCGATGATGCGCCGCACGGCCATCGGGTCGCGTTGTACATCGTAACCGCCCACACGCACGGTGCCAGAAGTGGGCGGCAACAGTGTGCTGATGATCGAAATCGTGGTGGTCTTGCCCGCGCCATTCGGGCCGAGCAGACTGAACAGTTCGCCCGCGTGGATATCGAATGAAACGTCCTCCACGGCGTAAGGTGCAGCAGGTGCGTAACGCTTGTACAGATTACGGATTTCGACCAAAGCCGGGGTGTCGTTCATTGTTAAATCACAAACTGCCCGTTTTGATACAACCGCTCGCCGTCAGCCCAGATTTCGCCGCCGTCACGCATGTCGCAAATCATGTCCCAGTGGATGGCGGATTGGTTGCGGCTGCCGGTTTCGGGGTAGCCCATCCCCACAGCCATGTGGAAACTCCCGCCGATTTTCTCGTCAAAGAGGATGTTTTTGGTGAATTTCTGGATGCCGAAGTTGGTACCGATGGCAAACTCGCCGAGGTAACGCGAGCCGGGGTCGGTATCGAGCATCTGCAACAGATAGGCTTCGTTTTTTCTTGCCGTTGCCTTGACGACCTTGCCGGCCTCAAAGGTCAACTCTATACCCTCTACTTCGCGCCCGCCGGTGATCGCCGGATAGGTGAAGCGCACCCACCCGTTGACGCTGTCTTCCACCGGGCCGGTGAAGACTTCGCCGCTGGGCATGTTGTGATGGCCGTCGGAGTTGACGAAGACGCGGTCTTTAACAGAAAGTGTCAGATCAGCGTTGGGGCCAATGACGCGGATTTGATCGCGTCCTTTGAGCCACTGTACGACGCGCTCCTGTTCCTCGTGGATGCGCTGCCATTCGGCGACAGGGTCCTCGCGGTCGCAAAAACACGCGCCGTAGACAAAATCCTCGTAGTCGCGGGTACTCATATCGGCTTCCTGGGCAAAGGCCGGCGTGGGGAAAAGCGTGCCGTTCCATTTCAGCTCGCCGGTCGCGCCGCGTTCCATGAAACGCTGCATCAATGGACGCAACGCCTGATTTCGCAGCCGCTGCCGGGCCGGGTCCACGCCGCTCAACTCGCGGGTGTTCTCCGCCGCGCGGATGTTGATCAATGCCTCGAACTCCTCGCGCATCAGCTTTTGCACGGGGTCAATGAAGGTCAACTGCGCCTCATTCGCCATGCGGAAAAAGATTTCGTCCAGTCCGGGCAGATTCAGATACACCAGGGGATGTCCGCCCCGCTCCAAAATGCGCGCGTACACCTCGCGCACCAGCTCCGCTGCGGCCGGAGAAGCGACGATGCCTACACGGTCCCCCGGCTGCACATTCACCGAATACTCCACCAGCAACCGCGCCATACGGGCGATACGAATGTCCATAAGCAACTCCTATTCCAATTGATTTCACAAGCCACGATAGGCTTCCCCACGTGGCGCAATTTTGATCACGACAACCACCAGCCGGTCATCCTCAATGGCATAAACCACACGCCAGTCGCCCAAACGAATACGATACAAGTCCAAATGTCCCACCAGCTTCTTCGCGCCTACAGGGCGGGGGTTTTCAGCTAACTCGGCCAATAACCGATCAATCCGCTGAAGTAGATCGCGCGGCAACCGTCGCAGAATTCACTCCGGCTGCCGCGCGAGAACGACTTCCCAACGCTGCGTATCATTCATCTAACAAGCCTTCGGCAACTAGAGACTCCCGTATCAGCGACCAGGATTTAACATCATTGGGATGACGTTTATAGGTTTGATAGGCGCCCATAGCATCCAATGCATCGCGCAAGTCCTCGAGCTCCTGAATGAGCTGGTTCCAATAAGCAGGGTCAACCAGGACCCCCGCCGCGCGGTTCTCCTGGGTAAGCATCAAGGGGCCTTCATCCAGCAAGGCCAAAATTTCGGCCTGACGCTGCGCCAACTCCGATAATGGAACAAATTTAGGTGTTATACCCATTTACCCCTCCAAATCCGGTATAACCCAATGATACGTCACAAAATCCTACCGTCAAGAAGATCAGGAGTGCGCTTCAACTTGGGGGACGATCTCGCTGCGGCCGGTCTCTGACCGCGCCACCGAAGAGCAGGCGCTGCGCAGGCACGGTCTGGAGACCGGCCTGAGCAGCGTCCAGTTTCCGCAGCTAATAAATCGCCCCATCCTGAAATGCACTCGAAGGTTGCCCCTCACGCAGGCGGGTTTCCCCACAAAGGGGACCTCTATCCCTTATGCGGCCGTCGCAGCAAACTCACCGACGCCGTACACCTGTTCGCGTTCGCGGCGGAACTGGCGGGTGTAGAGGTCGTAGTAGTGCCCACGCGCGCGGATCAGCTCGCTGTGCGTACCCACCTCGACGATGCGGCCGGCCTTGATGACCAGGATGCGGTCAGCGCGCTTGATCGTTGAAAGCCGGTGCGCGATGACAAAGCTCGTGCGGCCGGCCATCAACGCTTCCATCCCGCGCTGTACGCGCGCTTCGGTGAGCGTGTCTACCGAGCTGGTCGCTTCATCCAGAATGAGAATGGCCGGGTTGGCGAGCACCGCCCTTGCGATGCTCACAAGCTGCTTTTGACCCACCGACAGCAAGTTGCCGCCTTCGCCGACCTCCTCGTCGTAACCCTTTCCCATCTCCATGATGAAATCGTGCGCATGCGCAATTTTTGCCGCCTGTTCCACTTCCTCATCCGTCGCATCCAGCCGCCCATAGCGGATGTTTTCGCGGATGGTGCCGGAGAAGAGATGCGGCGTCTGCAACACCACGCCGATGCGCGATTGGATGGCATGTTGCGTCAACGTCGTGTAGTCGTGCCCGTCAAGGCGGATGACTCCTGATGTCGGTTCGTAGAAGCGGCACAGCAGGTTGACGATGGTGGTCTTGCCGCCGCCTGTCGGCCCGACGATGGCGATGTGCTCACCCGGCTCAACGTGCAGGTTGAAATCGGTCAGCACGTTCTGCCCTTCCTTGTAACGGAAAGTCACGTCTTCAAAGCTCACTTCGCCGCGCAAGGCGCCGGGATCGAAGGCCCCTTCGCGGTCCACCACCTCGGGTTGGGCGTCAATGAGCGAGAAGACCCGCTCCGCCGAGGCCACCGAGCGCTGCATTTCTGCATACACCCGCGCCAGGTCCTGAATCGGCCAGATAATGAACGAGAGGTACGACAGGAACGCCTGGATGCCGCCAACGGTGATGCCGGCGACTTGCGCTTGCAGGCCGCCGTACCACACCACCGCGCCGATGCCGAACGCGCCGATGATCTGCACGACAGGCAGAAAGAGCGCCGAGAGCCACGCCGCGCGGTAGGCAGCGTGATACATCTCGCGTGAGGTCCCGCTGAATTCCTCCAGGTTTTTCTGCTCGCGCACCAGCGCCTTGACCACCCGCACGCCGGCGATATTCTCGTTGTACGCGCCAGTGATCATCGAGTTGAGTTTGCGCACCTCGCGGTACTGCTTCAAAATGCGTTGGCGGAAGTAAAGCGAAGCTGCCAGCATCAGCGGGACGACCCCCGCCACAATCAACATCAGCCGCCAGTTGATGAACGCCATGAAGGTCAGTGACGTGATGATGTTGAGCGTCGCCCATGTCACGTCCAGAAACCCCCATGTCACCAGATCGGCGATACGTCCAGAGTCGGAAGTGACGCGCGACATGATCCAACCCACCGGCGTCTTATCAAAGTACGAGAACGAAAGCTCCTGCAAGTGATTGAAGAGCAGCTTACGCATATCATACTGCACCCGCTCGCCCAGGACGCCGGCCAGGTAGACAAAGCTGAACACCGTAAGGGCCTGAAAGATGGACAGGCCGCCGTAGATCATCAGCAGTTGGGTGAGGCGCGCCGTGTTTCTGGCGACGATGCCTTCGTCAATGAACAGCTTGCCCAGGTAGGTGAAGTACGAATCGCCTACCGACGTCAGCGCGATCATCACGATGAAGCCCAGCATCCAATGCCAGTACGGCGTCACATGGCGCATAATCCGCAGGACCACGCGCCCGTTAAATTTCGTTGTGAATTCTTCTTCTTCAAATCCGTAAGGTTGTGCCATGGTTGTACCTCAAGTAATCGGTAACTGGTAATTAGGGATTCGTGACTCGTAATTCGTGATTCGTAATTTGTCGTAATCACGCTTCACGTTTCACGTTTTACGTTTCACGCCTCACGTTTCACGCCGGTACCCCTACCAGCTCAAGGGCGAGTTCCGGCATGGTGATGCCACGCGCCACTTCGTCAGCAACTTCTTCCTCGATACGCGATTGGATCTCGTAGATGTCGCGGTAGAGACCGGGTTGGCGAACCAGCTCGGCATGCGTGCCCGATTGGACAACCCGTCCCTTATCAAGCACCACGATCAGATCGGCGTTCATGACCGTCTGGATGCGGTGCGCGATGATAAAGGTTGTGCGTCCGGGGATGAGCACGGCCAGAGCTTGCTGAATCTGCTCCTCGGTCTCGGTGTCCACCGATGATGTGGCGTCGTCCAGCACCAGGATGCGCGGATCCTTGAGCAATGCGCGCGCGATCGCCACGCGCTGTCGCTGTCCACCGGAAAGCGTCACCCCTTTCTCCCCGACGATAGTATCGTATCCCTGTGGGAAGGTGAGGATGATGTCGTGAATCGCCGCCGCCTTCGCGGCCTGCTCGATCTCCTCCTGCGTCACCTCACGGCCAGCGCCGTAGGCGATGTTGTCGCGGATGCTGCGCGAGAAGAGAAACGGCTCCTGTTCGACAATACCGATGTTGCGCCGCAAGAGACTGCGCGGATACTCTTTCAGCTCGATGCCGTCGAGGGTGAGACTGCCTTCCTGATAATCATAGAAGCGCAGCAGCAGGTTGATGATGCTGGTCTTCCCCGATCCCGTCGAACCCAGGAGCGCCACCACCTCCCCCGGCTCGCAGCGGAAGGAAATGTCGTGCAGCACTTCAACGGGCTTGAGGTCGGCCTTCTCTTCCGGCTTGGTCTCCTTTTTTTTCTTCTCATCCTCATCCGGCAACACTTCCATCGGCTCGTAGGAGAAGCTGACATGGTCAAAGACGACGGCGCCGCGAATCCGTGTGTCCGGCGGCACCGTTCCGCTCTCGATATCCTCGCGTTCCTGTTCGATCACATCCGCCACACGGCGGTACGAAACCAACCCGGTAGAGACCTGCACAATCAAGCGTCCCAGGTTGCGCATCGGCCAGATAATCCACGTGAGCATCCCCATCACGGCAACATACGTTCCTACGGTGATCTCGCCGCGCACGGCCATTAAGGCGCTCACCGCCATCACCAAGATCGTCTGCGCCGCACAGAAAACATCAGACACCGGCCAGTATAGGGAGTGCATGATGAGCAGCTTTTTGCCCAGGCGATAGCGTTCCCAGTTCTCACGGTCGAACTTGTCAATCTCGTAGCCCTGGCGGGCAAACGCCTTGACCACTCGCACGCCGGTCAGGTTTTCCTGAAGCACCGTCGAGAGTTTAGCCTCCTGGTCTTGATAGCGGTCATAAGCCTTCGAGACGCGCCCGAAGAACCAGTAAGACAACAGCACGATGAACGGCATAATCACGACCGAGAGCAAGCCAATTTTCGTGTTCGTGCGCACCAGCATGGTGAAGTTGACCACGAACAGCGCCACGATCCGCCCGATGCCTAACGCCTGATCCGCATAGAAGCGGCGGATAGCGTCTACATCGGATGTGGAGCGCTGAATCAGCTCGCCGGTCTTGACATAGTCGTGAAAGGCAAACGGCAGACGTTGAATATGATCGTAGAGGTAATTGCGCAGCCGCAGCGCAATCCCCTCCGCCGTCTCTGCGGACCAGATGCCGCGCAGATAGGCAAACAGCCCTTCGAGGACGGCCAGCCCCACAAAAGACAGGCCCAGCCAGGGCAATTGCTGCGGATGCAGTCCTGCGTTGACTACTGTATCAATGACATACTGCACCACACGGTAGTAGTAAACGCGGATGAGCGCGCCTAGAACAATGGCAATCATGGCGCCGAAGTACAACCAGCGGTAGCCGGTCAACACGCGCCATAAGCCTACCAGACGGTTTTTATGCACCGCAGTCTTCAAATCAAATGTGAGCTTTTGCGAAAGTTTCTGATCTAACGTTTGAGACATTTCAGCCACCTGAATCCTTCTGCATGAGTGTTTCTTTTGACAGGATTCACAGGATGGACAAGATGACAAAAACCTCTGCAAAATCTTTTCTAATCCTGAAAATCCTGTTAATCCTGTAAGAAACTTGTTAGTGATACCCCTCAACAGAGACGCGAAAAGCGAGCGGGGGTTTTTTGCACAATGCAGGTCACATAAAAGTAACCCTCCTCAACTTCGTTGAGGCCCGCTCGCCGGAGAATCCGTATTGACCGCGACTTTGCCCGCCTGTCCGTCGGCGACGGCTCAGGCATAGGGCGCATCACGTGGATGTCTATTCGTAAAAAATGGCGGTCAAAGCGTCATCCCGGCGGTTGAGGGCCTCCCGTCACGGAAACGACACAGGTCATGAGGACAACCTCCACTGGGGACATAAAATTATAGAGCAAGTTAGTCATTGCCATACCTCCATAAACGCACACCTGAATGAATGTACACGTGGACAAGCCGAACCGTCCTGTGGACGGGCTGCACAGCGCATGCTATCATACCACAGTTAAGAAAACTTACAAACGTCAAGTGGTAATTTGTTGATTGAGAATTTAGGACTATACTGTATTGAAACGATTCAGGAGAGCCTATATGACTGCAACACTGCGTCACAAGCGTAAGCTACAACCGTGGATCGCTATAGGGTTGATCCTTCTCATGGGGTTGTGTATCACCTCTTCGACGTTTGCCACGTTCTACACAGATTTTCTGTGGTTCAAGAGCCTGGACTATACCGGCGTCTTCACCACACGCCTGTTCACATCTCTGGTGTTGATCCTTATCGCTATGCTGACGGCATTACTGTTTTTGCTGCTGAATTGGAGTTTGGTCCCCCACTGGATCGCGCCAAAAGAATACTTCACTGTGAAAACAACGTTGAACGGGCGCACACGCACAGCAGCAAGTGCGGCCCCGCCGACTACGTATTCCACGCGCCCGTTACGCCGGGCCTTTACTGTGGCGGCAATCCTTGTCGCCATTGTTATAGGTCTGACTTTTGGTGGCTTGTGGCGTGCGTATCTGTTAGCAGCCAATGGCGTCCCTTTTAACCTCACCGACCCGATCTTCCGGCGGGATGTAAGTTTCTATATCTTCACCTTGCCGTGGTTGGAGGCATTGTTAATCCGCGCCAAAGTGTTGGTGGCATTAGCCTTTATCGGCATCCTCGCGCGCTATGCGATCTTCGGACAGCTCAAATCCCGCGCTGCAACGCTGCACATGTCCATCCTGGGTGCGTTGTGGATGGTGCTCATCGGGCTGGGGTGGCTGCTCAACCGTTACGGATTACTGAAATCCGCGACGGGCGTCGTCTTCGGCGCAGGGTATACCGACATCAACGCGCGCATGCCGTTATATGTGATCCAGGCGGTGTTGTTCTTCGCAGCCGCCGTGGTCCTGGTACTCAATGCTTTTATCCGCAAGTGGAAGCTGTTGCTCCTCATCGGCGTTTTCTGGCTGGCCGTCTCGGCGCTGGGGCCGGGCTACCCTGCCGCTATTCAGCAGTTCACCGTTGAGCCAAACGAATTTATGCTCGAAAAGCCCTACATCGAACACAACATCCGTTACACGCGCTATGCTTACGGCCTGGACAACATCAAGGAACAGAGCTACCCGGCAACCGGCGTCCTCACAATGCCAGATCTGGAGGTCAACCGCGATATTGTCAGCAACATCCGGCTATGGGATTACCGACCGCTGTTGCGCACTTACGGGCAACTCCAGGAAATCCGGCTTTACTACTCTTTCAACGACATAGACGTTGATCGTTACACCATCAACGGCCAACCGCGCCAGGTGATGCTGGCGGCGCGGGAACTCAATGTCGAGGAGCTGGCCGAGCAGGCCAAGACCTGGATCAACCAGCACTTGATCTTCACCCATGGCTACGGAGTAGCATTGAATTACACGAACGAAGTGAGCCGCGATGGCCTGCCCAACCTGGTCGTGCGCGACATCCCGCCGGTCAGTGCGGCGTCGGAGCTGCACATCGAACGTCCGCAGATTTATTTCGGCGAGTTGACCAACAACTACGTGGTCATCAACGCGAAAGAAGACGAATTCGACTATCCGCAGGGCGACAACAACATGTACACGCGCTACAGCGGCCCCGATGGGGTGGCGCTGGGTAGCTTCCTGCGCCGTGCGTTGCTGGCAACGCGCTTTGGCAGCACACAGTTGCTCCTCTCGCCGGCGTTGAACAGGGACAGCCGTATTCTCTTCCACCGCACCATCCTGGAGCGTGCGCAGACCATCGCCCCGATGCTATGGTTCGACGAAGACCCCTACCCCGTTATCGTCGAGACTGCCGACGGCATCACGGGCATCGTCTGGCTGCTCGATGCCTACACGTGGACCGATCACTTCCCCTATTCCGAGCCGATAGGCGGTGTCAACTACATCCGCAACAGTGTCAAAGTTGCCATTGACGCCTATACCGGCAAGACAACGTTCTACCTGATTGATCCCCATGATCCTGTCGCCGCGACTTATGCGCGCATCTTCCCCGATCTCTTCCAACCCGGCGAGGCCATGCCGCAAGGACTGCGCGAACACTGGCGTTATCCCGAAACGCTTTACCTGTACCAATCACGCCTCTACGCTACCTACCACATGCGCGATCCACAGGTGTTCTACAACCGCGAAGACCTGTGGGACATCCCGCAAGAGCTGGTGGAAACAGAGCAACAGGTCATGGAGCCATATTATGTCATTATGCGCGTCCCTGATTCCGACCGTATGGAGTTTCTACTGATCCGCCCCTACGTGCCCAAACAAAAACAGAATATGATCGCCTGGCTCTACGCCGATTGCGATGGTGAGGATTACGGCACCCTGGGCATCGTTAAACTTCCCAAAGATCGGCTCACCTACGGACCGCTGCAAATCGAGGCGCGCATTGATCAGGACCCGCTCATCTCCCAACAGCTTTCACTGTGGAATCAACGCGGCTCGCGGGTTCTGCGCGGCAATCTACTGGTCATCCCGATAAAAGACACCTTCCTGTACGTCGAACCGCTTTATCTGGAAGCCGAATCCGGGCAGTTGCCGGAACTCAAGCGCATCATCGTCGCCTACGATGACCGCGTCGCCATGACGCCGACATTGGAGGAATCCCTGCTGCAAGTGCTCAACGGCGGCACAGCGTCCCCGTCCGCCCCCACACCTGCGCCGACCGGCAATCTGGAAACCCTTGCCGCGCAGGCATGGGAACACTATCAGGCAGCGCAAGCCTGCCTGACTGCCGGCGATTGGGCATGTTATGGGCGTGAGCAGGCGGCGCTCGAAGAGGTTTTGCGGGCCATGGTGGGGGAGACGGAGTAAGAAGTATGGAGTATGGAGTAAGGAGGCTATGAAGGAATCCATCTCTGTTACCGGATTGGGGCAGCTAGAACGAGCCGAGCTCACTTTTGGCGATATGACGGTGCTGGTTGGTCCACAGGCAAGCGGGAAAAGTATCCTCTTGCAGTGCATCAAGCTGGTAACAGACATTGACGGCATCGCCCAAACGCTGAGAGAGTATGGTTATAACTGGAATGGCAATTTGCAGAAGTTTCTCGCTCTTTACTTTGGGGAAGGCATGCAAGGCGTCTGGCGCGCCGACACCCAAGTTGTTGTAGATCAACAGCTCTTCGCTATCGAAGTCGCACTTTCACGGCCGGCTATTTTACAACCGATGACCAGCAAAGAATCATTTTTCCTGATTCCTGCGCAAAGGGTTATGGTGTTAAGGAATGGTTGGCCGCGGCCTTTCACCGATTATGAAATCGGTGATCCGTATGTCGTCAAAAAGTTCAGCGAGCACCTCCGCCGCCTTATGGAGACCGGCTTTGGCTCTGGCAAAGGAGCTATCTTCCCACAAGCAGGCGGAATGAACACAATCATTAAAGATGCCCTGGCCGACAGAATTTTCAGCGGGGCGGAAGTGAAACTCGATGAGAGTGGCATGCGCAAACGCATTGTCCTGGCGGTCAAAGACCATCAATTGCCGTTTATGGTTTGGTCCGCCGGGCAGCGAGAGTTCGTTCCCTTGCTCTTGGGATTATACTGGTTAATGCCCGCTTTTGATAACCTGAAAAGAGAGGATACGGATTGGGTCATCATTGAAGAACCCGAAATGGGACTGCATCCCCAAGCCATTGCCGTACTTCTGATGCTTCTTCTGGAACTGGTCCATCACGGCTACAAAGTCATCATTTCCACCCATTCGCCACAAATCCTGGAAATGGTGTGGGCCGTGCAGATTCTATCCCGTGCGCAAGCCGCGCCGGACGCATTGCTCAAGATCTTCGATCTACCCAACACCGAGTACACGGCCAAACTCGCAGAAAGCATCTTGAGAACCAAAACGTTTAAGACCTACTATTTTGCTCGACAGCAAAACTCGGTCACGGTCAAAGACATTTCTACACTCGATCCCGGCGACCTGGATGAAGCCGTCTCTGATTGGGGTGGATTGACGAGTTTCAGTACCCGGACTTCTAACGTCATCGCCGAAGCCGCGCAAACCTACCGATGGACTTCATAGAAGCTGTTCATAACACCCCCGACATCGCTGACTGTTTGAAATCCGGGCTACAGGCGCTGCAGCCGGCAGAACGGACAAAGATCACGGTCTCGAATTCACGAGAACTGAGAGGCAGCGTTGACCTTGATACTTGCACAAAGGCGAAATATCCCGCTGAGCCGCGTTGGGATTACATCATCGGCTACCGGGAATGTATCTACTATGTTGAGTTTCATCCGGCTAACGCCGGTGAGGTCCATGTCATCCTGGCAAAACTCCGCTGGTTACACGGGTGGCAAAGCGACACGCCGCTCAATGGATTACAAAGTACAAGCACGTATCATTGGATTGCCAGTGGGGACATCGGTTTCACACGGGGCAGTAAGTATAGCCGCTTGTTGTCTCAATATGGAATCCGGGGCCCGGTCAAAAGGCTGAAACTGACATAAAAACGAGGAAATCGTCATGAATCATGCTATCACCACATTTACCGACCGCATCATCCAGAATATCGAAACCGTGATCATCGGCAAGCGCGAAGCCGTCGAGTTGTTGATGGTGGCGCTGTTGTGCCAGGGGCATGTGTTATTAGAAGACGTGCCCGGCACCGGCAAAACCATGCTCGCCCGCGCCGTTGCCGCTAGCATGGGACTGGAATTCAAACGCCTACAGTGTACGCCCGACTTGCTTCCCAATGACATCACCGGCGTCGAGGTCTTCAACCAGCAAACGGGCGCCTTTGAATTTCAACCCGGCCCGGTCTTCGTCAACATCCTGCTGGCCGATGAGATCAACCGCGCGACGCCGCGCACGCAGGCCGCGTTGCTCGAAGCCATGCAGGAAGGCCAGGTGACGATAAGCGGCGTGACGCGCAGGCTTCCCGCGCCCTTCCTGGTGCTGGCGACGCAAAATCCCATTGAATATGAAGGGACATTCCCCCTGCCGGAAGCGCAGCTTGACCGCTTCCTTATGCGGATGACGCTTGGCTATCCGGCGGAAGCCGACGAAATTGCCATTTTGCGGAATCAGCGCAAGCAGCATCCCATCGAGACGCTGGGACAGGTGGTGGACGGCGCGGAATTGCTCACGCTGCGCGACGCCGTCACCGAAGTCCACGTGGACGCAACGCTGGAGAAATACATCCTCGCCATTGTACAGGCCACACGCACCCACCCGGACGTGGCGTTGGGCGCCAGTCCGCGCGGTTCTCTGGCGCTCTACAAAACCGCACAAGCATTGGCCGCCTTGCGGGGACGCGATTATGCCATCCCCGATGATGTCAAACGGCTCACACCCGTCACATTGGCGCACCGTCTGCTCATCAAGCCGGAAAGCCAGTTGCGCGGGCGCACGGCCCATAGCATCCTGGCGGAAATTCTGGAACGGGTCAGTCTCAAGCTGGAAGAAAACACGTAATCGTTAGAACGTTAGAACGTTTGAACGTTCAAACGTTCTAACGCCTTTTATAGGGTATGCAAAATCTCATCGGAATTGTCCTGGGGCTGTTTCTGCTGGCCGTTTTCCTGCGGATTGACTTCTATTTCAACATCGTCTATCTGCTGGCGGCGGTGTATTTGCTGGCGCGGGTGTGGACGCACGCGGCATGGCGCAATCTCAGCGTGCAGCGGCGGCTGGTCAATCGCGCTTTTCCCGATGAGTCCATCCCCGTTGAGCTGGTGGTGCGTAACAGCAGCCGCCTGCCCATCCCCTGGGTGGAAGTCCAGGATTCCCTGCCGGTGGAATTGATCTCGCCCCCCTTCTACCGCGAGGTCCTCACGCTGGGCGCGCGGCAGACACAGCGTTTCGGCTACACTCTCGTCGGACGCCGCCGCGGCTATTACACCATCGGCCCGCTGTTCATGCAGACCGGCGACGTCCTCGGCGTCATACCGCCGCGCACCTGGAAACAAGAGTCTGAATACGTCATCATCTACCCACACGTGCTGCCGCTGGAGAAACTCGGATTGCCGACCCATTCGCCACTGGCCGTCTTGCCCGCCCGCTCGCCGCTGTTCGAGGACCCCACACGCATCATGGGTGTGCGCGCGTACCAGCGGGGCGATTCGCCGCGCCGCATCCACTGGACTTCTACGGCCAGAGCCGGGGAACTGCTCGTCAAGCGGTATCAGCCGGCCATCGCCCGCGAGACGTTGATTTGTCTGGATTTCGCGCAGGAAAGCTATGCCGGACGACGCTTCTACGATGCCAGCGAGCTGGCGATCGTCACCGCGGCCTCGCTGGCAAACCACATCATCGTCCACGAGGGTCTGGCCGTTGGACTGGCGACCCAGGCCGTGGATCCACTCGCAAACGGGAGCCAGACCTTCAGCTTGCCGCCGCGCCGCGAACGCGCGCATCTGATGAACATCCTCGAAGTGCTGGCGCGCATCCAGACGACCCCGACGCCGGCGTTGCCGTTCCCCGAATTTGTGCGCCGCGAAAGCGCCCACCTCGCGTGGGGCACGACGGTCATCGTCATCAGCGGCAGCGAGAGCGCGGCGCTCTACGAGACACTGGCCTATGTGCGCAGTGCCGGCTTTGCGCTGGCGCTCATCCTCGTCATGCCGCCGGCCCCGGATGACCGGCTGCGCCAGATCGCCACGGATAAGCTCCCCGTCTACCGCGTGTGGCGTGAGGCCGAACTGGAGGCGCTCCTGTGAACCCGCAGATGCCCCCAATCCACGAAGCCGACGCCTGCATCGAAAATCAGAGCGCCGCGCCGGTTTCCAACCCGTACAGACGCAACAAGCTGCCGGTGTTGATGGTCGGCTTGATGGTAGGATGCATCGCCTTTGCGGTCACCGAACTGTTGCACCGATGGGCGCCGACCTGGAATGGGACGTATTTCTTGCTTGTCCCAATTCTGGCGGCGTTCGCGGGCCATGCCACCTATCGCATCACTTACGAACGGTACGGCAGCGCTGCCGATCGGCAGCGCATCCAACGTCTCGAACTGGCGCTGATCTTCCTGCTGCTTAAGATCGCTACCTACCTGGACAACACACTGCCGGAAATCTGGAACGCCATCCGCCGCTGGCCTACCAATCCGCTCGACTTTTTCGATGTGGAAACTCTGGTGGCCTTTGCCCTGGCCGGTGCGGCATGGTTTGCGGCGGCGCACACAACCCGCGACCTGGAAGCCGTTGCCGACCCGGAGATGTATCGCGGCGAAACCGGGCCGATGGAGCGGCTCAACCGGCGCTTCCTGTGGGGCGGGATGATCTTGCTCCTTATCAGCGGCATAGCGCGCGTCGAAGTCGCGGCTTTGCTGCGTCCTGACCGTGCGGCCATCCCCGGATTGGCCTTGAACGTGCTGGTGTATTTCGTGCTGGGGCTGACCATGCTGGGACAGGTGCGGCGTGTCTGGAAAAGTCGGCTGTGGGAACAACAGCACTACCACATCAGCGGGGTCTTGCAAAAAACGTGGCTGAGCTATAGTCTGATTTACCTGGCTATCGCCCTGCTCATCGCCTTCGTGCTCCCCAACCGTTACACGCTGGGATTGTTTGACCTTGTCGGTTACGTCGTCACGGCCATCGGCTACCTGGCGACGCTGGTTTACATGGTATTCGCGGCGCTGTTCAGACTGCTGATTTCGCCGCTGTTCAAATCCGATGACACGATAAACCTGCCTTCCTTGCCGGAGTCCACCCCGCCGCCGTTTGAAATCGAACCGTCGAGCGGCGTCTCCATACCCTGGTTGCCCATTCTGCGTTCGGTCATCTTCTGGGTGGTTGCCCTGGGTGCGATCGGCTACATCGTCTACAGCTATTTCAAAGACCGCCCGGAGCTGTGGCGCGCCTTCAAAACCTTCAAAATCATCCAGACTGCCCGGAGTTGGTGGCGCGCACTGCGCCTGTGGTGGCGCAATTTGCGACGTCAGGTGCGTCAGAAGCTGCCTGCGTTCTCGCTCAATTTCTTGCGGCGGAAGGCGACCCGTCCGGAGGCTGCTGCCGTCCGTCGCAAGCGCGAGGCGCTGCGCGAACAAGTGTTATACTCTTACCTGGAGACGCTGGATCACGCCCGCGCGGAAGGGTTCCCGCGCCGCGACAGCCAGACGCCTTACGAGTATCAGCACGTCCTGGATCCAAATCTGCCGACGGCGCATACCGAACTGGACGCGCTCACCCGGGCTTTTGTGGAAGCACGCTACAGCGATCACCCGGTCACGCCAGACGATGTCGCCCGGCAGCAGGCCAATGCCCGCAGTGTGCATGCGGCGCTGGATCAATTGCATACAGAGGCTATCAGCAGTTAGCCGTCAGCCGTTAGCTAAAAGCTGACGGCTGATCGCTGACAGACACTATGGCGCGACTAGACATACACCTGCTCGGAACGCTGCAAATCTCGTTGGACGGCAGCCCGTTGACCGGATTCGCCACCGACAAGGCCCGCGCCCTGCTGGCCTATCTGGCGCTGGAGTCCGACCATCCACAGCGCCGCGATGCCCTCGCTACCCTGTTGTGGCCCGATCAGCCGGAAAACAAAGCGCGTCAAAACCTGCGCCAGACCTTGCTCTACCTGCGCCAGACGCTCAACGAGGACAACCAATGCGCCGTCCCCTTCCTGCTCATAGACCGCGACACAGTGCAACTCAATCCCGCCAGCAATTACCGGGTGGATGTGGCCGAATTTCAGGCACTGCACACCGCCTGCCGGGGACACTGTCACCGCCACGCCGGGCGCTGTCTGCCCTGTATGCGCTGTCTGGCGTGTATGGCCGAGTTGTATCGCGGGGAATTCCTGGAGCACTTCTTTGTAAGCGACAGCACGCTTTTCGAGGAATGGGCCACACTCAAGCGCGAGTGGCTGCACCGCGAGGCTATCGAGGCGCTCTTCATCTTGACCGACTATTACACCCGGCGTGGCGACCTGGCCCGCGCGCGAGAGCTGGCCCGGCGGCAAGTGGAACTGGAACCCTGGCGCGAGGAGGCGCATCGTCAACTGATGCGCCTGTTGGCCCTGGATGGACAACGCAGCGCGGCTCTGGCCCAATACGAAGCCTGCCGCCGCACCCTGGCGCAGGAGTTGGGCGTCGAACCCATGGCCGAGACAACCGCGCTCCTCGAGGCCATCAAGCGCGAAACAATCCAGGCCCCACCGCGAGAAGATAGCCTGCCGCCATCGCCGACCCGTTTTGTTGGACGAGAAACGGAGCTGGCCGAACTGGCCGAATGGCTGGCCGCGCCGGATTGTCGTCTCATCACACTTGTCGGGCCTGGGGGAATCGGTAAGAGCCGCCTGGCGCTGCAAGTGTTGGAGGAGCAACGTGGCTTGTTCGCCCATGGCGTCGCCTTCGTCCCTCTCGATGCGACGACCTCTACCGAATTGCTCGCCTACACCATTGCCCGGGCGATTGGTTTCCCCCTGCAAGGCCCGCAAAGTCCCGACGAGCAACTGCTCAACTACCTGCGCGAGAAAGAGATGCTCCTGGCGCTCGATAATTTCGAACATCTGTTGCAGGATAACGCACCAGAGAGTACGCTTATCGAACAGATCCTTAGCCGTGCACCTGGCGTCATGCTGCTGATCACATCCCGCGAGCGGCTCAACCTGCGCGAAGAACGGGTCTACCGTCTGGAAGGTCTGACGTATCCCGAAACCGCTGTATCCAACCAGGATGCCGGGCACTACAGCGCAGTCGCCTTGTTCACCCAATGCGCCCAGCGCGTGGACCGGCGTTTCACGCTAGATGCGAGCGTGCTCCCCGCCGTGCTGCGCATCTGTCGGCTGGTCGAAGGCATACCCCTGGGTCTCGAACTGGCCGCCGCCTGGGTGGACACGCGCGCGTGCAGCGACATCGCCCTGGAAATCACCGCCAACAGCGACGTGCTGACGACCTCCATGCGCAACGTTGACCCACGGCACCGCAGCCTGCGCGCTTCCTTCGAGCACTCCTGGAAGCTGCTCAGCGACCCGGAACGCGCATGCCTCGCCCGGCTGGCAGCCTTCCAGGGCGGCTTCGACCGCGAGGCCGCCGCGCAAGTGGCCGCAGCGTCACCCGATCTGCTCGCCGGATTGATCCACAAATCGCTGTTGCGCACCGATGCCGCCGGGCGTTATACCTTACATTCTCTACTGCACCAATACATCGCCGAAAAACTCGACGCGACGGGCGAGACGGCAACGGTCTACACGAACCATGCGCACTATTACGCTGCGTTCCTGAAACAACGCGAGACGCACCTGAAAGGCGCATTGCAGAAGCAGAGCCTTGCGGAGATCACCCTGGAGAGCGACAACGTGCGTCAGGCATGGGAATGGGCCGTGTCGCAAGGGGATGCCAGCGCGGTCGCACAGAGCCTGGAGAGCCTCTATCATTTTTGCGACATCCGCTGCTGGTTTCAAATTGGAGTAGCGTTATTCACACCGGCAATCGAGAGGTGGAGCGCAGACCCGGAACAGCAAATCTTGCTCGGCAAACTGCTGGCCCGTCAGGGCGCGCTTTACCAGCATCAGGGTTTCTATCAACAAGCGGCCGAGGCGTTAGGGCGCAGCCTGGAGATTTTCGAGCGCCTGGAAATGCCGCACGAGCACATCTTCTGCCTGGTCAACCTCGCCAACGCCATCCGTCACCAGGGACAGAATGACAGAGCCGAACAACTTGCCCAAAGAAGCCTGGCCTTGTCCAAACGAATCGGAGATCGCAGGGGTATGGCGCAATCGCTCCATCTCTTGGGGCTTCTCCGTTACTGGAGCGGCGACCTGGATCGCACAGAGACTTTGCTTGAAGAAAGCCTGGCTTTGGCCCGGGAACTCGGCGATCAACGGCTCATTATGGCCCCGCTCAACGCCCTGGCCGACGCCACCTGTCATCGCGGCAATTACGCTGGAGCACAGCAGATGTTCGAAGAATGTCTGGCCCTGAGCCGCGACCTCGACGACCCGTTCAACGTCGCCATTCATCTCAACAACCTGGGGACAGTCTTTCACATGCTGGAACAGTATCCAGAAGCGCGGTCATATTACCAGGAAAGCCTGGACATCTGCCGCCAGATTGGCGACCGGAACGGGCAAGCCATCGCGCTCAGCAACCTGGGAGAAATCGCCTACACCCTGGGCGACTATCGGAAAGCGGTACAATTCTATCGGGAAGGGCTCGCCATCGGGCGCACCCTTCAGGAACCGTGGACGATCATGACGTGTTTGAACAACCTGGGCGAAATCGCCTGCGCCCACAGCGATTGTCAAGAAGCGCAAACCTGCTTGACCGAAGCCTTACACATCGCCCAGGAAACCCAGACGCTGACCATGGCAGTCAAAATTTTGCTGAACATAGCCCGCCTCTATGCGCAGCAGGGCCGGCGAAGTCAAGCCGCCGCGTTGCTCGACCTGGTGCGTCGTCACCCGGCCAGCGAGAGCGACACTCAGGAGAAAGCCGGCCGTTTGCTGGACGAACTGGGCCTCAATCCGCCACAGAGCGCCCCAGACGAGCTGGATGAGGTTATCAAACAACTCCTGGCGTAATCTGATACACCGACTGCACCCCCGCCTTGCCGCGCACTTTGACGGACATCGCCGTAGCCTCAAGGGGCTGGCAAGCCTGATATGTCGTTTCATCCAGCAACACTCCGCCGACCTGCGAAAGCGCCTGCAAGCGACTCGCCATATTGACCGTATCGCCCAGAATGGTGACTTCCTGCCGGTCGCGCGACCCCACGCGGGCAATGAGGCATGGCCCTGTCGCCAGACTTACGCGCGTGGGGAACGGATCGCGCAGCCGCGCCACTTGTTGGGCGTTGAAGGCCGCTATCCGCCGCTGCATCTCCAGCGCCGCTTGCAACGCGGCTGCCGGTCGCTGAAAGAAGGCCAGCATCCCGTCACCCAGAAACTTATCCACATCGCCGAGGTTCTGGTACACGGTGGTCGCCAAAATATCGAGATAATGGTTCAAGTCCTGCATCAGTGGCTGCGCCGGGCGGGTGGCGCTGAGCGTGGTGAAGCCCTGCACGTCGCTGCACAGCACGGTGAGGGTGGTTTGCTTGAGCATAGCCTCAGCGGTAGATTGCATACCCTCGCCTTCGACGCCCCCCCTTCCAGTAGCCTCGCTTTGTGAGGCTGCTTCTTCCCAGGCCACACGCGACATCAAGGTTTTGATCACCTGATTCAGCCGTTCCAGCGATTGCGCGCGTCGGTCCAGCGTCTGATACAATGCGGCCAACTGGCGATTGCGTTTTTCCAACGAGCGGCTGAAAATTTGCAGAAAGGTCTGATACGGCGCAGGTGGCGCAGCGGAAGCGTCGGGTTTTGCACTTGCGGTACGCGCCAATGCCCGCGCCAGCGCCGTCTGCGCCGCCGTGACCAACGCCGGATCGAAGCTCAAAACGCCCTGGTAATAGCGGCCCCGGCCAAACGTCGTCAGCATATCGTCGGTCGCGCCGATTTCGCGGGTCAACAACGCCGCCGCCAATTCAGGCCGGTCGAAAACGATAAACCACTCGCGGGCCAGCGGCGCGTCGGGGGACAATTCGACATAAGTCACGTTGGGGATGGCTAAGGTAGGCGCATCCGGTACACCGAAAACGACGACATCACCACAGCGCACCGCCAGACGCGCAAACCGGTTCACCTGGGGCAAGAACGCCGAGAAACGTTGGAAGCCGGCGTAGAACGTGCCCCGCAAACGATGACGGATCACCGCATCTTCAAGGCCATGGCTAATGGCAAGCAGCGTCGCCACGGAGGAAGTCGTCAGGTTCTCCGGCCCGGCCTGTAGCGTCAACGGGTATAACGACAATCGTTGTACATCCATACTCTTTCTTCCCTGCCTGGATTACCGGCTAAAGCTGGTGACATACGCCGCCTTCAGGCGACCCTACATGCACGCCGTACACGCCGCCTGAAGGCGGCCCTACGTGCGCCCTACGTGTACGCCGCCTGAAGGCGGCTCTACATCGGCTCTACGTGTACGCCGCCTGAAGGCGGCTCTACATCGGCTCTACGTGTACGCCGCCTGAAGGCGGCTCTACATCGGCTCTACGTGTACGCCGCCTGAAGGCGGCCCTACGTGCGCCCTACGTGTACGCCGCCTGAAGGCGGCCCTACGTGCGCCCTACGTGTACGCCGCCTGAAGGCGGCTCTACATCGGCTCTACGTGTACGCCGCCTGAAGGCGGCTCTACATGTACCCCACCTTCAGGCGGGCATAACATTCACAATTCCGCTGCCCAACTCCACGGCCAGGCAGATGCGTCTGAGACTAATCCGGCCTTGACGGGATTGTTGAGAATGTACGCTATGATGCGTTGGGTTTCATTTTCATTGCGCGACCAATGATCATACGACTCGTGCGCCCAGAAGTGTTGCCCCACCCGTCCCAATTTCTGGTTGGCGTAGCGAGCTGTGCGTCCTTTGAGCAGGTTGGTAATACGTGCGAGAGGGACCGGTTTCCCGGTTTGCGCGTCTTCCAACGGATACAGCAGAACGTGAATGTGATTGCTCATCACCGTATAGGCATACAGACGATACAATTGTTCTCTCTCGCCCTGGTGCATAGCTTCACATACCAGGGCCGCAATCTCAGGTTGCGCAAGCCAATGTGGACCGCCCCATTTGTGCAGTTCATCATCACAGCGCACAAGAAGTCGTTTGTAAGCGTTAATCGCCCAGTCGCTATGCTCATCCTGCGCGCGGGGATCTCGCGCAATGCGTTCTCGTTCGGCGGCGTATTTGGCAAGGAAGGCAGCCGGCAAAGAGCCGGCCAACCGCCAGGTGATAAAGATAGGCACACCTGGCGGCTGCCAGTGAGGAAGATTGCGGCGGTACCAGACTTTGTAGGCCATGCGACCTCCTGTAAACCGGCTAAAGCCGGTGTGTACGTAAACCGGCTGAAGCCGATGCGCATACATACACGCCGACTTCAGGCAGTGAATTTGATAGCCTTACGCCACAAGCACTTTCACATCGTAGACGCCAAGCGTCACCACGCCGCTTAACGTCTCGTCGGTAAGCATATCCCGGTACGTCGTCGTCCCCAGGTCAATTGTCACAGGTTCCGCGTTGAAGTTCATCACGAAGATGTACCGCGTCTCGCCATCCGTGCGCAGTTGCGCGCTAACGCCGTGCGGCAGTTCCGCATCGAGCGAATGGAGCAGACCCAGTTCCGCATCGAGCGCACCATAGAAGTCGCGCAGGAAGCGGTCATCGGGATTGGACGCCAGATAGTACGCCTTGCCGCTGCCGTAGGCGTTGACCGTGAGCACAGGCCGCCCGGCGTAGAAGTCATGCTTGTATGTCGCCAGGACCTGCGCACTTTCCGGGTGGATGAGGGCGCAATAGTCGCGCAGCTCATACTCACCTGCGAGGCCCAGAGTATTATCGGCGCAGGGCAGGACAGCATTGCGGTCATGCTCGTACAGCGCGTCAATCTCCTCATCCCAAATCCCCAGCACTTCGCGCAACTTGCCGCCGGGCCAGCCGCCCAGGATGACCAGGTCGTTCTCATCCACGATGCCCGTCCAGTAGGTGGCGACGAACGTCCCTCCGGCCCTCACAAAGGCCGCGATGCGTTCATCCACAGCGGGACGCAACATATAGAGCATCGGCGCGATGACGAGCTTGTAGCGGCTCAGGTCCTGTTCCATATCAATCACATCTACCGGGATACCGCGCTCCCAGAAGGCACGGTAGTGACGTTTACAGGCTTCCAGATACCCCTTGTCGCCGCGCCGCGGGCCTTGCGCATCGTCCAGCGCCCACAGATTCTCCCAGTCGTAGATGATCGCCACGTCCGGGCGCACCGTTGTGCCGATCACGTTGCTCAGTTTCTCCAGCTTCATGCCGACATCGGCCACGTCGCGGAAGACGCGCGTGTGCTCGTGCCCCACGTGATCCACCACCGCGCCGTGGAACTTCTCCGACGACCCGCGACTCTTGCGCCACTGAAAGTACTGCACTGTGTCCGACCCGTGCGCCACGGCCTGCAACGACGAGAGCGCATGCATGCCGGGACGCTTCACTTTGGCGGACGGCACCCAGTTGGTGGCGCTGGGGACACTCTCCATCAGCATAAACGGCTTGCCGCCCTTGAGACAACGGTTAATGTCGTGGATGAAAGCCACATCGGAGGCCAGCGCCACATCATCGCCCCTGTGCCACATTGGATAGCTGTCCCAGGAGATGACGTCCAGATATGGCGCAAAACGCCAATAGTTGAGACCGGGGAACGTGCCCATCATGTTCGTCGTGACTGGCACATCCGGCGTGAACTCGCGCAGCGCGGCGATTTCGTGGCGCATGAAATCTACCGTCTGATCGGTAACGAAGCGTTTCCAGTCCAATGTCAGGCCATGCACCGCCATCTCGCCGATAGGACTCGGCGGCTCGATGAGGTTCCAATCGGTATAGGTGTGGCTCCAGAAAGCCGTCCACCAGGCATGGTTAAGCGCGTCAAGCGTCCCATACTTGCGTTTGAGCCACTCGACAAAGGCTGCACGGCACAGCTCGCAGTGACATTCGCCACTGTACTCGTTGGAAAGGTGCCACACGGCCAGCGCAGGATGATTGGCATACCGCTCAGCCAACTTGCTGTTGATGATGCGCACTTTCTCGCGGTAGACCGGCGAGGTCAGGCAGTGATTGTGCCGCCCGCCGAAAAGATTGCGCTGCCGGTCAGGGCGGACACGCAGCACTTCGGGATACTTACGCGCCAGCCATGCCGGGCGCGCCCCACTAGGCGTCGCCAGGACGGCCACGCCGCCGTTCTCGGCGATCATGTCCATCACGCGGTCAAGCCAGTCGAAGTCGAACTGGCCCTCGGCGGGTTCCAGGCGCGCCCAGGCGAAAATGCCCACACTCATCGCGTTGCAGTGCGCCAGCTTCATCAAGCGCATATCTTCCTCCCACACCTCGGCAGGCCATTGGTCGGGATTGTAATCGCCGCCGTGCAAGAAGACGGGCAACTTTGACGTGATTGGAGGGAATTTCTCAATCATAGCGTACTCCTTCTAAAATAGTCCGGTAATCGTTAGTCAGGTAATCATTCGTCTCGTCTACCATAGACGGCCTCACGCAGGCCCTTGAGATAGCCGATGGCGAAGAGCCGGCCCACCGACGAGTAAGACGGATTGTCGTTGCTGTCGCCCTCCATTGTGGGGACGTGATCGGGACGACAAACGCCCTCGAAGCCGATGTCGCGGTAGGCCTGCATACACGCTAGCATGTCGGTCTTGCCATCGTCGTGGAAGGTTTCGACGAATTTCTCCGGCGTGCCGCGCACGTCGCGGAAGTGGACGAAGAAGATTTTGCCCTGTTTTCCGAAATGGCGGATAACGCCGGGCAGGTCGTCGGTCATCAAGGTAAAGTTGCCCTGGCAGAGCGCGATGCCGTTGACCGGGCTGGGCACCAGGTCAAGCAGCCGCTGGTAGTTTTCGATGCTGCGCATGATCCGTCCCAGGCCGCGAATCGGCGAGAGAGGTGGATCGTCGGGGTGCATCGCCAGCTTGACGCCGGCTTTCTCGGCTTCCGGCACCACCGCATCGAGGAAATACTTCAGGTTCTCCCACAGTTGCGCCTCGGTGACGATGCCGTATTCCGTGAGCGGGGCGTTGCGCATCAAGTCGTGGTCGTAGGCGGTTGCCAGCGCCCCACCCCGCGCAGGTGCGGTGGTGGAGGTGCGCATCCAGTTGAAGACGGGCATCCACTCATAGCACCATACCGGAATGCCGAGTGCGCCCATGTTGCGGATCAGGTCAATGGCGTGCTGAATTTCCTCATCGCGTCCCGGCAGACCCAGCTTGGCCTTGTTGAGCGGCGGACGGCTCTCAATGACTTCCAGCTTGAAGCCGCCGTCCTCGTAAGCAGTCTTCATCCGCACCAAAGACATGTAGCTCCACGGCAAAGACTCCTTGTCCACATCCAGGCCGCGGCGAAAATCCATCGTCCCAACGACATAATTCACCCCACACTGCTTTACCATCCGCCACAGGGGGGTAGGATAAGGGGGTAATACTTCAGCAATCTTGATCATTCTCTCCATCCTTTTTTAGTGATTGGCAATCGGTGCTTGGTAACTGGTAATCGGTGATTCGCTTATTCGCCGATTCACTCCTTCGCCTCACTTCCCCATCGCCCGCAGTGCCTGTAAACAACGCTCCACACACTCCAGCGGCGGGTAGGCGTAGCTCTCTTGTTCGACGATATACCACTCGGTCACAGGATCGGCATCGCAGATGCGGAAGATTTCAGCCCAATTCACATCGCCTTCGCCGATGATGGCCTTGTCATTGGCGGCCGAGTATTCTTTCAAATGCACGGTGCGCGCGCGACCCGGATAACGCTTGAGGAAAGCCACCGGGTCCGCGCCGCCATGCAGCGCGTTGCCGAGATCAATCTGCATCACCACTTCGGGGACGGTGTTGCTAAAGAAGGTGTCCCAGGGCACCTCGCCATCCAGCGGCGTGAACTCGATGTGATGGTTGTGATAACCGGTAAACATCCCTTCCGGCTTCAATTTTGTCGCAATCTCGTTGAACAGATCGGCGGTTCTGCGCCAGGCATCGCGGGAATCACGGTACGACTCCGGCAACCAGGGGACAATGAGATACTTGTTGCCGAGAATGTGGTTGAACTCAACTGTTTTTGGCAGCTCATCACCGAGCAATGTCTGGATACCCGTGTGACATCCGGCGACCTTAAGTCCCAAATCATCGAGCAGTGCGCGGAGCGTGTGTGCATCGTAGCCGTAGTAGCCGGCAAAATCCACGCCCTCATAGCCCATCCCGGCCACAGCCTTCAGTGTACCGGGCAAGTCTTTTTCACAATCGTGGCGGACGGAATACAGTTGTAGTGCAATCGGAATACGAGCCATAGCATTCTCCTTGAAACGATTTTTGTTAATATGTGATTCGTAATTCGTGATTCGCAATTCGCATACGTGTCATGTCCAAAGTATACACAACTTCAGCATAACGTTCAAATGTCCCTTAGTGGCGAGGTGTATTTCAGGACAGGGGCAGTTTTGTTGAGTTTTTCCTTCTCACCTCCTGCCTCTTGCTCTCCCCGCGTGCGAGGAGAGCGGGAGGATTTCTCAAAGGGGGACTGTGGGCGGCTTCACCGCCCACGGTCCCCATCTATATATCTCCTCGCCCCAAAGGGAGCAAGGTTGAGAGGGGCAAAAGCGCAACGTTCCTCAGCTTCTTGCCGATAATGCAAAGGCGCATATAATAGTCAACCAGTTAAACAGACTTTCCAACTTCATCGTAATTCGTAATTCGCAATTCACAATTCACAATTCGCTGGAGGAGATGATGACCGAAAACACAGTCCCCACCCCACGCGACTTTATCCGCGCAGCCGTCGAAGAAGACCTGCGCACCGGCCGGTTCGGCGGGCGCGTACATACCCGCTTCCCACCGGAGCCGAACGGTTACCTGCACATTGGCCATGCCAAGGCGATGGCGATTGACTTCGGCGTCGCCAAAGACTACGGCGGGAAGTGCAACCTGCGCTTCGACGATACTAACCCCGCCAAAGAGGCCGACGAATACGTGAAAGCCATCATCGAAGATGTGCGCTGGCTCGGCCACGACTTCGGCGACAAAGTCTACTACGCTTCCGACTATTTCGAGCAGATGTACGAGTGGGCCGAGCAGCTTGTACGCCAGGGGCAGGCTTACGTGGACGATCTGAGCGCCGACGAAATCCGCGAGTATCGCGGCACACTCACCGAACCCGGCAAAAATAGCCCCTACCGCGACCGCTCGGTCGAAGAAAACCTCGACTTGCTGCGCCGCATGCGTGCAGGGGAATTTCCCGCCGGCTCGCGGGTACTGCGCGCCAAGATTGATATGGCCTCGCCCAACCTCAACCTGCGCGATCCGGTAATGTACCGCATCCTGCACACCCCTCATCACCGCACCGGTGACAAATGGCACATCTACCCCATGTACGACTGGGCGCACGGCCTGGAAGACTCCATCGAAGGCGTCACGCACTCGCTGTGCGACCTGGGCTATGAAGACCATCGCCCGCTCTACGACTGGTTTCTCGATGCGCTGGGCATCTATCACCCGCAGCAGATCGAGTTCGCGCGGCTCAACCTCACCCGCACGGTGCTCAGCAAGCGTTTCCTGTTACGTTTAGTGAACGAGGGCCACGTGCGCGGTTGGGACGACCCCCGCATGCCTACGCTGCGCGGCTTGCGGCGGCGCGGCTACACGCCGAAGGTCATCGCCGACTTTCTGGAGCGCGTCGGCGTCGCCAAGGCCAACAGTGTGGTGGACATCGCGCTGCTCGAACATTGCGTCCGCGACGATCTGAACGAGCGCGCTCCGCGGGCCATGGCGGTGCTTGAACCACTCAAAGTAGTCATTGAGAATTATCCAGAGGGACAAGTGGAGTATTTCGACGTGCCCAATCATCCGCAGAAACCCGAAATGGGCACACGGCAGGTACCGTTCTCCCGCGTCATCTACATTGAGCGCGAAGATTTTATGGAAAGCCCGCCGCCCAAATACTTCCGCCTTTCACCCGGCGGCGAGGTGCGGTTGATGAACGCCTATTACATCACTTGCACGGGCGTGATCAAAGATGCGGATGGCAACATCACCGCGCTACGCTGTACCTACGATCCGGCCTCGCGCGGCGGCGCCACGCCCGACGGACGCAAGGTCAAGGGGACGATTCACTGGGTCTCCGCCGCCCACGCGCTGGACGCTGAGGTGCGTTTGTACGATTATCTCTTCACCAAAGACGATCCGAGCGAGGTTGAGGAAGGGCAGGACTTTATGGCGAATTTGAACCCCGATTCGCTCATCATCCTGCCCGATGCGAAGGTGGAACCTAACCTTGCGGAAACCAGGCCAGGCGACCGCTATCAGTTTATGCGCAAGGGCTACTTCTGCACCGACCCGGATACGACAATGGGGAAACTCGTGTTCAATCTGACGGTGTCACTGCGGGATAGTTGGGCGAAGGTGCAGCAGCAATAACAAGGGTGAAAAGTACGATATTAAAGTAACTACGATTCCAGAAATCAACCTCTACATAGATGAACTAGCCAAGCTTTGCCGGAAATACGGCGTCAAACAGCTGGACCTATGTTGAATTCACCGCAGATAAAACGTTTGAGGATTACGCAGCAAGTGCTTTGCTACGCTCGGCAGTGTAAAAAATTGCCTGCCAGTGCTTCAGAAAGAGCTAGAGCAGATCAACAAATGATAGCCGTTTGGGCATTCTTGTGGCCGTGATCGAATACCAACATTCAGCAGAGGACATCACACCTGCGCAGTTGAACGGCTTCTTCGTCGGCTGGCCGAACCCGCCGACGCCGGACGTGCATCTGCGCCTGCTGCGCAACAGCGACGCGGTCATGCTGGCAGTAGATACAGAGACGAGGCAAGTCGTCGGCTTCATCACGGCGATCACAGATGGCGTGCTTGCGGCCTACATCCCGTTCCTCGAAGTGTTACCCGCGTACCAACATCAAGGCATCGGCCAAACACTGGTGCGCCGGATGTTGGAACGCTTGCAGGACTTGTATATGATCGACCTGCTCTGCGACACCGATATACAATCGTTCTACGAACCATTGGGAATGTATCGCGCTGTGGGGATGTGCGCCCGAAATTTCGCACGGCAGTCCGGGCAATAAAGTAACTTGCGGCGGATTTGACAATCCGCCGCAAGCACAAAATAAGCGCGATGTGGAAACCACGACTACCTTAATCACACACCGGCGTCCCGCAAGCCCTCCCAAAACCGGATCACCGTCTCGATACCCTTATAGAAAATGGGGATGTGGAACTTTTCATTGGGCGAGTGTAGCCGGTCGTCGGGCAGGCCGAAGCCCATCAGGATCGTTTCGATACCGAGTGCCTTCTGGAACGTCGCCACGACGGGAATGGAGCCACCCTCGCGCATGAAGATCGGTTCGACGCCAAAGGTCGCGGCGTAGGCGCGGAATGCCGACCGCATCGCCGGACTGTCACGGCGCACTATCGCGCCGTCGCCCCCGTGCAGGTCGCGCACCTCGACGGTCACGGCCGGCGGAGCTATGCGCAAGAGGTACTCCCGCACCAGCCGCGTAATCTCCTTTGGGTCTTGATCCGGCACCAAACGCATCGAAATTTTGGCATACGCCTCACCGGGCAGCACCGTCTTCGCGCCGGGTTGTGTGTAGCCGCCCCAAATGCCGTTCACATCCAGCGTGGGCCGCGCCGAGGTACGCTCGATAACGGTATACCCGGGTTCGCCCCAGTCAGCCTTCACACCGGCTTCCTTGAGCCAGGCGGCATGGTCAAAGGGAACTTTCGCCAGTTCCGCGCGCTCATCAGGGGCAAGAGCGCGCACTTTGTCGTAGAAACCGGGGATGGTGATGCGCCCGTCCGCATCCTGGAGTTGTGCGATCATCCGACAGAGCGCGTTGATGGGATTGAGCACCGCGCCGCCGTAGATGCCGGAATGAAGGTCGTGGTCCGGGCCGGTCACCTTCACTTCCAAATACGCCAATCCACGCAGAGCATAGACAATGCTCGGCTTGTCCATCCCCAGAATGTGGGTATCCGAGATGAGCGCCACATCCGCCGCCAGCAAATCGGCGTGCGCGAACACGAAAGGATTGAAACTGGGGCTGCCGATTTCCTCTTCGCCCTCGAAAATGCACTTGAGATTAACCGGCGGCGCGCCGGTCGTCGCCTTGAAGGCTTCGGCGGCCTTCAGGTGGACAAACACCTGCCCCTTATCGTCAGATGCGCCCCGCGCGACGAGATTATCCCCTACGACCGTCGGCTCAAAGGGCGGCGTATGCCATAGCTCCAGCGGATCAGGCGGTTGTACATCATAGTGCCCGTAGATGAGTACGGTCGGCGCGGCAGAGCCGGCAGCCAACCATTCCGCATAGACAATGGGATGTCCCGTCGTGGGCAGCACCTCAGCCTTGAGGAAGCCTGCGTCCAGCAAAGCATCGCGCAACCATGTTGCAGCACGCTCAATATCCGCCTTATGTTCGGCCTGTGTGCTGATGCTGGGGATGCGCAAAAAGGTTTTGAGTTCTTCCAAAAACTTGTCATGGTGCGTCTGAGCATAAGTTAAAGGATGCATAAGCAAGCCCTCTATAAGGTGCAATCAACCTAAGACTCAACCTGTTCCAACGCAAAAGTTTGTTGAAGCGGGACGCCGAGTTGTTCCAGCTCATTCAGGCGCGCTTCGAGCGCCGTGATGCGCTGTGTGAGCCGGTCGAGCGTATCGAGCATCATATCGGGCAGTTGCTCGTGGTGCAAATCGGGCTTGAGACGACACGCGACGCCGCCGATCTTGACGACGCGCCCCGGCACGCCGACAACGGTGGCATACGCCGGCACCGGCTTTACCACCACCGACCCGGAGCCAATCTGCGCATTGTCGCCCACCTCAATCGGCCCAAGCACAATCGCATCCGTGCCGAGCACCACCCCCTTGCCGATGGTGGGATGACGCTTGGTCTTTTCCAGTGAGACGCCGCCCAAAACGACGCCTTTATAAATCAAAACATCATCCCCCACCTCCGCCGTTTCGCCGATGACCACCCCCATGCCGTGATCAATAAACACGCGCCGTCCGATGGTCGCTCCTGGATGGATCTCAACCCCCGTCAACCAGCGCGCGAGGTGCGAAATGAAACGCGCCAGGAAGTAGAACTTGTGCACCCACAAGGCATGCGCCACCCGGTACATCCAGATGGCATGCAAACCGGGATAGCAAGTCAGCACTTCGAGCACACTGCGGGCCGCAGGGTCCTTGGCGAAGACAGTGCGTACATCCTCGCGGAGGCGCTCCAGAAAGCTGGGATGCGGAACAGGACGTTCTTCCTCCGGCAGACAGACGCACTCATCGCAACACACGCCACAAGCGGGACGTGTCTCGACCGGGTTTCCGAGTTGCGCCTGCAGGGTATCCATAACTGTCCTCCTAATCCTTTGGCAATTCGAACACGCCTCATTCTACTTTAAGCAGCCTTTCTGTCAACGTTGCTCTTGCAACTTGCCCTTTACTCTCATTTGAGTATTATTAAAGTTGGAATTGTCACACAGAAACTCGCACACCCCATCGCTAGACTGAGCAAGAGGATTGTCATTATGGATTTGGATATATGGCGTACTCCGGGGACGTTTTCTCTGGAATTTCCCCTGGAGCTACCAAGCATTATCCTGACAGCTATTTATGCAGGTCTGTTTGGCTGGGCCCTGTGGCTACGTCGTGCAGACTTCAGAAAGCTGGACATCAAAGGTGGGCTGTACCTCGGTCTTTGCTTTGTGCTCGTTTTCTTCACTCGCTCATTGCTCATCCTCTATCGTGTCTTCAAAGTGCTTCCCGCTTCCCCCATCAGTGTGCTGCCTTCAGCACCCGTTTTATCCCTGGTGGGGCTTTTCCTGGTGGCCCTGGTCACCATCTGGCTCGGCCCAGGACCAGCACTGCTTGCCAATCTGGCTGTCAGTCTGACATGGGCATGGTTCGGCCCCCTGACATTCACCGACCTGCTGGCGTTTTCATCATGGGGACTGGCGGTCGGCTATCTCTTACATCAGCCCTACAAAGGGGAGCTGTACGACATCCTGCGCCGTCCGCTGATAGCCTTTCCGACGGCGGTGTGTTTGCCCCTGGGGCTGTTATCCATCAGCCGCCTGGCAGCCAACCTGCCGCCGGGGGGACTGTTAGCCATTGACTATCTCATTGCCATCTGGAACAACGAGTTGCCTCTGTGGCTTGTGGGGACGTTATCCTTAGGGATCGTCTTTCAAGTTCTTTTTCATAATCCACGCTGGCGCGCCTTTCAGCGGGCCGACACCGTCTCTCTATACAGCAAATCGGTGCGCGCCCGGCTCATCATCCTGATTATCCCCCTGGTACTGCTGAGCACCATCCTGTCGGTAGTCGCCGTCACCACACGGGCGATCAACCTGGCCCGCGAGCAATCGCTCAACGAAATGCGCCGCAGTGCCGAGAACGCCGCTAACAGCATCACCTATTTCCACCTCTCAGGCCAAAACCTGATCAGTACCTTCGCCGAGGATCCGGCTTTGCTCTCTGACGATCCGCAGCAGCGCACCGCAGCTCTGGAAACAGCACGCCAGGTTGTACCGTTTTTCCAAGAATTGCTGTTGGTTGACCAAAACTTGAAAATCACCGAAGCCGTTCCCCAAGAGGCCAAAGCCCTGGGGCTAACGACTGATGAACAGTGGGTTCTCGAACGCGCACAGTCGGTGATTCCGTTCTCGTCGGTGACCCATCTGACGAAACTGCCCTCAGGCCAATACGGCATCACCCTCGTTGAACAAATTTTCAGAGATGGCGATGCCCCGCAACAGCCACCGGAAGCCTTTCTGTTAGGGCGGGTGCAGTTGGATATGAACCCGGAAATGCGGCGTGCTCTGAATGTTCTCCAGGCCACGGGCGGATCGGGCTATGGATTCATCCTGGATGAGAATGGCTTCATTATTGCTCATCCCCAACCTGAATATGTGCTCAGGCCGTGGGCGATCAACGCAGAGGCGGCCCGTTACGCTAAATCCATCGGCAATGGGATCAGCTATGAAGACATCAGCGCCGATGGGTATCGCATTTTGATTTATGTGCTCAACGTTGACGGTACACCCTACAAGGTAGTCTTGCAACTGCCCTTTACCACCGTCCTGGAAACGGCCGCCAAAATCTCCAGTCCCCTGTTGCTGGTGCAAATTTCGGTCGGCGTGGCGCTGTTGCTGGCCATCCCCTTCTTCGCCACCCGCATTATTCAGCCGCTCAACACCCTGGCCGAAGCCGCCAACCACATCGCGCGCGGCAATCTGGACGTACCGGTAGCCATCGCGGGCGAAGATGAAGTCGCGCAACTCGGCAATGCTTTTGAGCAGATGCGGGTGCGATTACAGGCCCGCCTGAATGATTTGTCCCTCCTGCTCAATATCTCGCAGAGCGTTTCGGCTACTCTGGACCTGGAACGCGGCGTGCATCCCATCCTCGAAGGCGCGTTGGATGAGACCGATGCCGTGGTGGCGCGCTTCGTGCTCCTCGGCAGTGGAGAGCGGCCACAGCGTGTGTTTGCCGTCGGCGACGAGGATGATAGTTTTGCAGACCTGGACCGCGCTTTCGCGACCGTCTTGCTGCGACGCCGTGATCCGCTCGTCATCCAGGATCTTACCCAGGCCAAAGGTTCAGCTTTGGCCAGCGACAAACTGCAAAGCGTTGCCATCTTCCCTGTCCGCCCGCAAAACAGCACTGTCGCGGTACTGTGGGTGGGCACCGATAAAAAGGATGCTTTCGACGAGGCGCGGGTGAACTTCCTTTCCACGCTTGCCGGCCAGGCGGCCGTATTGGTCGAAAATGCGCGCCTCTTTCAGGCAGCCGAAGGCGGGCGGCGCCGGCTGGCAGCGATCCTCGCCAGCACGACAGACGCAATTCTCGTGACCGACGCCGAAAGCCGGCTCTTGTTGACCAACCCGGCGGCTCAACGGTTATTAGCGCTGGACGAATCGGCCTATGGACGCCCCCTGAGCAGCCTGGCCCTGCCCGAACCATTAAAACAGGCTCTCATCCAGGGCAAAGACGAAAAACAGCACCCGGCCGTTGAAGTGCCACTTGAAGACAAACGTACTTTCTACGCCAGCATCGCGCCCATCACCGGCGCCGAAGGTGTGACATTGGGCATGGTGGCGGTGATGCGCGACGTCACCCACTTCAAAGAACTCGATGAGATGAAGTCCGAGTTTGTGTCTACAGTTTCGCACGACCTGCGCGCGCCGTTGACATTTATACGGGGTTATGCCACCATGCTCACGATGGTCGGCGATTTGAACGACAAGCAGCACGATTATCTGGATCGCATCCTTGAAGGCATAGACCAGATGAGCGCGTTGATCGGCGACCTGCTCAATCTGCGACGCATCGAGGCCGGCGTAGGCATTCGCCAGGAGCCATGCCGGCTGGGGTTGATCCTTGTCGAAGCGGTAGATACGATGCGCGCGCGTGCGGCGGCCAAGGGCATCACGCTGCGGCTGGAGCCAGCGGAAGGCGCACCTACCGTCATCGGAGACCGGACGTTGCTGCGTCAGGCGGTCAGCAATCTGGTAGATAACGCTATCAAGTATACGCCGACCTCCGGTCAGGTCAGTGTGGGGTTGGGCACCTCGCGCCAGGAAGCGATTATCCACATCACCGACACCGGCATCGGGATTGCGCCGGAGGATCAGGTGCGGCTTTTCGAGAAATTCTATCGGATCAAACGCCGTGAAACCGGCAATGTCCAGGGAACCGGCCTGGGGTTGGCGCTGGTCAAGTCTATCATCGAGCGTCACGGCGGGCGGGTGTGGGTAGAAAGTGTGCCCAATCAAGGAAGTACATTCTATATTGCGCTCCCCTTGCCGGAAGAGGAGCCGCAAGCATAACCATTCAAGCTAGAAGTGGTGTTTTTTAACGAGGATTATGGCGACAGATGAAAATCAAAATTTGGGGTACCCGCGGCTCAATTCCTTCGCCGCTTGATTCCAGGCAAATCGAGGAAAAGCTCTATCAGGCCATCCTGAATATGCCGGCGATCAACACCAAGGATCCAGAAGCGGTCCGCGCCTACATCAAAAAGCTTCCGCCGTTGGTTCGCGGCACCACCGGCGGCAATACGCCCTGCATCGAGATCCAGGCTCATGGGGAATTGATCGTCCTGGATGCCGGATCAGGTCTGTATCCGCTAGGTCTGGAGCTTATGAACGGGCCTTTCGGCGAAGGCAAAGGGACACTCCATCTTTTCATCAGTCACACGCACTGGGACCACATTCAGGGGTTTCCGATGTTTATGCCGGCCTTTGCTCAGGGCAATCGCATTTTCATCTACGGCGCACACGACCTGAAAAATGTGTTTGAAATCCAGCAAAATCCCCTGACTTGGCCGGTAGCCCTTTATCAGATGAAGGCCGACATCCAATTCATCCATATAGAGCCGGGGGAGCCAATCAATGTCGGGAAAGTGCAGGTGGACGCCCTCAAGAATGCGCATCCCGGCGATGCCTACAGTTATCGTCTCAGAGACCAGCATAGCATTTTTGTTTACGCCAGCGATGCGGAGTACAAAAAGTTGGAGGACGACGTCGTTGATCCCTACATCACATTCTTCCGCAACGCCGATGCGCTGGTGTTTGATGCGATGTATACACTGCGAGATGCCTGGATGAAAGAGGATTGGGGGCACAGCTCGGCGATGATCGGCGTAGACCTGGCCCAGGCGGCCGGCGTCAAGCGGCTGATCCTCTTCCACCATGATCCTTCGTACTCCGACGCCAAGATTGAACAGATTTATCAAGGTGCGGTTGAGTATCAAACCCAAAACGCCACGCGCGGGGCATTGGAGATGATCGTCGCTTGCGAGGGCATGACCTTTGATTTAACGCCGGCCGGCGCCGTTGATCTCCAATTTACCCCCAACGGTGAAACGGCCATCGTCACCCCAACCAGGGTTTTCGATGAACATAGCTTCGCCGAGTTGGCGCGGCAATTGACCCGCCTGCTCGATGCCCACTCACCGACCAGTTCAATCATTGATCTATCGCAGGTCGAGACATTCACCACCGCCAGCCTCAAGTCGCTGGTCGCCTTTCACCAGAAATGGGGCGGCAAGCCTATTATTTTGGCCGCGCCATCGGAAAAGGTCAAGCAGATCATTAAACTGGGCGGCTATGGAGACTGTTTCACCATCTATCCCTCCATAGAAGCCGCCCTTGCCGCAGTGCAGGCCCGCGAAGCCCTCAACCTGCCCGGACAGGTGATCAAAGAGCGCTACCGGATTGAGGAGAAAATCGGTGAGAGCGCGCTGGGCACCGTCTTGAGAGCTACAGACCTCGAAACCAACCAGCCGGTCGTCCTCAAAGTCCTCTCCCCCGCCTTCAGCGCCGAAACGATCGAATGGTTCATGCACCAAACGCCGCAAATCGTAGCCCTGGATTATCCCGGTATCGTCAAAGTGTATGCCTGGGACAGAGGAGAGAATTACGTCCTGAGCGTGGAGGAGTATGTCCCCTACCCCACCTTGCAGGACTTTCTGAATGAACAAAAGCCGCAACTCCAACAGGACCAGTTGCCGCAATCATTCTTTGAAGGGTCGCCGCAGCTACTGAACATTGCCCTGGATACGATCCGCGCCCTGGAATACGCGCATAGCCACGGCGTTATCCTGGGGGACCTGAAACCGCAAAACATCTTCATCACCCCCGAGGGCGCACGGCTCACGGGTCTGGGTTTGGGGCGACTCGAAGAAGGGCGCAATCTGCTGGATACCCCCAAACTCTTCCTGACCGCCGCTTACCTGGCGCCAGAGCAAATCCTGGGTCAACCCCTGGATGCGCGCACCGATCTCTATGCCTTTGGGGTGATCCTGTATCAACTTTTCACGGGGCGACTTCCTTTTGAAGAGCCGTTGGCCTCAAGCGCGGAACCCCCGACCGGTGAAAGCTTTGAACAGATGGTGATGCGCAGTCGGCTGCGTTATGCGCCACGTCAACCGCGAGAACTCAACCCGCACATCTCGGCCTCGCTGGAACATTTAATCCTCAAATTGCTGGATCAAAACCCCAACAACCGCTATGCCAGCGCCCAACAGGTACGGCGGATCCTCAGCAACCTGCTCAGTGATATGGAGTACGCCACCCGCCCGCATACCCGCTTGCTCGTGGGCCGCGAGAAACAGGTGCAAATCCTCCGCGCTTGTTGGGAGGAGGCGCGCGCCGGACACGGACAACTCGCTTTCATCACCGGTGAGGCCGGCATTGGGAAAACGCGCCTGGCGCAACATGTGGCAGCGCAATGCCATCCGCCCGTCCTGCTCACCGGGCACTGCGAAGATGTGGAGGGGCGCCCGGCCTATCGGCTGTTCACCGAAGTGCTCCGCACCTATCTCCACACCGTCCCGCCGGAATTCTTTGATGCCGAGGCGCGTCAACAGCTCAGCAATTTCACACCCTTGATCCCCGAAATCCGTCAAATGTTGCCGGACCTGCCCATCCCACCGGCGCTGGATCCGCGGCAAGAACAATTGCGCCTGATGACTAGCCTCACCCAGTTCATCCGCCGCGCCACTCAGGAACGGGCGTGGTTCCTCATCCTTGAAGATTTGCAATGGGCCGACCGCAGCAGCCTGGAACTGTTGCTCTACCTGGGACGCCATCTGCCTACCATGTCCTTATTCATCATCGGCACGTATTGCGATACCGAAGTGCAGCGCGGGCATCCCCTCCTGGAAACTTTGCGTGGCCTGCACAGTCACCCCACGTATCGGCATATCTCCCTGGAACGCTTGACCCAGGATGAGGTTGGATTTGTTCTGGCCTACATCTGGAATCGCATCGTCCCCGAAGCCCTGATCGAGAAAATCTACGAACATACCGCTGGCAACCCCTTCTATGTAGAAGAAGTCGCCAAAGAGCTGGAAGATGAGGGGTTGATTCCCCCCGCCGCTGAAGCCGCCAGCAATCCTGAATGGTATGTACGGGCGCTCGAAGAAGTGCGGTTGCCGCAGAGCGTACGCGAGGCAGTCTGGCGGCGGGTCGAGCACTTAAGCATCGAAACGCAGACCTTGCTGCGCCAGGCCGCCGTCCTGGGGGAGACCTTCCGCTTTGACGACCTGCAAAGGATGAGCGCGCTCTCGGAATGGGCAGTCCTGGAACATTTAGACGAGGCGTTAGAGCGGCAACTGATCGAAGAGGTCCCCGGCGGGATAGCTTTGCGCTTCCGGCAATCAGAAATCCAATACGTCATCTACACCGAATTGGGGCCGCTGCGGCGGCGATTGCTGCACCGCAAAGCCGGCGAGGCTCTCGAATATCGCGCGGGGGGGCATACCGCTTTTTTGGCCGAGGCGCTGGCTTATCACTTCAATGAGGCCGGCGAAGTGAACAAGGCGATCAATTACAGCCTTCAGGCAGCGCGCCAGGCGCTCCTGGCCTACGCGAACGAAAGCGCGTTAGAATGGATCGAACGTGCCCTGACCATATTGAGCCAGTTGTCTCCCCAAGATATCCCCGAATATCAACCCCAACTGCTGCTGGCGCATCAACTGGCGGGTATGGTGTTGACTTTGACCGGGCAGTATGATGAAGCCCTCAAACACTATGCCGCAGTCCATGCCGTACTCAAGGCCCAGCCGCCATCCACCGAGCAACGCCGTCAACTGGCCGGCCTGTGCTATGAGATTGCCAACATCTACGAGCTGCGTGACGAATACCACGCCGTTTTCGCATGGCTGCGCCAGGGACTAGACGCCGTGGCAGACGACGAACCGTCCGTCGAGGCAGCGCGAATTTACCTCCTCGGAGCCAAAGTTTACAGTCGGCAGGGCGAAAATGACAAAGCCCTGGCCTGGTGTCGCCGGAGTCTCAACATCGCCACCCGCATCCCTACCCCTGAAGGCACCCAGGCTCTTGCAGCAGCGCTCAATACGCAAGCCAGCATAGACATACGCCTCGGCAACCTGGATAACGCTGCAAAATTATGCCAGGAAAGCCTGCAGGCCTACCGGCAAATCGGCGATCTGGTCGGTGAATCCCATGCCTATATCAACCTGGCCGGCGTCTATGAGCTTCAGGGGAATTGGGATCAGGCCGATGAAGCCTATCAATGCGGCTGGGCCATCAAGCGCGAAATCGGCGACGTGTACGGACAGGCCATGAGCAGCAACAATCTGGCAAACCTGTATCTCAAGCGCGGCGAATGGAAAGGCGCACAGGAGCTATACGAACAATCCCTGGCCATTTGGGAGAGCATCCACGCGCCGCGCGGTGAAGCTGCCGCGCTCATCAACCTGGCACAGATCTATCTCCATCTGCAACAGTGGGAGCAAGCCCAACGTGCCCTGGAACGCGCCCAGGTTCTCCTCAACGAGATCGGCTCCAAAGAGTTCCTGGCCGAGCTGGAGCGCCTGTGGGGTGAGTATTACCGCAGCACCGGCAACCTCGAACAAGCCCTGGCGCATGTCCAGCAAGCGGCCGCATTGGCCGAGACTTACAGCGATCCCCTGGAAAGAGGCATCGCCCAGCGGGTGTTGGGTGAAATTTACCTGACCCGCGGCAATCTACAGTTTGCCGCCGCGGCCATGCGAACCAGCCTGCTCATCCTGAATAACCTGAATAACGAGCACGAGGCTGCCAGAACCAAACTGGCCTTAGCCCGCCTGGCCCTGACCTCCAGCGAGGCAGCAGGCGACACCGCCCAAAATTACCTGGAGCAAGCCATCCGTAGCTTTGAGAAACTGAACGCCCAGGATGACCTGGCGCAGGCGCAGACGTTCAAACAGCAACTTGCCTGATCCGCGCAGCCGGCCTGGATCACACCCACCCTTGTACTCAGGTACAGGTAAAAATCTGTTCGCATGCCTGATGACAAACTCGCTTAACCTCCCTATAATAGAAGCATAGTTCGACTATTTGACTGACGACTATGCGACTATTGCCAAAGGAGCGTACTATGGACAATCGGCATCCTGCAATTCTCAACGTGTGGCACAAGTTATCCCTGGCCCATGCCGTCGTGACATGGCTCAGCGTCCTGTTCGCCGAGATTGTCGGCCTGGGACTGCTGGCCTTGCTGCGAGAGAAGATGATTTGGGGGCTGCACATTATCTTCGTCGTCTGCGGCGCGGCCTGTATCGGATTGCTGCTGGGTATGCTCGTCACGCAGCCTCTGACGCGCCGGTTGCAGCGCATCCTTGAAATCAGCCGCGCCTGGCTGCGGGGCAATCTGGCGCTGCGCATCCGCGATGCGCGCCACGATGACATTGGACAGTTGGCCGAACAATTGAACGCCCTGGCGGAAAACCTCGAAAAAGATGAGGAGGACCTGGCTGCGCTGCGCGAACGCAATGCCCGTTTGACCGATCAAGTGCGCGCATTAGCCGTCGTCGAGGAGCGTAACCGGCTGGCCCGCGAGCTTCATGACAGCGTCAAGCAACATCTGTTCAGCCTGGCGATGACGGCCAGCGCCATCCGCACCCACTTCGACGCCTTAGAACGCACCGCGGATCAGACAACCATGCCGGACATCGCCGGCCTGGCCGAGATGGTGCGCGAAATCGAGAAGGCGGCCCAAAACGCCCAACGCGAAACCACCCGCCTCATCGAAGACCTGCGCCCCGGGTCCCTTCAAGAACAGGGACTGGCGACCGCACTCAACGACTACACGCTACTCTTCGGTGCGCAAGAACACCTCCTGGTTTACCTGGAGACGCAGGGCGACGACAAACGCCTGCCCTCGGCCGTCACCGAGGCGCTCTATCGGGTGGCCCAAGAAGCCTTGCACAACGTCGCCCGGCATGCCAAAGCCACCCGTGTAGATGTCCACCTGCGCTGCGGTTTGGATCGCGCTATCTTGACCATCGAAGACAACGGCGTGGGATTCGATACGACGCAGACCGGTCACGGCCTGGGATTGACGAATATGCAAGAACGGCTGATGAGCATCGGTGGACGCCTGACGGTAAAGAGCGAGCCGGGGATCGGCACCACGGTACGCGCCGAGGTGGAGTTGCCCTATACGCCGACCGTTACCCCCACGCCCAGCGGCGCTGCGCCGCATCGCCCCGATGTGAGCCTGGATAATTGGGCCTGGTTAGGCGCCAAACTGGAAATACCGGTCGGTCAGACATGGCCGTGGTTGCCCGCCGATTTGCTTTACCTGCGCGATCCCATCCTGGAACCGGACACCACACCGCTGGTCTGTCGCCGAACGCCGGGGTTCCTCGGCCTGGGTAAGACGTACACCTTGACGGCCGGTGACCAGGACGAGCCAATCGTGCGTCTCCATCAAGGCGCATCGGGGTTTGAGTGGGAAACCGATGGCGCTTCGTGGGCCTTGCGACCGGTCCGGGGCCTCAGTGGCCGGATGGTCTTGCGCCGTAACAAGCAACCACTGGCCGCCATCCAATATCAGGGACGCCAGATGCACACCTGGAGCGAGATCATCTACGATGGACGCGGCTACCGCCTGGCCTATGCTAAAGGCGAAGCCCAGGATGCCAAGGCCGGGTGCACGTTCATCCTCACCGATGAGAACGGGCAGGAACTGCTGTGCTTCACCGGCAACGGCGCCTACCGTATCACGTTACACACTGCGCTGCCGCTCCCGCTGGTAGCAATGGTCACAGCGCGCATTATCAATGAATTGTCTATCGTTTAATCCATCATTCAAAAGCAAGCAAACGAAAGGAGTCCCATGAGAACAATTTACAGTATGATCTACACCTTAAAACCTTATGAACGCGGCATTAAGGAGACGCTCGGCAAATACGATGGCTTCGTGATGCCCGGCCTCGGATTTCAACTGCCCTTCTTCCAGCTTGTCCGCGTGCGCGACATCCGTGAGCACACGATGGACATCCCCCCGCAGCCGGTGATCACCAAAGACAATGTCGAAATCCGCGTGGACGGCGTGATGTGGGTACGCCCCAAATCCGATGAGGAATCCATCAAACGTACGTTCTACAACATTGACAACTGGAAGCGCGCCGTCATCCAACTGGCGATGACCAACCTGCGTCAGGAGTTCGGCGACCTGACCCTGGATGAGAGCCTGGTGGCCCGCGAAAAGATCGCCACCAACTTACAGACGGTCCTCAACCAGTTCGCCTCCGATTGGGGGCTGGTGGTCAGCAAAGTCGAGATCATGCTCATTGATCCGCCGGAAGACATCAAGGCCGCCATGCACAAGCAAAAGACCGCCGAGCAGGAACGTCGCGCGATGCGCCTGCTGGCGACCGGTGAGTTTGAGGCCGCCGAGCAAAAGAAGCTGGCGACGATCCAGCGCGCCGAAGGGGAGCGCGAAGCCATCATCCGCAAGGCTGAAGGGGAGCGCGAGGCCGCCATCCGCGTCGCCGAAGGGCGCGCCGAGGCCATCCGCCTGGTCAACGAGGCCGCCGAGAAATACTTCCAAGGCAACGCGCAATTGCTGCGGCAGTTGGAGATGACCGAAAACGCGCTCAAGGAGAACGCCAAGATCGTCGTTACCGAGCATGGCGTCAGCCCCACCTTGCTATTGGGGGAACTGCCGGTTGCGGTGACGAATAAGTAAGCAGGGATTAGGGATTAGGGATTGGGGATTGGGGATTGGGGATTGGGAATGAAAGGAAGTCTTGAATTCCTCACCCCCCATCCCCCACTTTAGAACTTACGCAGTTGCGGTACATTCATGCCGCCGAGATCGCTGAGAAACCATAAAAAATCTCTGTGTTCTCCGTGTGCTCTGTGGCAAGAAACCTGCCGGTTTGCGTAGGTTCCGATCCCTGGGGGTAATCTATGCCAGATAAGACGATTTCGACGGAGAACGGGGAACGCATCACCGTGTTCATCGTGGACGACCATGATGTCGTCCGTAAGGGACTGCGTTTCTACCTGAGTGCGCACCCCGATATTGCCATTGTCGGGGAGGCCGGGGATACCCAAACCGCCATCGCCGGCGTGACCGAGCTGGTGCCGGATGTGGTGTTGATGGACCTGGTGTTGCCGCTCCGGCCAGGGACCCAGCCTTCAGATCAAGGAGGGGTGCAGGCCACACGCCAAATCCGCCAAAATAGCCCGCGCACCCAAATCGTGGTTCTGACCAGCTATGCCCAGGATGAGTTAATTTTCTCGGCCATCAAGGCCGGCGCGCTCTCGTATCTGCTCAAAGATGCCGATGCCCAAACCGTGCTCCACGCCATTCACGCTGCCAGCCGGGGGGAAGCCATTCTCCACCCGCGCATTGCCCGGCGGCTGATGGCCGAGGTCAGCACCCCCGGCCCGATTCAAGACCCGGCCGCCGATCTGACCGAACGCGAGATGGAGGTGTTGCAGCTCATCGCGCAGGGGCAATCCAACGCCGAAATCGCCGCGAAACTCTTTGTCACCGAGCGCACCGTCAAGGCGCACGTGAGCAACCTGCTCAGCAAACTGCACCTTTCCGACCGCACCCAGGCCGCCATCTATGCCTGGCGTGAGGGATTAATCGAGAAAGCGGCATCTTCTTGATCAGATGTATGATAAAATATCTTCGATCAGCAGATTAAGCAGATAATCAAAAAAATCTGCTAAATCTGCTGATCAATATTTTTCTACACCCGTGTAGCAGCTTCCCAAATCAAATCGGCAATGTCGTAAGCCGCATGAGGACGGCCGAGGCGTCGCGCATAGCGCGCGCGTTCGGCAAGCAGCCGCCCATCGTCTTCAAGCCAGTGGTAAAGCGTCTCTATGGCCGCAAGCGGGTCCTTGATCCGCTCCCCTGCCCCATTGCCGATGACGTAATCGGCGTTGCCGGTTTCTTGCCCCGGAAGGACATCCACCAGTAACATCGGCAATCCACAGGCCAGCGACTCCGAAACAATCAACCCACCGGCCTTGCTCATGACACAATCGGCGGCGTGCATAAACACAGGCATATTTTCAACCAGACGGTAGAGATGTGTTTCAAGGTGCCATGTGACCGCGGAAAGATCGTGGTAGAGCGTCTCATCGCCGCCCGCCACAATCGCCAGTTGTAAGGGCAGCCGTGTATGATTGAGCGCGCGCAGCACATCGCGGATGTTCCTGACACGCTTGCTCGCCACAACCAACAACGTCGTCAGGTCCGTGCGCCAGCCCAACTGCGACTGCAAGGCGGCCTGGTCACCATTCCAGCGCGCAAAATCCGGGTGCACGGGAATGCCCACCACTTTCACCTTGCGCGCCGGGACGCGGTAGTCCAGCGCCAGCTCCAAAACAGCTTCGGTGGGCACAATACACAGATCACTGGTACGCTGAAACCACACGCGATGTACGGTAACCAGATCGGTGACAACGGTGATCAGCGGCGCCCGTTTGCGGTACAGGCCATACACAGCCGCCAGTGGCAATTGATACAAGGGATAAGTGCTCACAACCACATGCGGCCGATACTTACGGATGAGATCCGCCAGCACGTTGAAGAGGATCATCACCATTGCGCCTTCAATGACAGTGCTGATCGGCGCCGTGTCACTGGTCTCATAGCCGAAGCGATACAGTTCCGGCATCACCCGCACCAGCTTGTCGTAATCGGTTTGACTGTCACGTAGAAAAGCCGGGACACGCTTATCGTCCAGCGGGTTGGCGATCTCGACCGTGCACAGCTCTGCGTACACTTCGCGCAGCGCCGCAGCGATGGCTATCGCTGCTTTACGGTGTCCGAACCCGGCATCCGCCGTCAGGATCAAAATCCGCTTGCGACCATTTTCCATCCTGCCTCCCTTCACATCCAGGCACGCTTGCGCATCCAGATATACATCCCGACAGGTACAGCCAGCATCAACGCCAACGTCGCAGCAAAGGCGCCGCGTCCCGTCCAGCTATCCAGAGCGAAGGTTGGTTGGAAGAAATTCATGCCGAAAAAGCCGGCAAGAAAGGAAATCGGCATAAACATCGTCGTAATCACGGTCAGCGTTTTCATGAACTCGTTCATGCGGTTGCTGACGACGGAGAGATAGGTGTCCAATGCGCCGCCCACCAGGTCGCGCAGGCTTTCGCTGATGTCATACAGACGCACCAGATGATCGTACACATCGCGGAAAAAGACATTATAATCGGGAGGAATGACAATATAATCGCCGCGTCCCAGTTTGTTGAGCACTTCGCGCTGGGGGCCAATGATGCGTCGCAATGTCAGCAAGGCACGTTTGAGGCCGAAGATTTGTTCCAGGACGCTCGGGGCCGGGTTGTTGAAGACTTGATCCTCGATTTCGTCAATGGTGACATCAATGTCTTCAACAACCGGCATATAATCCGCAGCTAACTCGTCCGCCAGTTTGTACAGCAGGTGCGCCGCCCCTTTGCGCAAATGCCGTTCGTCCCGTTGACACAAGCTCCACACCCGATCCACCGCCTGCAACGGCGTCGTTTGATGGGTGACAAGATAATGCGTCCCCACGAAGATGTCCAGTTCCAGGGTATCAATGTGATTGTCCAGGGGATCGTAGCGCACCGCATGCAGGACCAGATAAAGGTACTTGCCCCAATCATCAACTTTCGGCACATGCGATTCTTCCAGAGCGTCGTCAATCGCCAGGGGATGAAAGGCAAAGATGTCGCGCAACATGGGGGCACAGGTTTCCGGGGGCTCTTCGCGCAGGTCCACCCACACCATGCCGCCCATATCCCGCAAAAGGTTCGGCAAAGATTCCAGCGTAGCGTCAACGTGAATTTCTCCGGCGCCGGAGAAGTACAAAATCCGTATCATCCGCCTACCTCCCTAATCCCCAATCCCTAATTTCCAAACAAGAGTGCCAGCAGCGGCGGGCCGAGGACGAGAAGGCCAATGACAATTGCCACCATCGCCGTCACCAACACGGCGCCGGCAGCCACATCTTTCACCAGTTTGGCCAACGGATGGTAATCGGGACTGGCTAAGTCCACCAACGCCTCGGCGGCGGTGTTCACCATCTCGGTAACCAGAACCAGCCCAATGGTCAACGTTAAGATGGCCCACGGAACAAGCGCCAGACGCAGCCAGAAACCGACGGCAATCACCAGGATAGTCGCGACAAGGTGAATGCGAAAGTTGCGTTGCGTGTGCACCGCGTAGAGCAAGCCCTCGGCCGCATGCTTGAGGCTGATCCAGAAATTTCCGTTGCGTTGTGGAGTCATTCCGGCAACCGTATATCCACGCCAAGCGCACCGAGAATCGCCACCTGCGCCGCCCACATTGCCGTCTTTTCCTCCGGCTCGGCGTGATCGTGCCCCAGCAGATGCAAGACACCGTGGACAGTGAGCAGTTGCAGTTCTTGAGTCAGCGTCGCACCGGCCGCTTCGGCCTGAGCACGCGCACGGTCAATCGAAATGACGATGTCGCCCAGGTAACGCGGGAATTGTCCCCCACCCCCCACCAGCGGCCCACGGGTATCGTCAGCAAAGGAAAGTACATCCGTCGGCGCAGCGATGCCACGAAAACGGGTGTTCAGGTCACGCAAGACTTCATCATCGCTGATGACCACCACGATTTCGCACGGCTCGGTCACGCCCTGGTAAGCCAATGTAGTGCTCACCGCCTCGCGCAACGGTTTGATGTCCACCGGGCCGACCTGTTCTTCCACTTGAATATCAATGACATGACGTTTGGCACACATAAATCTGTTTCTCTAGCTCCCTTGAAAATCCGTTGGAACGTTAGAACGTTGGAAAGTTTGAACGTTGGAAAGTTTATGCGAGTTTTCGCTCTCCCATCACCGGCGGCTCTTTAGGCTCGGGGTACTGAATACGGGGATGGAAAGCGCCCCGCAACAATTCAATGTAAGTCGCTTTGACGATATGCAATTCCTTCATCGTAATCGGGCAATCATCCAACTGCCCGTCCATCATCCGTTGCTCAAAGATCGCACTGACGACGCTGGCTAATTCCTCCGGGGTGGCCGGACGACGGGCGCGCGTGGCCGCTTCTGAGCCATCCGCCAGCATGACCAGCAATGTCTCACGGCTTTGGGGAACCGGGCCAGGATAGCGAAACTGCGATTCATCAACCAGATCGGCTTCACCGCCGGCAGCTTCGACGGCCTTGCGATAGAAGAAACTCGCCCGCGTCGTGCCGTGGTGCTCTGGGATGAAAGCGCATACCCGCGCCGGCAAGCGATACTGTCGCGCCAGCTTGAGGCCATCCCGAATATGCCCTTTGAGGACATCCACGCTCGTGTAAGGATCGAGCCGGTCATGCGGATTGCTCAACCCCTGCTGGTTCTCCACAAAGAAATAAGGCCGCGCCAGTTTGCCGATGTCGTGATAGTAGGCGCCGACGCGCGTGAGCAATGCGTTTGCGCCAATGCGTTCGGCGGCTTGCTCAGACAGACTCGCCACCATCATCACGTGGTTGAACGTGGCCGGGGCCTCACGCAACATTTGCTGCAACAAAGGATGATTGGGACGGCTCAACTCCGTCAGGCGGAAAGTCGTCGTCAAACCAAACAACGGCGCCAGCAGAAACAACCCGCCAACCGTCAACCCACCGGAGATGATCCCGCCCGCCACACACCCGCCGGCCTGGAGCAACAACGGCAAGGGATCGGTCCGAAAATCGCTGGCATTGAAAGCAAACAACGTGGCCGCGCTCAACAGCCCGCTCAGCAACCCGGAGCGGAAAATTGTGCCGGTTTGTTCATAGCGGGGGAGGGTCAACGCCCCCACGATCCCGCCCAGCATCACAAACAGCGCAAAGCCCAACGAACGTCCGGCAATCCAACCGGCAACGGCGCCCGTAAAAATCAGCGCGCCCACTGCCGTCGGCAACCCTACCGTGGTCGTCAACAACATCGCCAGTGCCGCCGCCGGAAAGAGATATGGCAACACATCCCCCGACTTAATCAACACTCGCGCCAGAAGCAAAAACATGGACAACAAAAGCACAAATAGAAATTCGGTGGACACCGTGTTTAACACTTCGATTTGGAATCGCCACAGGTAAAACCCCAGGGTAAAAACGGCAATTCCGGCAAGTAAAAGCATGAAAGCAAAATCCCCCCAATCCCACGTTTGGGTCAGCAGTCCCAGTTCGTGCAGTGCCTCCACGTCCAGCTCGGAGACAACGTTGCCCTCGCGCACAATGACCTCGCCGCTGCGCAAAGTGCGAAACGTAGGCCCGACGGCATCCCGCGCCGCCTGACGTGCGGCCTCCGTCGCAGCCACATCATAGAACACATTCGGCTTCAGGAAACGTTGCACCAGTTCATCCACTACCAGGGCTTCATCCTGCCCCAGGTCCAAAGCGACCAGGTTCGATACATTGGCGCGCACATTGGCGAGGTCTTCTTCGCGGATACGTTGTTGACGCATGATTTGATCCACCAGGTTCAGCGTCTCCATCTGCACCCGATTCCAGCTCACCTCGGACATATCCAGGAGCAGATTGACCGTGCTCAAGGGTAGATCGGCCAGTTCCGGCACGGCCAGAACCCAGGCGTAGCCCTGCGCCTCAGAAGCGTAGATGTCGGCGCGCAGCTCACGCAAGTAAGCCAACACCTGCCGCGCGCGGTCATATTGCTGCCGCGCCAGGTTGAAATCGGGAGACGTGTATACCGGCGCGACCTGGCGGACGGCCTCTTTGCGCGCTTGTTGAGTGCGGATTTCACTGATATAGGTAAAATCCATCGGCGCGCGGATATCGCGGGGTGCGACGGCGCCGACGACCAGGTTGTAATCATTGGGGAACGAGAAAATGAGGACAAAAGCGGTCAACAGCGTCAGCCAAAGCCAAAACAGGCTTTGGCGCAAACCCCAACCGTGAGAAACCTTGTGCGAATAGGTTATGTCCATCGTCAGAGAGCACAAGAGGAGCCCCACGCCGGGGCCCCTCTTGCTTCGACGTTCATAGATAAGGGATAGCAAGGGTCAGGCGGAAAGCAGATCACGGACGATTTGACTGACCATACGTCCATCAGCTTTCCCCTGCACCCGCGGCATAAGCAACTTCATGACTTTGCCCATATCGGCCGGCGTCGCCGCACCGGCCTGGGCAATGGCCTCACGCGCTATGGATGTGAGTTCCTCCACCGTCAACGTTTGGGGAAGATAGGCACGGAGAATCTGCAATTGCGCCTCGTCCTCCGCAATCACGTCGGCACGGCCTGACTGCCGGATCATCTCCAGGGCGTCTTCGCGGCGGCGAATCTCTTTGCGGATTGCATTGACAACCCCTTCGTCGTTCAACTCGCCTCCGGCCTCGACCTCTGCCAGTTGCACAGCGGTCAGGGCCATACGCAAGGCCGACTTGCGGCGCTCATCGCGCGCCCGCATCGCCACCTGCAAATCGTGTTGAAGTTGCTCCTTAAGGCTCATATACCCCCAACCGGTTTAGTACTGTTTGCGACTATCTTTGAGCGAAGTCCGGCGACTCTTGCGTAACTTGGCTGCGCGTTTGCGTTTCCGGACGATGCTCGGCTGCTCGAAATAACGCCGTTTGCGAATCTCGGAGAGGATGCGGTCACCCTGCACCTTCTTCTTGAAACGACGCAGCAATGAATCAAAGGATTCATTGTCATCCGCATAAACAAAGGTCACGCTTCTCACTCCCTTCGTGCTCCCGGCAACTGCCGGCTAGGATTTCTGGGATATGCCATCAGCCTCCACAGCGACACGTTTATCCCTACTGTTCTTCATTTTACCGCAAAAATAGCATTTGACAAGAAATCCTCACCAATCGTAAATCTGCGCCAGGACGCGCCCATCCGCACTGCTCACTTCGGCGACGGTACCACCGGGATAGGCCGCACGGATCGCCTCCAGCTCACCGAAACGCTCTCTAACAAAAATAAAACGCGCCGGCGAGGTAACTTGCTCCGGCAGCGTGTCGGGCAGCACATCCACCCCCACCTGTCCACGCAACAGAAAGGCCAGACCCCCAAACTGCCAGTAGAGATACGGCGCGCCGAAAAAGTAAACCATGCTATGGCAAGATTGTGCCTCCCTGCCCAGACACGCACGGTGAGGATGTTCCAAAATGTAGTACGCCAGGGTGGTAGCGACTTCGGACGTCGGATTGCCGTAGACGCGGCGTGGCGTATAAAGGCCGAAATAGAAGCTGAGGTTATACAGCGCCATCACGCTCAAAATAATGCCGAAGGTAACACGCGCCAACTGCGGAGATTGGAGCGCCGCCCACAACGCCTCCACACCCCAGGCCACCAGCAGCGCCACGGCCGGGACAAGCAACAAGCCGCGCTGGCTACTGGGGGGATTCTCGGTCATCGCCCAGGCCGCCAGCAACGTGGTGCCATACCAGAGCAATGTCATACCGCGCGAAGGCCAGGACGCATGCCGTAAGGCAGCGCCCAATCCGACCAGCATCAGGGCCCCGCCGATAAAATCCAGCAACGGCGCTTGAGGGAAGTACCAGAATGTGGGATCCGGCGTGAGATGAAAGGCGGTAGCGGCTCGCCACAACTGCCGCAGCAGCAACGCGAACGCCGATTTGCCGGTGATTTCGACTTCGCGTTCCAACCAGCCGGAAGCGAAGATGCTTACGGCATTATAGCGCTCCGTCAACGGCGAAGGGTGTACGGTGTACCAACCGAGCAACGGCAGAACGACGATCAGCCAGCCGGCCGCAAACAGCAGCAGCCCATGACGATGGCGGGCCAGGAAACGCGGCTCAACGACCATCCGCCAGACAACGATCATGCCGATGAGGGCGGTGACCCAACGCGCACCAAAGTAGGCATACCATCCCATCCCGGCAACCAGGCCGGCAAGTCCCCAGCATGCCGCCGAGGGTGCCTCCCCTGGTTTCAACGCCAGCCACAGGAACCAGATTGCCAGTGTGCCGATCAACGGATCAAAAATTTGATTGGAGGCCAGGCGGCTAAAGTGGATATGGTAATGCGAGAAAGCAACGACCAACGCAGCCACCCACCCCACGCGCCGCCCACCCAATGTCCGTCCCAGGAGATAGGTGGTCAGCACCGTCAATGTCCCGGCGATAGCCGAGAGCATGCGTCCGCCGGCCACCGTTGCGCCGAAAAGCCGCATCGCCAGGCCATACGCCAGAAAGGACATCGTGGGTACCGAATACCAGCCGGTGGCAAAGGGGTTGTCCAGAGGCGGCTCCACCAGCTCCAGAGCCGCCAGCAACTGCGTGCCCTCATCGCCGCCGAGGTTGGCCGGGATACGTTCCAGAGCCACGGCGCGAAACAAAAACGCCAGCAGCAGCAATCCCACAAGGGCACTGCATTCCCGTCGGGGACGCAGGGTTGCGCGTTGGTGCCAGAGCCACGGCAGTAAGAGCGTCGCAGTGAAAGCCACTACGGCCAGCGACCAGCAGAGCAAGAGAACGGTGAAATCCCGTCCAGGGACATCCTTGCGCGCCGAGAGCGACACAATCACAACCATTATGAAGGCGCTTAGACGTACCCATCCAGAAAGCGTAGACGGGACAATGCATTTAAGGTACACAGCGAGGCTTCTTTCAGCGGGACGAGTGGACGCGACACTCAGCCACAGCCCACCACCGGCGATGATGAGCAGCAAGAAAGCATCCCATACATACCGGCTAAAGGCCAACAGCGCCGTCGCCAGCAGCAGCAACAGCAACGAGATGAATGTCAGCGCAATCATCGGCTATGCATCCACACAGGCCGCTGATAAAGGTTGCACACTGAACCTTACACCTTACAGATCTGGGCAACCCGTTCGGCGGTCATACGCGCATGATGGCGTAACAGGCCCAAAGGCGCAGCCCCCCGTACCACAACGCCCATAATCGCGTTGACATCCACGCTCAGCGCGTAAAGCATGTAGTTGTCGCCGGTGATACTTTGTTCAAAGCGCACCTGCTCGCGTCCCAAAATGCGCGCGACCTCGGCAGAGGTGCGCCAGCCGTGGATGATAGCCCGCGAGATGGATTCAGCCTCAACCTGCGCAAGCCCTCCCACCCATGTCAACAGTCCGCCGCCGTAAGTCAACAGGACCGCGTCGGCGCCGACATCTTGCATCAGGGTATTCATCAAACGCTCAACTTCCAGCCGACACGCCATAAAAGCGTCATAGGACAGGCCGGTAGGTTCCTCTTGTGTTTCCTTAGCAGGGGCAACAATCGTCTGAGGGGGGGCGGGGGGCACCTCTTGAGGCGGGGGCGCAACGTGCAATTCTACCTCGCTCGCCGGCGTGACGCCGATCTCAGGCCCGAAAATATCCACTTCAGGCTCAGGCGCGGGCGCGGGTGCAGCCGGCGTCGCAGCCGCCGGTACGGTCGGCGCAGCCGTTAGCGGCGACAGGGGCGCCGCCAGAGCCGCCTGAATCAAGCCCGGCAATTCCGGCAGGAAGAAGGGTTTGGGTAAAACGCCCTGCACGGAAAGGGCGGCCGCTTCAGGGGAAAGCGACTCTCCCATCAGTGGGATGAGCATCAACCGCATGTTAGCATCCACATCGCGCAGTCGCCGGGCAAGGGTAAGCGCGTCTGGCCCGGCCAGGGCCATATCCAGCACCGCCAGGTGGATGGGATGTCGGCGCGCCGCAACCAGCGCGTCCGCGCCGCTGGTACACATATCCACATCGTAACCCTCGCGTTTCAATTCTTCAGAAAGTAAAGTCGCAAAAGCCATATTCGGGTCCACAACCATGATACGCATCATCTCATAATCCTTCCTGAGTTTAAGTCCTACGTTTGCATTACAATGTGCACAACCACCGAGAAATGGAGGCAATCTGAGCAAGATCGTTTAAATTGGCAGCATTAGTAAGCACGCCTCTTTCCAATTGATTCCATATCTCACCTGCCATTTTTCTCTCAATCGCCGCACCTATGAAAAAAGTATGCGGAAAATGACCCGCTGCAGAAAATGCCTCACGAATACGGTCAAGAGCCGCTCGCGCAGTTTTCCAATGCTCGTCCGCACCAGCCGGATCTATTCCACCTTTAAGTTCACCAAGAGCGATATAAGACCCGGCTAATTTATACTCTGTGGTTTGTAATTCGTCAGGGCTAAGATTGAATAAACACATATCCACATTATTCTTAACCAAAGGTACAGTCAAGTTGTAAATCAGAGTGCGCGGCCTGCTATTACTCTCCCAGCTCAAGCCACGCAGAGACAGTTCGATTTCTGAGTCGTCATCGGTCATATCAGCCCACTGCCTGGTCTTTGAATGTTGCCATCTGTAGCCAATGCCGGCAATCATCAGTGTTGAAATGATGGCACGGGCAAGTTTTCTTTGTGCCAGAATCCCGCCGATGTTTCGCATTGAACCACCAAGTGTGTCCCCACGTGTCAGCAGGAACCTAAACACCAGTTCTTCGACAAATTTTTCTCCTGCTGGCTCGAGGAAATTTTTGATAAGACCATCGAGAGCCTCTGCCTTGTCTTGCGGTAGCAGGTGAACGAGAGCTTTGTCAGACAACCCCGCTGCCGTGAGAAGGCCGGCCTCTATACCATTAATGGTCAACAGATCGGCAGGAGTTTTGGCTTTTGATGCAACTTCTTGCAGTGCTCTCGCTTCGGCAACATAAGGTGTAGCACGACGGTTCTTTTCGAGTGCAAGGGCGACAAAACCTGCGCGCGTGGCCTCGTAACTCGTAACCAGATCATCAGCGGAGCAAAGGTGATTTCGATAGGGAGGCATGGACATCATAGTTTTCTCCAAACATAAACGCACTTGCGCAACGCTTCGCGTCCATGCTCTCCCATCTGCTGGCTACTGTTGCCTTTGCCATTAGGCAAAACAAGGATGTTTTCAATGTGAAAGCCCAATTTCTCTGCAATGTTCGAGAGAATCATATCCACTGAAATGCTCGCGCCGGCATAACGAACATTATCGTTGACCATAAACAGCAGCGACTGTGGCTTCAGAACCCGCGCACACTCGGCAATAACACAGGCCATCTCGTAAAAATATCCCCTGACCATCCGGGGAATGCCATTATTGTTCAACAATCCTTGCGCTTTTTGGTCTTCCAGGTAGTTCAAGATAGCCTGTAAGAGTTCCTGCTCGTCGGCAGCCGCCACCGCCATCGTCCAGCGTGGATTGATGCTCAACAAGTCTTTGGCCCGATTTTCTACCGTGCAACTGAGCATCTCTTGACGGAGTCGCAGCAGTCCCTGTTCGTCTACGCCCAGCAATGCCAGTTCTAACGCATACGTGCGCGTATAGTCATAGCGGTTACAGTAAGGCGGAGAAGTCATAATCGCGTCATAAGCGTTGTCGGGTAATTGTGGCAATATTTGAAGACAGGAACCATCATACAGACGGATTTGACCTCGAAGCCTTTCGACAGGGAACAGAGTTGTTTGATGAACGGGTGATGCATCTTCTAAAATCTCATTGATCTTTTCATGGATGGCCTGTTCAAATTCTGAAATTTCACCCTTGTCGAAAATTTTCTTGCCATGTGTGCGTCCAGAGCGATGATCCCACCGCAAATATTGACCATCCTTGCGAGTAAAACTAACCGACTCGAGCACACAAAGCAAAGCCAAACGCAGGATAGCTTGAACTCTGCTGTTCTCCTGCTGGCAGGCAGCTACGTATTTCTCGATAGCAGCTTTCGTTCTTTCGGGATAGGCACCTTTCGTGATCCGTAGCTCTGGCAAGGAAATGCGCGTTTCCGACTGTTCCCAAACCCTCAAGGTTGACCATTGGTGTAGCCTCTCGAAGTCTGCAGGGGTGAACTCCGCATCCAGAATTTGCTTGGCTGTAATGATCTCGTGACCGATGGGCAACAACTCGATGCCGTCTGCATCTATGCCCATTGCACTTGCGGCAAATAAAGCTGTCCCGCTGCCCGCGAAAGGATCCAGAATCCTACCGACGGTAATCCCGTACTTATGAAACAGATGCTCAACCAAAGCCGCCGAGAAGGCTTCTTTGAACTTGTACCAGCGATAAACAGGCCTGGTTTTGTTAGCCTGAAAACTGACCAAAAGGCGCGAGAGGGAAGGTTGAACGACAAATTTGCCCCTGAAACGTTGAAATAGCTGGTTGTCGAGGTAAACTATTTCACTCAGACCTGGATTCCGCTCGTTTGCCGAAATGTCAAAAACTGTGACTGAATTTAACACGACATTACACTCAGAAAGCCAGATTCACATAGAACACAGAAATATTGTAATAGCAGCACAGGAAAAGGCAAACCATGCCGCATCATCGCTAACACACGGGTTTGGTATACAATAACCATCATGAGGCTCGCAAGAAAACATTATGAATGGCTCATCGGTTTGACGCTCGCGGCCCTGTTGCTGGCCGGGTGCATGCCAGAAACGCCGTTGTCGGCTACACCCGCAAATGTCACCGGCCAACCGACCGCCGCCCCCTTAAGCATCGCCGCACAGTATGTTGCGGCCGGGGAATATACCGCCGCCGAAAGTCTGTATCGTCAGGCGCTGCAAGATGTCCCCAACGATCCACGCCCGGCTTTAGAACTCGCGCGACTTTACCGCACGTGGCACCGTCCGCAGTTGGGCCTGGCCGCTTTGGACGAAGCCGCCCGACGTAACGCCTCCGGCGACGAAATCACCCCCATCCGATTGGAATTGCTCGCGTCGGACGGAAACTGGCCCCAAGTCGCCGCCGAAGCCGAGGCGCGCCTGGTTACCGTTCCCGAAGATCGGTCGGCTTTGGAATGGCTGACCCGTGCACAATTACAACAGTATCAATGCGTCACGGCGACCACAACCGCCCAACGTTGGCTCGCCGCCGCACCGGATAACCACGAGGCGCGCATCATCCTGGGGACATTGACGTATGATGTTATATCACTATGCGAAGTCGAAGCGCGGTTCTGCGCCCTGCCACAGAGCGGCGGCGCCGCACAATTGGGGACGCTCCTGATCCACAACGGGAATTGGCCGCTGGCGGCCTGCGCGTTGACGCGCGCCGTCGCCGAAAATGGGACTTCCGCCGAGGCCCATGCCTGGCTCGGCGAAGCGTTGGCGCGGCTAGACCGTCCTGAAGAGGCACGCCCCCATTTTCTGAGAGCCTCCGAGCTTGCGCCACAGTCGCCGCTCCCCTGGGTGCTCCTGGGACTCCATGAACTGAGCCAGCAGCGCACCGAGGCCGCCAACACGGCTCTGCAACGCGCCCGCAGCCTTGATCCGACCAATCCACTCACCTACCTGAGCCTGGCGGAGGTTCAAGCGCAGGCCGGCGCCTACGACAAAGTAGACGCCTGGATCGCCGCCGCCCTCAACGTCGCGCCTACCGATGGAGATGTCGCCAAAGCCGCGGCCCGCTTTTACCTGGAACGGCATCTTATCCAGGATACGTATCCTATCCGCGCCATCCAAAGTGCCCTGCAAATCGCGCCGGAAGACGGCGAAGCGTATATGCTTTTGGGGTGGTACCGGTTGATAAGCGGTGATTGGAACGGCGCCTTGACAGCATTGGATCAAGCCGTCAAATTCATGCCGCAACTGGGGCAGGCGCATTACCTGCGCGGGCTGGCGCTCCAGGCCACCGGCGACGCCGAGGCCGCCCGGAAGGCTTTCACCCGCGCCGCCGACCTGGGGTATTGGCCGTGAATTCAGGGCACGCTCAATGTCCCGATCACAAAAGCGTCTTCTCCCGCAGTCGTCATCAGCCGTGGGCCCTCTGGGGTATATAACCCTACCCGAATGGCATAGTCGCCCGGCGCAGCATTGGCGGGAATAGCCATCACCCGTTCATCCAGCACGACTTCACCCACGGCCCATCCCGGCGTCGGGCGGGTCCACCCCGCCGGCTCGCCATCGCTCTGGGCAAGCATTTGCCCATCTGCACCGACGATGTGAACGAACACGCGATAGGCCGTTTCCATCTCTGCAAGCGCCTGCCACGCGAGCGTGAGTTTCACCGTTTGACCGGTTTCCAACGTGTAACCCGCCAAACGGATCACTTCGCCAAACCGCACATCTAGTGTTGTAAAGTCGTCCGGTACGCCCCAACGGCGCTCCGGCGCCACAACGCGCAGGGACACAAAAGCCAGTTCATCGCAGCCCGGTAAACCGAGGCGCAAACTGTAATCACCGCTCTCCAGGGAGCCCGGCAGGCGCACGATGGGCCGTCCGATCCAGCGGTCGCCCGGCTTCCATTGATCGGTGGGCCACCATGACGCAGCCGGCGGGAGATACCAGGTTCGCAGCACTGCGCCCTCGGCATCGCGCAAACTCAGTGTCGCCATAGCAGACACCGACGGCTTCTCCACGGCTTCCCATACCCAGCGCAGCGCCACCACGTCGCCCGGCGCAGCCTGCGCGCGGTCGGCCGTCATCGCCCACAAGCCCAACGCGCCGCAACGCTGCAAGGTGGCATCCTCTGCGACCTCCAATGCGGATAAAGTCGGCGTCTGCCGCGGCGGCAGCACGCGCACCTGCCCAAGTGTGAATTCCGGCCCGGTCGGATTGCCATCCATCCCCAATACCGACGCAGGTTCAAGCGTGTTCCGATCAAACAGCGAGAGCGTCAACGTGTAGTCGCCCGGCGGCATACCCGGGTACACATCCACAAGGTAGTCCATCCGCGCATACTTCTCCGACGGCCATTCCGTAAGCGGCGGCGGATTGCGGCTCCAACGCGCGTCGCGCAGCCCCACAGGCGGCCAGCGCGCACCATCCGCCCCAATGAAGGTCAGCCCCACGCGCCAATCGCGTCCTTCCGGGTTGAGGGCACGCCAGTACAACGTCATCGCCGGTGCGGCATCGGCGGCAAACGATAGCGGCATGTCGTAGCCGAGCAGCAACGCCCGCCCGCCGAAGTTGACGTTCGCCGGCGTCTGTACCCCCGCGATGGTCCCATCCGATTGCAAGCGTGTAGCACGCCACAAGACGGCGTGCTGGTTCACCCATAGCAGCTTTACCGCACTGACGACCAGTCCTGCCGCTACAAATCCGATGGCGGGTCTCAGATTTCGGATTTTGGATTTTGGATGCTGGATGCTGGTTGCCGGATGCTGGTTGCTGGTTGCTGGATTCCCAATGACTTGTTTCTCATTGCTCTTTACTCGTTTCTCATTGCTCTTTACCCGTTTCCCGTTTCCCAACAGAGTGGCGATACCTAGAAGGACAAAACTAAGTATGGAGAGGCCGTCCGCAATCAAGCGCAGTGGGGTTTCACCGAACTCTATTTCGATATGATGGGTGCCGGCAGGGACAGGGAACGTCACCAGGCCGGTCTCCGGTTCCGGCGTCACAGCAACAGGCGCGCCGTCCACCGTGACCTGCCAGCCGGGGTAGTAAAACGCCAGATAGTGCGCCTGAAAGGCGGTAGGGGTCTCCAGGGTGATCGAAGCGCGCAATGCGCCGTAAGCGGCGGAAATAACCGTTGCGCCTGCCGGAAGCGCATCCTCCGCCAGGCGCGCCACAGGCCCACCCGCGCGATAGGCAACCTCCAAAGCGTCGGCGTCTGGCATCCGCTTGACCCAAACAGGCAGATACTCACCTTTTGCCGTCGTCCCCAGCGTATCGGTTGCCCGTTCCCAGGCAATCATGCCCGCCGGTGAGGTATCCGTCGGCAGCGCACAAGCAGCCGGGAAGAACCAGCCCAGATTCGCCGCAATCAAGGTCAACATCAGGCCATACGTTGCGAGGAAACGGAATCCCGGCGTCAGAGGCGAATCGAGTCGCGCCGGTTGGGCTTCCGCCGCATCGGCGGCAACCCCGGCGCCCGCGAGCAATGCCAGACAAAACGCCGCCGGGCCGAGATAGCGCCAGGGGAACTGGATGTACGGCAATAAGGGTATACGTTCCCACAATCCCACCGAGGGTGACAGGACGAGGAACGTAAAGGCTAAGGTCAGCAGCCATAACAACAAGACGTGCCAGCAAGCCTCGCGTGACAACCGCTTCCAGCGTAGTAAGGGGAGTAATGCCAGCAGCACGGGGAGCAGGCCGAGCGACTTCTGCGGCCAATCGTTGATCAAGGCGGGATCGGCGGCGCGCGGCAAGGCCAGGACATGCCCCAATGAGAGAAAATTGTAGTGGTAATCGAAAACCCACGTCCCCAATAACCGCTCGGTCTGCACAAAACCGCGTTCCAGGAGCGGTGGAAGCCAGAAGAACGCCGTCAGACCCAGTCCCAGGCCGCCGAGAAGCACACCGCGCCCGATCACGCGCCAATCGCGCGCCAGGTAGCCCATCAACAACACCCACAGGGCCAGCAGCGGAGCGAAGAGGAAGCCAAACAGATGATGGCTGAGCATCAACGCGGCAAGGCCGAACGCCCCAACGACCAGGAAATGCTTTTCCCGATACAGCGACCAGCGGCGTAAAGCCCAAAGGATCAACGGCGGGAAAGCCCAGGCCACCGATTCCGACAGGCTGCCGCGGTTAAAGACATCGTAGGCCAGAAACGGCGCGTAGACATAACCGACCGCCGCCACCATGCCGGCATACGTCCCGAACAAATCGCGCGCCAGGCAGAACATAAACAGTCCCCCGGCAATCATCCCTAACGCAAAGAGGCCGTTCAGCGCCACAGGCCAGGGCAATCCCAGACGGTGCAACAGCGCCGCACCCAGCGCCGTCCCCGGCGGCATAAAATTGAAGAGTGGAAATCCAAACCCGTGGGCCATATCCGGCGCCCAGCGTGAGTAGAGCACCCCCTGGCTCCATAAATGGTCAATCTGTACCGCACGCCAGAGATGAAAGACGTTGTCGTAGCCACAGGTGAGGTCAGCGCACAGCAACGGTTGCAGCGCCGGGACAAAGAATAACACCAGCGACACAAGCAACAGTGCAGTTATCAACGGTCTGTTTCTATAAACCGAGTGCATATCGCCATTTTACCTTGTTAATCAGCAGATTAAGCAGATTGAGCAGATTAAGTAATGCAATTAAAAAATCTGCTTAATCTGCTAAATCCGCTGAAAAATGAACATTTTCAATGAGTATATTTTCCCGTACCGCTGTTCACTCGCGATCAAAGAGTTTGGAAAGGATGTAATCCACGGCCAGAAAGAGCAGCACGCCGAGGATCAAAAATCCCCACCAGGGTATGGACACAAAAACAATGATCCGCAGCTTACTCCAAATTAACCAGAGCGTGATCAGCAAGGCCACAGCGGTCAATAAACTTCCTGCGCGTCTACGCATCAATACCTCCTGGAGTGGCGTTCAAACGTTAGAACGTTAGAACGTTCAAACGTTAGAACGTTCCGACGTTCTAACGCCCTATGGAATGATAAACTCACCGAGGACAAAGGCATCTTCGCCGGCAGCCGTGAGCAGACGCGGACCGTCCGGCAGGTAAAGGCCCACGCGCAACACCACCGCGCCCGGGGGAAGGGACGCCGGGACAGCGATCTCGCGCATTTCAACAACCACTTCACCGCTGGCCCAGCCGGTCGTCGGGCGGGTCCACTCGGCCGGTTCGCCGTCGCTCTGCGCCAGGACGCGCCCATCACTGCCAAGCAGGTGCACAAACACGCGATACGACGCCGCCATCTCCGTCACCGCCTGCCAGGCCAGCCGCACGGTCAACGGCGCGCCGGCAACGGGCGTCGGCGGATCGAGCGCATAGCCGAGCAAGCGCACTTCGCCGCCGAAAACTACGTCAACGGGGAGCAGGTTATCCGGCGCTTGCCAGTTCCGCGCCGGGGCGACGACTTCAAGAGACACTTCCGCCAGTGCAACATCGCAGTCGGGCAGACGCACGCTCAGGCGATACTCGCCGCTTTCCAGGCCCCCTGGCAGACGGATGATCGGGCGTCCCACCCAGCGTTCGCCGACCGACCAGCGATCCGTCGGCCACCAGGCAGCGGCCAACGGCAAAGTCCAATCACGCAGCCCTACGCCTGCGGCATTTTCCAGCGTGAGGCGGGCCGTCAGAGCCGTCTCCGGCGTCTCCAGGGCCTCCCAAACCCAGCGCAGGCCCACAATCTCACCCGGTGCAGCGCGGGTGCGATCCGCCGTCATCGTCCATAGACCGATTGCCTCACAATACTGTATGCGGGCATTTGTGGGAACCCTCAGGCTCTGTAAATCCGGCCGCGTCCGGGGCGGCGTGATTTTCAACGTCCCCAACTTTAAATCGGGTCCGGCAGGATTGCCATCCGCCCCCAAAACGGACGCGGGCGTCAATGTGAACCGGTCGAACACCCCGACGACGACATTGTACTCGCCCGGCGGCGTCCCGGCCAACGGTTGCACGATATGGGGATCATAAGCATATTGCCCCGGCAACCACATTGTTGTAGGCGGCGGCGGTTCATAGCCACGCGGGCGCAATGTTCCGGCAGGACTCCAGAGCTGCCCCTGCGCATCCGTAAGCAGAACGACGGCGCGATACTCACGTGCCGGAATCTCGCGGGCCTGCCACAGCAAATCAACTTGTATTTCTCCATCGCCGGGAAGTTCGGCGGAAGGAAGCGTGTAACCTGCGAGCGTCAGGCCGCCGGCAAAAGGTTGTTTCAACGGGGTGGAGACTTCGGGCAACTCGCCGGCCGCCAGGCGGGAATGATACAAAGGGTTCGGTGTGCGATCTACGACCAACAGTTTGAGTGCAAGCAGCCCGATAGACAAAGCGAGTTCAAGCCAGCGGATAGCGAATGGCGAATAACGAATAACAAATAGCGAATGGGGAATGGGAAGAAGCCATACGGCTAAGCCGAAAACAAGCAAAGCGATGGCGGAAAGAATACTTACCCACAACCGTGAGGTCGTCATTCCAAAGCGCACCTCGAGTGTGTGCTGCCCGGCGGGCACCCCAAAGGTCAGCAAGCCGGTATCTTCTTCTGGCACCATCGCAACCGGCGCGCCGTCAATTTCCACGCGCCAGCCGGGGAAGTAGAACACCAGCCAGCGCGCCCGAAACGCCGTTGGAGTTTCAAGAGTGACGGTTGCCTCCAGGGGGCGATAAGCCGCCGCCAGAACGCGCGCGCCTTCCGGCAAGGCCGCGGCATCCAGTCGCTCCGGTTCCTCGCCGCGCGCGAAGGCATCGGCCAGTGCAGTAGCGGTGGGCTGCACCTCTACCCAAACGGGGAAATAACTTCCTTCGGGATCAACCCCCATCCAGCCCTGTTGCTCGTAGGCATAGAGATCGGCCATATCGGGATGCGATTTCATGGCGCAGAAGCCCTTTGGAGGATAGGCATCAGGCCAGGAGAGGAAGGCCAGCAGCGCCAGGGGGAGGGAGAAAAGTAGACGGTAGACGGTAGACGGTAGACGGGAGGGGAGAGGTAGACGGTAGACGGTAGACAGTAGACGGGAGGGGAGAGGTAGACGGTAGGCGGTAGGCGGTAGGCGGGAGGGAAAGGCAGCAGCGGCAAGGAAAGCAGCAGGAAGCAGGGCGCGACCAACGAGACGCCACGGGAATTGAATGAAGGCCAGCATCGGGAAGGCTTCCCAGAGCCACACGGAGCCGGGCGTGCTCATCCACAGATAAGCGAATGTCATCAGCGCCAAGAAAATCACGGATACACGCACTTCATGGGCATGGACGGCGACATCCTCATCCGCATCTTTGGGGACACGCATACCCCATAAGCTGACCAACACGCCGACAACCGCCAGCGTCGTTTGGACAACGCCGAGCGGCACACGCATCGGTGGATTGAGGTAATCGGGGTCGTAGGGTGCAGGCAAAGTAAACAATATCTCTTTCCACGTGGCAAAGTTGTAGTGGAAGTCGTTGTTGCGCGTCGTGCGCGAAAGGTGCAACTGCACGCTGGATTGCTCGGTCAGCGCGGGGAACCAGAACCACGCAGTCAGCATCACGGCCAACAGCGCCGCCGCGAAGGCCCACGGCCACATTTTTCGCGCACGGTACACCCACGCCAGTAAGATGACGTAACCACCCAGCAATGGCGCAAAAAGCAGCGAGCTGATGTTGTGGCTCAAAAACAACGCCGCCAGCAACAGCACCGAGGCAACGAACGGCCCGCGCCCACCGCCGAGGATCACACGGCGAAATGTCACCATCAGCCAGGGGAGCAAGGCCAGCGCAACCGATTCCGGCATGTTACCTCGTCGCAGTGCATCCAATAGCAGATACGGCCCCAGCCCGTAGGCCAGCGCCGCGATCCACGCCGCGCGTTCGCCGAAAGGCTCGCGCGCCCACACATAAGCGCCCCAGGCCGCCGCCAGCAAACTCGCCGTGTAGAGCAAGCCGAGGACCAGAGGAAGCGGCAGCCCTGTCCGATAAAGCAATGCGCCTACCAGATAGGGAAGCGGCTCGCGGAAATTGAAGAAGGGATAGCCATATCCTAGGGCCAGGTTAGGGATCCAACGCGAGAAGATCCACCCCTGCCGCCAGGCGGCGTCAATGGCGGTGATGCGGTAATAGTGCAGCGCGTTATCGTGGGTACAAGGCAGGCCGTCGCCGCGCAACAACGGCAACCAGGCCGGGAGCAAGAAAAGCAGGAGCACCAGCAACGCCCAGGGTGGTGACAGAATCCGTTTTTCCATAGGGCGAATTGTACCACGAATTCGCACGAACCTCCATTCACTTCAGAGGGGGGTGCATTTCAGGACGGGGCCATTTTTAACGCAATCAACATACGCCGGGGAGCACCAGACCTGACAGATCTTCTCAGACCTGTCAGGTTTATAAAATTACCGGAGATTGCTCCGCGTTCTCGGCAAACTTTGCGGTTAAATCAGGGGTTCCTTTGCGATTCGCGGTAGACGTACCATACCCGCTGCAAAACGGTAATCCAGGTCAAAACAGCCATCACGATCAACGTCGGACGCACCCATCCAAGGATCAGGCCCGCGCCGAACACCACGACCCGCTCCAGGCGCGTCAGAATGCCGACTTTACAGTCGTACCCCACCCCCTCGGCGCGCGCGCGGGTGTAGCTCACCATCACACTGCCCAGCAAGATGACAAAAGTGAGGTAGATTTCAATTGTCGCATCTTGCCGCAGCAACCAGACCAGCAAACCGAAGAGCAGCGCGCCCTCCGAAAGGCGATCCAGCGTCGAATCAAGAAATGCGCCAAAGCGGCTTTTTGCACCGGAAACGCGCGCCAACGCGCCATCCAGTGAATCCACCGAAGAAGCCAGCAGCAGAAACACCCCACCCCACACCAGATGCCCGGAGGCCAGGACCACGCCCGCGCCGAGGTTGAGCAAGAATCCCAGCAGAGTCACGGTATTGGGATGCAGGCCCAATTTCTCCAGAATCCGTGCAATCGGATGTGTGATCACGGTCGCCTGCGTGCGCAAGAAATCGGTCAATGAATCGTATTGTTTAACCTTTGTGCGTTCCATCCATTCCCCTTATCAGAAAATAGTCTAAAGTTCCAAGTCGCAAGCTGCGACGGTTCAAGTGGCTTTGTCCGCCAAAGAGAATCCCAGTACGTGTTCAATCTGGCGGACCAAATCCTGGAAAGCTGTGGGGCGCAGACGATAACGCACCTCGCGCCCGACTCGCTCGGCGCTCACAAAGCCGGCCTGCCGTAGTTGCGTCAAATGCCAGGAAAGCAATGGCTGGCTGACCCGCAATTGGACCTCTAAGTCCCTGACATTCGATTCACCCTGCGCCAGCGCAGAGAGGATACGCAAGCGCAACACAGAATGAAGCGCTCCAAAACCGCGTGTCAGGCGCCGCAGTTCCCGGTCAGACATCCCGCTATCTTGGGTCATCATCAAATCCATAAAGAAAATTTTATCAATTACCCCTATCCTAAACTGAATCAAGGAATTTGTCAAACTTAGTACCCCTGGCGAAGGTTGGCAATCTTTCTTTTGCGCCCCCGCTCTCCCCGCGTGCGGGGAGAGCGGGGGCAGGGGGTGAGAGGGCAAAACGCAAAAACCTGCCCCCGTCCTGAAATGCACCCTTTCCGACTACCAGACTATGCTCAAAAGAGTATAATTGAGGCAGGGGTCATATCTGTAGCGGCATATCTCCATCACACCAAACTACCACAGACGTAACGGAAATATAGGGTTAAAATGGGAAGGGGTGGCTTATGAAAGCGCAAACATCTGTAAGGCAAGGTATATCAGGGGTTGGGCGATTGGCGCAAGTTTTCTTTGTCGCCGCCCTGGGATTGGGTTTGCTGTGCTGGAGTCTGCAGGGGCAACCGGTAAAGGGAGACGCCGGTCGCATCTATGTGCGTCCCGATGGCGATGACCATCTGTGCACCGGTGAAACCGATGCCGCTGTTACCGCGGCCCCGGCTTGCGCCGTCAAAACTATTGCCCAAGGGATATACTTGGTCACGGCCGGGGGAGAAGTGATCGTCCGGCCGGGCGTGTATACGGAGTCTATCGTCATCAGTAAGCCGCTCACGCTGATGGCAACCGGTCTTGTCACCCTCACGGCAGCCGCAAGTGATGCCAATGCCACGCTCATCAAGGTCACTGCCGATCACGTGACTGTGGATGGATTCTCGTTGCTTCTCAATCGCCCGCATGCTGTGGCCGGCATTGTCGCCGGTGCAGTGACAGCCGAAGATACCCACGACGTCCATGCGCTGACCGTGCGCAACTGTATCATCCAGGATAGCCTGGAGATCGCGCCGGGGATAGGAATGGGCACATTTGACAACCGCTACAACCTGCCCACCAATGCCGTCGGCATTGCCGTTCTTTCGGCCGATCAGGCCAATATCGAGTCGCTCACGCTGAGCAACAACCGCATCACCCTTAACAGTTGTCTTGAGTTTGGCACTTTCACTTTGTTAATGGGTGGATTGACACGCGGCGTCTGGCTACGCGAAGTCTATGGGGAAGTCAGCAACAATACCATTGCAGGCCTGGCGCACGATGCCCTCATCCAATTCGCCTACGGCGGCGCTACTACCCTCCGCGACAATCACTTCAGGGGCGCCGGGGTAGAAATTGCCGAGCCGCACAGCGGCCCCATTGTCATCGAAAGCAATACCTTCGCGCCCTGGACGCCGGATTTCGCGCGATCGCTGCTGATCAAGCACAACTACAGGCCGCTCGGCAACCCCACGCCGGTAGCCATTAACATTGTCTCCAACACGTTTACCGGACATACGGTAGGCATCCTCAGCGCAGCTTCGCGCGGCGTGACCATCCACAACAACGTTTTCATCCCGCCGGATGCCGCCACAGTCTTCACGCATACACAGGTCAATACTGCCTATCCTACGGATGGCGCGCAGAGTCCGTTGGGCGGCGCAAACTCGATCATCTTCACCAACAACACGTTTTGGGAATCCGGCGCCGGGGGTCTGAACGGCACCGCCATCGAAATTCGCAACGATTATTCCAAAGGGGCAGTGGATTTCGATTCTATTCTCATCGGCGGCGCGTCGTCAGCAGCCAATACGTTCCGCCGCGGCCTGGCGCGAACGGTATGGCTGGCCGAAAATGTCGCCTCTACCAATCCAGCGATCCACGCCTACTGGAACGCCTGGGGATATGGGACGATTCACGACATCGAGGCCACGTTGCAACATCAGGCCGATGATAGCGCGCTGGCAAAGATCAATTTCTACACCATCAGGCTTGAGGCCGCGCCCACCACACAATGGGCAGACGGCGTCTCGGCCATCCAGGCAACGGCTGCCATCACCGGATTCCTTACGCCGGGCAGTGGCAACGGCGTCGCTTTCGCGGCCAGTTCCGGGACCATCGCACCGGCGCTGGATACAACAGATGCTGCCGGTCAGGCAAGGGCCGCACTGACCTCCAATTTTGTCGGCCCGGCGCGGATCACGGCCACAGCCGGTATTACGGTCAATCATCCCGTAAGCGCAGCCGTGAGCGTGACATTTATCCCCAACATAGACCTGATGCTCACCAAAAGCGACGGCGGCGGTCCTGCCAGCCCGGGCAACACGTTGAGCTACAGGCTCACTTATACGAACACGAGCGCGCATCAGGCGTCTCAAGTCATCATCACCGAAAGCGTGCCGTTACACACGACTTTCAACCAGGCTGCCAGCACCGCCGGTTGGACCTGCCCGGACGGCGCGTATGCCGGCAGTCTCTGTACCTACCCCATCGGCACTTTGGACGCCAGTGCAGTCCATAGCGTCACTTTTGCCGTCAATGTTGTGTATCCATTTCCGGCAGGAGAAACATGGATCATCAACACGGCTACAATTGCCGATATAGCCATCGGCGCGGATCCCACACCCTGGAATAACAGTCATACACTGACCACAACTGTTGATGCCGCACCCTATCTTGAAATCGGCAAAGACGACCTGCGTTTGACCGTTCGCCCCGGCGAAACGCTGGCATACGTCATCACCATCACCAATACCGGCAACCAGGATGCCGCCGGTATCCGCGTCACCGATACGCTTCCTGCCGGCGTCGCCTTTGGCCTGGCCTCAAACAACGGTGAGGAGGTCGAACCCGGCCTTGTTGTCTGGCCGGCTTTTAATCTCAGCGGTGGTGGCGGAAAAACTTCACGTATCCTCATTGCCACAGTAGATACGCCCCTGCCCGCCGCGGTCGCCGCCCTCACCAACACCGCCACGCTGTGCGATTCGCGCGGCTTCACCGCTGCGGCACTGGATGTGGACGCCGTGGACGCCCGCCCCGCCCTCGTCCTCGCCAAGTCCGCCGCCGTCACCACTACCGTCCCCGGCGCGCTACTCACCTACACCCTCACGCTCACCAACACCGGCAATCAGGCCGCCGTCGGCGTGCGCCTCACCGATACTCTCCCCGCCGCGGTCACGTTCGTCGCCGCTTCCCATGCCGGCACAGAAAGCGCGCCCGGCCACGTCACCTGGCCCGCCTTCGATTTGCCCGGCGGCCTCAGTGTCTCGCGCGTCCTCACCGTCGCCGTCAAGCCCACGCTGCCCGCCGGTGTCGAATGGCTCATCAACGCCGCGCAGGCCGCCGACCAACAGGGCGATGCCGCCACAGCGCAACACGCTACCTTTGTGACAGCCACCCCGGCGCTGGCCCTCGCGAAGTCGGATGACCGGCTGGTCGTCGGCCCCGGCCAGACGCTCACCTACCGCCTGGTCATCACCAACACCGGCAACCGCACGGCCACCGGCGTGCGCCTCAGCGATGCCCTCCCGGCCGAAGTCGCCTTCGTCGCCGCTTCTCACGGCGGCAATCAGACCGCGCCCGGCTTCGTGGCCTGGCCTGCCTTCGACCTGCCCGGCGGCGCGAGCACCACGCGCTTCCTCACCGTGACCGTCCGCACGCCCTTCCCCAGCGCCGCGAACGCCATCACCAACACCGCCACGGTCGGCGATGAGGCCGCCAACACCGCCACCGCCGCCGATACCGACATTGTGGACGCCGCACCCGCCTGGCAGTTGACCAAAGACGACGGCCAATCCACCGCCGCCCCCGGCGCGACGCTCATCTACCGCCTCACCATCACCAATACCGGCAACCAACTCGCCACCGGCGTCACGCTGACCGACACGCTGCCCGCCCACACCACCTTCGTCCTGGCCTCCGACGGCGGCAGTCAGCCCACGCCCGGCGTTGTCGTCTGGCCGCCCTTCGACCTGCCCGGCGGCGCAAGCGCCACGCGCCTGCTCATCGTCACCGTGAACACGCCCCTGCCCGCCGCGGTCGCCACCCTCACCAACACCGCCACGCTGTGCGATGCGCGCGGCTTCACCGCTGCGGCATTGGATGTGGACGCCGTGGACGCCCGCCCGGCCCTCGTCCTCGCCAAGTCCGCCGCCGTCACCACTACCGTCCCCGGCGCGCTACTCACCTACACCCTCACGCTCACCAACACCGGCAATCAGGCCGCCGTCGGCGTGCGCCTCACCGATACTCTCCCCGCCGCGGTCACGTTCGTCGCCGCTTCCCATGCCGGCACAGAAAGCGCGCCCGGCCACGTCACCTGGCCCGCCTTCGATTTGCCCGGCGGCCTCAGTGTCTCGCGCGTCCTCACCGTCGCCGTCAAGCCCACGCTGCCCGCTGGTGTCGAGCTGCTCGTGAATACCGCACGCGCAGACGCAGCTCGCAGTTACACGGCGATGACCCAACATGCACTCCGCGTCGTCGCCGCGCCAGACCTGGTGATTACCAAAACGGATCACGGGATTGCCCCACGGCCCGGCGAAATTCTGCTGTATACACTCGCTTATACCAATGCAGGCGTCCAGGAAGCCACAGGCGTCGTTATCGCCGAAACCGTACCTGCGCACACGGCTTTCGACACCGCCGTCAGCAGCCCCGGCTGGATGTGCGCACACAATGCGCCGGCCGGGACGCCATGCACCTACGCGGTTGGCGCGTTGCCGGCGCATGCCTCCGGTGTGATCACCTTCGGCGTGCGCGTGGTCAACCCGCTGCCCGTGGGCGTTTCTCAGACGGAAAATACGGTCTCGATCCGCGATGACGGCGAGAACGGCGCAGATCCCGATCTCTCAAACAATGCCGCTAACCTGACGACGCAGCTCGCCGGAACGATTGATCTGGTCATTGGCAAAAACGACGGCGGCGTGACGGTTGAACCCGGCGAAACCCTCATCTACACGCTGACCTATGCCAATAACGGCGATCAGATTGCCGGCAGCGCGGTCATCACCGAAAGCGTACCGGCGTTCACAACCTTCAATCAAACGGCCAGCAGTCCGGGCTGGACATGCGCTCACGGCGCACCCGCAGGGACGCCGTGTATTTACCCGCTTGGGGATCTAAGCAGGAGCGGAACGCGGATTTTTGCCGTGGACATCGTCCTGCCGTTCCCCGTCAACACGACAGAAATCACCAATCAAGTGTCCATCGGCGCCGCCGCCAACAACAAAGCCGATGTCAATCCGGGCAACAATACAGCCACGACAACTACGCCGGTCCTCACCCGACCGGACCTCAGCATCAGCAAAAGCGACGGCTTCAGCGTCGTGCTGCCAGAACAACAGCTCACTTACGTCATCACCGTCGCCAATGCCGGAACACAGAACGCGACCAACGTCCAGATCACCGACAGCTTGCCTGCTAACGTGACCTTCATCGGCGCCTCAGATGGCGGCGTGCAAACCGCTCCCGGCGTGGTGATGTGGCCGTGCAGCGCGCAGGTATCGCTCCATGAGACACTCACGCGCACGTTGACCGTCAGGGTCAACAATACATTGCCGGCCGGCGTGGATCGCATCACCAACACCGTCACCGTCTCCGACGACGGCGCGCACGGCCCAGACCTGAATTCCGCCGACAACACGGCTATTGATGTGAACATTGTGGGAGCCATGCCTGATCTGGTGCTCCACAAAACGGTAGACCGCGCGGTTGTACATCCCAACGGCTTGCTGGTCTACACCATTCGGGTGGAAAACACCGGCTCGCAGGGTGCGACAGGCGTGCGCCTTGTGGATACTTTACCGCCGGAGGCGCGCTTTGTCGGCGCATCAAATGGCGGTAGTGCGTCGGCTTCAGGGATTGTGACCTGGCCGCCCTTCACACTCAATGTAGGAGAACAGGCAACACGAACGTTGACCGCGCGGGCCGCGTCGGGGCTGCCGGAAGGACTGGTTTTCACCAACACTGCGACTGTATCCGATGATGGCGCGAATGGCGCAGACCCCCTGCCGGAGAATAATACCGCTGTGGTCGCCAGCCGCATCCAATGGCCCGTCATCTACCTGCCGCTGGCGCAGCGAAGCTATGCCGTCGGGCCGGATCTGGTCGTGGATAGCGTGGTCATCGCCAACAGCGACCTCGCCATCACGGTCAGAAATCAAGGGGAACTGCCGGTCACAACGGCGATAGGCTTCTGGGTTGACCTGTACATCAACCCTTCGCCCGCGCCCACACAGGTCAATCAGACCTGGGATCTCATCGCGGCTTACGGTGCGGTATGGGGCGTAGACCGCGAAGCCTTGCCCATCCCACCCGGCGCAACACGCACCATCCGCCTGTACGACATTTACTACAAACCCACCTATAGCCGTTTGCCGGCGGCGCTCCGTCCCGGCGATGTGCTCTATGTGCAGGTGGATTCGGTCAACTCACAGACAAATTACGGCGCCATCCTGGAGGATCACGAAATGGCCGGGACAGCCTACAATAACATCTTGCGCGTTACCGTGGATACCTACCAGCCGCTGAATCCGCCGGCAACGGGGTTTCATTCACCCGGCACAGCGGAATCGCCACGCCTGCCGGGGAGGGATTAGCACGTATGCCGATTCGTCTGCTCCCTGAAGATGTGGCCGCCCGCATCGCTGCCGGCGAGGTCGTTGAACGTCCGGCGTCGGTGGTCAAAGAGCTGGTGGAAAATAGCCTGGATGCCGGGGCCAATCGCGTAGAAGTGGAAACGCGCGGCGGCGGACGCGATCTGATCCGCGTGCAAGACAACGGCCTGGGCATCCCGGCGGCCGAGGTGGAATTGGCATTCCGCCGTCATGCCACCAGCAAGCTGGAAACCGCCACCGACCTGGAGCACATCGCCACGTTAGGCTTTCGTGGTGAGGCGCTTGCCAGCATCGCCTCGGTGAGCCGCGTGACGTGCATCACCCGGCACGCAAACGAGACGGTCGGCCTACGGGTGCGCCTCGAAGGCGGCGACATCGTCTCACGCACCGCCGTGGGGCGTCCACGCGGCACCGAGTTGTTGATCGAGGACTTGTTCTACAATGTACCGGCGCGGCGCAAGTTCTTGCAGTCCGAGCGCACCGAGCGCAACCATATTGACGCCTTCCTCACGCGCTACGCAATCGCCTACCCCCACGTGGCCTTCTCCCTGCGCCACGACGGACGGGAAATCCTGTCCACATCCGGCAACGGCAAGGCGGGTGAAGCCGTGCTGCAAGTTTACGGGATGGACTTGGGGACCAGTCTGCTGGAAATCCCGACGACGCTTTCAGATGGGCAGCTCATCCAGGTACACGGTTTTGTCGGCCCCACCGACGTCCACCGGGCCAACCGGGGCTACATCACCGTCTTCGTCAACGGGCGTTGGATCCAGGATTTGCGGCTCACCTACGCCATCATCCAGGCCTATCACACGTTGCTACCGGTCAATCGTTTCCCCGTCGCTTTTGTCAGCGTGACTATGCCCGCCGAGGACGTAGATGTCAACGTCCACCCGGCCAAAACCGAAGTGCGTTTCCGCGACGGCGACGCCGTCTTCCGCGCCGTACAACGCGCCGTCCGTGCTACGGTGATGGACGAAGCGCCGGCAGCCAGTGCCTGGCAGGCGCCGCCACCATCCGACGCGGAGGTCGTCCCTGCCGACGCCGATCTGGCGACGCGCGCCCGGTTGGCCGCGCTGACCCCGGCCGCGCGTCAGATCGCCCTGTCGCCAACCGAAGCACACGTCGAAACGCCACCGTTCTTTGTGCCCGGTGCGCCGCTTGCTTCACAGGAGACCACGCTCCCAGTGGCGATATCGCGTTCCACCCCGGCCGCCAAACTTCCGCCGCTGCGTGTCATCGGGCAGGCGGCGACGATGTTCATCATCGCCGAAGGCCCCGACGGCCTCTATCTCATTGACCAGCATGCGGCCCACGAGCGGGTGCTCTACGAGCGGCTGTTGTCGGCATGGGGACAAGGGCAACTCGTGTCGCAACCGCTGCTGGAACCGGCAACCGTCTCGTTGCCCGTCGCCGAGGCTGCCTATCTGGAGGATCTGCTGCCCACGCTCCAGGCATTGGGGATGGAAGTTGAGACATTCGGACCGGGGACCTTCCTGGTGCGCGCGCTGCCCAATCTCCTTACCAACGTGCCGCCAGGCGATCTGCTGGCCGACGTGGCGGCTAACACCGATGAGCGTTCACCCATCCAGGTCGGGCTGGAGGAACTGATCATCCGCCGCATCTGTAAGCGTGTTGCCGTCAAGGCCGGGCAGGTGCTTTCCCGTGAGGAAATGGAACGGCTGGTGCGCGATCTGGAGCAGACCGCCAATCCGCGCACCTGTCCCCATGGCCGCCCGACCATTGTGCAAATCTCGGTGGAACAACTGGTCAGGCAATTCGGGCGCGGCTAGGGGGTTCTTGAATGTTTTGCCGGAGCGTATATAATTGAGGGTGTTGGCTTCTCCAATGGGGGGGACGTCAAATACTCGTGGACTGGCGGAGGCAAGAGCGTGGCGTTATCACCCAACGATCAACAACGCATTGAAGAACTGGCGATAAGGCTTGTGGAGCACTACGGCTTCAAACGCCCTCCTATACCGGTAGAAAAAATCCTTTCCGACCCGCCCGAAGGGCTAAACAGTGTGGATATCAGCGACCTGTCGCTGGTCTTCGGCATTGGAGAACACCGTTACGAATACCGCATGGCGATGGCGCGCCTGCTGTACCGCGAAATCTGTCGCGCCAGCACCAATTGGGAGCAAAGTTATCCCTACAGCAACGAAGCCGCGCGTTATTTTGCCTCAAGTCTGCTCATCCCGGCGCAGTGGGTGCTCAAGGCCGCCTGGCGGCCACTGATCACGTTGCAACAGTTGAGCGAAGATTTTCAGGTGCCGGATTATGCAATGTCCAGCCGGCTGGTGCAGTTGGGAAAGCGCGTCAAGGGGATGTGACGGCCAGCTAACGCAGGATAAAATGTAAGCACAAAAAGGCAATCAGCGCCGGAATGGCGATGGCGGCAATCAACACCAGCAGCGTGTACAGACTGTAATTGAAAAAATCGGCCCAGGTAAACCCCGTCTTTTCGTCCAGCACCCGCGGTTGAACCCGCGCCCCACACGCCGGGCAGCGTTCCGTGCCATCGGCGACCATTGCACCACACTTCGGACAAAACTCCGGCATGTCAAGCCCTCCATACTTCAATAACCTGCCGTCCCAGCCATGTCCATTGACGACGGAATTCCGCAAGCGGCTGCCACGTCATCCCAGAAGGATGGGATGTGGCCGGATCCACAAACCCCAATTCCCGTTCAGGCTCCCAGGTATTCAGGATTTTGTAATGCGCCCACCCACCCCATTGACGTCCAACAAAGCGTAAGGGTTCTCCTAAAACCACAATGCTGATGCGATCCGCGCACAAATTGTCAAACAAACGGGTCAAACGCACGCCAACACGCCAACGCGCCCGCAATCCCAGACGGCGCAGGATGGCGACAAGACTCCACGGCGGCGTCAGCCATCCGGGGAAACGCTCCGGCAATCCACGCCGATCCAGCTCTCCAGCCAACACGTCCGCGTGAACCAGCAACGCGCCGTACAAACCGTTAACGACAATGGCGACGCAATAGGGGCCACAATCGTTTGTCTCCCCCTGATGAACATGGAAGCGCGCCAGCGGATAGCTCAACGCAACCGTATACTCCGGCGTGACAACTTTTTTCATGGTTCCCTCGCCCGCGCCACAACCCAGGCGCTCAGCGCTAATAACACGCCAACATGCAGATGGACGTTGTTCACCAGGAGATTGTCCACCAGGCTGTGCACGGCCAGATGCGTCCACGCGCCGATGAGTCCTAACCCCAGGCCGCGCGGCCAACCGGTCAAGCGCCGCGACGCACGCCACAAAGCCGCCATCACGCTGCCATACCACACCAGGTAGGCCAGCAATCCCAGGATGCCGGTCTCGGCGAGCAGATTGAGATAATAGTTGTGCGCATGGCCCAAAGCAAGCGGCCAGTTGATCAACCGATGCGTCGGATAAGCGGTCTCGTAACCGCCGAAGCCCACACCCAGCCAGAAGTGCGCACGCCACATCGAGAGCGCCGCCTGCCAGTGTGCCATACGTTCGATAACCGCATAGTTGGCGTTGTTGATGCTCAAGCCGCGCACATCTTCAAAGCGTGTGTATTCCAGGAAGCCGGTCAGCCGCGCGGCGATAGGTTCCGGCAACAAGCCGGTCGCATACAGCCCCCATCCGCCGAGGAGTAGTACGATAACCAGTACGCCCCCCCACAGGCTACGGCGCGGCAGCGCAGCGACAATGGCAAGCAACGCGGCCGCAAAGCCCATCCAACCGCCCCGCGACCATGAAGCCAGCAAGCCGGCAACGATGGCGACGAGGGCAAACAGGAGCAAACCGAAGCGACGATTGGTAATTGGTAATTTGTAATCGGTGATCGGTAATTTGGGATTAGGGATTAGGGATTGGGGACGGGGTTCGTGATTCGTAATTCGTAATTCGTAATTCGTTATCCACTCCCAAACAGCGACGGCCACCAACCCGGCAGGGAGCGCGCCGATGAGGCCCAGGAAACCGGCATAGGGGTTGGGTTGCTCAAAGGTGCCAAACGCCCGAAAGAAACGCTCGTTGATGGCAAAAGGCTCCGGGGTATCCTCGCTGATGCCCGATTGCCACAGTCCCAGGAGCGCCTGGAATACCGCGACGCTCACCAACAGCGTCAACACCAGAATGACGCGCTTACGACCGCCCACGCCGCACATCCGGTCGTAGACCAGCAGGAACATCACCAGGATTTGTCCCCACTTGCCCCACTCCAGAAAGCCCAGCCATACATCGGCCGGCTGCCACAGCGATAGCAACACTACGCCCATAAACCCCAGGAGCGGCAGGAGCAGCGGCGGCAGGGGAATGTGCAGGTCGCGCCGCAGCAGCCCACGCACGATCCAGATGCCCACCGTCAGCAAAAAGACGCTTTGCCCGATTAGCGCCGGGACCTGAGGTAACGCCCGGTTCAGCCACGCCCACAGCGGCCCCAGAAACAGCGCCGCACCGACGCCCACCAGTGGCTCCCACAAACTGCCCACGAGGACAAAAGCCAGCGCCGTCAACAGCAAGCCGTTCAGCAACGAAAGCCGCGCCAGCAACAGCCCCCACCCCACGCCGACCAACGCCAACGCCGCCGGGGCGATCCACACAGCAAAATCACTATGCCGCAAACGTTTTAACCCGGATATTCCGTCCACGTCACCAACTTGAGCGCCGCATCATAGACAAATTTCGCCTGAAAAATACCCTCCTCCATCCGCAACACACGTGGAGCAAAGATCATGTCAGCCTGAGGGATCGGCAGGTCGTTCAAATAGGTATGGACTAACTTCCAGGCGAAATCACCTTCACGTTCGTCAGGCTGCACAACGCCGAAGAACGTCCGGGTAGTGTAGATGAACAGCATCCAGTTCCACCCCGGCAGCGGCGAGACCTCGGTACAGAAGCCCCGCAAGCGCAGGTCATCCACAAGCAGGCCGGTCTCCTCAAGCATCTCACGCCGCGCGGTCTCATACGGGGATTCTCCCACTTCAACCTTGCCGCCCGGCGCAACCCACAGGCCCAGGTTGGGTTCCTTGTTACGGCGCATCACCAATACCTCGTCGTCGCGCCGCGCGTAGACCAGGACACTCAGCACGTAGCCGGTCATGCCAGGCCCAGCTTCACACGGAAATAATCCGCCGTCTTGCGCAAGCCTTCTTCCACCGGCACGCGCGGCTCCCAACCTAACAGTTTTTTCGCCTTGGTGATGTCGGGACAGCGCTGTTTGGGATCATCGGCGGTGCGTTCGTCGGTTGGATTGATAAAGACAATTTCGGACTTGCTCCCCGTCACCTTCAACGTCAGGCGGGCGAATTCCAGGATGGTCAGCTCGATGGGGTTGCCGAGGTTGACCGGGCCCTCAACGTCGGTTGCCATCAAACGCACGATGCCTTCCACCAAATCGTCCACGTAGCCAAAGGAGCGCGTGCGCGAACCATCGCCGTAGACCGTCAACGGCTCGCCGCGCAGCGCCTGGCAGATGAAATTCGGCACCACACGCCCATCGTCGGCGCGCATGCGCGGGCCGTAGGTGTTGAAGATACGCACGATGCGCGTATCCACGCCATGGTAGCGATGATAGGCCATCGTCAACGCCTCGGCAAAACGCTTGCTCTCATCATAGACGCCGCGCGGGCCGACGGGATTGACGTTGCCCCAATAAGTCTCGTCCTGGGGATGAACCAGCGGGTCGCCGTAGACTTCGGAGGTGGAAGCCAGCAGGAACCTGGCGTGCTTGGCTAATGCCAGCCCCAATGTGTTGTGCGTGCCAAGCGCGCCCACCTTGAGCGTCTGGATGGGAAAATTCAAGTAGTCCACCGGGCTGGGCAACGACGCCAGATGCAGCACCATATCCAGCGGCCCGGCCACGTAGATGTAGTTGGTGACGTTATGTTTGATGAACGAAAAGCGCGGCTGCCCCGCCAGATGCGCGATGTTATCCGTACTGCCCGTGCTCAGGTTATCCATGGCGATGACCTCGTGGCCCTCCGCCAGATACCGGTCGCACAGATGCGATCCAATGAACCCTGCCCCACCGGTGATGAGAATACGCATACATGGCCTCCAGAAATAAGAATCAAAGAATCGGCGAATCAAAGAATCAGCGAATAAAGAATCGGCGAATCAAAGAATCAGCGAATAAAGAATCGGCAAATCGGCAAGCCAGGATTTCCTAATCCCCAATCCCTAATCCCTGATCCCCCCTTGCATCTTTCCCCACCGGCATTATACTCCAAGCCGGAAACAGGCCAATCGGAGCGCGTATGGGAAAGACATTGTTGTTGACCGGGCATCCCGGCATCGGAAAAACGACGATTATTCGCCATGTTGTGGCGCAATTGGGCAAGCAGGCCGGCGGATTCTACACCGAGGAAATTGTCGGCCCCGGCGGACGCAAGGGGTTCCGGCTGATCACGCTGGACGGCCGCGAGACGACCATCGCCCACGTAGACCTGCGCGACCCCAAAGCGCCGCGCGTGGGACGCTACGGTGTGGACCTCAAAGCGCTCGAAAACGTGGGCGTCGCCGCTTTGCAACGCGCCATGCGGGAGAAAAAACTGGTGGTTGTGGACGAAATCGGCGCGATGGAGTTGTACTCGCGCGCCTTCCGTGATGCGGTGATGCTGGCAATCCTGGGGCCGACGCCGGTTCTCGGCACCATCATGAGCCGTCCCCACCCCGAAAGCGATGCCTTCAAAACCTTAGCGCAGGTGACGCTCTGGGAGGTCAACCGCACCACCCGCGACGATTTGCCGGCTAAGGTGCTGGCCTGGGTGAACAAGCAGATAGAGGGGGCTTCCTAAAATCAATCCGTTTCATCCGTTAAATCCATTGACATTTTTGCTAAGGAGAGCAGTGGATCCATGCCGTCTGAGTTAGAGACAAAGCCATGCGCTCCAACACACCGTTGGGGCACTACGACAAAGGTTATCGTATCCGTTATCCTGGTCGTGCTTTTCGGCCTGTTCTTTTACTTGTTCCGCGTCATCCTGGTTCCCTTGCTCATCGCCACCATCATGGCGCTGATTTTTTATCCCATCGCCCACCGCTTAAGTGTTGTCACGCGCCTCTCCCACAGCAGCGCGACAATGCTTGTATACCTGATCCTCGTCGCCTTGATTATCCCCATTGTCCTGCTTGTCGGGCCGCAAGTGGTGAACCAGATTCTACGGGTACAGAGCGACTTGATAGACCTGATTCAGTACCTGGACAAAGTTAGTCTGGATCATCTTGAGTTTATGGGATACACCATCGTCATCGGGGATGTGATTGAACAAGTGACGGCCGATTTAACCTCGTGGATTACCCGCACGGCTACACGCGCGATTGCGTTCGTGATGGGCGCGGCGCGAACGGGTTTCCTGGGGGCGTTCTCACTGGTCATCGGTTTCTACCTGACCCGCGACGCACCGAAATTTGTGAACTGGTTTCTTAACCTGGCGCCGCCGCCCTATCGCGCCGATTTTCAACGCATCGCTACGGAAATCGGCAAGGTATGGAGCTCGTTCTTCCGTGGGCAACTCACCCTCTGCCTGATCGTCGGCGTGATTCTTGGCGTCGCCAGTGCAGCTTTGGGGTTACCGCAACCGATTCTGCTAGGCGTGTGGGGAGGCTTACTCGAACTGTTGCCGAGCATCGGCAACACGATCTGGGGGACGACGGCCGTGCTGCTGGCGATCTTCTACGGTTCCACCTACCTGCCCTTGCCGCCGTTTGCCTTTGCCCTGCTCGTCTTCGGGGTTTATTTCGCCTACATCCAGCTCGATACCAATATCCTCATCCCCAACATCATCGGGATGCACATCCGCCTGCACCCGGTCGTGGTGATCCTGGGCATCATCATCGGGCTGGAAATCGGCGGGGTGCTGGGAATGGCAATTGCCGCGCCGACGATTGCTTCACTGCGGGTCATCGGGCGTTATGTGTACGCCATGCTTTTTGACCTTGAGCCTTTCCCCGAAGACCCCGAACCGGTCAACAAACCGCGCAAGAATCGCGGTAAAAGTAATCCCCAACCACCACAACCACCCCAGCCCAACACCGACAGGTAAGCACCCTACGGTGGCGCGGTCAGAAACCGGCCACAGCAAATTGTGGCTGCGCTGCGCAGGCCGGTCTCCAGACCGCGCCTGCGCAGCGCCTGATCTACGGTGGCGCAGTCAGAGACCGGCCACAGCAAGGTCAGTCCCGAAGTTGAAATGTACCCACGTTCTCTGAAGTCGGCATTCAGGGGGACTAAGCGCCGCTGCCAACCAACGTGTGCAGTTGCTGTTTCAATGCGGCGATCTGCGCGCGGGTTTTCTCGATCTTGTCGAAGATCTCCTGACGGCTCTGGACGGATTCCTTGAGCAAGCGCGCGGCGGCCTTGCTGCGCGTCTCGGCGACGCCGGCCTCGACCAGTAAATCCAACTGCGCTCGCGTGACCTTGTCCACGTGGACCACCATCAGATTGGAAATATCCTGCGAGGTCTTGATAAGTGCCTGCCCCAGCGACTCCATCACTTTGGCCGTCTCACCAACGATTTTGGTCAAAGTCGGCGACACAGTGGGCGCCGTCTTGGCGGGTTCAGGGGTCTCAACAACTTCCACATCCACAACTTTTTCCTCACTCATCGTTTTTTCCTCCTCAACTCAAACTCTTACGTTTCACGTCTTACGTTTCACGTTTCAGATTAAGCCTCTGGCTCCAGCTTGACTTCTTTGCGCAGTTGTTCGCGCAGTTCCGCAATCTGCTGGGTGATGTTGCCGATCTTCTCGAAAAGGGCCTGGTTGGCCTTGATACCCTCGGCAATGAGGAACGCCGCGCTCTCCGAGCGGCTCTTGGTCACTTCGGCGTCCACCAGCATGTCCAGATGCGCCAGCGCCTCATCGTTGACCCGCACCATGACGACGTTGCCACGCGCCTGCAAAGCGTCGCTCAATGCCTGGCCGAACGATTCTACCTGCTTCAGCGCGTCCTTCAACGTCACCGATGCCGGTTTTTTGGCCTCCGGCTTCGCCGCGCCCTCTTCTGCCCCTGCGGGGGTCTCCACAACCACTTCTTCCACACACTTCTCTTCGCTCATCGCTTTACCTCCTCTTACAGTCTTATCGTCGTTAGTCGAATAGTCTGGGCTGTTTTAATTACTCGTAATTATATTACGTATATCATTGTAATATAGTTTCACGATTCTGTCAAGAGATAGAAAAAAGGGGTACATTTCAGGATGGGGCGATTTATCAGCTACGGCTACTGGACGCTGCGCAGGCCGGTCTCCTGACCGCGCCTGCGCAGCGATTGACCCGCAGTGGCGCGGTCAGAGACCGGCCACAGCAGAGGCTACTGAACACCGTTCGGGCCGGTCTCCTGACCGCGCCCGTTGCTATTTAACCTGCCGCATCACCAGCGGCAAATAGATATGCCAAACCACCGCCTGTTGATGCCGCGCGTACACGCCGATGTGGGTAAGGCCGGAATCGGCACGGTCGTCTTCCCAGGCAACCAACCATTCCTTATACTTCTCCCGCGAGGCGATGACCGGCCAACGACGTGATGAGGCGGCGTCTACGGCAATAGGCAAGATGTCCAGCATCGGCGTGCCGCTGCTGTGGAGTTGTCGCGCATAGATGTCAGGCATGAAGCTTGCCCCACCCTGCTGGGCGCCGTGCCAGGCCACCAGGAAACACCGGGCTTGCGAGTTATAGGCCACATCCGGCGCAACCTCAGAGTAGCCCGGCGTCGTTGCAATCGCGATCGGCGGCCCCTGCGGCGCACCATCGGCGTTGACCATTTGTCCCAGCACATCCGGCGTGCCCCCCGCGCTTGACAGCGTATCTTGCCAGACCACCAGGTAGCGTCCCGCAGGACCGGCGGCCACGCGCGGCGACTGCTCAAAGTGAGCGGTCGCCGCAATGGGATATTCTATCGGCATCAAAGTGCCGGTAGTACCGGATACCCGCCGTCCGTAGATGTCCCAGCGCGCATCCAGGCGATTATCTTGCCAGACCACCAGGAAGCTGCGGCTGGCCGCATCGTAAGCCACGTCGGGGTCGCGCGCAGCGTGCGGCTCGCCGGGCATGGTGAGCACAAAGTTCTTGTCTACATCCGTCAACAACGGCGCGCCGCTTGTGTCGAGAAATTGTCCGGCCAGGTTCGTCGTTGGGGAAAGTGGCTCCGTGCTCTCGAAAACCACCAGGTAGCGCTCCAACTCACGGCTAAAGGCGACCGTCGGCGCGTGCTGTTGTCCCGATGCAGCGGAAACGGTGATCGGCGTTCCCAGCGGTTCACCTTCAAACGTCAAAAGTTGCCCAAAGATGTCAAAATCGTCTACGCTGCCCAACCGGATGTCGCTCCACACGACAAGGAAGCGGTCATTCACGGCATCCCAGGCCACGTCCATGGCCAGGTCGGGCGTCTGGATGTTCGCCGTGACGGTAAACGGACGCCAGAACAGTGTCCCATCGCCGATGCTGTTGTAGCCGTAGCTGTAGGCCATAATCCGCGCGCCGCCGGAATCGAAGTGATACCAGGCGACCAGATAGCGATCCGAGGTTGCGCTGTACGCGATGACCGGTTGCGTCTGGATGCCATCCAGCGGCGTCAGGCCGATGTGCAAGCCAACCTTGAGCGCGTTGCCGTCCAGACGTTGCCCGTAAATGCCGGAAGCGCCGACCCGGTAATCCTCCCATACCGCCAACACCACCGGCTGCGGCGCGGTCCGCCCCACTGCAAGCGTCGGGCGCGATTGGGTGTAGCGGTCATCGTTCACCACAAACGTTCCGCCGATCAATTGTCCGTTGCCGGCAACCCGCTGGCCGATCACGTTGCCGCGCCCGGCGCGGATCTCCCAGATGACAAAGAACACGCTCGTTCCCGTCGTCTCCCAGACGGCAACCGCCGGCATTTCCTCGTGCTCAAAGTGGGTGCCGATGAGGATGTCATCGCTGCCGGCAAAGGTGTTGTCGGATTTGAGGTACTGTCCGTAAATGTCACGTTGATCGTTGTTGCGCCAGTCCTCCCAGACGACCAGCACCGCATCATCCGTTCCCCCGGCTGCAACGACCGGCCATTCCTGGGTTTGCGGTGCTTCGGTCACGGGGATGTTGCCGCCGTCCAGCGTGCCGTCTGCCAGGACATGCTGCGCATAGATGTTTTGACTGCCGAGCACCCGCGCATCGGCCCAAACGACCAGGTAACGGTTGGCCGCCGGGCGATAAGCCACGTCCGCCTGCCCGGCCCAGCCGGCGCCGTCGGAAATGTCGAAGCGCGAGCCGATCAACGCGCCGTCGCCGCCAACCAGTTGCCCTTGAACGCGCGAGGTGTTGGCGTCGGCATTGCCCCAAATCACAAGGAAAGCATCCGCGCCCGCAGCGACACGCGGCGTAACCTGTCCGCCTGAGTAAACGGCAATCGGGAAGATACCGCCGTCAAGTGCGCCGTCGCGGCGCACCAGTTGGCCGTACACATCGGGGGTGTCGGTGATGTTGCGTGAGTCCTGCCAGACGACCAGGTAGCGATCCGCCGCCGGGAGGTAGGCCACACGCGCGTAGTCCTGGATAGTATCATCGCTGGTCACGGCGACGGCGTTCCCCAGCAAGCGGCCATCGCTGCTCACCCGCTGGATGTAGATGTCGGGGAGGTTGTGGATGCGGGAATCCCGGTAGGCCAACAGGAACTCGTTATCTTCGGGATTGAAGGCCACCGCCGGAACGCCCTGATAGCTGCCGCCATCGGTGAAAAGGAAGTCTTCGCCGAGGGCGCCGCGATTGGCCGGCGCCGCCGGCGGCGTGGCCAGTGGCTCGGTCGCCGTCAGCGAGACATCGTCTACATACATGCCGGTTATCCCCCCGGCGCCGTCGTTGAGGACGCCGAAATGCACCCAAATGCTCTTGCCGATGTAGGCGCTCATATCGAAAGTGTACGCCTTCCACGTCCGGCTATTGTCCAGCGTCCACAACAAACGTTGCAAGATATTCTGCTTGTCATCCATAATCAGGATGTACTGGGCGTCGCCGGCGGCCGGCGTCGCCGGCATAGCGCCGCTCAGCGCCGTCGCTATATCCGAGGAGAATGTCGCCTGACGTTTCTCCGTTGAAACCAGATAGAGCCACACGGTCAACTGCGCCGCAGTGGCCGTCGCCGGCAAGGTGACGCGCTGCCGCGCAGACGAATAGGCGAGCTTGTTCTCCGTCCCCACAATGCCCAGGCGGATGGAACGTGCACCGCTGTGCGCCTGGGCTGTCGTGTAGATGGCCGTCGCCAGCGTGATGGGAAGTGACCAGCCCTCATCAAGCTCGGCGGTGCCGTTGACAATCCATTCCCAGGCATTGTTGCGCAGCCGGTACAGCCCCTCAACGGTGTTGAGGAAAAACAGATTGCGTGCGGCGACCAGCAAGCCCTTGGGATTGAGGTCAGGCGCGCGGCCCTGCATCCACCAGCGGTCGCCGCCGTTGGGCGAGCGGTAGAACATCCACGGCGTCGCGTCGTATTGCAGAGTACGCTGGACGGCGTACAGCGACGGGTCGGCGGGATAGTCCGGTGAGACGGCCAGCCCCATAATCCAACCGTCCAGGTAATCCACGTGCAGGCCATCATTGACCTTCGCCCACGTCGCACCGTAGTCTTTGGAACGCACGACCCCGTTGGGTGGTATGCCTTCCTCGCCGCTGCCCTCAACAAAGAAGTAGCTCATCCACAGCGTCCCGTCGGTGACATAATTGGGCGAGAAAACGATCTCGCGGGCGATGTCTACCCATTGGATCCGCAGCACTTCCCACGTCTGGCCGCCGTCGGTGGAGCGCAGGGGTGGACAATAGCCGGTGATATAGACGGTGTGATCGGCAGCAAAATTCGGCGAGGGATAGAGGCGGTACAGATCTGTGTAATCCTGCAAACCGGCGTTCGCCAGCGTCCAGGTGTCGCCGCCGTCGGTGGAGCGCCAGACGGCCGGCACATCCGGCGAGAAGCCCACGGCAAAAACCACGAGGTTGCCATCTGCGGCACGCACAGCCGCGACATCATAGAGCAGCGTACTCGGCGGCGCGAGCACACTCTGCCAGGTCAAGCCATCATCGGTGGAGCGGAAGAGTTCCCCATGGTCGTAGCCCACATTGCGCGCGACGAATAACGTCGGCGTTGCGGCTGCGCCGGGCGCTACGGCCAGGGCGCTGATATGCAGATACTCGGAGTACGGCGTTGTGGCGAAGAGCGTCGTCCAGCTATCCCCGTCATCGGTGGAGCGGCGCACGGCCTGATCGGTGACGATATAGAGGGCATGATCGGTCGCATAATTGGGCGAGCGCAACACACGGCTGACGGGGTCCGGTACAATCAGTTCCCAGTTGAAGGTGGCAGCCGGCGCAGTAGGGGTCGGCGTCGCAGGCGCAGCCCGCAAAGCTGAACGCGGCGCGCACACCACAAAAAATGTCATCAACGCAATCATCCACCGTAGTCCATACATTCTTTTCATCGGTTATCCTCCTTAATTTTGAAAGTAGTCTGATAGCCCTTAGTCCGATAGTCGGTTAGTCGAGTAGTCAGTTAGTCGGGTAGTCGGTATGCAGGCGGTAGCACGAGTTGACAGCTCGCACTCACAATCGCCTTTGGATGTAGTTTGACTGACGATGACTGAAGGGGACGAGCTACTTTATAGTATATACCCAAATACGGGGCGCAAACATTGCGTTTGAGTGTACAATGTGTTGCAAATGGGTTGATTGGGCGCGCTAAATGCACTGCAGCGCCGCAGCTACGGCGGTGTTGATTGAATTATACGTGGGAATATGATGTTCCAGAAATAGCATCGCTTTCGCCCCGGCAGCCGGCGCGACGCCGTAAAGCTGACAATGCATGTCCATACCCGCCATACGCAAGGCTTCCACAGCATTAAACACGGCCCGCATCCCGCCGAGTGTATCTTCAAAGATGTGGACGGTCGTTGGTCCCAAACCTGCCAGGGGTTTCTGCAACTCGCCTGTCCGATAAAAGTTCCATGCGGCTTCCAGCGCCGCGGTTTCCGGCCCTACCGCCGCGCCGATGGCTGCCAACGCCTGCACCGGCGACGGTTTCACCATCTGCGCCATTTGCCCACCTCGGCGCGCTGCCAGCCATTGTAACTGTCCCAGGCCGATCAAGGGCCAAGCTTCCAGCCCCACCAGTTGCTGCGCCAGCTCCGCTTCCGGCGAATAGCCCCGCGCCGCTATCGCCGCACCGTTCGGCGGCAGACTAGGGCGCGCGGTGTAGATGACCGGCCAGATGCGCCCGGCAGCCGCTGCATCTCGCAACTGTGCAGCAGCATCCGACGCCAATTCCGCCACGTCGTATTCCAGCAAATAAGGGCGCGTCTCGAAATACGGCGCAATGTTGTAGGTTTGCGCTATACCCTCACTACCGATGACCAGGTGCTGAAAATAGCGGGTAATCGGCGCGCTGTAGAAATTGTGTGTATCAGTCAGAAGTTCATCCAGGATTGCGCCCACCGCCTCGCGTTGCGCCACAGGTAAGGATTGGGCGTCATCCCACAATACCGCGCGTACTGCCAGGGCGGTTTCACCAAAGTCGGCGCGCCGCGCGCCCACCTGCACGATTAACGCCATATAATCAGGATGCGACAATGGGAGCGGGGACGCCGCCAGCACAGCCAGCGCATCCTCCCAACGCGCCGGAATGAGCAGCGACGGCTCACGGCGCAGGCGTTCGATGAGCAACGTCAAAATGTACGCCGGGGCAGAATCCCACTCAGAGGTGAGGCCGTGCGCTTCGCCGGTACGGACTTCGTCCTCGGTGAGCACCGGGTCACCCACGCCCATTCGCTGCGCAAAATGCGCCACGGTATCCTGCAACGCGCGCAGGTAGCCGCGCGCCTCGACGAGCACGCCATCAACATCGAAGAGAAACAGATGTCTCATCGCCGTCGCCTCGCCAGTTCCGCGCGCACGTCGTCCAACGTCAGCCCGCGCGCCGCCAACACCACCATCAAATGATAGAGCAAGTCGGCGGCTTCGGAGACCAGACGTTCGTCGCTCTGGCCTTTGCCCGCCAGCACCACCTCGATGGCTTCCTCGCCCACCTTCTTGAGCGCCTCATCTATGTCCGTGAGCAAAGTCACAGTATACGAACCCGGCGTCGGGTGTGCTTTGCGGTCTAGAATTAAAGCAAAAAGTTCGTCGAATATATCTGTCATTTCATTCTCCTCGTAGAAAATGATTGCCGGTAGCAAGAAATAGGCTGTAACTTGACATTCCTGACGTAAAGTTGTACAATACTCCTGTACAACAGATACAGGGGGCGACAATGACGATTCAAACAACCTATAGTCAAGCCCGCGCAAACTTTGCGGGCCTTTGGGATAAAGTCACACAAGACCGTGAAATCGTCGTGATTGAACGGCGCGGCGCTGATGCTATCGCTATGGTAGCTGCGGATGAGTTGAATTCGATCTTAGAAACAGCGCACCTTCTGCGTTCACCCAAAAATGCGGAACGCCTGCTCACGGCGCTCAATCGCGCTTTGCGCAACGAAGGTCAACCACAATCTATGGATGAGCTACGCGCCGAGGTGGGCCTTGCCGACGAGTCGTGAGGTCGTTTTCCAACCGGAGTTTGTCGAAGACCTGCAATACTGGGTGGAAACTGATCGGAAAACTGGCCTACGCGCGTTTAAGCTCATCAAAGATATCCTACGCGATCCTTTCGATGGTATTGGTAAACCGGAATCCTTAAAACATCTTGGTCCCAATACGTGGTCACGGCGTTTGACCGAAGAACATCGCATCGTCTATTTGGTCAGGGACACCCGGATAGATTTCCTGCAAGCGCGCTATCATTACTAGACCTGACAGGTCTCAAAGACCTGTCAGGTCTAATTGGCGGTAGAAACAACTCCGCTCCCCCGTGTGACACGCCGGCCCCGCCGGCTCCACTTTGAGCAGCAACACATCCGCGTCACAATCCACCCGGATTTCACGCACGCGCTGCACGTTGCCCGACGTCGCGCCCTTGTGCCACAATTCTCGACGGCTGCGGCTCCAGAAGTGCGCCTCGCCGGTCTCCTGCGTCAGCCGCAGCGCCTCAGCGTTCATCCAGGCGACCATCAACACCTCACCCGTCGTCGCATCCTGCACCACGGCGGGGATCAGTCCGCGTTCATCATACTTCAGTTCGATAACCATTTTGCACCTCTGTCCAAAGTCAAAAGTTCAAAGTCGAAAGTCGCACGCTGGACAACAGACTTTTGACTTTCGGCCTTCGACTTTAGACTCTCACTACAATTCCTTGCCTTGCCAGATACGCCTTCAAATCCCGAATGTCCAGCACCTTGTCGTGGAACAGCGAGGCGGCAAGCGCAGCGTCGGCTTTGCCTGCGGTGAGGACTTCGGCGAAGTGGGCCGGCGTGCCCGCGCCGCCGCTGGCGATGACCGGCACGGAGACGGCCTCCGCGACGGCGCGTGTGAGCGCCACATCGTAACCGGCGAGCGTGCCGTCGGCGTCCATGCTGGTGAGCAGGATTTCGCCCGCGCCCAGTTCCACGCCGCGCGCGCACCACTCGACTGCGTCCAGCCCGGTGGGAATGCGCCCGCCGTTGATGTAGACTTCCCACCCGCCTGCGTCGCGCCGTTTGGCGTCCACCGCCAGCACGATGCACTGGCTGCCGAACCGCTCCGCGCCCTGCGTGAGGATCTCCGGCGTGCGCACCGCCGCCGAGTTGATACTCACCTTATCCGCCCCGGCAAGCAGCAGATTGCGCACATCATCGCTCGTCCGCACGCCCCCACCGACGGTGAACGGCATAAAGACTTCCACCGCGACCTGGCGCACCACCTGCACCATCGTCTCGCGGCCCTCGTGCGTGGCGGAGATGTCGAGAAACACCAGCTCATCGGCGCCTTGTGCGTCGTAGACCCGCGCCTGCTCCACCGGGTCGCCTGCATCGCGCAGATTAACGAAGTTCACGCCCTTGACGACGCGGCCTTCTTTTACATCCAGACAAGGGATGATACGTTTGGCTAACATCAGACCTCCCAGAATGTCAACGGATTGGACGGATGCAACGGATTAGAAAAAGGATCCGTTCTGTCCGTTTCATCCGTTGAGGTCTAACACCTCTTCGAGAATTGCGGCGGCATCGCGCACTAACTTCGTGCAGATGGTGCTGGAAAGCCGGTTTTCCTGGGAATACGCACGGCCTTCCGGTGTACCGATGTCGCAACCCAATAGCGCCGGGCAAGTCAACGCGCCGTGACGCGCCTCGAAACGGCGGATGAAATCGGCGGCGAGCGCGTAACATTTCTCCCGTGTGGCGTTATCCTCGGCCTGCGTCTTGCCGTGTTTCAAACCGATGACGATAAGCGCGCCTGTGACCGCGCCACACGTCTGCCCGGTGCGCCCCATCCCGCCGCCGAACGCACCCGCCGCGCGCAGCGCCATCTCACGCTCCATCCCAAAGAGCGGCGCGTAGGCCGCACAGACCGCCTGCGCACAACTGAATCCTTCCGCAAAATAAGTCACTGCTTCTTCTACTCTACTCATCATCATCTCCTTTTTTTAGTCAGCAGATTAAGCAGATTTAGCAGATTCTTATTAACTATTCAAAAATCTGCTTCATCTGCTCAATCTATTCCGAAAATGGTCAGCGGATTAAGCAGATTGAGCAGATTTATGCAACAATTGAAAGCTAATCCGTTCAAATCCGTTTAATCCGTTGACATGCATTTTCATGCTTGGGTGGAGCGCGTCGCTCATGATGTCTGCTGACAGAATATAAACCTTTAGATTTTCAGCGCCACTGCCAGGTCAAGACGTCTTTCGTACAACGCGCGCCCGATAATAACACCACACAGTCCGGCTTCCTTCACTCGCCGCACATCGTCGAGCGAAGCAACGCCGCCGGAGGCGATCACCGACAGACCCGTTGCCTGGGCCAGTGCCGCCGTCGCTTCCACGTTCACGCCACTGCCCATCCCGTCGCGGGCGATGTCGGTGAAGATGAGCCAACGTCCGCCCAATGCCGCCCACTGCTGCGCCAGTTCGAGGGCGGTCAATGGGGCGGCCTCGCGCCAGCCGCGCGTGCGGACGTAGCCATCGCGCGCGTCGATGCCCAGCGCCAGCCGCTCCGGGCCGAAGTCCGCCAGCGCCTGCTCAACCACGGCGGGGTTCTCCACGGCGACCGTCCCCAGCACCACGCGCGCCACGCCCATATCGAGCACGCGGCGTACCGTTTCCAGGTCGCGCACGCCGCCGCCGAACTGCACCCGCATCCCTGTCGTGAGAATCCGCGCCAGCGCCGTGACGTTTTTGCGTCCCCCTTCACCAAACGCGCCATCGAGGTTGACGACGTGCAGCCACGCCGCGCCCGCCGTCTGCCAGCGCCGCGCCACGGCCAACGGCTGCGTGTCGTAGGCCGTCTCGCGGTCGGGATCGCCCTGCGCCAGCCGCACCACGCGGCCCTCGCGCAGGTCAATGGCGGGATAAATCGTGAAATCGTCCATAACGCCTCCTCACCTCTATATCGTGTAAGGGCGAGGCATTTCCACACGATCATTGTTAACAAGGTATTTGTGGATGCCTCAATGCAGTATCAACATAGAGTAAGGCGAGAAATGCCTCGCCCCTATATGCCAACGAAATTGCGCAAAATGTGCAAACCAACGTGCTGGCTCTTTTCCGGGTGGAATTGGATGCCGTAGACGTTGCCGCGTCCCACAACACAGGGAAACGGCCCACCGTAATCCGTAACCGCCAGGATATGCTCCGGTTGCGCCTGACAATAATAACCATGGTTGAAATAGGTCCAGGCGCCGACAGGCAAGCCAGCCAGCAGCGGCGTTTCGACAAGCGGGATGATTTGATTCCAACCGGTATGCGGGATTTTTAACCCCAACCCTTGCGGAAAGTCAAAGCGCACCACACACCCCGGCAGCAGCCCCAGCCCGGCGTGCCGTCCCATCTCCGTTCCTTCCTCAAAGAGCACCTGCATCCCCACACAGATACCGAGGAACGGCGTTCCACGTGCGACGACTTCACGGATCGTGGCGACCAATCCCAGGCGCGCCAGACTTGCCATGCAATCGCCGAATGCGCCGACGCCCGGCAGCACCACCTTCTCCGCTGCCAGCACCACAGCAGCGTCCTGCGTCACCTGCACCTCAGCGCCTACGGCGAGCAGCGCCTTATGCACCGAGCGCACGTTTCCCGCGCCATAATCAATCAATGCGATCATAAACGCTCCTTTTTGTCAGCAGATTTAGCAGATTAAGCAGATTTTAATTGTAAAAGAAATAATCTGCTAAATCTGCTTAATCTATTCCGAAAATGGTCAGCGGATTAAGCAGATTGAGCAGATTTATGCAACAATTGAAAGCTAATCCGTTCAAATCCGTTTAATCCGTTGACATGCATTTTCATGCTGGGTGGAGCGCGTCGCTCATGATGTCTGCTGACTATATCATACCCTTGGTGGACGGCACACGGTCCACCCGGCGGGGATCGCGTTGCGTAGCGATGTCCAGTGCGCGGGCCAGGGCTTTGAAGAGCGCCTCGGCTTTGTGGTGATCGTCGCGCCCGTAGAGGACGCGCGCGTGAACGTCGGCGCGCGCGGTCACGGCAAATGAGGCGAAGAAATGTTCCCACAGCGTTGTCGGGATGCCGCCGACTTCGGGCGCGGTCCACGCCACATCCACCACCGCGTAAGGCCGCCCGGAAAAATCCACGGCAACGAAGGCCAGCGTCTCGTCCATTGGCGCATAGGCGTGCGCCATCCGCGCGATGCCCTTGCGGTCGCCGAGCGCCTGATCGAAGGCGCTCCCCAACACCAACGCCACGTCCTCGACGGTGTGGTGCGCGTCCACATGCAGGTCGCCGGTCGCCCGTACCGTCAAATCGAACAGTCCGTGCGCCGCGATGTGCGTCAGCATGTGATCGAGAAAGCCCAACCCCGTGGCGATATCGTGTTGCCCGCTGCCGTCCAGATTCAGGCTGATCTCGATTTTTGTTTCCTGTGTTTCACGCTTTATTGTTGCACTACGCATTTGACCTCCCTCGTGATACGTGATACGTAATGCGGGACTGAAAAAATCACGCATCACGCATCACGAATCATATTCGTCGTAAAACTTCAATCACCCGATCCACCTGCTCTGGGCGGCCCACGGTGAAACGGACATAATCGCTCAAGCCCGCACTGTTGTAGTAGCGGACGAGGATGCCTTCCCCTTCCAGCGCCAGCTTGAGCGCGTGCGCATCACGCCCCACTACCTTGCAAAGGATGAAGTTCGCCTGCGACGGATAAGGCTGCAAATACGGGATGCCCGCGAGCAGCTCGAAGAACCGTGCGCGTTCCGCAACGATGCGCGCGATTTTGTCGTTGAGCCAATCCAGATCATCCAGCGCCGCCAACGCCGCCGTGGACGCCGCAATGGATACATTATACGGCTGTTTGATCTTCCACAAGTGCGGCATCAGCGCCAGCGGAAACGCGCCGTAGCCCACACGCAAGCCCGCCAAACCCGCCAGCTTGCTGAACGTCCGCAGCACAATGAGATTGTCGCGCTCCGGCACGCGGCGGATGCGACTGCGTGCCATGCCTGGGACGCCGTCTTCGCCTGCAAATTCGATGTACGCCTCATCCAGCACGAGGACAAGGGGCAACGCGAGCAGCCGTTCCAGGTCGGCATCCGGCAGCCACGTGCCGCTGGGATTGTTCGGCGCGGCGAGGAAAAGCAACTTAGGGTGATACTGTTCGACGGCAGCTTCGATAGCATCTACATCCAGCGAAAAATCGCTGCGACGTGGTATGGTGATCACGTCAGCAGCATGGAGCGCCGCATCGAAGGCATACATCCCAAACGTCGGCGGACAGTTGAGGATCGCATCGCCTGGCAAGAGGAACAGCCGCATAAGCAGATCAATCAATTCATCGGAGCCGGCGCTGGCCATCAGATATTCGGCAGGGACGCCGGTGAATTCCGCCAGCTTCGCCCGCAGCGCCTCACTACCCGGATCGGGATAGATGTTGATGTCCCGCAACTCCGCCAGCGCCGCCCGCACCTTTGGGGAAGGCCCATACGGATTCTCGTTCGCATCCAATTTGATAATATCTTCGGGTGCACGCCCTAACCGCGCCGCCACCACGTCGAACGGGAAAATCGGCGTGTAGGCTTCCATTTCAACGATGTCTTGTCGAATCAAGTCTATCAGGTTCATTATTTTTCCCTATCAGCAGATTAAGCAGATTGAGCAGATTTTTGTCGCTGTAACCAGGCGGGCTTCCACATATTGCAGCGCGCTTGATAAGCGGCGCTTCGCTGAATATCTTTTGGCGGCACAACACGCGAGTGCTCAAGGCTGGCACCCCCGAAATTAAGCAACAAACCCACTTCACGGCCACTGGCTGTTAGATATGAGATCAGTTGTTGTTCACAGTTTTCAGGCAATTTCTCCAATGCTTTGAGTTCCACAATAACCGCATCATCCACCAGAATATCAACCCGAAATTCACCGACTTCATAACCATGAAATGCAACCGTGAATGTTACTTCTTTCACAGCTCGAAGATTACGTTGTTGCAAAGCAATCATCATGGCTTCCTGGTAAACTTTTTCAGGAAAACCCGGCCCAAGTTCTCGATGCACTTCCATCGCGGCACCATTGATAGTATAAGTCAGGGAATCGTACAAACCGGTGTCTACCATCCTTTGCTCCTTTCTATCAGCGACGAGTGAGAATGTAGTCTATCCTCTTGCGGCAAGAAAAAAATCTGCTTAATCTGCTAAATCTGCTGACCTGAACTTCGCCGCCATCCCATGCGCCGTCAATGACTCCGCATCGGCGATTCGGGCAGCGTTGGGGGCAAGGCGTCGGGCAGTGTCCGCGTCTAGCCCAATGATGTTGATGACTTTCACGAAGTCCAGCACATTCACCGGCCCTTTGAAGCGCGCGGTCCCGCCAGTGGGCATAATGTGGCTCGGCCCGGCGACGTAATCGCCGAGCACCTCGAACGAGTGTTCGCCCACGAAGATGCCGCCGGCGTTGCGGATATTGTCCACCCACACTTCTGGCTCTGCGACGGAGAGACACAGGTGCTCCGGCGCGAACTCGTCCGCCAGACGCACCGCTGTCGCCAGATCAGGGGTGAGGACGATGCCGCCCTGCCCTGCCAACGACGTGCGGATGACATCGGCGCGGCTGAGGACTGCGGTTTGTCGCTCGACCTCCGCCTGCACCGCCTCCGCCAAAGCGCGCGACGGGGTGAGCAAAATCGCCGTCGCCAGCACGTCGTGTTCGGCCTGCGCGAGCACATCGGCGGCGACCCACGCGGGATTTGCCGTGTCGTCAGCGACCACGATCGTCTCTGTCGGCCCATACAGCCCATCGAGGCCCACAATGCCGTAGACCTGGCGCTTGGCAATCGTCGTGAACAGGCCGCCCGCCCCCACGACCTTGTCGACGCGCGGCACGCTCTCCGTCCCGAAGGCCAGCGCGCCCACCGCAAGCGCCCCGCCGAGCGCGAACATTCGATCCACGCCGGCAATGTATGCCGCCGCCAACGTCAACGGCGAAATAAGCCCAGTCTGTCTGTTGGCGGGCGAGCAGATGATCACCTCATCCACCCCCGCCACCCGCGCTGGAACCGCCGCCATGAGCAGCGACGAGGGCAACGGCGCCGTCCCACCCGGCACGTAGACGCCCACCCGCTCCAACGGCACAAGCCGTTGACCAAGCACGCCGCCCATTGCATCCGTCGTCCAGTTGGGGATCGGCTGGCGGCTGTGGAAGTCGCGGATGCGCTCGGCAGAGGTCTCCAGTGCTGTGCGCAATTCGGGATCGAGCGCCGCATAAGCCGCTTCCCATTCGGCGCGGGGAACCTCCGGAGTATCCAACGCCACACCATCAATGCGCATCGTCCACTCACGTAACGCCGCATCCCCGCGTGCGCGCACATCCGCCAACAGCCGCGCTACCGCCGCCTCCGGCGTCAATGCCTCGCCGAACACCCGCCGGATGCCCTCCAGCACCACGTCCGGCACATCCTCCACCGTCGCCATCTGCCGCCGGTTCAAAATCGCACGTGCTTCATTCACAGTCTCATATATACGTATCATCATGCATCTCCTTATATTCATAAAACGTAATGCTTAAAACGTAAATTTACGCATTACGTTTTTCGCTTCACGTTTCACGCTTCACGTTTCACGCTTCACGTTTCACGCTTCACGCACCGCCGCCATCATCGCCTTATACCGCGCCGGTTCCTCTTCAAAAATATAAGTGACCGGCGTGACGACAACGCCGCTGCCCCCAATGGCACGCAGCTCGGCAATGGCCTGGATCAACTTGTCGCGCCGCACGACGATTTGGACGGCATGCCAGTGCAGTGAGCCATCGGAAACGCCTTCAACAAGGTCTTCACGCACTACCACCGGGGCAATCGTCGGCCCCTGCAAGCCGCCGAGCACCTGTTGCGAGAAGATTTGTCGGGCGATGGCCTGTGGCGTTTCCCCACGCATATTGGCGACGACCAGGTAATGCTCCTCGGCGCGCAGATGAGCCTCGGTGAACTCTAACAGCGTGCGGGCGACGCTGAGCACGTCAGACCGGTTGCGCAGCGCAGCACGGTTGGCAATGAGCGCGGCTTCCGAACGCATAATCACGCCATCCGTGAGCGCACGCAGGCGATTATCCATCAACGTCTGACCTGAAGCCACCAGGTCCACGATGCAATCCGCGTAGCCGATGGCCGGCGCAATTTCCAATGTTCCTTCAGAGGTGACCAGCGCAAGCGGCGCAATGCCGTTGCGAGTCAGAAAATTGCCGGCGAGATTGGGGAACTGCGTGGCGACACGCAAAGGCCGCCCCAAAGCGCGGGTGTGCGCCGCCAGATCTGCCAGCGTCAGGACGTCCGTCCAGGACTCCGGCACCGCCACGGCCAGCCGGCAACCGCCAAAGCCGAGCGACTCGTGCAGCACGAGCACTTCCCCGTTGCCGCCACCGTGTTCGGCGGTGACATCCAGGCCGGTGATCCCAAAATCCACGCTGCCATCGCGCACGCTGACGACAATGTCCGTCGGGCGCTGAAACAACACGGTCACGCCGGGCAGCGCGGGGATTGTCGCCGCGTACTGGCGGGGATTCGGTTTGTAAACGTGGAGGCCACATGCGGCGAGGAAATTGACTGCATCCTCGGCTAAGCGACCTTTACTCGGCAAAGAGAGACGAATTTCAGTGCGTTCGGGCATAAGTCCTCCATAGTCTTGTCGTTGTTAGTCGGATAGTCAAGCATCCTCAGCCGTTAAAATCCGTTCGATCCGTTGACATAGAAAAAGCCCCCCGTAGATTCGGGGGGCTTCATTACAAGGCCGGAAACGTGTTCTGTTAACCCACACGCACAACCAACCCTCCCGAATCGGGTGGCGTTGGCGTATGGTGATGGTGCTTGGCTGAGCATAAGTTCATAGAACCCATTGTAGCAGGAACAAGAAAAGTGTCAAACAGAGCATACATAGAATTCACCCCTGCGAATTGACTGATTATCCTCGCAGTATATAATTTGGACTTTGGACGCACAGCTCTCGTCCGCTGCCCCAGTGAGGAGTTGGACCATCAAGCCCCCACCCTGGCCCAGGGACGCGGAAAGTGCGGGCAGCATCGCCACGCTGCGGGTGGCTGTAGCCGACAGCACTCCGTTGTGCTTCGCACTGTGGCTCAAGCGCAAGTCATTTGAGGAGACAGCAATGCCGACCTTTGAACTGCCTTTCAAACCCGGCCTGACCACTCATGTCGAAGTGGATGACCGCAATTTGCTCTTTTACGCCGTACCGCGCCGGCTGGAAGCCTTGCCCGATCAACTTACGATTGTTGAGAATGCCCTGGATCATCCCATTGGGGCCGGTAAATTGGAAGATGCTCTCACGCCGGGCGACTGTGTCGTTATCATCGTAGATGACATCACCCGTCCCACGCCCACGGCGCAAATTCTGCCGCCGGTCCTCAAACGCCTGGCGCAGGCCGGTATTGCCGATGCGGACATCCTTATCTTTATGGCGCTGGGCACGCATCGCCCGATGACGGATAAGGAACTGCGCATCAAGTTGGGCGACGAGATACCGGCGCACTATCGGGTTATCAACCGCGACTACCGCGAAGGCAATTACGTTGATCTGGGGACAACCTTTAGCGGCGTACCCATCGAAGTCAACCGTGAGATCGTCGCGGCTGATTTCCGCCTTGCCATCGGCAACATCGTCCCCCACATCACCTCCGGTTGGGGTGGCGGCTCAAAAATCATCCTGCCGGGCGTGTGCAGCCAGAGAACGGTGGCGCGGATGCACTACGCGGCCTGTCTGGGACAGCCGGTGCTGGAGGTCATCGGGAGACGTGACAATCAAGCGCGCGCGGAAATGGACGCCATTGCCGAAAAAATCGGCCTGAACTTCATTGTGAACACGGTTTTGGACGAAAATCAGCGCATGCTAGGTGTATTCGCCGGTCACTACATCGAGGCTCACCGCGCCGCCGTGGCGTTGGCCGAGCAGGTAATGGTTGCCCCCATCCCTAAACCTGCGGACATTGTGATTGCTTCGGCCTACCCGTGCCACGTGGATTACTGGCAGGCGATTAAACCCTACACCTTCGCCCATCTTGCGGTGCGTGAAGGCGGGGTGTTGATCTTTTTGCTTGATGGAGCAGAAAGGTTATGTGGAGATGCGCCCTCGCATGACGAAGTAGTGCGCACTTGCCTGCCGTTGTCGGTGGAGGAGCAAATCGCGGCCGTAGAGTGCGGGGCGATAACGGACATCGTGGCCCTGAATGTGCCGCTCTATCACGCTATGGTGCGGCATCGCGTACAGCGGACGATCTGCGTGACCAACCATCTCACCGCCGAGGATGTGCGATTGTTGGCCTTTGATCATGCCCCGGATGTGCAAACCGCGTTGGAATATGCCTACGACTTTATGGGCTGCGATGCGACGGTGGGGATCATCCCTTATGGAGGGGAAACTTTGACACGAGTGGGGTAACGACTGTCTACCGTCTACTAAAATGGCTACATACTTTTATCACTTTGTCGTAGCTCTGGGGATCGGCATCCTCATCGGTATCCAGCGCGAGTCGGTGTATGATGAGCCGGAGGACAAACTGTTCGCTGGCGTGCGCACGTTCTCGCTGATCAGTCTGACGGGCTATGGCGCCGCACTGATGGCAGATCAGTTGACCTCCGCACTGCCGTTTGTGGGGGTACTGCTGGTGTTTGGCGTCTTGCTGGCGCTCTCGTATCACCGGGACGTGCTCGCCGGCAAGCCGGGGATGACAACCGAGATGGCCACCATCATCACATTCGTGATCGGCGCCCTGTGCTACTGGGATTTGATCTTGCTGGCGGCGGCGCTGGGGGTGACGGTGACGGCGATTTTGACGCTCAAACCGCAGTTTCACAGGCTGGCGCATGCCATCACCCGTGAGGACATTTACGCGACGCTCAAATTCGCCATCATCAGCATCATTGTCTTGCCGATTCTGCCCAATCACAACTTCGGTTCCCCGCCGTTCGATGTGTTCAATCCCTACAAAATCTGGCTGATGGTGGTTTTCATCTCCGGTATCAGCTTTCTGGGCTATGTGATGATCAAAATCGTCGGAACGCAGCGTGGGATCGGACTGACGGGCTTGCTGGGTGGCTTGGCGTCGAGTACTGCCGTCACCCTGAGCTTCTCGCAGCGCAGTCGCAGCGACCCGGAGCTAGCGCGTCCTTTCTCGCTGGCAATCATCGTCGCGTGGACGGTGATGTTTGTCCGGGTGCTGGTGATCGTTTTCGCACTCGATCAGCCGTTAGCTTACCGGCTGCTATGGCCGATGGGCGCGCCGCTGATCGCAGGACTGGCGTATTGCGCTTACCTGTACATCCGGCAGCGCGCTTACGCCAAAGAGGATCTCGCCTTCTCCAACCCCTTTGAACTCGGCCCGGCGCTGAAGTTTGGCGTGCTGTATGCCGTCATCTTGCTTATTTCCACAGCGGCGCGGGTCCTGTTTGGCAACACCGGCATTTATGTTTCCAGTTTTGTTTCCGGCATCGTGGATGTGGATGCCATTGCGCTTTCTATGGTTGATCTGGTACGCGCGCCCACAAACCTGGATTTGAGCGTTGCGACGCGCGCCATCACCATTGCGACGCTTGCCAGCACGCTCTTCAAGGGCGTCTTCGCGCTGGCGAGCGGCTCTCCGGCGCTGCGCCGCGCCCTCTGGCCGGGGATGGCATTGATGCTCGCTGCGGGTGCGGTGGTCATTTTGCTTTAGCGTAAGTTGCCGACTTGTTCCAGGGGCAGTTCATTGGTAGATGAAAGAATTTACCATTCATCTTCACGAATCTGGACTCACTGGGGTTCTTTATTCGTGAAGATTCGTGCGGATTCGTGGTTTATTTTCCAGAGGAACGCCCATGAAGAAATCATTGAAACATGATCTACGTTATCTGGTTTCGGTGCTCCTGCTGATTGCCACCACGGTGGCCTGTTTCAGCGGCTGGCTGGCCGATGTGTGGGGGATTAACACCTTCCTCATCCACACCTGGAGCGGCTACATCATGGCCTTGCTGGCGTTGCTCCACACGGTTTGGGAATGGCCGCGCCTGTGGGCTTATGGACGGGTGCGGCTGCGCCGCCGTATTACCCCGGCGGTGCGTTCCGTTGCTGTGCCATCGCAACCGCTTGTCCCCGCCCCTGTCCCCGTTCGCGCTAAACAACCTTTCATCACGCGACGGGAAGTGATCGGCATGCTGGTCGGCGGCGCACTGGGATTTGCCGGTGGATGGCGCTCATCCTCACCCCAGCGTATGCAGGGGGATGCTGATTGGGGCGTGCAATACCATACCTGGAGCAAACCCGGCGCTGCCAACTTCCTGTCGCCGATTCTTGATTGGGGGCAGCGGCCGGCCCAGTACAAGGTTTATCCGCAGGCGCCACGCCTCGCGTTGCCTGCGCCCGGGGACGCGCAAGGGTTATCCCTTGAAGAAGCGCTCCGGCAGCGACGTTCGATCCGCACCTATGCGGCGACGCCCATCTCTCAAGAGACGCTCTCACGGCTGCTCTTCCACACCGATGGCATCAACGCCGAGCGCGGGGGGATACGCCTGCGGGCTGCGCCTTCGGCCGGCGCCCTCTACCCCATTGAGATTTATATTGTGGTTCACCGCGTTGAAGGGGTGGAAGCGGGCGTGTACCATTACGCCGTGCAGGATCATGCCCTGACGCAGCTCCGCGCGGGCGATATGCGCGACGAGGTTATGCGCGCCGGCTTGTGGCAGCGTTTCCTGGGAGAAGCCAACGTGGTGTTGATCTTGACGGCGATCTTCCAACGCCTGCGCTGGAAATACCGTGAGCGCGCGTATCGTTATGCGCTGCTGGAAGCCGGTCACATCGGCCAAAACATCTACCTGGCGGCGACGGCGCTGGAGATGGGCGCGTGCGCGGTCGGCGCCTTTGATGACAATGCCCTCAACGCGCTTGTGGGGGTGGATGGTGAGGAGGAGGCTGCAGTCTATATGCTGGCTGTGGGTAGGAGAGGTTGACCTTTCATTGTGATTGCATACAATAAAAGTTAAGTTAACCGTCATAAGGACGGTCAAAAAGTGACTTTCACAGAGTGCGGTAAAAGTCAAGGGCCTGTTTGTAGGGCACCTGGCACATTAACTGGCAAGAGCTGAGCCGTTTTGAGACGTATCAAACTACGCCCCGGCCTGACGATTTT
>JAIOAX010000008.1 GCA_019873645.1 Chloroflexota bacterium | reverse complement strand
CACGGCGCGCCGCCCGCCCTGACTCACGCTGCGCTTCTGTTTCTCCCGTGCCGCGCCCCCTGCCTCTTGTACATTGTTGTACCCCGTTGTCTTGCTCACCGCGTAGCCCATTGCCGCGGTGAAATCCTCCACCGCGCCATAACTCAACCCCCAAACATACAATAACACCGTCATCCCTTTCAAACGATCGCTTGGTTGGGCGCCACTCACGCCCCGCGGATATATCTAGAAACTGCGTCCACACCAAAAGAGCCGATTGACTTGCCTGCTGGAACACGTTATAATCATTTTATTGACCGTCTATCCCACAAAAGACACACTCAACACAACCAAAGGGCCATTCGATGACACACAACGACCGGCCTGATAATAAACGTTTCATCAGTTTACGCATCAAACTGCTGGTGGGATTCACGTTGCTCTTCAGTGCCGTCTTTGGATTGATCTTCTATTGGATTTACCGCTTTACGGATACGCTCACCCTGACGCATATCCGGGATCAACTGGTGAACACCATACAGGGCGCCGCGCCCGGCGTAGACGGCGATATGTTGATGGCTCTGGCGGCTGAAGGGCAGCCCAATGCGGCCGGTTTTTCGGATGATCCACGCTATGCGGCGTTGCTCGATTGGCTCCAGCAGGTGCAGCGTTTCGAGCCAGCAGCCTGGCCCTATTTATACATTAAAGGCTCCCGCCCTGACGAGATCATTTTCGTGGTAGACCTGTGGGCGCGCTATAATCCCGAAAAAGCAGCGCCATTTATGTATGCGGATACCGCAGAAGACCTGTATCTGGGACTAGAGGGACTCTATGTCGTGACCGATAGCTCCGGCAAACTGGCCCTCACGAGCGATCAATGGGGAGAGTGGGTCACGGCTTGCATGCCGGTGCAGAACGCCGCCGGCGAGCCGGTCGGCGCCATCGGGATTGATTTCGAGGCCAGCTATGTGCGCCAGGTGCGGCGCGCCGTATCGCAGCGGGTGACGCTGGCGTTTTTGATCACCTACGCGGTTTTGTTCGGGGTCGTGTACTTCGCCACCCAGACGGTCGCGCGGCCGGTAGAAGCCTTGAGCCAGGTGGCGCGGCGGGTCGGCGCCGGCGACTACACGCAACGCTTCATACGCTCGTTGGCGTCACGTTATGTTGACGAATTCGACGTGCTGGCGGAGACTTTCAACGAGATGATTGCCCAGGTGGATCAACGCGAGCAATCACTGCGCCGCGAGGTTGCGGAACTGCGTATCGAAATCAATGAAGTCAAACGTCAGAAAAACGTTGAAGAGGTGGTGGATACGGAATTTTTCCGCGAGTTACAGGCCAAGGCGCAACACCTCCGCCAACGTTCAGAATCCTCGTCAGATTCATAAAGTTGGGGAGACAAAAAGGAGCATTTTTCAATTTCGCAGTTCTGAGGTATGCTTGAGCCATTATCCAATTCATTCCAGGAGGGGCATGTCTTATGCAATACGGCTACTTTGACGACAACGCGAAAGAGTACGTGATCACCCGACCCGATACGCCGCTATCGTGGAGCAACTACCTCGGCTCGACCGAGTACGGGGCGATCATCACCAACAACGCCGGCGGTTACGGCTTCTATAAGTCCGGCGCGCGCGGACGCTTCCTGCGTCTGTTCTTCAACAGCATCCCCATGGATCAGCCGGGACGCTACTTCTACCTGCGCGACTGCGAAAGCGGCGATTACTGGTCGGCTTCCTGGCAACCGGTCGGCAAACCGCTTGAACAATATCAGAGCCTCTGCCGTCACGGTACAGCTTACTCGGTGTTTGAATCTCACTATGCCGGCATCGCCACCGCGGCCACGTATTTCGTGCCCCTCGGCCAAACCTTTGAGTACTGGCGGCTCAAAGTGACCAACGAGAGCGACCGCCCGCGCCAGATTGCTGTGTTCACGTATTGCGAATTCACCAATCAGTGGATGACCTTCCAGGATCAGGTGAACCTGCAATACTCGCTGTTCATCGTGCGCGGCACTTTGACAGATGAAAAGTTGCTGCGCATTGCGATTGAAGATCACCTGCGCCCCCGCGATGAGGCGGCGCTGCTCGAATACAAGTTCCACCAGAGCTGGATGGCCCTGGTCGGCGCGCCGCTGGAGGGCTACGACACCAGCCGCGAAGCGTTCATCGGTCCCTACCGCAGCTATCACAACCCGCTGGTGGTGGAACGCGGCCGATGCACCAACAGCCTCGCCTACGGCGACAATGCCTGCGGCACCATGCAAACCACGCTCACCCTTCAGCCGGGCGAAAGCCGCGAGGTGCTGGTGATGCTCGGCATCGGTGACGCGCGCGTGGTGGGCAAACGCACGGTCGCAGAATTCGGATCGCTGGAACGCGCCGCCGTCGAACTGCAAAAGCTCAAGGAAGCCTGGCACGCCCGCCTCGGCAGCCTGGTCGTCGAGACGCCGGATGCGGAACTGAACCACACCATCAACGTGTGGGGCCTCTACAACTGCCTGATCACCTTTGCCTGGTCGCGGGCCGCCAGCCTGGTCTACAACGGCGAGCGCGACGGCCTGGGCTTCCGCGACTCGGTGCAGGACATCCTGGGGGTCGCGGCGGCCATCCCCGAAGAGGCCCAGGCGCGCCTGGAGTTGATGCTCACCGGTCAGGTCTCCAGCGGCGGCGCGATCCCTGTCATCCGTCCCTTCGAGCACCGTCCGGGCCACGAGTCCCCGCCCCCCGACGAAGACTATCGCTCTGACGACTGTCTGTGGTTCTTCAATGCCGTCCCGGCGGTCGTGGGCGAGACTGGCGACCTGGCGTTCTACAACAAAGTGCTGCCTTATGCCGACAAGGGCGAGGCGACCGTCCTGGGGCACCTGCGTCGCGCCCTGGAATTCAACCTGGAGCGCACCGGCAAGCACGGCCTGCCCTGCGGCCTGCATGCCGACTGGAACGACTGCCTGAAACTCGGTTACTATGGCGAAAGCCTGTTCGTGGCCTTCCAGGTGTACCTGGGACTGAAGGTGTATGCCGACATCGCCGAACGGCTCGGCAAGCCAGAAGAAGCCGCGTGGGCCATGGCGCAACGCGAGAAACTGGAAGCCAGTATCCAGGCCTGCGCATGGGACGAGGACCGCTTCATCTGGGCGATTACGGAGGACGGGACGGTCTACGGTACCCGCAAATACGCGGAGGGACAAATCTACCTCAACACCCAGCTCTGGGCCGTCATCAGCGGCAGCGCCACACCCGAGCAGGCCGTCCGCTGTATGCAGACCGTCAAGGAGCACCTGGCGACGCCCTACGGGCTGATGCTCTCCGCGCCGCCGTTTGTGGATACGCCGATTGATGTGATGCGCGCGGTGGTCTTCAACCCCGGCATCAAGGAAAACGCCGGCATCTTCAATCACACGCAAGGCTGGGGGGTGATAGCCGAATGTCTGCTTGGGCATGGCGACCAGGCTTACGCCTATTACCGCGCCTCCATGCCGGCGGCCTACAACGACCGCGCCGAAATCCGCCAATCTGAGCCTTACGTGCAGGCGCAGACGACCTACTCCATTTACTCACCGCGCCCCGGCAACACCCGTACTTCGTGGCTCACCGGTGCAGCGGCGTGGGCTTACTTCAGCGCCACCCAGTACATCCTGGGGCTGCGCCCCGAAGTGGATGGGCTGCGCGTGGATCCGTGTATCCCCAGCACGTGGCCGGGCTTTAAGGCGACGCGGCGCTTCCGGGGGTGCACCATCCACATCGAGGTCAAGAACCCGCACGGTCTCTGTCGCGGCGTCCAGTCCCTCACGCTGAACGGCGAAGTCATCCCGGGCAACCTTATTCCCGTCGAGCGGCTGGGGGCAGAAAACCGGGTCGAAGTCGTCCTGACAGAGGGAGAAAAATAACGTACGTCGTTGAGTATCATGGACAAACCTGTGCTCAGATTAAGCCATCGGTAGATTCTCAAAGAGTCGGCGGTGACTGACCTGCGCGAGGAACAACTCTATAGGTATCATACAGAAGAAAAAGGAAAACTCAGATGAACTTCCTGCGTAAATTGTTTGGAGATAAGCCTTCAACGACACCGCCTGACTGGTCATATTACGAGGATAAGATCAATGGCGTACGCCTGCCCTATCCCAAAGGGTGGGATGTCAGTCCACAATACGACAGGCCGGGCATGATGGTTTTTCTGCCGCCGGATCGAAAGGTCGCCGGAGGTCAGTTTGATTTCGGACGCGCCGACAATTTCTGGGAGCTTTCAATGACGTTCAGCGTTATAGACAGAGCCATGACCAGGTTAGCCAATGCGGATGATTCAAGCCTGTGCAAGACACTCATGAACGGCGTAGTGGCCCAGGCGCATGGCGTGGTTTTCTGGGAAGAGAACGGAAAACTGCCGCTCGGACAAAAAGTTATCCGCTTCGGTTATTCCCACAAAAAAAACGGCATTGATATGAAGTCAATTTGCGCCTTCGCCCATGATCCAAATAAGGTATACATCGTTGAAATAGCCGGCATGGTGAACTTGATGGATGCTCGACTTAGCGAATGGAAAGAAATAACAAGGGTGTTTGAAACTGTTAGATAAGTAACGGATCTCACAACCCTCGAAACCTGGCTATGAGACGCAGCTTGCGCCATTCGCGGGCCGCTGGATGCATCCGGCTTCAGAGACTTTGTTAGTTGTGATGTGGGATGTCGCTGTTGATAAAGCCGGACTACCAGGGTGCCGCGCAACCCTGGTAAATTGAATCACAGTTGTATATCCCTGTATTCCATGATATGATGATTGCAGTATTATGGAGGTTGCACTTTACAGAATTTTGACTATCATAATTCATGAACATCTGTAACTTGCAACGGCAGCATCTCGACCTGATAAGGAGTGACCTATGTTTGACACATTGCTGGCTAAGGCTTTTACAATCTTTGCGCAGGTTATGGTCAAATTTCAACCCATCTGGGACAAGTACAAGCTCCTCATCTCCCTGGCCCTCGGTGTAGCGATCGGGCTGGTGCTCGGCTGGGGCGTCTTCCCGGTGCAGTGGGAAAACGCCAATCCCGGCAAACTGCGGGAAGATTTCCGCTCGGTGTACCTGGCCGCGGTGGCTGAAGATTATGCGCGCACCAACGACATCCGTGCCGTGCGTGAGAAGTTGGGGATGGGGTTGGATTTGCCCAAAGACCGTACCATTCCGTGGCGTGCCAACCCCGAAATTTTGAAGAAGGACCTGGATGCTGCTGTGAAGTATGCCGAGGCCGGCAGATTCAACCTCGGCGATAAAGTGACCGTCCTCAAACGCCTGCAACAAGATCTGCCGATGATGATTGACGCCTGGCAGGCCGACGAGGCCGCCGCGAAGAAGGCTGCCGGCGGCGCGCTGAACACCCTCATCCGTCTGCTGGCCGCCCTGTTGCTCATCACCCTGGTCGCGGCGGCACTGTGGTTCCTGTTTGTCGGACGCAAGCAGAAAGCGGCGCAACCGGCGGCGCCGACCACCGTGGTGAGCGTGCCGGGTGTAGCGGCGCCGGTTGTCGGCGAGGTCGTCGGGGTAGGGGAAGCCGAGCCGTCTTCGGTCAAAACGTACACCTACGTTCTCGGCGACGATTACTTTGACCCCTCGTTCAGTATCGAAATCGGTTCTGAATTCTTCGGCGAGTGCGGCATCGGCATTTCGGAGACCCTTGGCGCGGGCGAGCCTAAGAAAGTCACCGCGTTTGAAACATGGCTCTTCGATAAGAGCGACATCCGCACCGTCACCACCATCCTGGCCAGTGAGTACGCTTTTGAGGACCCCGGCCTGTTCGAGAAGCTGCAACCCAAACGGGAAGGAGACGTTCTGGACGAAATCAAACCCGGCATGGAAGTTGTCCTGGAAACCACAGCGTTGCGCGTCAAGGCGCGCGTCATCGAGCTGGAGTACGCCCAGGGGAGCAACTATCCACCCAACAGTTACTTCCAGAAGGTCACGTTTGAACTGCGCGCCTGGGTGAAGCAACCGGCAACAAATGCCGCATAGCCAATCAAAAAACCCGCTCACAGGAGCGGGTTTTTTGATTCAGGGTGTCGGGGTGACAATCTCTGCACCTTCGGGCGGTGTGTAGCCGGGCCCATAGCGGTAACGCGCCGGCCAGGGGATGAAATTGCTGACGAACGTGTCCTCATAGAGCACCTTGCCGTCGGCGTCACGCACGATGCGCCCCAGCGTGGCTTTCAAGCCATCGTGGGGACGTTCATCTTGCACAACGGTTCCGGCGGGCAGGGTGGGGTCGTATTGATAAACAGCCTTCGTGGAAGGAATAGGTGCGCCCCATGTCGGCCCGATCTGCTCGACCGTGCGCCCGGTTTTGGTACTGTAGAAAATGAAACGCAATCGTGAGCGCGCCGTATCTACTTCGGTGTGGATCAGGATATGATAGGGAGTGTCGTTGGTGAAACGCAAGTCCACCAGCGGCGAGTAAACCGTCGCATCGAAACCCGGGCCGTAGCCGCCCAACTCGTAGTATCCCACTCGATAAGCGTGCGGCCAGCGTTCGACAATCGGATAACCGCCGAAGTACGCGGCGCGGAAAGCCGTTGTCGCCACCTGGCAGATGCCCCCACCTACCCCCAGAACCGTGCGGTTGCCGATGATGACATACGATTCATCGTAGCCGGCTTCTACTGATACATCGCCCAGGTATTCGTTGAAGGAGAAAGTCTGCCCCGGCAGGATGATGATACCGTCGAATTTGGAGGCGCCGAGGCGGATATTTTTATCGCGGGCCGAAGATGAGCCGGTGAAGTAAGACTCGCCCACCGCCACCACTTCGCGGATGCCCAGGTCGGCAGCGGTCACAGTATCGGGGTAAGCGGGCGGCGTCTCGATCACCACCAGGGGGACAATATGCTGGCCTTCTTGGAGCAGCGTGTTGATCCGTTGCAGCGATGCGGTGACATCCATCTGCCGTCCCATCACGCTAGGCGATTCGGGGATCAGGGTAATCGTGTCGGGGTCGAAGCGGAAGGTGGCATTGACCGGCTCGCGGGCCAGCGCCAACGCCAACGGGCCGAGGAACTGCGCCAGCGCCGCCTCATCCAGCCCCACACTCACATTCCCCGCGCCGATGGTGAGCCGCAGCATGCTTGCCATTACGTCCGGCGTCATCGTCCACGGACCGGGGTCGCCCGCACGCGGATCGGGCACAACCAGGATCAGCGGTTCCGCCAGCACCTTGCGGGCCAGATCCAATGCCTGCCCGGCCTGATCATCGGTGATCTGCGGAGCGACTTTGACGAGCGGCGGTACAATCTCCACCGACTCCAGGGCATGCAAACGTGGCAGCAGCATCTGCAAAGTTGCCGTGATGTCCATCTGCCGCCCCTCGATGCCCGGTTCCAGGCGTAACTCTGTCCCTTCGAGGTGCACCCGCGCATCCTGGGGCGCACGGGCCAGCTCAGCGGCGATGGCCTGTAGAACGTGCAAGGTCTGCTGTTCATTCCAGGCCAGCACCGGTGGCAGTATGACGCCGTCCAAAATGATTTGCAGACGTTCGGAGAATATGTGGCGGCCCCGGCCGGCATGGCCTACGGTATACGCGCGGGATAACGTTGCCTGGACATCCACCGCCATTCCCAGCTCCGCCGGTGAGAATGTCCAGCGTTGTCCTTCCGGCCCCACAATCAGGATGTTGGGCTGTTGCAAGGGCAGCGCCGTCTCCAGATATGCCTGGGCGTCGGAGAGCGTCATCCCACCGAGGGGAATATTCCAAATCCACACGCCGGGCACCACACGCTCGTCCATCCCCGGTCCCAAAACCCATCCTACGGCCATCACTGCCGCCAGCAAAGCGACGCTCAGGATAATCAGCAAACGTGACATGTGTGTCTTCCCACTATAACCCAAGCTCGGCGAGGCACAGGGCCAACGCGCCCCACAGTGTAACATCATTCCCCAATTGCGCCAGGATGATGCGGGTGCGTTCGCGGTAAACGGCCGGCGCATGGGCAGCGATGTTCTTGCGCAATGGCGCGAGCAGCGCCTCACCTGCCAGGCGCGCCAGGCCATCGAGCACAAACAGTGTGGGGTCAAAGAGGTACATCAGGCTGAGCAGCACCGCTGCCAGATAACCGGCGGTTTCCTCCAGGACGGCCCGCGCCCACGCGGTACCTTGCTGCGCGGCGAGGCACACCGCCTCAACGGACGGCGTTGTGAGGCTCTCTTCATCCGCCGGCGACGCAAGGCCATCCTCCACCATGCGCTTTTGTGCACGCTGTAGAAACGCCTGCCGGGAAAGCCATGCTTCGATGGGCGGCATCTCAAGAGGAGACGCGCCGGGATGCGCCGCAATAAGATAACCGATCTCACCACCCAAACCGTTACCGCCGGTCAGCAGCCGGTTCTGATAGATCGTCCCACATTCCAGTTTCTCCTGGAGCGCCAGATAGATCAGATCGCTGATCCCTTGTCCTACTCCAAAGCGCTGCTCCCCCAACGCTGCGGCATCGGCCGCCTTGGCGATGAATACCGGTGCGCCGAACGCTTCAACGAGGTGGTCACATAGGGGTACATCTATCCAGCCGGGGAAGCCGGACAGGGAACGCAACCGGCCACGCTTGTAATCCACCAGGCCGGGCAGCGACAGTCCCACTGCCGTAATGCGATCTTGCAGCGGCCACACCTGGCGTATGGCAGAACGGATGCGTCGCAGCCCAATCTCGGCGTCATCATAGGGGGCAATGTACAATTTCACCCGCGCTTCCTGCACGCCGTCAAGGGTGAAGCGCGCCACGTGCAGGTCAGTTTTGTCCAGGGCGACGGCGATGAAACGCAACGGCATACCTATACCTCTATACCGCGCCGCCATAAACGCTGCCGGCGCCGTTCAAGGATTTCGTGCGCCGGGCGCGTGTTCAGCACATGCTGCGGTTCGGCCCATCCGCGCCGCGCCGTCGCCACGCCGAATTCTAGCACCGCCAACCCATCCGGGTCGTGGGCCGAAGAGCTGATCGCCAGTGGCACCCCCAACGTTACCGCCTGCTGCACGTCCACATCGTTTAAGTCGAGCCGCTGCGGCCAGGCGTTGATCTCCAAGGCCACCCCGTACTCCAGCGCTGCCGTCAGAACCACGTCCATATCCAAAGCCGCGGCCTCGCGCTTGCCGAGCCAGCGGCCGCGCGGATGGCCGATCAGATCTACATAGGGGTTGCGCATGGCTGCGAGTAACCGCGCGGTCATGCGCTCCGCCGACAGGCCGAAATCGGTATGACAGGAGGCGATCACGAACTCCATGCGCGCCAGCGCCTCATCCGGCCAGTCCAGCGCACCATCGGCTTGAATGTTGACCTCAATGCCGGCGATGACGCGAAACTCGCCTGCGAATAGCCGGTTGACCTGCGCGACTTCTGCCAGTAGCCGGGGAATCGCTTCTGGCGGTACGCCATCACGTCCGGTATGATCACTGACCACGAGGTAACGCAGGCCGGCAGCGCGGGCAGCCTGCGCCATTTCCAGCAGGCTGTTGTCGCCATCTGAAAAGACGGTATGGCATTGGAAGTCGCCCAGCAGGTCGCTGCGCGTTACCAGACGCGGCAAGCGGCCTGCGAGCGCGGCGGCAATTTCGCCACGGTCTTCACGCAGTTCCGGTGGGATCCACGGCAGCCCCAGGGTCGCATAAACGCACGCCTCGTCGGCGCAGACAATTTCCGGTGCGCCCGGCACACAGATCTCTTCGCCGGCCGCCTGATCCACAAGACGCCGGAAGCCATACTCGCCGAGCGATAGCCCTTGTTCGCGTGCCAGGGCACGCATACGGAGGTGATGCGCCTGGTTGCCCGTGAAATAGTACAACGCCGATCCCCAGTGCTCCGGTGAAACGACCCGCAGGTCAACCTGAATGCCTTCGGCGGTGCGGATGGCGGACTTGGTCGTTCCGACGGTCAACACTGCATCGGCCATCGGCAATGTGCGGAAGCAAATCATCGCCGCCTCCGACGACTCCGCAGCGGCCAGCAAATCCAGGTCGCCGAGCGTTTCACGCATCCGCCGCAGGCTGCCCACCGGCTCGGCGGCCCGGACGCCGGGCACATCGCGCAATGCGCCGAGGATTTCGTTGACCAGGGGCCAGGCCACACCCAGGGGGATACGCTCACTGCGCTGCCGCTTCCAGGCGCGGATGCCTTCCAGGATTTTTTGTTCCGTCGCCGGCCCGATGCCCCTGAGGCGATGCAACTGCCCAGCGTCGGCCGCGTTCTCCAGTTCTTCCACCGAGGTAATGCCCAGTTCCTGCCACACCAGACGGGTGCGGCGTGGCCCCATACCCGGAATCTGCAAGACGGTCAACAGCCCCAAGGGGATTTGATCCTGGAGTTTGGTGTACGCCTTCACCTCGCCGGTGCGCATGTATTCGTCAATCTTCGCCGCCAGAATGTCGCCGATGCCGGGGATGGAGTCCAATCGCCCTTCGCGCCAGATTTGTTCCAGCGGTTCACCCAGCGCCCGCAAACTTTCGGCAGCGCGTCGGTACGCCAGAATGCGATGGTAGTTTTCTCCCTGGATGTCCAAACCATCGGCGATGGCCTCAAAGATAGTCGCCAGTTCTCTACCTTGCTCGCTCATGGCCGCCTGCCTTTCGTATCCGTCGTAGTTTACCAGTATATCGTACTTCTATTATAAACACGTTCGCCGGAAGGTGCAAATTTTCAGCAAATTAATTTTTGCAAGGTCATAGTATTAACACCAATAAGTATAAACCATTCACGAGTTTGACAAATCCTTTGTTCCCGATAAGATTTTGGCTTATGGATACCTACCGTGAATATGTCGGCAACCCGCATATCCATTCGGTGTATTCGGATGGTGCGGCTACCCATCGAGAGATTGCTGCGGCTGCGGCCGCCGCCAATCTCAATTTCGTGATCGTGACAGATCACAATATCCGCCCGACAGGCATCGAAGCGTATCACGGGCGCACACTGTTGTTGGTCGGTGAAGAAGTCCACAATGTTTATCGCCAGCCTTCCAGCAGCCATGTTCTCGTCTACGGCGCAGCACAAGAGTTGTCCCCGTACTCTTTCGGCAACGTGCAGACCCTCATCCGCACCGTCCAGGCGCGGGGGGGGTTCTGTTACCTGGCGCATCCCGTTGACCGCGCCAGTCCCTTGAAAGCCGATTGGCGGGCGATGCCCTGGGTGGATTGGCCCGTTCAAGGCATCGCCGGGCTGGAAATCTGGGATTATATGTCGGAGTTCAAAAGTTTACTGTGGAGCCGGCCGGCGGCCGCGATTTACGTGCGCTATCCGGCATGGGGAATCCGCGGGCCATACAAGGCCACACTGCGGTTGTGGGATGAACTGCTCGGTAACGGTCAGCGGCTGGGGGCTTTGGGCGGCGCCAACGCGCACGGCCCGTCGCTCAAGTGGCGTGTGGCCGGACATCCGGGCCTATCCTATGCCTACCTTTTCCGCTGCGTCAACACCCATATTTTGACCCGCAGTGTGTTATCCGGTGAGGTGGAGGCGGATAAAGCGCTGATCTATGAGGCCTTGCGGGCCGGGCGTACCTGGGTTGGATATGACCTGCCTCATCCCACGCACGGATTCCGCTTCATCGCGCGCAGTGGCGCGGCGCAGGCCACCGTAGGGGAAGAGCTGCGGCGTCTGGGGGCCATCAACATCGAAGTTGATCTCCCCGCGCCTGGGGAAATCCACTTGTTGCGCGACGGCAAGCGCATCCTGCAAGTCCGGGGGACACAATTGCGCTACACCTCAGCAGAACCGGGCATTCATCGCGTCGAAGTGTATTGCCGCTTTCGGGGACGAAAAGTAGGGTGGATATTTTCGAGTCCTATATACATTATTTAATGAAAAGTAAAACGTGAAACGTAAAAAATCTTACGTTTCACGTTTTACGTGTTTATTGGGACAACGGAATCAGCGGAATGTGCTTAGATCAAATCTTTGCCGGGGCCTTTGGTATAGAAATCGGCGTTTTTCTGCACGAAATCCGCCGCCTCGGGGTCTCCCTCGTCAAAGATGGCTTCATTGGGACATTCCGCGGCGCACGCGCCACAGCTAATGCAGGTATCGGGGTTGATGTAGTAAGTGGGCCAATTGGCATCACCTTCGACGGCATGGATCGAGTCCGTAGGGCACACATCTACACAGGCGCCGGCGCGCTCACACAGATCTGTAATGACATAAGCCATAGTTAAACCTCCTGTGAAAAGTATTATTGAATGGGAAAATATTTTCGGTCAACGCACGGGATTGTACACCTGAGAAATAAACTGTCAAGCTCAAGATCGTTTGGGCTTCAAGCGCTCCAGGGCAGCCATCACATCGTTGAGCAACTGGTTTTGGTCGAACAGCCCCTTCTGTAACAAGGCCTGGACGCGCTTTTGCAAACGTTCGCGCTCCGAGGGGCTCAGTTCCTTCGCCGTCACCACGACCACCGGAATATCGCGGGTTTCGGGCGTCATTTTGAGGTTTTCCAGCACCGCGAAACCGTCCACATCCGGCATCATCAAGTCCAGCACCAGCAAGTTGGGCAGCGTGGTGTGAATAAGGTCAATCGCCTCTGCGCCGCCTGCGGCTTCTTCAACCCGGTAGCCGGCATCTTCAAGGATACGCCGCAGCAGTTTGCGGTCATCGGCGTTGTCATCCACCACCAGTACATGCCCGGTTGCACCGGGGCGTTCCAGATGGCGCAGCGCGTCGAGCAGGGCCTGTTCGGAGATGGGTTTGACCAGGTAATCGGCGACGCCCATGCTCAGGCCCTTGTCCGCTTCGCCCAAAATGGAGCATACAATGATGGGGATGTCGCGAGTTTCGGGATCGGCGCGCAGCTCCTGAATGATCTGCCAGCCATCCTTGCCGGGCATAATCACATCCAGGGTGATCGCATAGGGTTGCAGGCGTTTGGCGGTTTCCACGACGCCTTCAGCGGTGGTCATGCCAACAACCTTGTAACCCTGCTTCTCCAGATAGCGTTGGAAGAGGGTGATGACGCCTTCGTCGTCGTCAATGGTGAGGACTGTGCGCGTCTCAGCCGCGGCGGTTTTATCTTCACGCTTGGACGACGGCCCGCCGATGGGAATCCAGAAGAAGAAGCGTGAGCCTTTCCCTACCGTACTCTCGAAATCCATATCGCCGCCATGCAGTCTGACGAACTCGCGGCTGAGAGGCAGCCCCAGACCGGTGCCGCCGTAACGTCGTGTGGAGGAAGAATCCACTTGCTCGAATTTCTCAAAAACGGCGTGGAAGCGATCCGCCGGTATGCCGATGCCGGTATCTTCCACGCTCATCGTCACCTGGTAATCATCATACGTGGCCGAAATCTTGATATAACCGCGCTCGGTAAATTTCACCGCATTGCCGACGATGTTTGTCAAGACCTGGCGGATGCGTCGGGAGTCGGCCAGCACGGTCGGCAGGTCCGGGGGGATATCGGTGAGCAGCTCGACCGGACTGTCTTTCAATTGTCCAGAGATGGTGCTCACAACACCCCTGACGATCTCTTGCAAATCGGTCGGCTCGAAGACCAGTTCCATCTTACCGGCGTCAATTTTGGAAATATCCAGGATGTCGTTGATCAGTTCCAGGAGGTTGCGCCCGCTTTCATAGATCGCGGTCAGGTCGGCCTTCTGCATGTCGGTCAACGGGCCGTCAATGCCTTTGAGGATCACCCGCGAGAAGCCGATGATGGAGTTCAACGGCGTGCGTAACTCGTGAGACATGTTCGCCATAAACTGGTTCTTGAGTTTGTCCACTTCCTGGAGTTTGACGGCGGTCTCCTGTGCCTCCTGATACAGTACGGCCGTCTGCAAGGCGACGCTGATGTTGACGGCCGCCGTGCGGATGAAGTCTTTGAGCTCTTCGCTGAGGGCGGGATGTTCCTCCTGACGGCCCAGGATCAAAATGCCGAAGACCGTGCCGCGCACCCGCAAAGGGACGGCATAGGCTTCGACGAGCGGATGCTCGAAATAGGAGAACACGCGCTTGAGCATCGCCCCGCGGGCATCCGCAAAGTCAATGGTCAGCGTTGCCATCCGCTCCGTAACCTGATAGAGCAATGGCGCATCCACACGGGCCAGGGGCGGGGCCGCTTCGCCACTGGCGACCAGCTTGCCGCCGGGTTCATGCGCAGAAACCAGCGCGAGATTTTGATTGTCCCAGTTCCACATCAGCACGGGCCGGTTAAGACGGGTGGCGATGACTCGACCGACATCGCGCATTAGCGAGAGCCGATCCAGCGAACTGGAAGCCGTGCGCAGGACTTCGTTGAGGATATCGCGGCGTTCGGCCTGTTCGCGCGTTTCTTCGACCAGGCTGATGTTCTGCAGGGCCACGAACGTCTGACGTGCCACGTTTTCGTAGAAACGCAGCTCGGTCGTTGAAAACTCCCGCGCCTTGCGGCTGTGGATCATAATCGCGCCATATTGCACGCCGTAAATGCGCAACTGGAAAGCCGCCATCGCCCGCAACCCCAATTGCCCAAACGTGGTGCGGAAAAATTCGTCCACCTGGGGGTCCTGGGTCACATCGGGGGTGACGAACGTTTCGTCGTCGCGCAGGATGGTCGCCAGGCGCGGAATCTGCGCCAGCGGATAGGATTCAAAGGGCACGGCGGCGCCGTCGCGGGTCCACGACCACACGATCCGCAGGTGCGTCGGCGACTGGCGCGGTTCGAGCTGCGCTGCGATAATCCAGTCCGGCTCCGGACGCTGCGCAATACCTTCGACGGCGGCCTTGAAGACATTTTCAACCGTGAGCGCGTCGGTGATCTGTTGGGCAATGCGGTACAGCATCCGCGTTTCGGCCAGTGAGCTTTGCGAGCGTTCGTACAGGTCGGCGCTTTCGATCATGTTCGCCAGTTGCGTCGCCATCAGTTCCAGCGTAGAGACGATTTCAGGGGTGAACGCAAAACGCCGGTCGCTTTCGATGGTCAGCGCACCGTTGACCTGCCCGCGACTCTTAAGCGGCAGGGCAATGGACGCGCGCACATCCGGCAACAGCGGGTTTTCAAAATACAGCGGCTCGCGCGTCACGTCCTGGGCGATGCGGGGGCGGTCATTGAGGATACACCAGCCGACCATTGAGTCGGGAGCGACGCGCATGCGCGTGCCCATACGTAGCAATTTCTGGGCGACTTCGCCCGTGCCGGCCTGCAAGATGGCCCATTCCGCTTCGGCATCGAGCATCCAGATACCTACGTAATAGAACCCGAAGCGCGCCTTGAAGAAATCCACCGATTGCTTTAACAAGTCTTCGCGCTCCGAGAGGGCCGTAGCGAGGTTCGCAAAGTCCACCGCGGCGGTCAACTGCCGGGTACGCGCTTCAGAAAGTTGCAGCAGCTTCTGGTTAGAGAGCACCACGGCGGCCTGGTCGGCGATGTTGTTGTAGAGACGCACATCCTGTGCCGAAGGATGATAGGGTTCTGCGAAGCGTATCTGTAACAGACCGATCTCGGCGCCGCCGGTCACGCCCACCGCCGCCAGGCGCGCGAGCATCAAGGCCTGTACACCCTGTTTGAGATAGAAGTTGCGGATGCCCGCGTCTATATCCGACGCCGTGTTAAAATCTTCACAGATGTACACCTGCTGCCCTGGCGTAAGGAGTTGCCGCGCCGGAAATTCCGCAACCATCACGCGCTGTCCGACTTCCAGCTTCTCCAGAGATGGTGTATTGCTCCATACACTCACGATTTCCAGCAGGGTCTGTTCGGCGCCGGTCTCCGGGTCCACGACGAACATCGCAATCTCGGCGACCGCCGGCTCCGCCACAATGGTATGCCCGACGATGGCCCGCAGGACAGTCTCGTAACTGGTGGCCTGCGCCAGCGCGCTGGTAGCCTCGTAGAGGGTGCGCGACTCGCCGGCGCTCTCCTGGGCGCGTTGGAGCAGGTTCGCGCGTTCCATCGCAGAGGCGACCTGCGCCGTCACCTGCAAGAGGATGGGCAACAATTCGGGACGTCCGAAGGCGCCGCTTTGACGGCTCTCCAGGTTCAGCGTTCCCAGGGTACGTGCACCCAGGCGCAAGGGGATGACGGCGCGCGATGCCATCCCCGCAGCCAGAAGATGGGTATCTTCCCAGAAACGTGGAGTCTGCTGGAGGTCATCGGTCACTAACGGTTCCCCCTTCTCGATAGCCCAGGCATAACCCGTTTCGCGCCCCAAATCCACATCGGCCCACTCGGCGGTCGGCAATACATTGCCGGATTGCTCGCCCAGGAAGCGCAACACCTGCTGGTCTGCATACCCTACGATGGACAGCGAGTCTACGGGGATGAAGGCCTGCAAGCGCTCGCGCAGTTCGGCCTGCGCCGCCACGATGTTCTCCGTGGCGTTCAAGAACGCGGCGACTTCCTGTAAGAAGCGCACCTCACGCTCACGCTGCCGGGCCTCGCGCAGGGCATTTTGCGATTGGTCAATCAGCAGGCGGTTCTCCAAAGCCAGCGAAAGCTGCTCGCGGACGGCCTCGATAACGGCTACGTTGTCTTCGGTCCACGTCCGCGGCCTGTCCGGCTCTTCAAAGCTCAAGAAACCCACCGGCTGATTGCGCACCTCCAGGGGGGCGACCAGCACTGCGCCGTCGCCGGTTTCTTCGCCGCCGCGCATCAAGAGCTGCCCGCCCCAGTATTCTGCCGGCGCATCGGCCTGCTCAGCAGGCAAGGGGGCAATTTCATTCAGGTCATAGGTGTAGCCGATAATCTCTTGTTGCTTCTGGATGTATCCTTCCCAGGTCTCCAGGGCGTAGCGTTGCTGGACGCGCTGGAGCTCTTCAAGGCTGGCCTGGGATTGGGCAAAGAGGCGCGCGTTGCCGATAGCCGTTGCCAACTGGTCGGCCATCGTCTGGAAGATCGTGAGATCTTCTTTGGAGTAAGCGGCCGCTTCGGCTGCCTGAATAGCAATCGCGCCGATAACCACGTTCTGACTGATCAGCGGCAAGGCGAGCACCGCACAGGCGTCGGGCGCGATATCTAGCGCACGCCGACGGGCTGCGTCATCCACTGTCAAAATTGCTTGTGGCGCAGCGGTCGCCACGCATATACCTACCATGGAGCCGGTGCCCACCGGCAAGCGCCGCCCTTCGGCCAGCCAGGCGCGCCCTATCTCGCCGGTCGCTGCGCGCAACACCGCCCACTGCCCGGAGTCATCCACCATATAGATGCCCACGTGATGGAGGTTGAAACGCTCATGGATGAGCCGCGCCGCCTCAGAGAGCAGGGTTTCCTGATCCAGGATCGAAGTGGCGTAACGTGCAATCCCCGAAGCTGTTTCCATGCGCGCAGCACGGCGCTCGCTTTCACGGAGCAGGGTGTAGCGATCTAACGCCGTCGAGACCTGGTCAATCAGAGTGCGCACCAGAACCTGGATATAACGCGACGGAATTTCCTCCAACGGTTGAGAATGATAAAGGATCACAAAACCAAGCAGCCGGTTCCGCGTGCCCAGTGCCGTGCCGATGATGCTGCTGTACCCTTGCGCTAACAGATTGGAGCGCAGCACTTCGGGCAATTCGGTGTCTGTGACCAGGTCTTTGCAGACAAAGATCCGGCGCGTGTCGGTCAGGATCCATTCCAGCAGTTCAGGATTGACCGCCACATTATCCCTGAACCGATATTCTGCGCCGGCTTCAGGGGTCAACAGGTTATAAACATCTTGGATGACGGGCAAACCTTCCTCGTTCCAGCGCGTGAAGTGGCGCAACGAAACGCCCTCCATGCCGATAAACTCGGCCACCTGCGCCACCGCCCGCACGATTTCTTCGACCGATTGCGCCTCGTTGATCGCCAGGCTGACTTCGGTCTGCCTCTCGCTTTCGGTCAGCGAAGTATTGAGCTGCTCAAACAAACGGGCATTTTGAATGGCATTCGCCAACTGGTCCGCGACCGTTTGCAAGATGATGATGTCCGTATCGGAAAAGGCGCGCACTTTGCTGGATTGAATGGACATCGCGCCGATCATCTGGTTGCGACTGACCAGCGGCAGCGCGATTTCGGCCGTCGTCAGCGGCAAGAGGGGGTTGACGTAACGCACGGCAGCTTCGACGCGTTCCGGGATTTGCGGTTTCGCTTCGGCCACGCAACGCCCGATCATGGAACTGCCGCCGACGATAAAGCCGTGCTTGCGTTCCAGCATGATGCGCCCGGCCTCGCCGGTGCCGGCACGCAGCGCCACCCATTGCCCGGTCTCATCCACCAGGAAAATGCCGACGTAATAGAGGTCGAAGCGCTGGCGCAACAGTTCGGCGGCCTGTGGCAGCAGTTGATCGAGGTCAATGATGGACGAAGCGGCATGGGCGACCTCGGCTGCGGTTTGGAATTGCAACGCACGCCGTTCGTTCTCGGCACGTGCTGCCTCTTCCGCCAGGTACGCCTGCCGCCGCGAGAGCAACGCCGCCGTCGGACGCACCAGACGCCGCAGCAGAAATTGTTCGGTTTCGGAAAGGACACAGGGTTCCTGCCAGGCAAACACGATGACGCCCAAGAGCTGCCCGCTGCTCAACAAGGGGAACACCATGAGCATAGAAAAACCCCGTTCGACGGCCCAGGCGCGCGCTTTGGCATCCATCTGCGTATCATGCTGCAAGTCAAAGGTGTAGAAGGGCTGATTGAGCTCCCCCTGCCACAGGCGGGCAATCGGGAAATCGCGCCACGTGAGCAGCCGGTTAAGGATGGGATCATCCGCCTGAATCCTTCCCTCGCGCCACACGGCCATAATGCGCGATGCGGGTTCCCCGGTAGCGTCGGTTTCGTTGTACACCAGCCAGGCCATGAGTGTCGCGGTGTTGCGCACTGCCAGGATAAACACGTCCAGGATTTCGGTCTCGGTGTTGGTCTCCGAGAGCGCCGACTCGATCACGGTTAGCGTTTCCAGTTGCTCGGCACGCCCGCGTATGTGCTCGGCGCGCAAGAAGCTATCCAACACCACGCTCACATGCCCGGCCACGGCGCGCACGGCGTTTTGCAGGGCCGGCTCGATAACAGGCGGTTGCGGCGCGGCGCTGCTCAGGGTGAGGACGCCGAGCAGTTCCCCCCGCACCGTCAAGCCGGTGGTCAGCGCCCAACGCAGCCCCATCTCTGCCATGTGGGTACGCAGCGCGGCCGGCATAGGCGTCTGGGGATCGTCCGGGTCTCCGTAGACGATGACCTGCTCTGGGTCCTCCAGCAACGGCGCAACGTCGTCAAGCGCGGTCACAGACGTCACCTGTATGCGGTGTTCACCGGTTGCCGGAGCCGTGGTGTAGACATCCACCTGCAGCGGCTCACGACCGGCGATCACGCGCAGCGTTGCTTCATTCAAGGGCATAAACGTGATCAGGTCAAAAAGCCCTGCCAGGATGTCCGCGATTTGCTTGTCTGTTTCTAGCATTGTCATCTTACGTAACCTTTCTCAAGGGGCAGCAGATTTAGCAGATTAGGTCGTTGTTTCAGAAGGCGGACGGAATTGCACGCGGTTGCGCGACGTACCGAAGGCGCGTCCCAGTTCGCGCAGGGCAGCTTGCAACACGCCTTGTACATCCGGCGCAGCCTGGATGTGTTCCGTAATCTCGCGGATCATGCGCTCCCGATTGACGCGCGCCTCGATGGTGAGCAGTTGCAGACGGTTCTGCGCTGCGATGGCCGCCTGTTGCGTCAGGCTCTCCAGACGGCGGCGCTCCTGTTCAGAGAAGGCTACCGACTGCGGGTACAGGGCATGCAGGAAACCGATCCGCTGTCCGCTGGCGACGAGGGGCACAAAGATCATGCTGTGTGCGCCCAAGGCCCGCACTAACAAAGCCCGGTTCCGCCGTGTGAGACCCTGATGATGTTCGATGTCGTCAATCAGCGTGAGGCCGGGGTTTGCCAGAAGCTCGCGTGCGAGCGGGAATTCGCTTATTGAATAACGCTCGCGCAGCGCGTTCCGGTCCGTTGTCGTCCAATGCGCCACCACTTCGGAATATTGCGGCTCGCGCTCATCTGTCCACGGATGGTCGAAGAGCTGCAGGGTGATGTGGTGCGCGCCTTGCCCCAGGACGGTATGCGCGCGCAGCACTTCGAGGATGCCGTCGTAGGATTGCGCCAGGTTCAGTTCGGCGCTGCCGCGATACAGGGCCTCGGTCTCGGTACGTGAAGCTTGCACTTCCTGGAAGACCCGTTCGCGGGCGATGGTGTTGGAGAGGGCTGCGGCGGCGGTTTGCAGGGCTACGATTTCCTCTTCTTGCCAGACGGCCTCGGCGTCGGCGCGGCCCAGCAGGATGATGTTGGGATAGAGGGCTTCGCCGCGCACGGTGAGCAACAGCAGGCTGTTGAAACCCAGGCTCTGCAGCCATTCACGTTCAGTCTCGGAGAGTGTATCACATTGCAGCACCAGGTAGGGGCGGCTGATGAGCTGATCGGCCCACGGTTGCGCATGTTCCAATGCAATAAGATGTGACCGCACCTGAGCCAGTTGTGCCGGGGGCAGCGTCGTCGCTGTCCACAATGCCTGTACCAGCCAGTGGGAGTCAGGCGCCAGGTCCAGGGTGCCACCGAACCGGTCAGCTGCGGCATCTTCGCGAGCTGCGTAAGCCAGATAGAGCACACCGGCAGCGCCGGAGGCCTCACCCAGCAGCCGCAGCACATCCGGCACGGCCTCGGTGCCGCGTTCGGTGAGCAGGGCGGCGGATTGTGAGACGTTGGCCTGATAGCGCGCTTGTCGGCGCACTACGCGCAACGCGGCTTCGGTACGCCCGAATTGCAGGGCGTTCTGGATGGCCGACGACACCTGTGTCGCCATGAATTCGAGCATGTTCAGCTCCCGCGCGCTGAACTGATTGGTTTCGCTGCCGGCAACGAGCAGCGCGCCCAGGACTTCATCGCCGACGCGCAGGGGCACCCCCATCCGCGAGAGCAACCCCACAGCGGCCATGCGCTGACTGCTGGTGCTGGGATGCTCACGGGTATCCCGTATCAATACACTCTGGCGCGAGGTGATGATTGTTTCGGTCAGTCCGCCGGGCGAGGGGCGCATCTCTTCCGGCAACTGCCAGGAGTGCTCGGCATTGTCTACGCTGAGGCCGTGCAGGTAGCTGCCGGTCTCCGGGTCCTGCAAATAGATCACGGCGCGCGGCACATTGAAGACCCGGCGAGTCCAGTCGGCAGCGCGCTCCAGCAGTTGCGATACATCGCGGATGGGTAGCAGGTCAATGCCGGCCTGGGAGAGCAGCGAGAATTCTTCGGCGCGGCGTTGCGCGTCTTTATTCAACCGGGCGTTATCCAACGCGGCCGCGGCCTGTTGGGCATACAGGTTTGCCAGGCGCACTTCGCGTTCGCCAAAAGCGGCGATTTCTACTGAGCGTAGCACCAGCACCCCTTGCGGGCCAAAACGGCCCACCAGCGGCACGGCCATAATCGAATGGAAGCGGTCCTCCTTAAACGTCGCGACACTCTGTTCCCAGGTGCTGTAATCTTCCACGTACAATGTCTGCTGCTCGGCCAGGGCCCTACCGGCCAGGCCTTCCCCACGGCGGAGCAACAAGCCGATCCGGTCTTCCATGCCGCCGCCATAATCAAGCGTCAAAACCAGAACATCCGCTTCGGCGTTATAGCTGAAGAAAGCCCCGCTATCCGCCTTCAGCAAGGATGTCCCTTGTTCGACGATGGCTGCAAGCACATCCGCCGGTTCGAGGAGTTCGCTCAAGACCAGCGAGATGTTGTAGAGGGACCGCAGTTCCTCAGAACGCCGCTGGGTCTCGGCCGTCAACGTCAGGTTGTCCAGCACCACTTCGATCTGATTCGCCAGACGTTGGACCAGGTCGCGGGTTTCGGGATCCAGGGGCAAGATGTTCTCCCGTGGCTGCAACAGGACGATAAAACCATGCTGCGTGCCGCTGCTTCCCAGAGGGACGTAGAATACACGCTTCAGATCATACGCCGCCAAACGCTCGCGGCTCTCCGGCGGCAGCTCCCCCTCACCCAACAACGGCAGGGACGGCCCCTGTTCGGCATGGCGCAAGCCGTGGAAGAAGGTGTAGTGCTCATCACGCAAACTGAGAGGCTCAGCCGGGAAAGGCAGTCGCTCGCCGGTAGGGTCAATGACCGCATGCGGCTGAATTCGTGGGAAGTTAGGCGTCGGGAAGGTGTAAATCCCTGCCGCCATGCCCAACGCCTGCGCCAGAATCCGGGCGATCTCGGTGAGCACTTCCTCGAAACTCAAATCGGGATTGGAGGCGACCTGCAAGACGTTGCTAATGAGGGTCTGTTGACGCTGGCTCTGCTGCGATTCCTCGAAGAGGCGCGCGTTTTCGAGCGCGAGGGCTACCTGCTCACCCACACTCTCTACCAGCGCCAATTCTTCTTCAGACCAGGTACGTTGCGGATCGGCCAATCCCAGGTAGCCCAACACACGGTCGCCGGCCCGCAGGGAGGCCATCATCACCGGCACGCCGCCATCCATCAGTTTGGCGCGCGTGACCCGTCCCTCCTGCAAATCGGCCGGCACGGGCAACATCGGCACCGGGCTGACATCCACCCGGTCGTATTCATAGGCCAGCGGACGCCCCTGCGCGGCAATACGTGCCCATCCCTGGCGGCTGTATTCAACCTGTAAAGCATGGACTTCGGCCAGCGCGCTTTCCATCTGTTCCAGGGCGCGCGCGTTGTTGAGCGCCACCGCCAGTTGATCGGCTAACAACTGCAAGGTGTTGATGTCCTCATCGGTGAACGCATGCGGAGTGGCGCTTTGCACATCCAGGACGCCGATGACCTCATTCTCACTCACTAACGGCAAGGCCATCTCCGAGCGGGTCTCCGGCAGATCGGGATTGTTGAACCAGACGGCATCCTCACCGACATTGAAGACGATGCGCGGCTTGCCGGAACCCGCCACAAAACCGACGATGCCCGTCTGACCAACCCGCAGCCGGTGTCCGCGCGCCAGCATGCGCCGACCGCCCTCCGAAGAAGCGGCGCGGAGAATGGCCCACATCTTGGCATCGTCGAGAATGAAGATTCCCACGTGATAGAAGCCGAACCGGTTAGAAATCGCCGTGGCGGTCGTTTCAAGGAGCAGGTCAACGTTACGCACCTGCGCGGCTTCTTTGCTGACCAGACTGATAGTTTCCAACTGCGCCGATTTACGTTCCAACGCTTCTGTGCGTTCTGCAATGCGTCGCTCCAGGCCGGCGACCAACTCGCGCAGCCGGGCGGCCATACCGTTGAACGACTGCGCCACATAACCGATCTCATCATCCCGTTCAACGGGAATCGTATATGTCAGATCGCCGCCGCCGACAATCCGCGCGCCTTCCGCCAGGCGAATGAGGGGCCGCAGCACAAAGTTTTGCGTCGCAAAGTACAGCAAAGCGATCAGCCCTAACGCGCTGACTGCGCCGGCAATCAGCAGCGCCGACATCGAGGGGTCAACAATTTCCGCACGTTCTCCGACCACGATATACAGGTAACGGCTTGCATCGCCGGGCATCGCCACCGGACGGGAAATGAGATAGAGTGTTCCAAAGATGGGCAACACACGACGTTGTACCGGCTCAGCGACATCCAGGTCGGCCAGTTCAGGGATGACATTGCTCTTGAAGCCCGACAAGGAGTGTTCCACGACTTTGCCGGTATGATCTACCAGGGCCACAAATTCAAACTCCGGGTTGCCTTCGACAATCGTGCGTAACAGGTCGGCCAGCCCCGGGGCATCTTCAAATGTCTCCACATACGGCGCTACTGTATCCAGGGTTTGCTGAAGCTGGATGGTGATGAGATCACCCTTTCCCAAATAAGCCTGCCGATAAGCATTGCGGTACTGCTGACTTAAATAGATAAACACCGGGATCAGCAGCAGTAAGGGAATACCGGCGATCAGCAAAATCATACGCCAGCGCAGGCTCAAGCCCTTCTGTGACATCAATTGCCTCCTTCTATGGCCGGTAAAGTCCGGTAAATGCGCGCTGCCAGCGGGAATGTGATGGGGACGCGCAGGTTCCAATGTCGCACCGCTGCCAGGTTGATCGCCAGCAGATTGCGGGTCGGGCCGGCAATCGCGATGTCGGCCGGCGGGGTCCCGTTAGCCAGCAATAAGACCCGTTCGGCAACCGCGACGCCTTCTTCGTAGCCATACGCTACCAGTCCTCCCACGGCACCGTTGACGATGGCAAGATTGGAGAGGGCAAAGACCGGCACCGGTGAGTTTTGCAGCATCCAGCGCATGACTTCCTGCTCATCCACCAGCACACCGGTCGCATCAACGATCCCTTGATAACCCGCCAACACAATGAAATCTACCTTTTGTCCGGCCTCTAACACGAGTGTTTGCCAATCGGCCCATGTCTCTACGATCTCCAAGGTGGCCATGGTGGCCCCATACTCGCTTTTGCCCAGGTCCGTGTACACGGCCAGGGCGCGTGCCCGGCCCGACATTGACGCATCACTGAGCACCATATACTGATGGGTCCCCTTGATAAACGCATACGCTATCGCGACCGTCTGTACCGGATGCAGTTGTTCCAGAACGCCGGTGACATTCGGTAAATCCAGGCCATACATCGCCGGGTTCCCCACAAAGCCACAAAAGACAAAAGGCATGGTGCGGTCTGGGTAATACGCAATTACGGCGCGCGTGGCCTCATCGCCGGCAACGACGACCATATCGGGACCGAAATCCTGAATCAATTCGCTCACGTGCAGCGCAGCGGCTGTGAGGTCCTCGTTCGAGACCGCACGGCGCACGTCCATAGAGAAGACCCGCATTTCCAACTTCCCGTTGACCGTGGAATAGCCGTTGCGCGCCAGGGTTTCCAGGAAACCGGTGCGTACTTGCTGGGACCAGATATCCGTTTCTGCATAGCTATCTACCCAGAAAAGCCGCAGTTTGCCCGGCGCCGGCGGTGTTGGGGGGGCTGTCGGCGCAACCGCCTGCGGCGCCGATTGGCATGCGACCAGCACTGCCAATAAGAGCATCCATACCGGTAAACGTTTACACTTCATGGGACCCTAACCTGTCTGTACCTCTGGAGGCTTCATAGCTGTCTCGCCCCTATCGGCGTGTCCTTCGCCAGGGGGCAACAGTTGAATCCGACTGCGCTCAACCTGCAACGCCAGACCCAGCTCGCGCGCGGCATTGCGCAGGATCGCATCCGTGCTGGTCATCGCGCGGATGCGTCCCACGATGTCGCTGCGCGCGCGCTCCTGATTGGCGCGCAGGCGGGTCTCTTCAAGCAGACGGGCGTTGTCCAACGCCAGGGCCAACTGTTCCACCACAAACTGGGCCAATTGGATTTGATCTTCGGCCCAGGGCGCACTTTTCTCAAAAGAAAGCACGCCTAGATTGCGGTTCTGGATGCGAATCGGCGCCAACAGTAGGTGTCGCCCGGTTTCGGTCACGCGCGTCGTCACAGCGGTTAGCTGACTATCCGCCAGATCGGCGGTGAAGGTGACATCCACCGGATACACAAACCCTGAATCGAAGCCATACCCCACCCGCATCTGCCGCCGGGCCAACGCTTGCCGCCAGGCGCGCAGGGCATCCTGTTCCTGGTAGCGCTCCAGACGCGCCAGCGTCGCGCTCGTTTCCATCATCGCACGGGTATTGACCACCGCCACGGCGATACCGTCGGCCAGGATGCGCAACACTTCCACATCTTCCTCTGTGAAAGCGGCGGGGGTATTGGTTTGAATGTCCAGAACGCCGATAACGGTTTGACCACGGCTGAGCAGCGGCAGGCTCATCTCCGATTGGGTGTTGGGAAGGTCGGGGTTGTTGAACCACACGGCATCCTCGCCCACGCTGAAGGCCAGCCGGGGTACGCCGGTCTGCGCAACGTATCCCACGATCCCTTGTTGCCCTACTCGCAGGCGATGTCCGCGCGCCAGCATCCGCCGTCCACCTTCCGATGAGGCGGCGCGTAATACGGCCCACTCGTTGTGGGGATCAATGAGGAAGATGCCGACATGGTCGTAACCGAGGCGTTGGGCGATCAACTGCACGGCAGTATCCAGCAACGGCTCAATTTCGGTGATTGAGGCGATAGCGCGGTTAAGTTCGGCGATAATGCGGAATTGTCTGGCGCGTTTTTCCAGTTCTGCCGTGCGCTCGGCCACCCGCTTCTCAAGGGTGCGTTGGGTCTGGCGCAGTTCGCGGCTCACCGTCCGCGTCTGCAGCAACATGTCCCGCAGGCTGCGCAGGCTTATGTAGTTCAGCACCCCGGCCACGCCCAACAGGGTCAACAGCGCAAAGCCCCCAAACAGGTAGTAGAAGAGGTCTGCTGATACGCGCACCAGCGGCGCGTACACACCGACGCGCGTCCCCCACGACAACAGCGCGTAATAGATCGCGACCCCGATCGCCATGCGGATGCCCATTGTCGGCTCCAGGAACAGGCCGGCCAGCGATACCGGCCAGAAGAACAGCAGCCAGCCGGGGGAGTAGGTGCCGTCGAAGAAGAATACGGACGCCGCCACGCCGATAAAATTGGCCCACACGAAGAAACTCACCGTCGGGCGGATATAGCCTTTTTTGACACGCCAGAAACTGAAGACGACCAGAAACAGGAAGGAGACAGGAAAAGCTGTCTCGATCCAGCCGATATAGGTGGGAGAGAACATCCCCCGTGCCGTTGCTACCCCGAAGAGCGCCGTCAGTCCCAGCAACAGGCCAGAGGTCACCGCCATCATTACGCAGAACAGGCGTCCCATGCGCGCATCTTCTTCGTTGGGGTCCTCAACGGCCACAAAACGGTTCCAGGCTGTGGATAATGCCGCTTTTTGTTTGGCCCATAATCCGGTCATAGCTGTCCCTCTTCCTGTTCACTCAGGGTCAGATAAGCCGCCCCACGCTCGGCGGCGAAGGCGCGCCCTAGCTCGGTCAAAGCGCGTTGCAGCACGGCTTCAATCTCCACGGCCTCGCGGATGCGCCCGGTGATTTCGCCGGCCATCTGTTCGCGCGCGGCGCGACGTGTGGTCTCGTCCAGCAGACGCAGATTTTCCAGGGTTTGCGCCAGTTGGTCGGCTACCGTCGTCACCATCGCCAGCTCATCTTCGCTCCATGCTTCTTGAGCGACACGGCGTACCCCCAACGCGCCGATCAATTGCGCCCGCGTCCCCGAGGCAATGGGAATCGCCAGGGCATCCGGCTCCACAACAACCTCTTTGGAACGCACGGCCCGCGTCATCGGCGGCAACCAGGCATCTTCGGCGACCTCGACATCCGGCGTCTCTTCTGCTTCGGCGTGATAGCGGAAGCCGCGCGGCACGCGCCCGGCCTCCATCAAGCTCGCCCAGGACTGCCGCAGGTACATGCGCTGCGCGCTCTGCGCCTCATTCAATGCCGTCACCAGGCTGGCAACCGTCGTTTTCAGGTATTTCCCCAAGTTCACCAGTTCCTGAGGTAGAGCGAGCCGTTCGGCCAACCCATCTACGTCCAACACAACCCCGTAGTCACCGGCGGCGATGCGTTCCAGAAAGGCCACATATTCGCGCACGGCTTCCTGGAGCTGCCGCGCCTCCAGCAGTGTCTGCGCCTGGGCGGTGCGCTCGGTCGCGGCGATGGTCTGTACCTGCAGGTTCAGTTCGGCCAGCGATTCTTCACGCCGCCGCGAGGCAAAGAGTGACAATCCCAGATACGCAATGAACTGGCGGTTGATCGCCACTATCAAAACTGCCGCCATAATGAAAATTGCGATCCAAACCCACCGGAGAGCCGGCGCCGGGATCTGATAGGGAGTGAGCACCCCCACGGCCTCCAGGATGGTCAACAACACATATAAGGCGATATGCGCTATGATCGTAGGCTGCGCATAGCGACGCTCGCCGATGGCCCCGGCAATCAACATGAGCAACGGCGAGAGTAAAATCAGCGGGCCCCTGGTCCCGTTGGCAAACACCATGGCGGCAAACATCACTACGGAAAGGCTTACAATGCCGAGCTGCGCAGCCTGTTCAAAGTGATCTTGTGCGAGTCGCCTGAGTACGACAAGCATTATCAGTATTGTCAGCGCATCAAGCACAGCCAGCCAGATGGGGAAATTCGGCACCAGGAACAGGGCGACGAAACAGGCCGGCAGAAAAACCGCCGCGGAGACAAGGACGATCCGGGCCACAGTGCGCAAGAGGTTTGCGCGCCGCCGGCGGTCTTCGGCTAAGGGATCGTCGGGCGGTAGATCGGCAGGCGGTGTCCAGGTTACGTTACTCATGTGTTTCTCCTTCTTCAGACGGCGCCAGGAATTCTTCCGCGCCCAGGCGCGCGACCAGCTCCGAAGCGTTCAACACATCCGCAATCTCGCGGACGGCGCGCTTGACTGCTTCCTCAATCGAAGAGGCCGCGCGGATGTTGTCAATGATGCGGCGCGTGCGTTCCTCACGCGCGGCGCGGCGCTGGGTGGCTTCGAGCAGGCGCGCGCTTTCCAGAGCCTGCCCCAATTGTTGAGCCACGGCCTGGAGCAGCGCCAGTTGATCCGCCGAGCTGCGCCACGTGCCCTCCGGGTCTTCGACACCCAGGACGCCGATGATCTGCCCCCGCATCTCAATGGGCACAGCCAATCCGATGCGTTTTTCTGCGGTATCCTCCGGCTGCACGTCACGGCTTGTTGCCAGGGTAGACTCGCGCAGAGACTTGAGCATCTCTGGGCGCCAGAAATCGGGCTGGAGAACCACCCGCCCCATGTCGTATACAAAGGCGTTCTGACGTAGACGGCGATTTTCCTGCAAATAGGTCTGCCATTCACGGCGCTCGTAGCTGCGGCGGGTTTCGGCTTCGGCCGCCAATGCCGCGCGGGTGCTCTGCAACAAGCGGATACGCTCGATGGTCTGCGCCAACTGGTTGGCAACCTGTTCCAAAAGGGTGATGCGTTCCTGGGTGAAGGCGTTGCGCTGGCGACTGGTCAGGTGCAGCGCGCCTTCCAATTGTTCGCCGAAGCGCAAGGGCAAAATGATCCGCGAGACCATTCCCTGCGCCGCCAGATCTGCGTCTTCCGGGAAGGTCGTCCTGCGCCGCAGATTGGCGTCTATCCACGCTTGATTGTGGGTGATGACCCAACCGGCGGCCGAGCCTTCAAGCGTCAGTTTCGTCCCTGTTGGAGTGGAAGGGACGCTGTCGGCCTCCAACGCCACCGGGAAGAACGTCGCTGTCGCTTCGCCGGGAGTGTAGGTTATGAGCGCCAGTCCATCTACCGGAGCCAGGCGGCGCAGGGGCGCACCGACCCGCGCAAGCGCCGCCAGCAGGCCCTCAATGTCCTCGGTCGCGCCGATAGCACCGGCAATTTCAAACAACGCCTGCTCATGCGCAGCGCGCGCTTCGGTCTGCTCGAACAACTGCCGGGTCTCGATATAGCCGGTGAGCCGACGGGTCACATCGCCCAGCAAGGCGCTTTCGCCGTCCAGGAAGGCGCGATCCTCAGTGTACGCCACCACCACGCGCCCTACCTGTGTGTCGCCGATGCGCAACCCGCTGACCATCTGGCGTGTCATATCAATGGCCTCGATGCGGCCGTAGAACTTTCCCCCGTATTCAATGGCAGCAATGCAGACCTCCGGGTATTGCATGGCCTGGGGTAGCCGCTCAGCCGTCCATTCCAACAACTCCGGCACTTCTGGCGACTCGGCGATCTTCCGGCCGATGTCGTTCAGGCAGTCCAACTCACGGATTTGCTTGCTAAGGAGGGCGCGGGCGTGTTGCGTTTCGTCGAAGAGCCGCTGGTTCTCCAAAGCCCAGCCGGCCTGCTCGATGATCTCTTCGACGGCCGCGATCTCATCGGCATCCCAGGTACGGCCCTCCGGCCGGGCAAAACCGAGCACGGCGAGGGTCTCGCCAAGCCAGGAGAGAGGCAAGGCCAGGATCTGCCCTGCGGTTGTGTCCTGGACGGCAACTGCGCTGCCGCGCGCCGCCGCGTCGTTAAGCACGGACAGCCATTCGGGCGGGATTTCCGTCAGGGGCTGAGGGTTTTCCAGACCCTCGGCATAGTAATAACCGGCTTCGGCGACGGCAGACTCGACCCACTCACGCTGGATATAGCGACGCTGAATGGCGCGCATCTCTTCCAATGCTGCGGTTAGTTGTTTCTGGGTGGATTCCAATTCGGCGCGCGCACGCACCTGTTCGTCCAGCATCGCGCGAATATCGTCAACCATCATCTCGACGCCGACTGCCAGTTCCGCCAGTTCCTCGATGCCTTCCGGGACTTCGACCGTCACATCGAGATTGCCCAACGCTACCGATTGCACAACATCCAGCAGGGCGCGGCTTTGTGTCTCGATCAGTCCGACCCGTTCGCGCAGCGCCTGCATCTCCCGCAAATCACCGCGCAACTGCTCGATGGCGGCAGCCAGGTCAGTCAGTACGGGTATGCCTTCAGGGACTTCAAGCGGTACATCCAGGTCTCCCGATGCCGCGGCCTGAATCACGTCGAGCAGCCGACGCCCCTGTGTTTCCACCAGTTGTTTATAGTCTTCCAGTGTGATCTCTGTCATCCGCAATCCTTTTTACGATCACGACCGATTATAGAATGGGCTGCACCGTTTCACGCTTGCAGCCAGACAAGGGCTTCTTCCTGCGTGTCAAAGAAGCGAATGTTATCCCGTCCGCTGATTTTAAGGACAAACTCGCCCAGGATGCGGCCATAGGAGCGTGCGCCCCAAATGGCGACTTTCCCGATCCGCCGGTCACGGTTGAGGTCGGCGTAGAGTTTGCGCACTTCTGCGGTCGTTTTGCCACCGCGGCTATCGTCCCACAGGATCAACAGCGGATTTTCTACTGTAGCCTGCTCCAGGTAGAAGGTAAAGTCCTCCCGCAACGCCTGTACGTCGCGACTATCAGTATCGCCGATGAAGGTCAACTGTAAAACGCCGTCACCTCTCATGCGGAACTGATGTGCCATGGTACCCTCCTTCGTAGCGTAAGCTACGTTATTGGCGCAAGCTAGAGCGTGCGTTACGTTGGCAAGCTAAAGCGTGCGTTACGTTGGCAAGCTAACAGCTTGTGTTACATTGGCGCAAGCTAAAGCTTGCGCTACATTTGCAAGCTAAAGCGTGCGTTACGTTTGCAAGCTAACAGCTTGTGTTACATTGGCACAAGCTAAAGCGTGCGTTACGTTGGCAAGCTAAAGCGTGCGTTACGTTGGCAAGCTAACAGCTTGTGTTACATTGGCGCAAGCTAAAGCGTGCGTTACGTTTGCAAGCTAAAGCGTGCGTTACGTTGGCAAGCTAACAGCTTGTGTTACATTGGCGCAAGCTTTAGCTTGCGCTACATTTGCAAGCTAAAGCGTGCGTTACGTTGGCAAGCTAACAGCTTGTGTTACATTGGCGCAAGCTAAAGCGTGCGTTACGTTGGCAAGCTAACAGCTTGTGTTACATTGGCGCAAGCTAAAGCGTGCGTTATGTTGGCAAGCTAAAGTGCGGTACGTTGGCAAGCTAACAGCTTGCGCTACAGTTTGCGTTACGTTTTTAACCAGGCCAAAGCTTCTTCTTCAGACTCAAAGAAGCGGATGTTGTCACGGCCGGTCGCTTTGAGCACAAAGCCGACCAGCACGCGCGTATAACGGTCAACACCGATGGTCGCCGACTTGCCCAGACGTGGATCGCTATTGAGGGAAGCGAACATTTTACGCACTCGCGGCGCGAGTTTTGCCCCGACATGGTTAGATATGGTCAATGTACGCAATGGCGCCGCGGGAGTAGCCGCTTCCAGATAACGCATGAAGTCGTTGATAAACGGGTCTACTTCGTCGTCTTCCAATGCACCGTCAAAGAAGATGCGTAAAATACCGTCGTCAGGCATGGTCAGTCTATAGGGCATCGTACACCTCCTATCATCATAATACCTCGGTTTGTCAATAAACTGCACAGATTAAACCGCTTTAACGCTCCTGTTCACCTAGCCAGAGCACGCTCTTGGAGGCGCCGAGCATCTGCGATAGTTCATGCAGCGTCGCGCGCAAAATCACTTCGCGGTTGGTGCCGCGCCGAATCCGGTCAGAAATAGTGCGCACCAGCCGTTCTCGTTCGGCGCGCATGCGGGCCTGCTCTAACAAACGGATGTTCTCGATAGCCAGCGTGGTTTGGTTGACCAACGTCTGCATCATGCGGATGTCGTGATCCGAGAAGGTCTCTTTAGAGATCAAATTGACCGAGAGGGTACCCAGGACCCCTTCACGCCCAATCATAGGAATCGTAGCATGGGCAACAATGCCGGCCTCGGCAAACGCGCGCCGCGCATGCTCTTGAAGTCGCGGATCATCACCGGTGACCACCAGTGGGTGACGTGACTCAACCGCTTGCCGGGTCAAGGGATAGTCTGCCAGGGACAGCACTTCACCGAGGCGTGCGCGTTGTTGTTCATCAGGGGGATACACACTGACACGGATCATCTGCTCGCCTTCGATCCTGAACATGCTGACCCGGTCGGCCTTGACCGCTGCGACGACGGCGGGGAGCAGGATGTTGACGGCTTCCTCAAAGGTGGTGGCCGCCGTCAAGGCTGTCATTGTTTCCTGAACCAGCGTCATATCGGCCACGGCGCTGCGCAATTGTTCGGCTTGCCGCTCCATATCCCGCAGCATTTGCTCGCGCTCCATTTCGGCCAGCTTGCGCGCCGTGATGTCGGTCGAGATGCCAAAGGTGCCGATAATGTTCCCCTTTTGGTCACGCAGGGGCATCTTGCTGGTCGAAACCCAGGTGACGTGGCCATCCGGCCACGTCTCTTTCTCTTCCACATTGAGCATCGGTTCACCGGTAGCGATGATCCGCTGCTCGTCGGCAAAAGCCTGCTCTGCGTGTTCGGCACTGAAGAAATCGAAGTCCGTCTTCCCAATGGCCTGGGCGGGGTCGTCAAGGTTATGCCAGCGCGCGTCAGCGGTACTGATACGCAGGAAGCGGCTCTGCAGGTCTTTGAAATAGATGTGATCCGGTACGCTATCCATCATGGTTTGCAGCAGATGGCGCTCCATCGCCAGGGCTTCCTCCATCGCCTTGCGCGCGCTGATGTCGGTAATTTGACGCGCCAGGTAGCGCGGGTTGCCCCGTTCGTCGCGCACCAGGGTCAGGATTTCCAGCGTGGGAATGGTATTGCCATCGGCCGCGAGCACTTCCAGTTCTCCCTGCCATTGTCCTTGCGTCAACAATGTAGGGATGATCTCCTCCCGCACACGCGCCCGCAATGGCTCAGGATAGTGATCGAAGAACGAGCGTCCCAACAGTGCCGCAGCGTCCGTTTCCGTACCGACAAGGGTGCGATAGGCCGCATTGGTGTAGGTCAACATGCCATCCAGGGTCGCCATACAGATGCCTTGCCCGGAGGATTCGATGACTTGCCGGAAGGTGTTGGCCTCTTCGAGCAGTTGGGTGCTTTGTATGGCAATGGCGATCTGCCCGCACAGACCCTCCAGCAAAAGTTGGTCCTCGGTCGTCAAGGCCCCGGTGATATTGCTCTGCACGTCGAGGATGCCCAGGATTTGGTCGCGCAGTTTGATGGGGACGGCCAACTCGCCGCGCGTCCCCGGTAGGAAGGTGTTGGGCACCCAGTCGGGGTCGCGGGTGACATCGGGCGCCAGCACCGGCCGTCCGGTCGCAGCCGCAGCGCCGACCACGCCACGTCCAATTGCCACGTAATGGCCGGCTTCAAGCATGCGCTGCCCCACGGCGCCATAGCCGATCACCAGACGCATCACCCGCGCGGCGGCGTCGTAGCGGAAGATTTGGACGTGATAATAGCCAAAGCGTTCTTTGACGAGGGTGACGACGCGGCGGAACAGTTCATCCAATGCCGTCGCCGCCGCGATCTCCTGGGCAACTTCGGTGGAGGTCTGCACCTGGCGTCCCCGCCGTTCCAGCGAGGCCTGGATGGCTTCTTCCATCTGGATGCGCTCGGTGATGTCGCTGGAGATGCCGAGCACATGCCGCGCTACGCCGTCGGCATCTACGATCGGCAATTTGGTCGTCTGCACCCAACGTCCATTGCGCAGGATGGCGCGGTCGGGGATAAACTGGTCCCGCAGGGATTCCATCACTTCCAGGTCGCTGCGGTGAATGGATTCTACTTCTTTCAGGTTGGGGTTGAAATCGGCATCTGTCTTACCGAGCAGTTCTGCCACGGTGGTCCCGTAGGCCTCGGCCAGCGCCTTGTTGGCAAAGACGAAGCGGCCTTCGCGGTCGCGCACGAAGACGAAGTTGGGGTTGAGGTCCAGCAAGCGTTGCAGGAAAGCGTAGCGCGCGCGCAGTTCTTCCAGTTCGGTGAGCAAGGACTGGGGATCGGGGACCGGGGATTGAGGATTAGGGATTGGGGACTGGGAATTGGTGAACGGGCGCGACGCGCGGATTTCTTCAGGCGCGTTGTCAACCCGGGTTGGTTCTTTATGACTCATGGTCTTCTGCTCCTTGCTTCGCAGCGGATTCAACGGCGGCAGTCATATCCGATACCTGTTTTTCCGCGGCGCCCGTTGCGGCAGCGGGGACGGCGGTATCCTCCAACATCAGGCGTACATAGGCACGCGGAACGCCCAGCGCCTCGCCCAGACTGGTCACGGCAGAACGCAGGATCACTTCAATATCTACCGAGCGGCGCAAGTCTTCGGTGATCTCACGGGTGACGCGCTCGCGCGCTTCGCGGCGTTGGGTCTCCTGGTACAAGCGCGCGCTTTCGAGCGCCGCGCCGAGCTGTTCGGTCAGCGTCTCGACCAGGGTGATCTCCTCCTCACTCCAGTCGGGTTTGTGCAGACGCAACGCGCCAATGGATACGCCTTCGCGCACCTGGATTGGCGCGACCAGGGTGGAATCCGGGGTAGTCAACAGCCGGCCGGTCTCACGCGCCTGGTGCATCAACGGCGGGGCGTCGCCCTCGGCCGGGCGCACCACGCCGGGCCTATCTGCAATAAAACGCAGGGCGCCGGTAGCGCGCGACAACTGTTGCCAGGCTTCGCGGCTGAACTGCCCGTAGGCTCGACGTTCGGCCTCCAGCGAGGCTTCACGCTGGGCGAACAATTGAGCGTTTTCAATGGCGATCGCCACCTGATCCGCCAACAACTGCATAACCGAGACCGTCTGTGGTGGGAAAGCCGCGCTATCCACGCTATGTAAGTCCAGGGCACCCAGCAGCTGGTTTCCGGCTGCCAGCGGCAGCGCCAGTTCCGCGCGTGTGCGTGGGAGCAGCGCGCCGGCAAAGCTCACCTCATCGGTATTGGTTGCTGCCAGGGTGCGGGGTTCTCGCTGGGCCGTTGCCATACCGATGATGTCCGGTGAACCGACCGGCAGTGAGTAACCCTGGGAGAGCATCTGCTGTCCCTCCGGGCTGCTTGCGCCGCGCAGCACGGCATCCAGCCCATCTTCGTCGAGTAAGAAAACGCCCACGTGGTAAAGGTCCAGCCTCTCGGCGATCATTGTGGGGATTTCGGCCAGGAGTTTATTCAGGTCGTGGATCGCCGCAGCGGTACGCCCGATTTCTGCCACCGCCTGCAACTGGATCGAGCGGCGTTCCAGATCTTCGGTGCGCTCCGCCACTCGTTGTTCCAGGGAAGCGCGGATCGCTTCCAGTTCCCGGTTGGCCGCAGCTTGCGCCGCAGCCGCCTGGCGTGCTTGCCTGAGGGCGCGTTGCAGACTCCGGAGGGCATAATTTAAGAAAACGCCCAACAGGATCAAAATAGTGATAACGATAACCAGACTGAATAAAGAGATAGGTTTACCGTTGGGAATCCTTCCGGTATAATCCAGGTAATAGGCCACTAAAACACCCACAAGTCCCAGGAGTGTATAGGCAAAGATACCCCCTCTACCCAACAGCAGGCTGGCCATAACAATAATGAGGGTATAGACGTAGATACTATGACCCAGGCTCAGGCCCTCGACAGTCCAGACCCATTGTGTAATGGCGATCCATATAAAAGTCAGCACTACAGTGGAGACTGCCTTCATATAGCCACGGCGCACAAACGCAAAAGCAGCGAGTACCATAGCCAGGATGATTACAAAGGTTATATGCGGGATGACATCTTGCCAGGTTGTCGGCCAGCCATAAATCAAGAGTAATACCACATCTGTCACCAGACCCATTCCCGCCAGGACCAGGAGAATGGTGATGAGCAACCGTGCAGCCCGCGTTTGTTCTTCGTCGGCGAACACCGGCAGCGTAAAGTAGCGTTTAATTCGCGTCCACATCTCTATCCTCTATTCTCTATTCTTCGGCGCCTGCCTCAGTTTCAATCCACACCTCAGCCTCGGTGAGCCCCAACGATTCCTGAAGTTCACGGATCGCCGTCCGCAGTACGGTGGTCACGTCCAGAGAACGGCGCATTTCCGCCGTGACCTCGCGGCTCAGGCGCTCGCGGGCGGCGCGGCGTTGGGTCTCGTCGAGGAGGCGCTGGTTTTCTGCCGCCAACAGCAGTTGTTCGGAGAGAGCTTCGATCAGCGCCACCTCATCGGCGCTCCAGGTTTTGCGCCCCGCTTCGTTTTCAAACCCCAGAACACCGATCACCTGATCGCCCTGTACGAGAGGGAGCAGCAGCGTCTTTTCGTCCACCGCGGCAGCGCGTTTCTGAAGCACCGGTTGTACATCGGGCGGGAGTTCATCGCCCCGCGTCAAGAGCGCGCCGCTGCGCCACTCGTAACCACGCGCGGGGCGATACTTGAGGTAATCGCGCCATGCCTGTCCTTGATAACGGCGCTGCACTTCCTGAGCGCGCTGCAACGCCGCCTGTGTTTCGGCGAAAAGGCGGGCATTTTCCACTGCTACAGCCACCTGATCGGCCATGTTTTGCAGGGTAACAATGGCCGCCTCGTCAAAGGCAGATTCTGCAACGCTTTGCACGGTCATGGCGCCGATGACGCGCCCGCCGTAACGCAAGGGCAGGGCCAGCTCGGAACGGGTATCGGGCAGGAAGGGGTTCTCGAAGCGCACAACGGCGTCGCCGGCTTTCTGGCGGATCAAGGGTTTGCCGGTCGCCACACACTGCCCGATCATGGATCCCATCCCGACGGCCAGTTGCCAGCCCTGGGCCAGCATGTGCCGTCCGGCTTCTCCGGTGCCGGCGCGCAACACGGCGTAGCGCCGTGCCTCGTCCACCAGGAACAAACCGACATAGTAGAATCCGAAACGCTCTTTGACCAGGTTCACCATTTCAGGCAACAGCCGATTGGGATCGAGCACCGAGGTTGTTGCCCGTGCTACCTCGGCGACGGCTTCCAGTCCCTGGGTGCGCGCTGCCACACGTTGTTCCAGACTGGCAATCAGCTCGCGCAATTGCCTGGTCATACTGTTGAACGCCTGTGCCAGTACACCGATTTCGTCGTGGCGCTGCACCCGCACTACCAGGTCATGCTCGCCGGCGGCAATGCGTGTCGCCGTCTGTGCCAGGTCGGCGATCGGCGCAGAGACATTATTGGCAAAGAAGTACGAAACGGTCCCGGCCAACACCAGGGCCGCGAGCGCCAGGCCGGCATTGATAAGCGCGGTCAGCCACGCCCCCCGGAGAATCTCCGAGCGGTTGATTTCCGAAAGCAAGACGGCCTGGAGTTCCGGTACCCAGGTGAACACCCCCAGCACGGGAACGCCGCGATAATCAGCGTAGGTCGCGGTGCGCAGGTCTGGTTGTTGCAGGTACAGCGCCAGATCAATACCTTCGCTATAGGCATAATCTTCACCGCCAAAGCGGCGTTGGGTGATGACCTGATGATCGGCAGCCACCAGGTAGGTTTCGCCGGTTTCTCCCACATGCGGTTCGGCGACAATCCGGCTCAGGTGCTCCATATTGACACGTGCGGCCAGGACCGCGATAATTTGACCGGAGCGATCCAGCACCGGGCGGGCGATGACAATGACCATCTGCTCAAGCCCGGACACAGAGCGTAATACGCTGATACAAGGCTTCCACATGCCACATTCAAGGAACTCAGCGTCGGTATATAGCTTGCCGATCTGGTCCCCATCGGATGACATCAACACCTGTCCATCCAGCCCCGCCAGGAATAGCTCATCGAACTGCGGGTTATCCCTGATAAAGGTGATGAAACGCACGCGCAGCGCGTTTTTGGCGCTGGAAAGTTGTGCTCCGCCGGCCCAGGGGATCGTCAGCGTGCGCACATAATCCGTTTCATAATCGCCGGATACGACCGTGTTGAGCGTGGATTGTAAACCTTCAAACCATATTGTCAGCGTCGTTTTCTTCAAGGCCACAAGCGCGCGCAATTGGTCAAACGCCTGGCGTTGGGTGTTGTTGATGTTGACCAGTATGGCGCCAGTGCTCAGCATCCCCGCAACCAGCAAGACTACCAGCACCGAGGTAATAATCAGGCGTGTGCGAATCGTGGTAATACGGCGATAGGTGTTCACGAAGGCAAGGGCAGCGATGTACAGGCCGAACGCCAACATCCCGAACAACAGCAGCCGTAAGGTCCACATCTGGGTCTGGGTGTAGCGCGGCAGGGGATGCAGCAGTTCGACACCCACAACGAGTCCAACACCCAGCGCGCTCCATATCCACAGCCGGCGTCGCAATGCTTCCGGCCACGCCAGAGCCGCAATGTAGATGGGGAAGGCAATCACTGCCGGGATGAGCGCCCAGAAAGCGTCTTTAAGAAACAGGGCATAGGCCGGCAGGAGCACGGTGAGCGCGATGATCCAGACGGTGGCCGCCGACGTGCTCTTGCCACGCCTGGCAATACGGTAGACAGCGAAGCTCACGCCGGCGATGACCCAGGTCAGCAGGGCCACGGCCCACAATTGCCAGGCGCGCTCGAACCAGGCCATCACCAGATAGGGGCCCCCGGCGACAAGGGAGGCGCCGGCGGCCAATAGCATGCGTTTTTCCAGGGAAGTGAGTATTTTGCCTTCACGGCCCTCAGATTCGCGCTCTATGCGGTTCACTGGTTTGCTTTCTGTCATGCTAGTTCTTCCTTCTGGTTATGCCGCCTGAAGGCGGCGTGTACAGGTGGCCGCCTGAAGGCGGCGTGTACAGGTGGCCGCCTGAAGGCGGTGTGTACAGGTGGCCGCCTGAAGGCGGTGTGTACGTCGGTGTGTACGTCGGCGTGTACGTAACATGCCGTATGTTCTAGCTCCCTTCTGAGAGTGTGACCTGTGGTGGAATCCAGTGGACGAAGGAGCGCGAGACGCCCACGGCCTCCGCCATTTCCTGGATCGCCGTCTGCATCAGCTCATCCCAACTGACGGCACTGCGCATCTTGTCGGTGATCTCACGCGCTAACTGTTCACGGGCCGCACGGCGCTGAGTGTCCTCATACAGTTGCGCGCCTTCAAGCGCCGCGCTCAATTGCTCGGTCAGCGTTTGCAACAGGTTGATTTCTTCATTGGTCCACGCCGCGCCATCGGGTTTGCGGCCGTCAATCACGCCGATGACTTGCTCGCGCACACGCAGCGGGATCGCTAGCACATTCGGCGTATCGCTGTCAATAACGATCTTACCGGTTTGCGCGGCGGCCTTCATTTGCGGCTCCCAGGTGGTGAACGGTGCAATGCCGCTCGCATCGCCGACAAAGGACAGATGAGGACGGGCGCGCAGCAGTTCTTGCCACGTCTGGCGCGTCCGTTCGCCGTAGGTGCGCCGTTCGGCGGTCAATATCTCCTGTGTTTTTTGGAAGAGCCGTGCACTGTCAATCGCCACGGCCACCTGATCGGCCAGGGCCTGGAGCACGCTGACGTCTTCGGTGCTAAAAGCATAGGGGTCGGTGCTTTGCACATCCAGCACGCCAATGGTCACACCGCGCACGCGCAAAGGCAAGGCGGCCTCGGCGCGTGTTTCGGGCAGGTCGGGATTGTTAAAGAAGAATGCATCCCTACCCACATCCTGTGCCACGCGCGCTTCCCCTCGTTCGGCGACGGCGCCGACGATCCCCTCGGCGCCTACCCGCAGGCGATGGCCGCGTTCCAACATGCGCTGACCGCCGGGACTGGAAGCGGCGCGCAGTTCGGCCCATTCACGTTCCTCATCCAGAAGAAAGAGGCCCGCATGATAGAAACCAAACTGCTCGGCAATGATCTGCACTACCCGCGAGAGCAGTTGAGGCGCTTCGTATTCGATGAAAGATAGCTCGGCGGCAATGGCGGTCGTCGCCCCCAGATAGGCAGCGCGACGGTACAACTCGGCGTCGCGCTCGCGCAGCAGCGACTCCAGCCGCCGGCCGCGTTCATCCGATTCGACGGCATAGGCACGGGCCTGCGCCAATGCCTGGTTCAGACTACGCAATGCCAGGTTCAAGGGGGCCCAAGCCAGCGCCAGGGCGAGTGTTAACATCACCCAGTTGGACGCCTGGGGCGCGGGGAAAACAGCCGGCAGGGGATGACCAAGCCGGGCAGCCAGCAGCGCGGCCAATGAGAACAAGCTACTCAGGGCAGCTACGTTCAAGGCCGCCCGCGGCCCCAGGATTAAACCGGCCACCACGGTCAGGCTCAGCAACGTCATGCCGGAAAAGCTGCGCTGCTCGGAAAGCAAAAAGATCGTCAGGAGAGGAGCTCCTACCCCGGCGATAAATAGAATGCCGGCTGCCTGCACGCGCCCACGTTGCAGCCACAGTTTGGATATGACCGTAGCAAAAAAGATGGCCACAACCCCGAGACCGCTGCCCACTTTGTTGGCAAAGACAAACAGCGTTGCCAGGGCGCCGCAAATATCCGCTACAAACAGGCTCAACAGCAGGGGGTTGAGCAAAGCGGCAACGCGCGTCTTCTCCTCATTATCGGCAAAAACAGGGGCTGCCAGAAACTGCTTCACCTTGTTCCACATCTGCATTTATCCTTTCTCGTTCTCTGGCGCGGTGTCATCCTCCGGCGTGCCCAGACGCACGACCAGCCGTTCGAGTTGCAAGGCCTCGCGGATCTCTTCCACGGCGGTCTTGAGTACGGTTTCTATATTCAACGTTTCACGGATACGCGCTGTCACTTCGCTGACCAGACGCTCCTGGGCTGCGCGACGCTGGGTGTCGCGGTACAGGCGCGCGCTTTCCAAAGCCACACCCAACTGCTCAACCAGCGTGGTCAATAACTGCTGCTCTTCCGCCGTCCAGACGCTCCCGTCGGGTTTGCGTCCATCCACCACGCCGATCACTTGATCGCGCACACGAATAGGGACCGCCAGCGTGGTGCCGCCATTGCCGGGCACCGGTGCGGCGGCGCGCCAGGCGGCTTCCATCTCCGGGCGCCACACATCGCCGGCCGGGCGGGTAGCGGCACGGTCACTCAAGACATCCAGGCCGGCTGCCGTCATCAACACTTGCCGCCAGGCTTCGCGGCTTATCTCCCCGTAGGCGCGCCGCTCGGCTTCGAGGCTGGCCTGCGCTTGTTCAAATAACCGCGCGTTGCTGATTGCCACGGCCACCTGATCGGCCATCGTTTGTAGCGTGCGAATGTCATCCGGCTCAAAGGCTGCCACCTGTTGGCTCTGGATGGTCATGGCGCCAAGGATCTCACCGCGCGCGCGCAACGGCAAGGCCATCTCGGAACGGGTCGCGGGCAGATAGGGGTTGTCAAAGTGCACGGCGGCCTCGCCTACATCTAGCTGAATATCGGCCTGGCCGGTCGCCACACAGCGCCCGATCATGGACTTACCGCCGACTTCCAGCCGCCACCCTTGCGCCATCATCGCCTGTCCCGCCGCCCCCGTACCGGCGCGCAACACCGCCCATTGCCCGGATTCGTCCACCAGGAACAGGCCTACATAGTACAGATTGAAATGTTGTTGCACCAGGTCAACAATGAAGGGTAACAAGCGATCCAGGTCAATGATTTCGGTCGTCGCCCGCGAGATTTCGGCGGCAGCTTCGAGGAGGTTCGCGCGTTTCTGAAACGCCGCGGTGCGTTCCTGAATGCGTTCTTCCAGCGAGGCCCGAATCGCCTGCAACTCGTCCAGGCTGTGGGTCAGCCGGAGTTCCACACGCCGACGCCGGCGCACGTTGAGCGCCAGCATGATCACTGCCACGGTCAGGATGGCAAAGCTAACGCCGGCAATCCCGATGTATTGTGCGTATTGCTGCACAAACGAATAAGGTTTGTTGATGATGACGCTGTCTTCGGGCAAGCGTGATTCGGGGATGTTCCAACGCCGCAATTGTACGTAGTCGAACATGTAGCGCGCTCCCGGTTCCTGCACCACCGGAATATCCTGGGGACGCTCGCCATTCAAAATGCGCACGGCCAGGCGCGCCGCACGCTCACCTTCTGTCGCCCCACTGGTCAATTTGCCACCGACAATGCCGAATCCCAGACTGAAATCCCAGGTACCGTAAACCGGCACGGCGCTGCTCTCGGCAATGAGCGTCGTGAAGATATTGTACTCAAAGAATTCGCCGGCGCCGTCGCGTGAAAAGATGGTCAGCAGTACCAGGCTATCGGCAGGCAGGGCGCTCAAACGCTGCCGGATTTCGGCCATGGGCAGGTCTTCCAGGTAGACAAAGGTGACATTAGGGTAGCGGCCTTCCAACGTCACCAGCCGCTCGTGGACCCGTTTGCCAGTGACCGTGGTATCGTTGACGACCACAATTTGACGGGTCTGCGGATGCAGGGTGAGCGCCAGATCGAGCGTCCCTTGCACGTCGGCGAGTTCGCTGACGCCGGTAAAACGCTCATGGCCGGCCAGACGGTTCACGTCAAAATAGTTGGCGCCGCAGAAAACCACCGGCACGCCGGGGAAGAGTTCATCGGCATATTTGAACAGGAAATTCAAGGCTGCATCGTCCGAAGAGATGATCAAGTCCAGTTTGCGATGTGCGTATTTGATGCGATACAGGCGCGCCAGTTCATCGAAATAGGCATCGCTCTCAAGGCGTTTGGCGTCCAGATACTCAACTAGCAGTTCAATGTCGCTGCTGTAAGTGTGCAGCGACTTCTCAATGCCTGCAGTAATGTCGTCCGAGAATTTATAGCCGCGATGGTAGGAGTTGATGTAAAGCACATAGCGATGCTGAGTCGTCTGCGCGTGCACCGCTCCAACAAACGACACGCCGATCAGGCATAAGAGTAGGGCAATCCCTGCCAGTTTGTATAACACCCTCATTATCACATTCCTCCAGCCTTTATATCAGCGGATTTAGCAGATTAAGCAGATGTTTGACCGGTTTTACAGGGTACAAAGCTGCTCACTTTGCTTGATTTGCTGACAGGAACAGAGAATTTTTACTGTTGCGCCGTCTCAGGCATGGTCAGACGCACAACAAAGTCTTCCAGATCCAGCGCCCCGCGTATTTGCTCGGCTGCCGTGCGCAATACCGCTTCAAGGTCCAGTGTTTCACGGATGCGTCCGGACACTTCAGCAACCAGACGCTCCTGGAGGGCGCGGCGCTGGCTTTCCTCGAACAGGCGTGCATTTTCCAACGCCAGCGCGCCCTGCTCGATGATCTCCTGCAACAGGGTTAACTCGTCCGGCGATAATGGATTTTGCGGATCGGTCTGTACGCCCAGCACGCCGATAGGTTCGCCGCGCAGCGTCACCGGCGCCACCGTAATCCCTTGGGTGACTTCGGTAACGGGAGCGTTTTCTTCCAGCGCCCGCTGCAGGGGTGGAATCCACAGGTCGTCGGCCGGCGTGACATTGATGCGGTCAAAACGATAACCCGGCGCCAGACGCCTCATTTCCCGCAACGTCTGCCAACCCTCGCGCGTCGCAGCGCGATACAGACGTTCCAGTTCTTGCATCGTCTCCTGCATCCTGATGTTGGCTTGTTCCTGCTCGGTCACGTCGCGGCTGACCCCCAGCACGCCCCAGATGCGGCCCTCGGCATCGTGCAATGGCACCCGTAAATCGTCAAAGATGCGCGTAACGCCGTCCAGGGGGATAGGAATGCGCGAATTCGTCACCACGCGATCCTCATCCATCGCCTGTTGTTCTGCGGGCCAGAAACCGGGCTGGCCCCTGTCCGGGTTGCCTTTGACCAGATCTTCCGGGAACCCTACTTCGAGATCGTTCTTGCCGATGAAATCCTCCGGTTGCAGGTGCAGCGCCCGAGCATAGCTGGCGTTGACCAGTTGATAGCGGTGTTCCTGATCCTTGACGAAAATCCAGTCCGGGGTGGCGTCAATAATAGAGCGCATCAGGTTGCGTTCTTCCTGCAAACGCAGTTGGGCCAGTTTAACTTCGGTGGTGTCAACGGAAATGCCAAAGGTGCCGATAATGGTACCCTGCGGGTCACGCAAGGGCATCTTCGTGGTCAGCGTCCAGGTGTTCGGACGACCGATGCGGGTCTCATACTCCTCTTTGTGGATGATTTGGCCGGTACGGATAATCTCTTGTTCGTCTTCATAAGCCGGACGCGCATGTTCTTCGGTGAAGAAGTCGAAATCGGTCTTACCGATTACTTCGGCGGGATCTTCGACACCAAAGCCCCGGGCGCTTGCCTTAGAAACACGGATGAAACGGCTTTGCAGGTCTTTGAAGTAGATGGCGGCCGGAACGTTATCCATCAGTGTTTGCAGCAAGTAGCGTTCGTAGGCCAACGCTTCTTGAGTGCGTTTTTGTTCTATGGCGACGGCAATCTGTCCACACAGGCCCTCAAGCAACAATTGATCTTCCTGGGTCAGGACGCCGGCGCGGTCGCTCTGGATATCCAGGATGCCTAAGACTTCATCGCGCAGCTTGATGGGCACTGCCAGTTCCCCCTGCGTAGCGGGAAGATAGGGATTGGGACGCCAGTCGGGATCGCGCGTGAAATCCGTGACCAGCATTGAGCGTCCCGTCGCTGCCGCTGTACCCACAACACCTCGCCCGAGGGGCAATTTGTGACCGGCCGCCAGCATTTGCTGACCGATCTCACCATAGCCGTTGACCAACACAACGGCGTCTTGCGCCGGGTCGTAGCGGAAAATCTGGGCATGGTAGTAACCAAAACGCTCTTTGATGAGCGTCACCACGCGGCGGAACAGCTCGTCCAGGGCCGGCGCGGCCGCGATCTCCTGCGCGATTTCGGTACTGGTCTGCACCTGTTGTTCACGCCGCAGCAAGGACTCTTGTATCTGTAGTTCCAGTTGCTTGCGGTCGGTGACATCCAACAACAGGCCTCTAAAAACCAAACGGTCGGCCAACGCGGTAGGTGTAGATACCCCTCTGAACCAGACAATTTCCCCCGAGGGCTTGATAAAACGCCCCTCGTAGCTCCACGACGTTGCTGTAGCCACAGCCCTCTGGATCGAAGCCATAAAGCTCTCCACATCCTCGGGGTGCACATGCGCTACAAACGCCGGGAAAAATTCTGTCAGACTTACATCCAGGCCAAAGATCTGCGTTATGCGCTCGCTCACGTAATCCACACCCATTTCGCCGGTGGGGAGAACATAGAACTGATACACTACTCCCGGTATGTTAGCCGTGATACTCTGCAAACGCTCTTGTTGAGTGCGAATTGCGACTTCAGCACGCAGTCGTTCGGTCACATCCATGAAAACCGCCGCCATTTCACCCGGCGAAATCTGGAAAGCATAGACCTCAAATGCCCCTTGAATCTCGCCCTCAGCGTAGCTAATTTGTTGGGTCTGCCATGAGATGCCTTCAGCGGCCGCAGCACGGTAACGCGCCGGCACCTCGGTCTCAATCAATGCGGGGAAGGTTTCTTCTATTGTTTTGCCGATAAAGATGCGGTTATCCACCCCCAACAGTTTGTTGGCGGTGGGATTCGCGCCGGTGAACACCAGTCGGCCATCTGGCTCCAAACGATAGAAATGCATTCCTAACGGGAGGGCGTCAATGATATTACGCAACCGCGCTACCGCAGCCTTCAAAGCCTCTTCCGTGCTCTTCTGCTCATGGATGTCGGTGTGCGTGCCGATAATACGTTCGGCGCTGCCCTCTGCCGTGCGCATTGTGACGTAACCGCGCGCCTGCATCCAGCGCCACTCGCCGGATTTAGTCTTCAAACGGAACTGCACAACAAAATCTGTGCCGGCCTGAATGCTCGCCGTGACAATTTCATTGGCGCGCGGCGCATCTTCGGGGTGCAGTAACTGCGCCCACGTCTCCAGTGCCTGCGGCATTTCATAAGGCGCATAGCCGAGCATCGTGTACCACGTCGGGTTGAAATACACCCCGTTCTTCTGCGGCCAAAATTCCCAAATACCTACATGCCCGGCTTCCAAAGCCAATGAGAGTCGTTCCTCATTTGCCTGCAACGCCGCTTCCGCTTGTTTACGCGCACTGATGTCGGTCATCATTCCGATCATGCGCACGGCCTGGCCGCTTGCGTCGGGAATAAACAAACCGCTATCTTCCATCCACAGATAACTGCCGTCCCGACATCGGAAACGATATTCAACGTGATAGGGCCCACAGGCAGCCTGCGCCGCATCCAGGAGCGCGAAAGCCTGCTCCCGGTCATCTGGATGGATCAGACTGCCCCATTGTTCCACGCCGCCGTCCATCTCGGACAATTGGAACCCCAGCACCTGTTCAATGTTGCCGCTCCATACAATGGCGCCGCTGGCAACATCGTAGTCGTAGACCACCTGGCGGGTGACAGAGGTGACCAGTTCATAACGTCGCTGCCACTCCGTCAGCGATTTTTCGGCCTGCTCGCGTTTGGCGATATCTTGACGTAACAAGTCGGTGACAAATTCAGTGACCGCCTCCTGAGCTTTCAAAAGCATGGCCCATAATCTTTTCGCCGACTCGATTTCGGTCGCCAGTGGCTCAAGCAGTTCGCCCAACGCTTGGATGGCATTCAGCATGACGCTGATGTCAAAACCCTGCGCCAGCCGCGTAGCGGCAACGGTGTGGATGAATTGGCGCAATTGTGCGTCGTCGCCGCTGTCCAGCCAATCCACCATAAACAGCAAGGGACGCTGCGCGGCCTCACGACGCGCTTGCAGGGGTAAGGCAGCATAATCGGGATACGCCAGCAGCCGTTCCGCGTACTGGTCTACCAGTTGTTCAAAAGATTCTCGAATCCGCGCTGCCAAAGGGTTCATGGTTTAGCCTCCCACATCTGTCGGTTGACGCTCGGCGGCGTTAACCGGCGGCGTTGTCGACGCGGCCTTCTCTTCCGTAGACGTAACCAGGCGCACAAAAGCGGGGCGGTTCAACACGCTCCCCACCTCACGCAACAGCGTCTTGAGCACCAGCTCCGGATCGGTCGAACTACGGAGGCGCGCGGTGACTTCGCGCAGCACCCGCTCACGGGCCGCACGGCGTTGCACGTCGTCAAACAGGCGCAAGCCTTCAATCGTTTGGGCCAGTTGCCCGGTCACATCTTCGATCAGGGACAGTTCTTCGCTGGTCCACGGGCGACCATCGGGATGCCGACCGCCGATGGCGCCCACCACCTGGCGGTTGATGACCAGCGGTACGGCGGCGCCCTCATCCTGCGCCACCGGCGCGCCGCTGTCTACGGCGCGCACCATCTGTGGCAGCCATTCCGCCTCCGAGACAAGCTGATTTTGCCGGTACGCAAAACCGGGCTGCACTCTTCCCGCCGCGATGACAGCCTGCCAGGCTTGCTCTGTGTAACGGCGCTGCACTTCCTGGGCCTGCTGAAGCGCCTGCACCAGGGCATCCACCGTGGTGTTGAGGTACTCTCCCAGAGCATGCAGTTCGGCGTCGCCTTCAACGTTTTCGTCCAGCACCCCGACATCCACCCGCGCCGTGTAATCACCGGCGGCTACCCGTGCGAGGTAATCGGCGTAACCGGCCACCGTTTCGCGGAGGTGCGCTGCCGCGTGCCTTTCGTGCTCACGCGCCGCACGCTCGGCTTCCACAGCCGCTTCCGCCAGCCGGGTGGATTCGGCCAGGGCACGCTCGCGTTCCTGGACGATAGCCAGGCTTTGCTGTCCTCGTTTGACGAAGAGATTGACAACCGCAGCAATTAACAGCAAAGTCGTCAAAAAGGTGGCGTAAGACAAATAACGGGCAATGTCGGCCGGCAAAGCGACCGGGGTAAGCACGCCGAAACTTTCCAGGATGACCATCGCCATCCAGAAGAGGATGATGATCAGAACATTCCAACGCATCGCCGTGAGGCCGCCGAATTGTCCGGCCAGGATCGGCAAGAGCAGCAGGAAAATCAGTAACGGGCCGGTGACGCCGCCGGCAAAATCAAAACTGGCGAATGTGGTCAGGGTTAATCCAATGATATAAAGGAACACCGCCGTCTGGAGTTTGCCGCGCCGACTGAGGAAAAAGGCCAGCACACTAAACAGCAGGGACAACGTGGTCGTGATGAGCAGGGGCAACAGCGGTGTCTTGGGTCTGAATAGCCACAAGACGACAAATACCACTACTACGCCGACGGCACCGATGATCGAAAAACGCGCGACATTTTCAAAGATGCGCTGCCGCCACAAAGTTTCTTCAGGTTGCGATTGATCCACTGTAACTCGGCCTTTCATGCCGCCCCCTTCATTCATCTCAACATATCATAAGTACGCGCTCGACGAAGCATAAAAAATGCATGTCAACGGATTAAACGGATTTGAACGGATGACTCTCCTGAAAAAAGTTCAATTCACCGCAGAGACGCAAAGAACGCAGAGAGAAGATTAAGGCTTAAATCAATAAAATTAATACTGAAATGCGAAAGACTTAATCTTATTGAATCCGACATAAAAATCTTTGCGCTCTCTGTGACTCTGCGGTGAGATTTTTAGTTTTTTCAGTAGACTCAACAGATTAGTTTTCAAGTGTTGCACAAATCTGCTCAATCTGCTTAATCCACTGACCATTTTCGGAACAGGCTAAACGGAGAATTCATCCGTCTTCAAGCGCGCCAGCATTTCGGCGTTCAAAGCGTCGCCCAGTTGTTTGAGCGCGCGTTGAATCGCTTCGTCCACGCTGAGCGCGCTGCGAATCTGATCGGTGATCTGCCGGGTGAGCCGCTCGCGGCCGGCCGTGCGCTGCGTCTCTTCCAGCAGGCGCAGCGTTTCGGCGACAATGCCCATACGTTCGGCAATCGTCTCCACCAGCGCGATTTCGTCCTCGGTCCATTCGCGCCCGCCGTCTTCGTCGTGAATGCCCAGGGCGCCGATGATCTCGTTGCGCTGCGTGATCGGTGCGACCAGGGCAGCGTAGGCTTTGCCCTGCATATCGGCGCGCGTGAGGGCCACAGGGCGTTGCTCAGCAGCGACGGCCCGGACCTCAGGTAAGATGGCGTCCGATGGCAACGATGGCACACCGGGACGGGCGACCTCGTAATCGGCGACAGGCGCCACTTCGCGGTAGGCGCTCCAGGCCTCATGTAGATAGCGCCGCTGGATCATTTCCAGGTCGTGTAAGGCGCGCTGGCTTTGCTCAAACAGGCGGATGTTGGCAATCGCGTTGGCTAACTGATCGGCCAACGCCTGCAACACGGCAATATCTTCCTCGCTGAACGCCGCCGGTTCGGTGCTCTGGATGGTCAGCGCCCCGATGATCTCGCCACGGCTGATCAACGGCAAGGCCAGCTCGGAGCGGGTATTGGGCAGCAAGGGATTGTCGAAACGCACGGCCTCGGTGCCTACATCCAGGGCAATGCGCGCTTTCCCCGTCGCCACACATTGCCCGATCATCGAGGTCCCACCGACCTCAAGGCGATGGCCGCGCGCCAGCATTTGTGCGCCGGCCTCGCCGGTGCCGGCGCGCAACACGGCCCAACGCCGCCGTCCGCCGCCGGCAAATTCGGCCGGCGGAGTCGCTACATCCACAAGGAACAGGCCTACGTAATAGAGATCGAGTTGTGCACGCAGCAATTCCACAGTCTGTTGCATCAATGTCTCGAGGTCCAACACACCACCGGCCGTTCGAGCGACTTCGGCCACGGTCTGCAATTGCAAATTGCGCCGGCGCAGCAAGTTCTCGGTACGGCGGCGTTCGGTAATGTCGCGCGTTATGCCCACGAGGCCGATCACCTGGCCTTCGGCATCGCGCAAGGGAATTTTGGTGGTGGAGACCCATATTTCTTTGCCCGTAGACTGATTTACCGAGGGCTCCTCGTGCTCGATAAGGGGTTCACCGGTCTCCATCAAACGTTGCTCATCGGTGTAATAGAGGATCGCCATCTCGTAGGGGAACACGTCAAAATCGGTCTTGCCCACCACTTCTTCCTGCGTCTGCGCCCCCATGACCCGCAGATGGGCGATGTTGTTGATGAGGAAGCGGCTCTGACGATCCTTGATATAGACGAAGTCCGGCAGGCTGTCAATGAGGGTGCGCAACAGGTTGCGTTCTGCGGCCAACTGGAGTTCCACCATCTTGCGCGCGGTGATGTCGCGCGAGATGCCGAAGGTGCCGATAATGTTGCCGTCGCGGTCGCGCATGGGCATTTTGGTCGTCGAAACCCAGGTATCGGGGCGGTCGGCCCACGTCTCACGCTCCTCAAGTTCGATAATCGGCTCGCCGGTGCGGATAATGCGTTGTTCATCCTCGAAAGCCGGACGCGCGTGGTCTTCTGTGAAGAAGTCGAAGTCCGTTTTGCCGATAGCCTCGGCCGGGTCGCGCAGGCCAAAGCGATTGGACTGTGAACGGCTCACACGGATGAAACGGCTGTCGCGGTCTTTGAAGTAAATGTGGTCGGGGATGTTGTCCATCATCGTGCGCATCAGGTATTGCTCTAATTCCAGGGCCTCGTACAGGCGGGCGTTCTGGATGGCGTTGGCAAGCTGATCCGCCATCGCCTGCAACACGGTGATGTCTTCCTGGCTGAAGGCGGCTTCTTCGGCGCTTTGAATGGTCAACGCACCGATGATCTCGCCGCGGCTGATCAAAGGCAACGCCAGTTCCGAACGGGTATCGGGCAACAAGGGATGAGGTTGCCGCACAACCTCACGGTCCACGTCCAGGGCGATGCGCGCCTGGCGGTTGGCAATGCACCAGCCGATCATTGAGGTCCCGCCGACGAGCAAGCGATGCCCCTGCGCCACCATCTGCGCGCCGGCTTCACCGGTACCGGCGCGCAGCACCGCCCATTTTACCTCGGGGTTCTCAGGGTCGGGTTCCACAAGGAACAGACCGACGTAGTAGAGATTGAAGCGTTCGCGCACCAGCGTCACGACTTGTTGAATCAGCGCGTCCGGGTCCAGCACACCGCTGGCAACGCGCGCAACCTCGGCGGCCGTCTGCAACTGCACGGCGCGGTTGGCGATCTGTTGGGTTAGAAACACCCCTTGCAGGGCGTTGCTGATTTGCCCGACCAGTGACGTGTAGATCGTCCCATCCAGCGGCCCAAGCTCGAAAACCACACGCCCCAACTGCATCCCCGGAACATTGAGGGGAAAGACGATCATACTGTAACGGCGGTCGGGGGGGAACAGGCTCTCCGGTGCGAGTCGGTACGAGGAGAAACGTTGCCCGGAACGATCCTCAAATTCGCGGAGGCGATCATAGGCAAACAGCAGACGTGAGCCGGCTTCGGGTGCTTGACGATTGACGTACAGGGAGATGTAAGCGGCGGGGATCTCCAAACGCGGCAATTCATAGCTCAGCACATCCAGCAAGGCTTCGATATGGGTTGCGGTGATCAAATTTTGGCCGATTTCGCGGAGGGTCTGGTCACGTCGGCCTGCCTGTAGCCGTTGAAAAGCCTGGGCTTGCTGTGCCGCGGCACCGACCATCACCCGCGCCTGTTGCAGCAGGTTCTCAATTTGCAGGCAGAGCGTCCCGACGCCGGCGCAGGAGAGGGCATAGCGACGCAGCGTGGAGATGCCGTCCTGCCATGCCATCACGTCGCGCTGTTCTTGCATCGCCTGCCGCAAAATCTCGTCCAGGACCCACAGGAAAATTTCCGATGGAGAACCGGCTTCACCGGCCTTGAGCGCCGTGACAAAAGCATCTATCAGCCAGCCGGCCTGCCGGACAATTTGCTGATATATCGGGTCGCCATCCCCACGCCCGGAGACGTCCCGCGCGATGTCGGTGAGTATGGCTTCCCGGCGCGTCAGCAGCGCCGCCTCGAAAGGCAGCACCGCATCCGCAGGTGTGTACCCGGACGCCTCCACCCGTGCTTGCAGGATGGTGGCCTCCAAACATCCGCAGGAGCGCCGGACCACCAGTTCGGCCGGCAACAACACTTGAGGGTCAACCGCTTCACCCCGGAGTTGGGCCAGCACCAGTTCGGCCGCACGGCGCGCCTGCATCTGCAAAGGCTGCCGCACCGTAGTCAGGGGCGGGGTCACATAGCGGCTATCCTCGATGTCGTCGAAGCCGACCAGCGCCACATCGTCGGGTACGCGGATGCCCCGCGCTTGCAGGGCGTTCAAAACCATCAGAGCCGTGCCGTCATCAATGACCACCAGCGCTTCGACATCCAGGCGGGGGCGCAGTTGCCGCTCGTCAAACAACAGGCGCACGCCGGCTTCGGGCGTGTTGTAATAGGCGCCGGGGACGATAAGTTGGGGGTCTACAGGGATCCCATGTTCGGTCAAAACATCCACATAAGCCTGGTAACGGGCATCGTTTTCCGGGTGGCCTTCCTGTTTGTGGAAGAAGGCGAGCCGCCGATAGCCATGCCCCGCAACGAGATGTTGTACGGAAGCACGCATGGCCGAGTAATTATCCAGCAACACACTGGGGATACCCTCAAGGGCCATGGCAATGCTGGCCTGCGGCAGAGGCCGGAAGCGTTCACAGAATATCTGCATGTCATGGGGGTCTACCGCTGTGCCGACGGAGCCGGCCGGGATCACCAGACCGTCCAGGCTCTCCTTATCCAACAGTTCATACAACACATTGTTCGGGTTGGCGGGTTGTCCGGACGGCCATACCCCGCCCCCGACAAAACACAGCAGGTTGAAATCGCACTCACGGGCCAGGTCGTCCAGACCCTGGAGCAGCGTGTTCTGATATTTCCCCGTCAAGTTATCGAGGAATAACCCCAGGGTCAAACGTCTCTGCGGGGTCTCCACACTTGCGGCTGTCTTTTGTGTACGCTCACTTCGCGTCGTCATGATCGCCTCCGTCTGCTTGTTCAGCGGCGGTTATATCGGCCCCCATACGCACGTAGACGCGAGAGCCACCGAGCACTTGATTCAGGGCTTCGGCCGTGATGTGCAGCAGCGCGCGCATATCCGTGGCGCGCTGCATGCGGTCCGAGATCTCACGGATCGCCCCTTCTCTGGCGGCGCGCAGCAGCATCTGGCGGTACAGCCGGGCGCCGTCCAGTGCCTGTCCCAACTGTCCGGCGAGCGCTTCGAGCAGGGTGATTTCTTCGCGGGTCCATTCCCCGGGCACCAGGCCGGCGGCTGCTTCGCTCTTGCTGAAATGCAACACCCCCACGACTTCATCGCGCACGAAGATCGGCACGGCCAGCGTCGGCATGCCGTTCTGCTGGCCGACGACGCTTTGGCGGGTCCGCAGCGCAGCACGCATTTCGGGAGTCCATTCACCTTGCGCGGTGAGCAAAGCTATCTCCTCTGCCTGACGCATGCCAACATAGCCCGATTCGGCGCGCGCGCGGGCCAGACGCTCCCACTCCTGGCGCGAGGCGCGACCATAAGCAAGCCGCTCTGCTTCAAGCGCTGCCTGCGCCTGCGCCAGGAGGCGCGCGTTATCGAGCGCCACGGCTACCTGGTCGGCCATGATTTGCAGGACTGCCATGCTGTCAGGGTCAAAAGCATCCGGGAGGGTACTCTGCACTGTCAAGGCGCCTAGAACCTGCCCACGCGAGCGCAGCGGCAACGCAGCTTCGGAGCGGGTGTCGGGCAGTTCCGGGTTGGTCAGGCGCACGGCGTCCATCTCGGCGTGCGAAGCGACGCGCACTTCGGCGTTGGCGATGCTCCAGCCTACCATGCCTTCGCCGATGCGGATGCGGTGTTGTCGCGCCAGCATCGCCTGGCCGGCCGCGCCGGTACCGGAACGCAGCACCGCCCAGGTTTTCGTCTCATCCACGAGGAACAGGCCGACATAGTAGAGATCAAAACGCTCGCGGATCAAATCCACAACCTGGCGAATCAATTCGTCGGCGTCCAGGATGGAGACGGCTGCCCGGCTCACTTCTGCCGAAGCCGCCAGGTACGCTGCGTGACGTTCCAGGTCGAAAGTACGGGCAGCCACCCGCTGTTCCAGTGTGTCAATCGCCTCCCGCAATTGCGCGGTCATCCTGTTGAAGGCGTGCGCCAGTGTCCCTATCTCATCCGCGCTTTTCAGGGGTGCAGTGCGGGTCAGATCGCCCTGGGCGATGGCAGTTGCCGTAGCCGTCAACGTTTCAATCGGCGCCAGCGCACGGCGGATGATCCCGTAGGTCAAGCCACCGAGCAACAAGCTGCCCAAGAGCAACAGCAACAGGCCATAGCGGGCAAACTCCACCAGTGGACGACGCCACTCTGCAGCTTCCTGTTGCGCTACAACGCCCCAGCCGTTATCCAATACGTCTATGTGGGCCTGCCACTTCCGTTTTTCGGCATCTACGAAGCTGAATTGCTGCTCCCGTCCCTCGCGCAATTTCTGCCCCACGGGTGAATCCTGAATATTGACGATTTCCACCGCGAACGCCGGATCGGGATGGGCGATGATACGCCCTTCTGCATCCACGACATACGTCACGCCGGTCTCTCCAAAGCGCGTCACGGCCACCGCTTCAGAAAGTTGTTCCAGGTTGGCGCCCAGCATGCCCACACCAATAAGCTCTCCTGTCAGATTGCGGATCGGCATTGAAATGACCAATGCGGCTCTTCCGGTCGTGCGGCTGACCAGCACCTGATAAGCCAGCGGCGCGCCATCCCGGATTTCCTGGAACCACACACGGTCATGGTAATCTATCGGTGTTGCGCTGTCGCTACGCGCCACATTGAGGCCGTTCAGGTCGGTAGTGCTGACCAGGTAGATGTGTTCGTAAACCGCATCCATAGCCGCCAGAATCGGCTGTTGTACGGCGGGATCCATGCTTTGGATTTGCGGCTGGGTCACCAACTGCTGCAAGGCTTTGACATTATAATCAAGCCATAGTTGGACGCTGTTAGCCAGTTGATGGCTGTGCGCCCCGAGCATCTCCGACGCCTGCGATTCCGTAAGCCTGTAAAAATGTAAGATGACCAGGACAACCAGCGCGAGGAGAACGATCAGGGCAACAACCGACGTCAGAAACGTCAAGCGTGAACGCAAATGCCCGCGCTGTACGTAACGCTCGGAAAGGGTTTGATCGCTCATGCACCGCCCTCCTTCCCAGGGATTTGCGTCTCGTCGGCGGGCGGAGCCTCCGCGCTACCGACACCCAGGCGCACCTCCACTCTGGCAAAATTCAGCGCGCCGACCAGCTCGCGCACGGCAGTTTGCAGGACCTGATCAATGTCCAGCGAAGCCCGCATTTGCGCGCTTAGCTCGCTGATGATCTGATCGCGTGCGGCGCTGCGACGGGTATCTTCAAACAGGCGTGCTCTATCAAGGGCCTCCGCAACTTGCTCGGAGATGGCCGCCAGGAGCGCGCGTTCTTCCGGCGTAAGCGGCCGCGTCGGGTCCTCTTGGACGCCCAAACGTCCGACAACCTGGCCGCCCGCCACGGCGACCGGAACGGTATAATTCGGCGCGGGGGTTTGAGTCAAGGGATACACCACGCCGCGATCATAAGCGTAGCCCTTGAGACCGCGATGCTGCGCGCGCAAGACCTCCCATCCTTCACGGGACAGGGATTCCTGGACCATATTCAAGGTTTGCAGACGTGCTTCCATCTCCTCGCGCAGGCGGGTATTTTCGATAGCGATGGCAATCTGCCCGCACAATTGCTCCAGCACCAGCTGATCATCCAGGGTCAATGCGCCGGCGCGGTTGCTCTGTACATCCAGGATGCCGAGCACCTGGTCACGCCATTTGATGGGCACCGCCAGCTCGCCGCGGGTCTCGGGCAAGTGGGGGGTGGGACGCCAGTCCCGATCCTGGGTCACATCGGTCGCCAGGATGGGGACGCCGGTCTCCGCGGCCGTTCCCACCACCCCCACACCGAGTTCAAGCTGGTGTCCCTCTGCCAGCATCTTTTGGCCCACCTCACCATAGCCGACGACCAGACGCAAGGCATAGACTTGCGGGTCGTAGCGGAAGATTTGGGCGTGATCGTAGCCGAAGCGTTCTTTGATCAACGTCACCACCCGGCGATACAGCTCATCCAGCGTCGGCGCCGCCGCGATTTCCTGGGAGATCAGCGTGCTGGTGAGTACCTGGTGCGCACGGCGCTCGTACAGGCTCTCGCGCGCCGCAATCTCGTGCTGGAGTTCCGCCGTGCGGATGGCGACTTGTTGTTCCACTTCGGCGTAAGCCTTCTGCAGTGCCGTCTGTGCGCGACGGGCCTCTTCGACCAGGAGCAACCCCCGCAAAACGTTGCTGATTTGATCGCGCAATGTCGTGTAAATGCTGCCCCGCCGTGGCCCGACCTCAAAGAGCACGTATCCCAGCCACGTCCCGCGCGCATGGAGCACTTCCAGGATGCGACTGAAACGGCCTGCAGGATGCCACGCCGCGTCCGGCAACAGCCAACGCGCCGGGAAGACGGTGGTTTCCCGGACAGGTGCGCCGTCCCAGGTCATTAACAACCGTGCATTGACGGGTTTTTCGGGCGCCTCGAACAGCGCCAGGGAACATCCCGGCAGGCCCAAAGACGCCACTTGTTGTGGCAGAACAGCAGCGAATTCGTTCAATTCCGAAACGGCCATCAGCGTTTGGGTGACAGTACGCATCAGTGTGACCTGGTTCGTCGCCATCCAGGTCTGCCGCGCTTGCGCCTGGTAGGTCGCATGGCCGAGCAGCGCGCGGGCCTGCTGCCAGAGATTTTCGGCGTGCGAACGCGGGGCCGCCTCACGTAAGTAAGGGAGGAAGCGGCGGCGCAGGATGGATACGGCGTTATGCCAGGCGTTGACATCCCCGCCGGCGTTAATCGTTTGGCGCAGCAGCGCTTGCATGACCGACAAGAAGCCCGGCGTCGGTGGGACGGCCAGCTCGGCCATAAAGGCGTCCACCCACTCGCCCAGTTGTGTTTCAGTCACCCGCAGTGATGGCACAAGGCGTACCAGTTCAGTGAGGATCTCCCGCCGCACTTCAGCCATATCAGTATTGGTGCGGGAGCGCGGAAGCCGCACGTCGGGTGACTCCGCCGCCTGAACGATGTCGGGGATCACACAGCCGCACGATTCCCGCACAATCAACTCCGTCGGCACGCGCGTTAAAGGCGGGACTTCTTCATGGGCCATCAAGGCCAGCAGGGTTTCGACGGCTTGCCGCCCCTGCGCGTAGCCTCCCCAGGGTACCGAAGTCAGGGGCGGGAAGGTGAAGCGTCCCTCTTCGGCATCGTCGAAGCCGACCAGTGCTACGTCTTCCGGGACGCGGATGCCGCGCGCTTGCAACGCCTCTAAGGCGCCCAGGGCCATATTATCGTTGGCCGCTACCAGGGCTTCGACATCCACGCCGGGCCGCAAACGGCGTTCGTCAAATAGCGTCTTGACGGCGTTCACGCCGTCCACACGCTGGTTGTCACCAGGAGTGACCAACTCGGGATCGAAAGCCAGGCCGTGCGCGGCTAAAGCCTCTTGATAAGCGCGATAACGCTCTTCGGCCTCGTCATGGCCTGCCGGCCCGCGAATAAAGGCGATACGGGAGTAGCCATGAACCTCCAATAGATGGTTCACTGCGTTGTACATCCCGGCATAATTGTCTACCATAATGGTGGGGATGCCTTCAACCTGAAAGCCAATACTGACCACCGGATAATCAGCATAGCGGCGATAGAAGGCTTGCGCGGCTTCAAGGTCCAGGAAGTGCACCACCGCCGCCCAAATAATCAGCCCATCAATCCGCTCCGTGCTGACGAAATCGTAGAGGATATTGGCAGGCAGGCTCACGCCGGTTGCATCGTCCACGCTACCGCCGCAGTAACAGACCAGGTTGACATCATGTTCACGCGCGGCATCCTCGATCCCCTGCCACACCGTTTCACTGACCGTATCTATCAGGCCGTAGGTGAACAGTCCAAGCGTGGGGCGGTTTGACCGACCGGGCCGGGACAAATGGGCCATTTTTTCACTTTCACGCATCGCCATACCCTTTTAGAGATTGGTAATCGGTAATTAGTAATCAGGGATTGGGGATTAGGGATTGGGGACTGGGAAATGCTGTGAGAATCTGGGCAATCCGTCCAATCCGTTCAATCCATTCAATCCGTCTAATCCGCTCAATCCGTTGACAAGTGACCGTTGCCGGATGGGGTATCGTCGGCCAGGTAGACGAATACGGGACGCTGTAACACCTCGCCGATTTCCCTGGCCGCAATGCGCATCACCGAATCCACATCCACGGCCACACGCACGCGCTCCGAGACCTCCCGCAGCAGTTGCTCGCGCACTGCGGCGCGCTGAGATTCTTCGTAGAAGCGCGAGCTTTCAAGGGTCAACCCCAGTTGTTGCACCAGCTCTTCCAGTTGCGTGATCTCGTCGCGAGTCCACTCACCGGCCTCTTTACGTTTGCTCACGTCCACAACGCCGATGATTTCGTCGCGCAACCGAATGGGCAATGCCAGGACGGCCTCGCCACTCGCGCCTGCATTGACAACCGCGCGCCCCTCTAGCCAGGCTTTCCGAGCCTCTTCACGCCACGCTTCTGGGGGTGTGGCCGGCAAGGCGCGGAGACCGCGCGTTTCCGCCTGATAACCTTCCGGCGCCGCAGTGCGTTCGTTCAACAGGGCCATCCAGGCCTCACGGCTGGCTTCACCGTAAGTACGTTGCAGGCTTTCCATCGCTTCTTGACGTTCGGCAAACAGGCGCAGCCCATCAATGGCTACGGCAATCTGATCGGCGATTGTCTGCAAGACGAGAGCGCCTTCGGCGTCAAAGGTTTCAAGCTGTGAGCTGTGTGCCTCGATGACACCCAGGATCTGCCCGCGCGAACGCAAAGGTAACCCAATCGCCGAACGGGTATAGAGCAAATCCAGCTTGTCCAGCAGTTGGCTATCGGGGCCATCCTCACGCACGATGCGGTAGGTGCGCTCCACGACACACCGTCCCACCAGACCCTCGCCGACCGGCACGCGGTATTCACGTGCCAGTCGCAATTGGCCCGGATTGCCGGTGCCGGCATGCAAAACGGCCCACTTGCCGGTCTCGTCGAGCAAGAACAGCCCGACATAATACAATCCGAAGCGCTCCCGAAGTAGCTCGACAACCTTACGATTCAGCTCCTGCAGGTCTGCCGTCGCCGCAATGAGATCCCCGACCGCCGTAGCCACATTCAAGTCGCGGGCGCGCCGGCGTTGTTCGTGCTCGCGCTCGGCAGCGCGTTGGGCGATGGTGCGTTCCAATCCCTGCATCTTATCGGCCAGTGTGTTACTTGATTCGGCCAGGGCGCCGGTTTCATCGGGCCAGTAGACCCAGGCGCGCGGCGTAAAATCACCACCTAGCCACTTGCGCATCGCCGCAAGCGTATAGACAAGCGGCCTGGACAGTGAGCGGGCGACAAAAAACGCTCCAGATGCCATGAGCAGGAGAACTGCAACGGACACGCCCACACTGGTCCAGACTGCACGGATTAAGGGGGCGTAAGCTTCGGCCCGGGGGCGGTAAACAAATAGCCGCCAGCCCAACCCCTGTATGACCGTAGCGATGTCCCTATCCTCTATGAACACGTCTGCCGTTGTCGCGCGCCCGATCAACAAGCGCTGGCCGGCGCTGCCGGGGGCTTCAAACCAGGTCCCACCCTGGCCGGGTTGGTACATTTCCCAAGAGGAGGGGACGTTCTGACCGATGCGTGCCGGGTCTATATCGGCGAGGATGACACGCTGCTCATTGGCGAGGGTCACAAAAGGCGCTCCCCATTCCAGTTGTTTAATGGCCTGCTCGATGGTCGTCATATCCAGGGTAGAACGCAAGACGCCGATCACTGCCCGATCCGTTGCCGCATAGATGGGGACGGCCAGTTGTATGGCAACGCGTTTAAGGCTTTCATCATAAGCTGGCTGACTGACGTACAGGGCGCCTTTACCGCCAGCGAACGCCGCCTGCCACCATACTTCATCTGCTTGATAATAGTCAGAAGTCCGCCGGCTTGCCGCCAGCAAGCCGCCGTAACGGTCGGTGATGAAGATCTCGGCGTGCGCCGGAAAGGTCTGCGCATAGGTAAGCAATTGGGCTGCCAGGGGGTTCTGGTCAGGAGCTACGATGGCTTGCACCAGAGCGCTGTCATCGGCCGCATCGGCCCACCGACGATCTATGTCAAGCAGCGCGTTTTGAATGGCCACGGCGTCGTCGCTATAGCGGGCATTCGCCGTTTCCACGGCTTCGATCACGGCGCGCTCAAGGGCAAAACTACGCAGCAACGAGAATTGCCGGATGAAGGTTTCCGCTACATAGCCCATACGGGCTTCGGCCAGGCCGGCGAATTGCACCCCGATTTGTTCGCGCATGCGCGCACGCACCACACTGATGTGGAAGCCCTGCATCAGCAGGAGCGCCAACAGCACGAAGCTCGTCACGGCTGCCGCGATTTTGTAAGCAAAAGGCCACTTTCCGAACTTAAATGTCATCGCTTTGTTTCCTTAAAAGTAATCAGCGATTGGTAACTGGTGATTAGGGACTAGGAATTAGGGATTAGGGACGGGTTAGGGAGCGGCGCAGTATCTGGCTGTGGCGCTGTTTCGACGACGACGCGGGGCGCCAGGCGCACCGCGACACGCGACAGGTCCAAAGCCGTCCGCAGCTCGCGCGCTGCATTTTTCAGCACGGCATCTATCTCCAACCGCTCCCGCAAACGCGCCGCGACTTGCGCCAGCATCTGTTCACGCGCGGCAGCGCGGCGTGATTCTTCAAGCAGACGAGCGCTTTCCAAAGCGGCTCCCAACCGCGCTGCGATTTGCTCCACCAGGCTGACGGTCTCCGGGGACACCTGGGGGTCTTCAAAACGCAGGTCAAGCACGCCCAAGACTTCGTTGCGCACCCGGATCGGCACACTCAAGGCACCTTGCAGACGCTCTTCTCCGGCTTCGGAGGCCACAACCGTCACCACCGGCGCCTGTTGCTGAAGCGCGGCCTGGGCTTCGGGCGCGAGGTCACCGGTCGGTTCTACATCAATCAGGCGGTAGCGATAACCGAAGGCGCGACGATAGTTCACCAGGAAGTTGCGCCACGATTCGCGTGTCAGGCGTCCCGAGGCCATTTCCAATTCGTGCATGCTCTGTTCCATCTGTTGCAGGAGTCGGGCATTCTCAATGGCGTTGCCGAGCTGATCGGCCATCGTTTGCAAGATGGTGATGTCTTCCTGGGTAAAAGCACCGGGACGAGTGTCCTGAATGGTCATTGCACCGATCACACGCCCGCGACTGAACAACGGCAATGCCAGTTCCGAGCGGGTATCGGGCAACAGTGGATTGGGACGACGGACGGTTTCCCGATGGGTATCAAACGTGATGCGCGCCTCGCCTTGCGCCACGCACATGCCGATCATCGAATTGCCGCCGACTTCCAGGCGGTGTCCCCGTTCGAGCATGATACGCCCGGCTTCACCCGTGCCGGCGCGCAGGATGGCCCAGCGGCGGCCTTCATCCACCAAAAAGATGCCGGCATAATACAAATCAAACCGCTCACGGATCAGGTTCACGGCCTGCGGCAGCAGTTCGTCCAGCGTGAGGATTGAAGTTGTCACCCGCGAGATTTCCGCCGCTGCCAGGAGGCGTGAAGCGCGCCGTTGCACGTCCGACAGCAGACGCTGGGTTTCCAGGGCCAGGGCCATTTCTGTAGCAATGGTACGGGCCAAGGTGATATGTTCCTCGGTCCAGGGGACGGCATCCGTTGCCCGGAATCCCAGGACGCCGATGACCTCTTCCCCGTACAGCACTACCGGCACGGCCAGAGTTTGTCCCCCGTCGAGATCGCGCGTCACCACGACGTTGCCTTGCCGAACAGCTTCTGTCATTTCCGGCAGCCAGACGCTGTCGGTCACGCCGCGCGCTTCAGGTGAATAGAAATAGCCCACGACCGGCTCCGCCCGCTCCTGCCATGCGCCACGGACATAACGACGCTGCGCCACCAGGGCATCGCGCAAAGCCACTTCGGCGCGTTGTTCGGCATCTAAGGCTTCACGGCGGGCGCGTTCTTGCTCTTGCAGCAACAGGCTTCTGAAGATGACATCGCTCAGACGTTGCGCCATCCGGGCATACAATTGCCAATCCTGCCCGGCCCACAACAACACGAACCCCAGTCGGTGCTCCTGCAAGATAAGTGGGGCCACAATGTACGTTTTGCGCCCCCCGGCATTGAGCCATTCCTGAGGCGCCAATAGCCGCGATGCAAAGGGTAGCCCATCCGCATAAAAATCCACCTGCGGGGCGCGTGAAATGTCATAGGCGAGCAGCAGGCGCGAAAGTTCAGCCTTGGGATTTTCTCCCTCATACAGCGCCGTCAGACAGACTTGGACGCCGATGTTAGGGAACAAACGTTCCAACACCGGCGGCAGTTCTTGCAAATGCAGGGTTGTGCTCAGGGTGTCATCAATTTGGGTCAGCAGCGCCTGACGTTGCTGGAATAGCTGACGGCCATACGCCTCTGCCCGCCGAATGGCATCACTGACCAGGACGCGCGCTTGCTGGAGCAGGTCCTCGGCTCTCTGCCGTATGACCGGATCAGCAAGGTACGGCAGACTGTGGCGGCGTAATTCCGAAATGGACCGTTGCCATGTGTCAAGATCCTCTCCTTCAATCTGCGTCCGGCGTAAAGCGTGATCCAGGACGTGCAAAAAGCTGGCCTCGCTTTCCGGCGTCGCCAACGACAAAGCTGTGTGGAAAGCCCCCCATACTTCGAGCGGCACCCATGGACAGGGTGGCATAGCCTCAAAGGAGACAGCGGCCGGCCTTTCCACAGGCATTATCGCGCTCTCCTCACGCACGGATGGGGGAAGACAGCCACATGAACGGCGTATCACCAATTCCGCGGGCGCGGCTTCCTGGACTACTGTCCTATCGCCCCGGAGCTGTTGCAACACCAGTTCTAAAGCCCGCCGGCCCATAGCATAAATCGGCTGGCGCACCGAGGTCAGCGGTACATCCAGGTTTCGCCCAATGTCGGAATCGTCGAAGCCCACGATGGCGACCTCTTCTGGGACGTTGATGCCCTGAGCACGCAGCACGTTCAAAACGCCGCGCGCCATATCATCGTTGGCGGCGACAATGGCCCAGGGAAGCGGCGGCGTCTGTGCGGCGCGCACGGCGGCGATCCGCGGCCACAATTCCTGCATGGCGTTCACAGCGCTCGACAGGTTGAAATTCCCTGCCACGACCCACTCGGGATTCAGGGGGATACCGTGTTCCTCCAAAGCCGTCACGTAAGCGCGATAGCGCTCATCAGCATCAATTTGTCCAACGGGGCCGCGGATGAAGGCGATCTGGCGATAGCCGTGCGCTTCGATGAGGTGGGAAACCGCCTGGTACATCCCGTGAAAGCCGTCCACCAGCACTGCCGACATGCCTTCACACACCGCCACTACGGTTACCACCGGAACGGAATCCGCAAAACGGCGCAGAAAAGCCTCAAACGTTGCCGACGTTACGCCATGAGCGATATTGCCGGAGACGATGAGGCCGTCCAACAGGTCGGCACTGACCAGCTCGTAGAGACCATTATCGGTGGCTTGATCCGGCTGTGGTAATCCCCCGCCGGTGTAACAGAATAAATCCACATCAAACGCTTCGGCAGCTTCCGTCAAGCCGGCCAGCAAATACTGCGACCACCACGAGAGGGTTTCCGCCACCAATAAGCCGATTTTGGGACGGGCAGCTACGTTGCGTGTGTCTGGTGTCTGTATCTCGAGAACCATAATTGCTCCTAGTTTGACTCGGCGCCGGCTCCGGCCTCCAACAGTTGCTCGCGCGTCCCCAGACGCGCCACGGCCGTTGTCGCGCCTAATGCCTGGCCTAATAACTCCAATGTCACCCGCAAGATCGCTTCAGTGTCCGGCGCCTGGCGCACGCGGTCGGTGATAGAGCGTGTGGTCAGCAAGTCGCGCAATGCGGCTTGGGCACGTTGCCGCTCGGTCTCGGCATCCCGCTGCGCCTGTTCCTGCCGCTGCACCAGCAATACCCCCATCAGCGCACTGCTGAGCTGGCGGCCCAGAATCTCGTACACTTCGCCTTGTTCAGGGCCGACTTCAAAGAGTGCGAAACCCAGGGCCGTTTTCTGAAAATACAGCGGTACGACCACCCTGGTCGCCGGCTGTTCCGTCGCCAGCAATTCATCCGGCAGCAGGCGACGCGCTTCAAAACGCCGCCCTTCAACCCCCAGTGGATTGCGCCCCTGGGCATTACAGGCAAATACCAGGCGCACCTGTTCGCGCACCGACGTCCCTTCTTCGTAGAGGGCGATATAGCAGGCCGGAATGTGTAAATGTGGCAACTCTTGCGCGATCCGGTCCAACAACTGTTCTATATCAAAAGTGCTGGTCAATTGCTCACCGATCGTGCGCAATTGATCGCTGTAGGCGCTTCTCCTTTGTTGCGCGGTTTGCATTTGATGGCCGACTTCGGCCACGAAGGCCATTGCCTGTTGCCAAACTTCTTCAGCACGCCGGCGCGGCAGGTCCCCGGATACGGTGGGATTCATAAAATGACGAATGATAAATAGCAGCACCCGCCCCAGGTTTACCGCATCATAGCCGTTCTGGTGCCACCGCTGCAATATGGCATAGAGCACTTGCAGAAAACGCGATGCGGCAGGTGGGCCGGCGATGTCCGCTGCGAAGGCATCCAGCAAGGCTTCGGCCCAGCCCGGGCGCAGGCATTGCCCGGCAAGCCCCACAGCACCCTGTAAGGCGGCCAGAGCCGACGCACGCTGGTTTTCAGGCGGGCCTGCGGGCACCGCGGCCGACGGAGCGGCGAGTTCTCCTATCTCCGCCAGCGGGGAGACAAAGCAGCCACAGGATTGACGCACCACCAGTGCGCCGGGAATTGTGGCGTCGGCAACCGCTTCACCCCGCATCAACGCCAGGGCCTTCTCGGCCGCCAGACGGCCCATCTCATAGTTGGGCATGCGCACTGTGGTCAGCGGCGGCGTGACCATAGCACTTGCGGCAACATCGTCAAAGCCCACCACGGCGACATCGAGAGGAATATCGAATCCTCGCCGTTGCAGTTCTTCCATCGCCGCCAGCGCCATATAGTCATTGGAGGCCACGATGGCCTCAAAATCGCGGCCGGGACGCAGGCCACGCTCATCCAGCAGGATGTGGATGGCCTGGACGCCGGCCGGGGATGAAAAGTCCCCCGGCACCACCAGGGCTTCGTCAAAGGGGATGCCGTAAACATTGAGCGTCTCGATGTAGGCCTGATAGCGTGCTTGGGCAGAAGGATTGTCCGGCAAGCCGCGGATGAAGACCAGACGACGCCAACCGTGTTCCTCGATCAGGTGGCGCAGAGCAGCCGTCGTACCGCCGCCGTTATCCACGGAGATGCCGGGGAAGCCCTCATAATGCCGATGCAAATTGACGACCGGCAGGGGACTGTAGAAACGCCGGTAAAAACGCTCAAAAACCTGGCGCGTGGGCCACCATTGCACCAGGATCAGACTATCAAGCCGGCTGGGGCCGATCAAATGATGGATCGAAGAGGGTAATTCATCGGCGAACATGCCTTCGACGTTGATGTTGCCGGCATTGAAGATAAACAGGTCCACCCCGGCATGCTGCGCCACTTCTGCCGCGCCCAGCCACCACGCGCTGGCGCCGCCGACTTGATGCGTCACAAGGCCCAACGCCGGCCGCGGTGTGCGTCGGGAACCCATCGCGTGTTCATCAGCATCCATAGTTATTATCCTTCAGGTTGAAACGTTTGAACGTTAGCAGGTTAGAACGTTAGTCGTCCGCTAAAATTCGCTCAATCCGTGGACAAGCCCTCTGTTGATAAGCCGCCCCCGGCCTCCAATTCGACAAGGGATTCCGGCAGGTTGAGGTGTACGGCAACTTCGGCAACGCCGGAAAGCCGTCCCAGCTCGCGCGCCGCGGTCTGCAATACCACATCTACATCCAGCGCGCGTGCGAAGAGGCTGGCAATCTCGTTCACCTGCATTTCGCGGGCCGCGCGGCGGCGGCTCTCTTCGAGCAGGCGCGCCACTTCCAGGGCTTGTGCGACATCTTGCGCAGCCCGTTCTACAAAGGCAATATCCTGAGTTCCCCAGGGCTGGGCTACGTCACGGCGTATCCGCAGCGCCCCAAAGGTTTCTCCGCCGCCCACTTGCAAAGGCACAATCAAGGTGTTGTCGGCCGCCACGTAGGGCGTCTGTGTCTCCAGCAACGGCAGCGTCGCCCCCGAAGTAATCGGCGTGAGTTCCAAGGGGGTGTAGCGATAGCCCACCACCGGCGATGGGCGCCACGCCCATCCGACGCGCACCTCTTCGCCATAGGACTTCCGCAATTCCTGCAAGGCGCGGCGGCTCTCTTCAAACAATTGCGCATTGCGGATCGCCACCGCGATCTGGTCAGCCAAAATGTGCAAAGTGGCAACGTCTTCAGGGCCGAAAGCCTCCGCAGCCTGGCTTTGGACATCGAGGACGCCGATCACTTCCTGGCCCACGATCAGGGGCAAAGCCATCTCGGAGCGCGTCTCGGGCAGGTCGGGGTTCTTCACCCACACCATGTCCTCATCCACATCGAGGGCCACACGTGCGCGGCCCGAACCGGAGACGTAACCGACGATACCTTGCTCGCCGACACGCAAACGGTGTCCTCGTGCCAGCATGCGTTGGCCGCCTTCCGAGGAGACGGCGCGCAAAACTGCCCATTCCCGCGCCTCGTCCAGCAAAAAGATGCCGGTATGGTAGAAGCCGAAACGCTCTGCAATCAAGTGCGCCACGCGATCCAGCAAGGTGTCCACATCCAGGATGGAAGCCGCAGCCTGACTTACCCCTCCGGTAATGGCCAGGTATTCGGCGCGGCGCTCGACTTCTTGGGTGCGCTCGGCCACCCGGGCTTCAAGGGTGCCGATCAACTCGTTCAAGCGCGCTGTCACCGCATTGAAAGCGCGCGCCAGTGCGCCGATCTCATCTTCGCCTTCGACGGCCGCCACGCGGGTCAAGTCGCCGGCGGCTATTGCCTGCGCCGTTTGAGTGAGCGAGACAATCGGAAGGAAGACGCGGTAGATCGTCAGCGCCCCCAAAACGAACAGTATCGCGCCGCCAAGCCCGACAACCAGCCAGGAAAACTGCAGGAAACGTTGCATTTGCTGGGTGATGACAACTTCCTGTTGCTGCACCACCACACCTTGCCGGAGAACGCCCAATTCGGTGGCGTAAGCCCACCAGCGCACGCCTTCGGCGTCGGTGAAGATGATGAGCCGGTCGGCGCGCCCCTGACGCAGTGCCACGACCGGCGGCTGGCGGCTGGCGTCGCGCGTGGCTTCATCCTCACCGACCAGCGTGAAATCCATTCCCGAATGGAGGATATAACGATCTTTGCCGTCTACCAGGTAAACCACGCCGGTACGGCCAACTTCCACCACGGCCAGGCGCAAGCGACGCTGGAGGTCCTGAATCGAGGGACTTTTCTCCAGGTCTGCGGTACTGAGCATCAAATGCGCAATGGCGCCGAGACGATTAGTCTCGCTGCGTCTGAGCAACGCGCGCGCCTGAGCGTTCACCAACAGGACGCTAATCAGCAAAATCGGCAGGGTGATGGACAAAAAGAGCGCGGTCAGGCGGCCACGCAGGCTGCCACGATGTACTTGCGGCTCAATGGCCATGTGGCGGAAAAAGGCATAGACGTAAACGACGAGATAGACCGCCGTGACAACAACGAGCATCAATTCGGCCGGGATCCACCTGCGGAAGCCGATTTGCAGCACCGCCGTCGCCAATGTCCCCCATACAATCCAGCGTGCGATCTCACGCATGGGTGCAGGGGAAGTTTGATTACGCAGCACGCCGAGGGCCGGGATCAACGGGAGCAGGCCCAGGATAAAGCCATGGATAAGGATGAACGGCATATACAACGTCGGGGATACGTATTTCCCAAGGGAAATGTAACCACCCTCATAGGTATTTGCGTCCAGGCCGACGTACCATAAATGCGTCCCCAACAGCACATCCATCACGGTCGCTGCTATCGGCAAGGCTATGGCGATATACCCCAACCACCAGAGCCAGCGTTTTTGGGCCCAGGTCGGCCGCAAGAGCGCCATAGCCGCGAGCCACGCTGCAGGAATCGCCGTGTACACCGTAGCTGCCAGCAGTTGTGTCGGGAAGCGAGCCTGTTCAAAGCTATCCGCACTGCTGAGCGCGCCCAGAGCGAGACCGTTCACGGCCAGCAAAGCGGATAACAGGCTCACGTGGCGGTTGACCGGGTGACGCGCGTTGAGAATGAGGATGTACAGCGCCATAATCATCGCGATCAGCGCCAACATCCAGGTGATCAGTTGTAATGTTTGACTTCCTAAAGACAGGTTCATTGCCGACGTCTCTCCATAGCTCACGGCGCTGCGCCGCTTAACCCTTTTCTGCGGCTTCCTCCTCAGTGTGAGGCCTCAGGGGCTGCGTCCCGCGTCCCCGGCGCGCACCGCCTGGCGTTGTCGTGATGTATAACTGCACCTCGCTGGCTCCCAGGAAACGGCCCAGGGTCCGCGCGCTTTGTTCCATAATGGCTTCGGGATCGGGCGTCTGCCAGATCAAATCGCCAAGTCGTCCCAGACGTTCATTGTAGAAAAGTTGTCGGCGTGCATCCAGGAGCATGCGAGTATTGTCAAGCGCCGTGCCTAGACGCTCGACAGCGATGCGGATAAGCTCACGGGTTTCCGCATCCCAATCGCCTTTCTCGGCCGTGCGGGTGAAGGCCAGATACCCCACTGCCACGCCGTTCGCCACCAAGGGGACGACCAACAGGTACATCCCCATCTCATCCAACCAGGTTGAGCGCGATTGCAGCGCGGCCATGGCTTCTTGTGCCAGCGCCGCTATCTGTGCCTCTGGGACCTTGCCGATGGCGAAAGAAGGTGCCGGCTGCGATTCGAACAGCGTCCGCCAGGATGTGAGGGCGTACTGGGCATACAGCATTTGCATTTCCCGCGTCCGCGCCTGCGATTCTTCGATCAGCCGCAGTACATCCAGGGAGGCCGCCACTTGCCCGGCCACAATACGGAAGACCTGTAGTTCTTCTTCAGAAAAAGAGGGATGCCGGCTGTGAATATCCAGTACCCCGATCACCTCGCCGCGGACACTCAGCGGCAGGCTGACTTCGACGCGGCTCTCCGGGAAGTGCGGCAGCTCTTCGGGGAGCAGCAGCGCCATCTGCTCCCGGCCGATTTGGGCCGCCCGTGCCGGCGCCACGCGCGCGCTGAAAGCAATGTCCCCACCAGCCTGTGACAAGGCTTCGCCAAGCGCGCCGGCTGTAGCTGTCAGGCTCAAAATGGCGCCGGTACGTTCGAGCAGGTACAGGTTCGCCTGGTAAATGTCGAAAGTGCGCGCGAGTTCCTGGACTACCCGGCGGGCCAGGTCTTCGCGCTGCCGGATCAGGGTAAGCGTATGACTGAGAGAGACCACCCAGCGCAACTGCTCGGCATGTTCACGCCGGAGCTGCGCCTCACGTTGTGCTTCCTCACGGTCTTGCGTAAGTTTGCGGCTCAGCACCAGACTTTCGGTCAGCGCTTCCGTCAAATATTGTTGCATATAGGTTTGGGCGGCCACGAAAAACACGCTGAGCATCAGCAGGATAAACGTGTATGTGGCCCACGCGACCGGCTTGGCGGTAATCAATTGCATCTCATAAGGCACCAATGCCTGTCCGGTCGAATACAACCAGCCGGCAATTGCCATGGTGACGCCGGTGACGAGGACACTGCTGATTGCGGCTTGCCTTCCCAGAAAAATCGCCGCGACAAAAACCAGGCCCAGCAAGAAGAGTGGCGCATTGCTGCTCAAGCCCCCTCGCATCAACGATAGCACGGCGAACATATACAGCACCAGTAACAGAGAGGCGACCTGCAGCACGTAGGGGGCTTTTTTCCAAAACCGCATGATGCCTACCGCCGCGAAGCCCAGCACGTAGAAGGGAATTAACCCGCCTCTGCCGTCGCGCCACACAAAGTATGACGAGGACAACAGCGCCGGAATGGCTGCCAGAAATACGACCCGCAACACTTGACGAATCAACATCTGCTGCCAGTCGTGCACTTTGATGAGGGTATCCTCGGTTTGCAAAACGCCCCGTTGTTCACTCATGGTGTCAGACCTTTAGGGTTGATTGTTCATCAGCAGGCGCCGGCATTGTCAGCATAGCGCGCACGCCATCCGCCCGGGCAATATCTTGCAGAGCCTGTGCGGCCTGCGCCAACATGGTCTCCAGGTCAGGGGTACGGGTGACGCGCTCACCGAACTCCCGCAGCCAGCGTTCGTGTTCCAATTGGCGTTGCGCTTCTTGAACCACCGCGATGCGCTCCAGGGTCACGCTCACCAGGTCGCCGATGATGCGATAAAGTTGCGTTTCTAGAGGGGTGAACTGATGCGCGGTGCTATAGGTGACCATCAACAAGCCCAAGAACCGGCCTTGCATACGGAAGGGGACCAGTGCGACGCTACGCTGAGCGGCGCGCTCCACAAGGTAGACGACAAAATCACGGAAGCGGGGGAGCGGCAACGCCGCGGCCGTTGTCACATCAGCTATCAGCAGTGGGGATTGTAGCGCTGCGCCGACTTCCAAAACAATTCCGAAGTCCTCCGTTTCACGGTCAACATATTGGATATTGAGCTGGTTGCCGCGCCGGTCGGCGATCAGATGCCGGGCATCGGTTTCCTGGGCGGCCTGCACCACGTAAGTCTGCGTGGGATTGAAGCCCTGCACAATATCTAATAAGGCGGCGTAAACATCCGTTGCGGTGTGCGCGACGCCCAGTTGTCCCGCCAGGCGATAGAAGGGGTTAGCCGTCTCCAGAATCGAACCCGCGGCGCTCAGACGCCGGGCGTTGTCCAGGGCGACGGCCAGTTGCCAGGCCAGGCCCTCGAAGATGTGCAGGTCGTCCTGATCGAACTCGATCTCGGCCGTGTGAATATCCAGCACCCCCAACAGTTCACCAGAGAGCTGCAAGGGCAAAATGGCTGCCGCGCGCGCTGGCGTTGCATCGGGGTTGGTGGTAAAGTGTTCTCTGTCTATCGGCAGGTCACTGGTCGGCCTGGCAATATGTGGACGGCGTGCCTCTGCCACCCGGGCAAGTACACTCTGAGCGTCGCGTTTGAGACGATACCCCTGCGGCACCAGGCGACGCCCGGCGCTCGAGGAGGCTGCCCGTAAGACCAGCCAGGCGCCGGTTTCGTCCGGCGTATAAATCGCGACGTAGGCGGCTTCAAAATGGCGGCTGATCAACTGCACGGCTTGATCCAGCAAGGCTTCAACATCGAAGACCGAGAGCAACGCCTGCATCACCCGCGCGGTTGCCTCCAGGTACATGGCGCGGTGCTGGATGCTCAGGTTAGACTCCTGTAACGCGCGCATCCGCTCGGCGAGGGCCGCTTGACGTGCCTCCAGGTCTTGCGAGATTTGCGCACTACGTTGCAGGCTGGCAAAAATACGTGGGAACAAGGTGGCAAAGGCCAGGTAGAGTGCCGTGGCACAGACGAGGTAGACGACCAGCCCGCTAATCAATAAGCTAGGAGTGTAGATGGCACCGGGATGCTGGGCAATCTCAATCAGGCGGAAACTGACCAGTACAACGAAAGTAATCAAAATGAGGGTGGAAGCCATGAAGACGGCGAGGCTTTGCCGGCCTCCCAGAAAGATCGTCGCCAAAAGGGTAGCCGTCAACAGATAAATCCGCCCGTCTTCGCCCCAACCGTAAGTCAGCAGGTCTCCTGTGCCCAGCACCAGCAAAGCGATGAGCAACACCCAGACCCGCAATGTGTAAGGGATACGCGGCGCAAAGGCAGCCAGCACCACAGTCAGATAACCGACAATCGCCACCGCCATCAACACGAATTCACGGGTGAGGTAGACATAATATACACCGGCCACCAGCATTGGCAGTGCAACCAACACAATGACGCGCAAAATACGCTCAAAGAGTTGTTGTCGCCACGGCAACAACTTTTCCAACATTTCAGGAGCTTCCTGGATGGCGATGTCCTCCCGATTCATCATTTCCTCCCCTCGCCGTCAGCAGCATAGCACGGCAAAGAGAATGTGAAGGTGCTGCCTTTGTTGACCTCACTGGTGGCCCAAATCTGTCCTCCGTGCATCTCCACAAACTCCTTGCTCAACGCTAGACCTAACCCAATGCCGCTCTGCCAACGGCCTTCTTTATCTGCGCCTTTCTCGAAGCGCATAAAAAGCCGCTCGAAATCTTCGGGGGGGATGCCCACCCCGGTATCACTTACACTCACATAGACTTGATTTTCGTTATGCCAGGCGCGCAGGGTGATCTGCCCGCGCTCGGTAAATTTCGCCGCATTGTTGAAGAGGTGCAAGAGCACCTGCCGTAAGCGTATCGGATCGGCGTTCAGCGCCGGCAGATCTGCCGGGATTTCCTGGAGCAGTTCGATGTCTTTGCCGCGCACCAGAGCACTGACCGTAGGCATTACGGCATCTACCAGGTCTTGTAGATGCACCGGTTGCAATCGCAGCTCCATCATACCGGCCTGAATTTGCGAAATTGCCAGGATGTCGTTGATCAAAAACAAGAGTCGTTGGGCATCGTCGTAGATGCGTTGCATGTCTTGGGCTTGTTGAGGCGTCAGCGGGCCGTCAATGCCCTTGATCATCAGACGGGAGAAACCGATGATTGTATTCAGAGGTTCGCGCAATTCGTGGGACATGTTCGCCAGGAAGCGTCCTTTGAAAGCCTCGGCTTCTTCCAGACGTTGGGCCGCCAGACGCTCCCGCTCGTAGGCTCTGGCATTTTCCAGCGCCACCGTCACCTGCCCGGCCAGCAGTTCCAGAACTTCGAGTTCGTCCTCCTGAATGCCTTCATGTTCGGTGCTCAACACGCCCAACACCCCCAGCACGCGCTCTTCCATCCGTAGAGGAATCGCCGCTCGACTCAGGGTGCGCCGGTACCACTCCACCGTTTCATCCGTTTGTTGATGCTCAACAAGGGCCGCGCGCTTGCGGGCGGCGCGTTCGATGATCGAGCCGTCGCCGGCGTACACATAACCGGGCCACGCCCCCTGGTCAATAATATCTACAACAGTATCCGGGCGGGTAGCGGGACTATGGGCGCGCAAACGTATTTCTCCTCCACCGGGTTCCACAATATAGATTGCCACCGAAGCATACACAAAACACTCACGAATCAGATCCGCAACCTGGTTGAGCAACAGGGCCGGGTCGCGCACCGAGGTGATGGCCTGCGCCACCTCCTGACTGGCCTGGAGATGCAGGGCGCGGCGCTGAATCAGGTAGTTGGCCTGTTGTAAACGCTGTGTGCGTTCGGCCACTTTGGCCTCCAGGTCCTCGTACAGCGATTTGAGGTCGGCGGCCATCTCGTTGAAAACGAACGTCAGGATGCCGATTTCATCACGCGAGGTGACTTCAAGGTGTTGGGCCAGGTCGCCTTCGGCCATCGCCACAGCGGATTCGGTGAGCCGGATGACGGGACGGGTGATCTGACGGATCACAATGGCCGCGATAGCGGTCGTCGCCAGCGCCACCGCCAGCACTAACGCGATTAAGGTGGCGGCAATGCGCTCGGTGGATTCCAACGTCTCGGATTGCGCCTGTTCCACCAGCACGCCGACGTCAAACTCGTTCAGGTGGTAGTACGCGCCGATGACGGGAACGTTCAGATGGTTCACGTACACACCATTCCCGACAAGGCGCGGCAGCGTGCCTGTGGCTTTGATGCTGGTGGCCTCCACGCCGCCCGGCCAGATGCGTCCTTGAGACACCAGGTAGACTTTCCCCGTCTCACCGATCAGCGCTTTATCCAGCAGGGCGTCATATTGAATGATGCGGCTCAAAGCCGACTCACGCAGGCAGAAAACCGTGGTATGCTCCTGAGCAGCGTAGACCAGCAACCAGGCATCGGCATCACCTAACAGGACAAACTGGCCGGGGGGGAGAGAGGCCTTGCGCTCAGAGATGGCAGCCGATAAGCTCTGCTCTGTCACCGAATCAGGTGAGTCGGCAACCTGGGCGACGCTGTGACATGCGCCCAGCGTCCAAAGGGTCTGCCCGTTCTGGTCAAAGCGCGTTGCCCCCATCAAATCGGGTTCCTGCTTACGGATGCTTTCCCACCAGACCTCGCGCTGACCGGCCGGAGCGTCAGGCGTCCAGGAAATCGGCGTCAACAGCACCTGACGGCTATGCTCAAACCACTGTTGGAGTTCTTCGCCTTTTAAGGTGGCAACTGCCTGTAATTTGCTTTTGACTTCTTGTTGAAGATTACGACGGTTGTTTTGTGCGGCGTATCCTCCGATCAGAGCGAGCGGGAGAATCGTCAAAATCAAAAAGGCAGTCAACAGGGTTCGTCCCAGTCCGCCACGCATCCCAGTCGTCGGAATTGAGCGCAGCCTGCGGGGAGTCTCACGACTTGCGACTACTCCCGTTCCCATACCTCCTCACCGGCTAAAATGCGCCGCACCTGTTCTGGAAAACGATCCGGGTCCAGCGGTTTGCCGATAAAACCGTTAAAGCCCGCCTCGCGCGCACGGGCCATGTTTTCTGCAGATATGTCGGCCGTCACGGCAATGATCGGCACGTCTTGGAAACGCGGATGGGAGCGCAAAGAGGCCAGGGATTGATAGCCATCGGCATCCGGCAGCGCGATGTCCATCAAGATCACATCAACGCTCCCCAGCGTCTCCGCAAACTCAAGTACCTTCCAACCCGAAGCCTTCCACTCACATTTTTTGATCCCCAAAAAGGCTAACAGGCGGGTCATCAGGATAAAATTGTTGAGGTTGTCCTCAACAATTAAAATGACGGCCTCGGATGGAACGATCGGTTTCCATTTCATCGTTGACTTCTCGGAATCTGAAACGCTCAATCACCTTTGTAGCCACTGGCCTTGAGAAACCGTGCGATTTGATGTGGCAACTCATCTACATCAATCGGTTTGGGAATGTAGCCGTTACATCCGGCAGCCAGCGTCTTTTCACGGTCTCCCTGCATGACATTTGCTGTCATGGCGATAATCGGGATACCGCTCAACTCGGGAATGGCACGCATACGTCGGGTCAGCTCGTATCCATCCAGGTCGGGAAGATTCATATCCATCAAAATCAGATCGGGTTTTTCTCGCAGCGCCATCTCGATGCCGGTAGGGCCATCTTCTGCCTCGAGCACTTCGTAGTCTTCAACCAGGAGAATCCGCCGCACCAACATACGGTTTCCGGGATTGTCTTCAATATATAAAATTTTTGCACCCATATCCACCTCTAGTTTGTTGTCATTATAGCACGAAAGGGGGTGGGGAACACAGCTATATGATAAACGTTTGGTTAATGTTTGAAAAACGTATAGCGTGCTTGATGATCTCCCTTTCGGCTCAGCTTATTCTGGGTTTAATGGTGAATGATGATGCCTTGATTATATCCTTTTTCGAACAATCGCGCAATGGCAATCTGTAACTTGTGTACCTTACTAACGCTATACTTCCCCAAAGGCTCAAAAGAGTGCCGACATATACCCACGGCGCGCGGTAGGTGAAAGTGAGGCGCCACATGCCCGGCTCAACCGGCACGCCGCGAAAGAGGACGTCGGTTCGCAGGCTCTCTTGCCCCACAGATGAAGCAGCCTTGCCGGCGTCGCGGGGCCGGACTTTGACTTGCCAGCCGGGATACCAGGCGTCGGTAAGGAGCAGCAGCCCCGGCATTGTCGCGGTGACGTCAATCACGATTTCGTTAGCGGTATAACGCACGACGGTTGCCGAATCTGGAGCAGTTTTTGAAGGCGTCTCAGGTCTTTCCGGTGTCAGGTCATCGCAACCGATAACTACAGCCTGCATGCGTGGGTCGAATGTTGGGGCGCGCATCAGCGTCAAAGCGTCATCATCGGTAGCGACACAGTGCACTTGATGTACCAGGAACGCGCGCGGCAACACGTGCAGGTTTTCGTAAATCTTCACATCGCCGGAATGGACTAACCGAAAGTCTTCAGAAAGCACCAGGGGGTAGAAAGCGCCGCTACGTGCATCAATGAGACTCGCGCCGGTCAATGTCAATCCGCCTTCTGCCGCGCGCACACTGAGTCTGCTCAACGCAGTCGCCATCCCCAGGGGCAGGCGATAGGCTTCTGCGTCGGTCGTATGGGCGGGCAAGGTCAGGGTCAATGTCGCGCCGGAGGTGGTGGTGACCTCCACTTCCCCGGCGCCGGTATACAGCCAACCCAGCGTGTCGGCCGCGAAGTCTGGCGGCAACCAGGCCAGCATCAGCGACTCACCGGTTTCCAGGTGTGGCCGAAATTGCCGGTCGTAGAAGACATCAGCCACCCAGGCGTCACCCGTCTTGTCGGTCATCAGGAAGCGCACGCCAAGCAACGAGAGCCAGCGGCCTTCGGGAATGGTCGCCAGGTTCTCGCGCAGGCGGCCGTCCAATGTGCCTGCGGGCAGGAACAGGCGCGAGAAGGCAACGTAATGGCGGAGCGGGAGCAGGCCGCCGTCATAGCCATCTACGGCGGGAACTGCGAACGCCAAGGGGAGATTGGGCGCCACAACTTCGCGCTGCTTCACGGCGACTTCGTAGCTCCACAGGGCATCCGGGGAAAGCCGCGCACCATAAACGGCTTCGATCTCTGCTTTGTCGCCGATCTCAAACAGGGTGGGTGAAAGGCTGAGGAAGCGTCCCGGCGGTTGCCCTGTAGCCGCATCCGCACGCGCAGCCGCGATGAGGTGCGCCGTCGCCGGTCGCAAGTCGGTGTAAGCCCGCAGCGCCGTGGCATCGGCATGCGGCATCTGTTCGGCGGCCCACAGCAGTTCCGCGTAGACCAGGACGGTCAACGCCGGCGGTATGAGCTGCATCGCCAAGGCACGGAGGGCACGGAATTTTCCTTCAGACTTTCTGTACGCTTCTGCGGTGATCAGCAGCGACTCGAAACCCATCCCCGCGAGCAGTGCCGTGGCCAGTATATACAGTGCCAGAAAGCGCGCCGGCGCACGGAAGTGCGCGATACCGGGGACGCCCAGGCGCGCGGCAGCCAGGTACAGCGGATTGTAGCCTCCTAACGCCAGGAACACCCCCAGTGCACCCATAAAGAACCAAATCCGGCCCTCATGGTGACGCTGCCGCCACGCACGCCAGGCGCCCCACGTTGCCAGCGCCATCCCTGTCAGGCCGATGTAGGCGACGGCTTCAGGAAGCAATGGCGGCCACAGGTACGGCGGCAGGAGCGCACGCGGCAGTTCCCAGGGCCGTACAGAGAAAGAAACTGCTTCGCGCCATGGCAAGCCGCCACTGCGCGGGGAGAAACGCGCCAGTTCAAAGGTCGGCAGGAGCTGCACCGCAGCAATCAACCCGGCCAGGGCAAAGGGCAGCAGACGGGAAAAGAGTAGACGGTAGACGGTAGACAGTAGACGGGAAAAGAGTAGACGGTAGACGGTAGACAGTAGACGGGGGAAGGAGGAAAAGGTTGACGGCTGATCGCTGACGGCTGATCGCTGATCGCTGATGGCTGACGGCTGACGGCTGACGGCTGATCGCTGATCGCTGATGGCTGACGGCTGACGGCTGACGGCTGATCGCTGACCGCTGACGGCTGATCGCTGACGGCTGATCGCTGGCGGCTGACGGCTAACTCGCCATTCGCGTCCCACAATCCACGCCCCCAGTCCCACCGCTGCAATGAACGCCATTTGGGTATGGCCTGCCAGGATAATCAACGCCAGGGCTGCCACGCTTACCGGCGCGGGACCATTGCCGATTTTTGATTTTTGATTTTGGATTTTGGATTCTTGATTCGCGATTCTTGATTCTGGATTTCCCGGCAAAAACACCAGCGGCAACCACGCCAGTCCTTGCAGTTGATTGAGGTGCTCCACGTGGACGCCCAGGTAGCCGCTCCCGGCGTAGAGCAAACCGCCGAGCGCGGCGCTCCACGGGGACAAGCCCAGACGCCGTGCCAGGATGGCGACGTTCACCGCTGCCAAACCCAGGTGCAACAGGACGCTCCAATGCAGGGTGCGCGCCATCCCTTCCAATGAGGGCCCGGCAAGTAACCACAGCGGCCAGTTGAGCGGATAAAATACGCCGGCCTGGGAATTCGCCAGTAACGGCGCGCCGACGAAAAGGTAAGGATTCCACAGCGGCAATTGCCCGGCCTGCAATGCGCGCGCGGCAGCAGTCCAGTAGGGGAAGAAATACGTCTGTAAATCGCCGCCGGCTAACCCCCATCCGGCAACCAGGCGGCGGTAGAGGAACAACACCCCCAATACCATCAAGAGATACGGGAGATAAGTTAAGGGGTTGGGGGATACGGGTTGCGGGTTGTGGGGTGGGGGATAAGGGTTGTGGGTTAAGGGTTGTTCGCTATTTGCCATTTGCCATTCGTAATTCGTAATTCGCAATTCGTAACTCGCCATTCACTGTTTACACAACCGCAACGTTTGCAGCGCGTTCGCATCTTCGGGATCGAGGCGCAGCGCGGCTTCGATATAGGGCATGGCTTCGTTACACTGATCGAGCAGATAGTACGACAGCGCCAGCGTGTAGTAGGTCTCAATTGCCGGGCCTTTGACGCGCCCTACCTCACCTGAGAATTGTACCCGCCCGTCCGGCGCCGGGAAAATCGCCTCGGTGCGCACCGGACGGCGTTCCGGCCATTGCAGCGGCTTGAACCAGCCGATGTAAACTTTCCCCGGCGGCGCCGGCGGCAGCCCTTGCATCTCCAGGGTGTACCGTCCGCTCAAGACATCAAAACGCACCATCCCCCGCACCTGCGAGCCGCCGAATTCTCCTTCCAGTGTCCCGCGCAGCGGCGTTTCAAGCGCCGCCGGGTGCACAAACACGGCGCGCGCCACCTCTGCACCTGCCGGTTCGGCACCAATGGCATTGGTGTCCTCCAGGGTCATGGTCAAAAAGACCGTCCGCCGGCGCGCGCGCGCTTCGCCGTAGCGGATCGCCGGCTTGAGCATCTCGATAGCGTCTTCATAGTTGCGTTGCTGGAAATAGAGCGTCCCCATAGCGGCGTAAGCTTCGGCAAACGTGGGGTCAAGTTGCAGGGCTTTATTCAAGTTAATTTTCGCCTTGTCGTAATCGCCGGTCAGGAGCAAGAGCAGCCCCAAGCGCGACAGCGCCGGGACGTGATGGGAATCGGCTTCTACGGCGTCGGTGTACGCCTGCACGGCCAGCGTCCAGTTACCCAGCGCGTTGGCGTTGCGTCCAATCGCCATGTGTAAATACACCAGATTGTGGATTTTCAACGCCTCACGATATGCTTCGATGGCGCCGTAGTAGTTGCCCTGGCTCTCCAGAACGTAGCCGCGATTGCGCAGCACATCCACGTTATGTGGATCCAGTTCCATCGCCGTGGCAATGGCTGCATTTGCCGCATACCAGTTGCCGGCATCTACATAAGCCTCGGCCAGGTAAGCATACGCCTCTGGCAACGTCGGATCAAGGGCTACGGCCTTCTCGCATGCTGCGATGGCATCCAGCGGCAATCCCAGCCAGTCGTAGGCCATGCCAAGCAACGCCCAGGCGCGTGCGTTCTCCGGCTGGCGTCGCAGCGCCTCACGGGCCATTTCCAGGCCGCGCTCCGGCTGCGTCTGGAAGGTCAGCAGCCGCGAGAGTTCCAGGTATACATCGAACTGATTTGGCTCAAGGTCTAAGGCGCGTTGATAAGCCGCAATCGCCGCTTCCATGTCGCCGGCCCAGTACGCATCCTCGGCCTGAGCGACATAGACCGCGGGGGATGGCGTGGCCGTCGGTGCCGGCGTAGGGGTGTTTGGCGCGCGCACGGGGTTATTCTGCATGTCGCCGAGGATGGTGTTGGCGACATACGCCCCCGCGCCGATCAGCGCCAGCAGGCTCACCAGGCGCATCCAGGGAATCCGTCGGCGGCGGCGATAAAGGTCGCGGTCAGATTTCAGATACATGCTGTAGACAGCAGATAGGAGACGGTAGACAGGAGAACAGCACCATAAAGATGTTCCGTAATTTACAACAGGCCATGCTCACGATACCAGGCCCAGGCTTCGGCGATGGCTGCGCGCGCGGAGCCGCCGATAAAGCCCAGCTCCCGTTCAGCCTTGCGGCCATCAAAATACATATCGCGGGCGCTGAGCCGCAGTTGGCTGCCGTCTATCAACGGCTGTGCGCGGCGGATGCGGTTCAGCCAATCCAGTGGCGTGGCGAGCACCTTCACCAGGGGGCGCGGGATGGTGAACCACGGCGCATGCACGCCCACGGCCTCCGCCGCCAGCGTCATCAGCGCGCGGTGTGAGACGTTTTCGCCGTTGAGGATGTACCGCTCGCCGGTACGCCCGCGCTCCGCCGCCAGCACGTGTCCCACACCGACGGCCCTGGCTGAAACAATGCCCATCCCCCCTGGCGGTGCGGCGATGAGCCAGCCGCGCTTCGCCGTGCGCAGGATTTCGCCGCCCACGAAGTATACGTCGCGCTGCCCGATGACCGACACAGGGTTGACGATGACTACATCCAGCCCCTCGGCCACGGCGCGCTGCACTTCCGCCTCAGCGAGCACTTTGCTATGTCCGTAATGAAACTGTTCCGGCCGCAGGTTGAATGTCGCCGATTCATCCAACACTTGCCCGCGCTGCGTGGGCACGCCTAACACGGCGACCGAACTGGTGAAGACGACGCGCCGCGCGCCCTGTGCCAACGCCGCGCGCAACACATTGCGCGTCCCCTGGACATTCGCCGTATAGATTGCCTCCGGCCCATTGCGCCAGTATTGCGAGACTGCTGCTGCGTGAAAGACCAGCTCGCAGCCGGCCATCGCCGCGCGCAGCGACGCCTCGTCCAGCACATCGCCGACGGCATATTCGGGGTCCAGTCCCGCCAACGCATCCAGCTTCGACGTGGCGCGCCGCAGTGCCCGCACCGCATATCCGCGTGCAGACAGCGCCTCCACGATGTTTGCACCAACACAACCTGTGGCTCCGGTGACAAGTGCACGTGTTGTCATAAGAATCAGCGAATGAAAGAATCGGCGAATCGGCGAATGAAGTTCAGGTACGCCGTCGCACTGTTTGTATGCCCCACACCACGCCAAAGCCGGCGGTACACGTCAACACAATCGCCGCGCCGGATGCAACGCCGGTATAATACGATAGATACAGTCCCACCACGCCCGACGCCGCCGCGATAACCGCTGCCAACATCATCATCGGCAGCATGCGCCTGGTCAGCAGATACGCCGTCGCCGCCGGGGTGACCAGCATAGCCACCATCAACGCCACACCCACCGTTTGCAGCGCCACCACAATCGTCACGGCAATTAATACCAACAGCAGCGACTCGAAGAAGCGCGCCGGTAAACGCAACGTCGTCGCAAACACAGGGTCGAACGCCAGCACCAGAAACTCTTTGTAGAACACGGCTACCGCCAGCAGGGCAATCCCACCGAAAACGACAATGCGCGTCAGGTCGGCCGACGCGACGCCGAGCACATCGCCGAATAGAAAATGTGTTAAGTCCACGGTGTAGCTGCGCGTCGTTGAAATCAACGCGATACCCAGAGCGAACGCGCCGGCGAAAATCACCCCGGTGGCGGTGTCTTCGCGGATTTTGGTCTTTTTGCTAATCGCGCCGATGCCCAATGAGGCCAGCACCGCCGTCCCCAACGCCCACCAGAACAGCGGCCCGCGCGCGCCTCCGCCCAGAAGATAGCCCACCGCCACACCCGGTAAAATCGAGTGCGCCAGCGCGTCGCCGAAGAATGCCATTCCCCGCAGCACCACGTAGGTCCCCACCACGGCACAGACAATCCCTACCATCACTGCCGCCAGCAATCCGCGTACCATAAAGGGATATTGCAACGGCGCAATCAGCCCATCCACCAGCTTAATCATGGCGATGTTCCCCCTCGCAACATGTATCTCCCACCGCCACCAGGCCGCCGTTCAGCGGCACCAGATGCAGATGCCCGCCGTAAGCTGCCATTAACTGCTCTGGCGTAAATACCTCTGTCGCTTTCCCGAATCCCAACAAGCGCCGATTTAAGAGCATCACGCGGTCGAAGTATTGCACCGCCTGATCCAGGTCGTGGGTGGAAAGCATAATCGTCACATGGCGCGCACGGAGGTCGTGGAGCAACTGAAAGAGGCCCTCCTGTGACGGCACATCCAGACCGGTGAGCGGCTCGTCCATCAGCATCAACTCGGCCTCCTGTGCCAGCGCGCGAGCGATGAACATCCGCTGTTGCTGTCCACCGGAAAGCTCACCGATTTGCCGATTTGCCAGGTCTGCCAGCCCCACCACGTCCAGACATTCGCGTACATAGGCGAGATCGCGTTTGCCGGGATGGCGAAACAACCCTAGCTTTCCAATCCGCCCCATTAACACCACGTCATGCACTGTCACCGGGAATCGCCAATCCACGGCGGTACGCTGCGGCACATAAGCGATGCAGATATGCCCGCCGGGGCTATGCCCATAGACGGTCACTGCGCCGGCTACCGGTTTAAGCACGCCGGCAATCGCCTTAAGCAACGTGCTCTTGCCCGCGCCGTTTGGTCCAACGACGGCAACTTGCTCGCCCACCTGCAGGTCGAAGGTCACGTTGTCCAATGCCGCGTGGCCGTTATAGCGTACCGTCAGCCCGGAGACGGCCAGGATCGGCATCCCGGTCTGGTGTGGTGCATGATGATACGCAAGCACAGATTTAAGTGAACGAGAAAACGTGGACATAGTGTAAACCGATAAAAAATCTGCTTAATCCGCTGATAAAACAAAAACAGCAATTCCGGCGTATGGTTAGTATAAGCATTATAACTCAAAATCCAGGCTTACATAGAGCTATCTGACAAAAACACAAATCACCTTATAATTTGAATTAGACCGAACACCTGCTTTGTAAAGAGCGTTCCAACTTATTAACGTACAAACGCTCAAGGAGTGTTTGACTTTGCCCGTTTTCCTCTTTACCGATATCGAAGGTTCAACCGAAAAATGGTCGAAGTTTCCCCAGGCGATGGAGGCCGCCCTGACCCGCCACGATGCCATCGTCGAAGCGGCCATCGTGCGGCATGGCGGTAAAGTGGTCAAGCACACCGGCGACGGTTACTTCGCCGTCTTTGAGGGTGGGGAGCCACTCGCGTGTGTTATCGCCATTCAACGCGCTCTGGCGGAAGAAGCGTGGCCCGAAATCGGGGAGCTGCGGGTGCGGATGGCCCTGCATACCGGCGAGGCCCGGCAGCGTGAGGGTGACTATTTCGGCCTGGAGGTGAGCCGCACGGCGCGGCTGCTGGCGGCCGGGTGGGGAGGTCAGATTCTGTTGACATGCGAGCTGGCACGCGCCGCGAAACTCCCGGCCGATGCGGCGTTGTATGACCTGGGCAACCATCTGCTCAAAGACCTGAGCGAGCCACAGCACATTTATCAACTGCTGCATCCTGCCTTGCAGCGCCATTTTCCGGCGCTGCGCACCCTCTCGGCCCACCCCCACAATCTACCACCGCAACCCACACCGTTTGTGGGACGCGAGGCAGAACTGAAGCAGATTGCAGCCCGGTTGCAGGACCCCACCTGCCGCCTGCTGACCCTCCTCGGACCGGGGGGCATCGGCAAGACCCGCCTGGCCTTGCAGGCTGCCGCCGAACAGATCGAAGCCTTTGCCAACGGTGTGTATTTCGTACCCCTTGCGCCGTTGACATCCGGTGAATTGCTTGCCTCAGCCATCGCCGATGCGCTACACTTTACTTTCTACCAGCATGAATCATCACAGCGGCAATTGCTTGCCTACCTGCGCGAGAAACACCTCTTGCTTATCCTGGACAACTTTGAGCATGTTCTGGATGGCGCGCTGCTGGTGGCCGACATCTTGAGCGGCGCGCCAAACGTCCAAGTGCTGGTCACATCACGGGAACGCTTGAACCTGCAGAACGAATGGGTTTTCCCGGTCGAAGGCCTGCCCTATCCCACCGATCCCACCGCCCCTGACGCCGAGCAATACGCCGCCGTACAATTGTTCCTTCAACATGCCCGGCGGATAGGAGACACGGCCACCTCTGGAACAGACCTGTACGGGTGTGCAGCGCGTATCTGTGCGCAGGTGTTCGGCATGCCGCTGGCCATTGAGCTGGCGGCTTCCTGGTTGCGACTGCTCCCATGTCAGGAGATTGTGACTGAACTGGAACATGGCCTGGATTTCCTCACCAGCACAGCGCGCGATATGCCCGAACGCCACCGCAGCCTGCGGGCCGTCTTTGAGTATTCCTGGCAGTTGCTCAACGACACAGAGAGAGCTGCATTGCAGACGTTATCCGTGTTTCAGGGGGACTTCTCCCGCGAGGCGGCGCTGGCCGTGCTGCGCGCCGCCGACATGACAGCGCGTCCCGTCACACTCCTGACCCTGCTGGCGGCACTGGTGGATAAGTCCTTGCTGCAACGCCGCTCCAACGGCATGTATGCCATGCACATGCTCCTGCGGCAATACGCACTCGAAAAATTGCATAGCGCGCCGGCCCTGGAGCAGCAGGCCCGTTTCAATCATTGCGCCTATTATGCCGATTTTTTGCAACGCCGGCATCTGGATTTGGAAAGTGCGCAACAGTCTGCGGCTCTGGATGCGATCGCTGCGGAGCTTGAAGATGTCCGCGCCGCCTGGCAGTGGGCCGTGCAACAGAAACAGGTGACGCTTCTGGAACAGGCGCTGCATGGTTTGACAGGCTTCTTTATCCTGCGCGGACGTTCTCTGGAAGGGTTGCCGCTCCTCGAAAATGCCATCGCGGCTTTGGAACCATTGGCTACCCCCGAAGCCGAATCCACACGCGGCTGGTTGCTGGTGCGCACTGCGAGCCTCGCAACCAGCACCAATCTGTTAGACCATGCGCAGACCCTGGCTCAGGCGGCCCTGGCGCTCAACCAGAAATTGGGGATCGCGGCGGCGGTCGCTGCGGCCCATACGCAACTGGGCCGTGTAGCCTGGACGCGCGGCGAGTACACCCTGGCGGTAGAACATTATCGCCGCTCCCTCGAATTCCACATGGCGACAGGCAATCTCAACGGCCAGGCGCGGGCGCTTGACCATTTGGGGACGGTTGCCTGGGCGCTTGGAAATTACGCTGAAGCGCAGGACTATTTTGAGCGCAGCCTGGCCCTGTTCCGGCAAACCGGTAACCTGCACAGCATCGCCCAGGTGCTTGACCATCTTGGCGTTGTGGCGCGGGATACCGGCGATGGCAAGACTGCGCAAGTGTATTTCCGGCAAAGCTACGAATACTTTGAGGCCCTCAATGCCAGGATGAACCTGGCCTTTACGGCCAACCATCTGGCCGGTGCGCTCGGCAATCTGGCCGAAGCCGAACCCTACTTCGAGCAATGTATTGCCATCGGCAAAGAATGTGGCGATCAACGCATTGTGGCCTATACCCAAAACGACTGGGGAATATTGCTCCTGCAAGCCGGCGAGGTCGCCCGCGCCCGCCCGATGTTCGAGGAAAGTCTGGCGATCTTCACGGCCCTGGGAGAACAATTTGGTGTGGCATTGGCGCATGTCAACCTGGGCGATACGGCTCTTCATACCTGCGCATGGGAAAAGGCACAGCAGCATTTCCGCAGCGCCTTACAAGCCGCCCTCGCCATCCAGAATATGCGTATGGTCTCGATGTCGCTCCATGGCTGGGCGCGTTACCTGGTTGCCACAGCCCGCTATGCGCTGGCGGTGAAGGTGCTCGGTTGCGTGCAAACCCTGCCTTCCGATCAATCCGAATCTACTGGCGCCATTTCCCAAATGCTGACTGAAGTCCGGCCCCATCTCCCCGCCGCCGACCTCGAGGACGCATTGGCCTGGGGACGGCATGCAGGGTTGGAAGAAGTACTGCGGGAGTGTGTAGAGAAGCTCGAAAACCGGTAGACATTTGGCAGTGTTTGGAGTATGATAGGGGTGTTAGTATGATGAAAATGGCGGTTCATAGCAGGTGATTTATCGTCGCTAAAATAACCACTATGGGACGGTTTTTCTAACCATTGGGTATACGGATTAAGGAAAGGCGATGTTAGCTATCCAGGATTTAGTTGCTGCCCGTCTCTATTCTAGTGAAGAAGCTGCCATTCAAGACGCAGTGCGCATACTATTACGTGAACGTCCGGACTTGCGCATTGGGCTGGCAATCTATCGCTATGAACATGAAAATTTATCACTGGCCAGAGCGGCGGCACTGGCCGGAGTAAGTTGGGCGCAAATGAAGCAGATCCTCCTGGAACGCGGTATTGTACCTCGGCTTGGCCCAGAAACAATGGATGAGGCGCAGGCCGAAGTCCAGGCACTCCGCCAATACTTCCAGGAACAAGTATGAGTGTCATCAGTAACACTACCGTCATCTCAAACTTTGCAGCGATAAATCGTCTGGATATTCTCCAGGCATTGTATAAGCGCCTGTTTATTTCTACAGATGTCTATGCCGAAATACAGGAAGGGCTTGACGAAGGATACAGCTTCTACACTCACCTGAACCAGTTCATTGCTCCTTTTCAACCCTCCGGTTGGATTCATCTCACCGGATTCGCTTCTGAAATGGAACTGCATTATTTAGGCACGTTTCCAAAGCGTCTGCATAAAGGTGAAGCGTCGTGTTTAGCGATTGCCAAAGTACGTAACTGGCTTTTGTTGACCGATGATTTGGCGGCTCGCCAGGAAGCCGAACGGCTGAAAATTAGGCTCTCTGGCTTATTGGGTTGCCTGGTACTGGCCGTTGAACGTCAAATTTGTTCTTTGGACACGGCCAATGCCTTGTTATTAATGATGATCCAACGAGGCTACCGTTCCCCGTTGACCGACCTCACTCCCCTGATTATTACTTGAGTTCTTCTTGACATTTATCCACACAATGCTATATTGATAATGCTCTATATAGACATTTATCAATATATAAACAAGATGCCCATCAATCAAATCATTTCTGAAGACGAAGTCGCCCTGATGCACCGCTACATCTGCGAGGGCATTGGCGATACCAAACGCCTGCGGCTGCTCTACCTCGTGGCCGAGCGCCCGCGCAACGTCACCGAATTGACCGAGCTGTTGGACGTGACGCAACCCACCGTCTCCCATCATCTGCGCATCCTGCGTGAGCGTGGCCTGGTCAACGCCGAACGCGACGGCACCTCCATCTACTACTCCCTGGGCGATCCCCGTATCCTCGAAGCGATGAACATTTTACGCAGCTTTGTGGCCGACAAGATGCAAGGCAAGGCATAGGAAGCAAGGAGCAAGGGGCAAGGGGCAAGGAACAAGGGGCAAGATACGTGACAGGAATTTACGCATTACGTTTCGCGTTTCACGTCTTACGTTTTACGTTTCACGTTTTACAGGAGGCACCTATGGGACATTTATCGGCAGAACAAATCAACTGGCTTGAAAACACTTTTGGCGAACGGGTGACGACCCGGCGCGTGGAGCGCAAGCTCTACAGTCACGATGTCGGTGAGATGCCGTTGCTCATCAAACCGCTCATCGGCACGCCGCTGGCCGATGCCGTCGTGCAGCCAACGTCGGAAGCGGAGATCGTCGCGCTGGTGAAGTGGGCGGCGGCAAACCGTATTCCGCTTGTCCCACGCGGCAAGGCAACCTCCGGCTACGGCGGCGTGCTGCCGGTGAAAGGCGGTGTGGTGATTGACTTTTTCCGCATGGCGAAGGTGCTGCGCGTTGACGTTGAAGCCCAGACCGCTACATTGCAACCTGGCATCGTCTGGGAGAACGCCGACCGCGTCCTGAAAAAGCACGGGATGACGCTGCGCACCTATCCGAGCAGCTATCCCTCGGCGACGGCGGGCGGCTGGCTGGCGCAGGGCGGCGCGGGCTACGGCTCCTTCGAGGCCGGCTGGTTCCGCGATAACGTCGTCAGCGCGCGCGTGGTCCACGGCGACGGCTCCGTGGGACTCTTCGAGGGCGAGGGGCTGGATATGATCTACGAGGCCGAGGGCATCACCGGCATCATCACCGAGCTGACCATTAAGGTTATGCCCGAAGTCCCGCTGGATATCCTCTCTATCGGCTGTCCCGATGCGCGCGAATTGCAACACCTGCTGGAAGGCTTTATGGAGTGCAATCTGCCGATCTGGTCAATGCATTTCATCAACCCGCGCATGGCCGCGTTGAAAAATCAGGCGCCGCCGATGACGCACCACGGCCAGCCGGTCGAAAAACACGTTGAGCTGCCCGAAACCTATATCACTACCATCGCCGTCCGCCGGAGCGACGCCGAATTCGTGCGCGCCACGCTGGCCGAACGGATGAGCACCGGCAAGTGCCAGGCCACTTTGCTCAGCGATGAAATTGCCCAACACGAGTGGCAAAATCGCTTCCGCATTATGACCGTCAAGCGTTTGGGCCCGAGCCTGGTGCCGGCGGAAGTCGTCGTGCCACTCTCCGGCCTGGGCGAAATGCTGGCCGAAGTCGAAACCAAAATCGCGCAGCCCGTGGTGAAGGAAGGCATGCTCATCCGCCAGGGACGCAACCCCAAAGGCGAGCCGGAGGTCGTCATCCTCGGTTTCATCCCCGCCGACCAGCGCAAGCTAGGCTACAACTTCGTCTTTCCACTCTCGTTGACCATCAGCCGGATTGCGGAGAAGTACGGCGGACGGCCCTACGCCACCGGCCTGTACTACTCCAAGATGGCGCCCAAAATCCTGGGACAGGAACGCGCGCAGGTGATGAAAGCATTCAAGACCAAAGCCGACCCCGCCGGCATCCTCAATCCGGGCAAAGTCATCGGCAACGCGCTCATCAGCAACGCGCTGATTGCGGCCAACGCCTTTGAGCCGCTGCTGCGCCCCTTCGGCAATGCCATCTCGACCGAAGTGGGCGAGAAATTCCCCGACAAGCCCGTCCGCGGCATCCCGGCAGACGTGGCGTGGTACGCCTACGCCTGCTCACAGTGCGGCTACTGCGTCCAGGAGTGTGATCAATACTACGGGCGTGGCTGGGAAAGTCAGAGTCCGCGCGGCAAGTGGTACTGGCTGCGCGAGTATATGGAGGGCCGCGAGAAGTGGGATCAATTCATGGTGGATACTTTCCTGGTTTGCACCACCTGCGAGCTGTGTAACCTGCGCTGCTCGGCCTCGCTGCCCATTGAGCCATCGTGGATGAAACTGCGCGGCAAGCTGATCCACGAGGATGGCAAGATGACGTTCCCGCCCTTCGAGATGATGGCGGCGGCGCTCACCGATCAGGGCAATATCTGGGCCGGCTACCGCAAAGACCGCGATGCGTGGTTCCCAGAAGAGTTGCGCGCAAAACACAGCGACAAAAAAGCTAAAGCGGTCTACTTTGCCGGCTGCACGGCCAGTTATGTCGAGCACGACATTGGGCAGGCTTCGGTGAAGTTGCTGGACGCTGCCGGCGTGGATTTCACCTACGTCGGCAAGAAGGAGAACTGCTGCGGTACCCCGATGCTCGTCGCGGGCAAATGGGACGTCTTCGTGGAGACAATGAAAAAGAATATTGCCGCCGTCAAAGCTGCCGGCGCGGATACCGTCATTACTTCCTGTCCGGCGTGCAATATGATGTGGCGGCACGTCTACCCGGAATGGTGCGCGAAGCTGGGGATCGAGTACGGCATCACCGCCAAACACTATAGTGAAGTGGTAGCGGAGAAAGTACGCGATGGCTCGTTCACTTTCCCAGAGAGCGGCACCCAACCGGTCAACGTGACCTGGCACGATTCCTGCCACATGGGGCGCGTCTCGCACGTCTATGAGGAGCCGCGTGACGTGATCAAGGCTATCCCCGGCGTGAACTATGTGGAAATGGAGTACAACCGCGATATGGCGCATTGCTGCGGCAGCGTACTCACGCTCATCAAAGAGCCGCCGGTCGCCGCCGAGGTGGGCAAACACCGGTTGGATGAAGCCATCGAGGCCGGCGCGCAGAAGGTACTGGCGGCCTGTCCGTGTTGCGAGTTCCAGTTCCGCGTGGCGCGCGACAAGAAAAACCTGAACGTTGAAATCGTGGACCTGGCGCGCTTCTGCGCCGAAGCGCTCGGTTACACCGACCTGCCCGATCCACACCCGGAGGTCAAGGCGCAGTGGGCGGTTTTCGAGGCGATGATCGCGCTGATGACGCCGCAGGGCTTCGCCAACCTGATGGGGACGATGTGGCCGGAGCTGGTGGACGCCATGCCGTTTGGTATGGGCAAGATGATGCGCGCGATGGGCAAAATCCCCGGCGCGTTGGGGCTGATGAAGCCGCTGTTCCCGGTGCTCTTCCCCAAACTGCTGCCGCTGATGATGCCGAAGGTGATGGACACCATGCTGGCCCGCGTCGCCGCGCAAATCCCGATGCCCGACTACATGGCCGAGCAGATGCCCAAGTTGATGCCAAAAGTGATGGATAACCTGATGCCACACATGATCGGGGATGTGGTACCGCTGGTGACGGAGCCGCTGATTGCGTATCTAAAAGGTTAAAAGAATCAGGGGAGGGCCAAGCCCTCCCCTGAGATTATTGAACAGTATGCACCTGAGGGCTTGGGGGTCAGTCAAAGCCGCCGTCGGGTCGTCCTGATTCAGGTGATTACAACTCCGTAGGAAATTTATTGGCGATAAAAGCAAACAAATCTTCCAGATTCGTGATCAGTGATGGCTCCGGAACAGTTTGCCCGGGTAGATGTTGATGATGCGGCGCAGTGCTGACATTCGGCCAATGTGGTGCATTATCCCACCGACAACGCAGTGTGCCATCACTATTCATCCAATGATAGGCATACTTGCGTTGTCCGTTCACAAATACATAATCCCGTACATCCAACCGGTTTGAATCACGTAGATATATGACAATGTGTAGCATATAGGCGTCTCCCTCATTGTTCATAACGCAAGAGACGCCAAGATACAAAAAGATCGGGACGCTGCTCAAGAAGTCGTAACATGACCCAAAAGTTAAGAGAGGGCCGCTATTTGGGCATCAAGCACCGATAAGGCGTCCAAATACCATTGCCATTCCACGTAATCGTCATCAGCTTCAAAATCTTCCTGTCCCTGCAACATGTAACGCGCCTGCATTTCAGCAACCGAACATCCCCATTTGGCTGCCAATGCCTGAGCTTGGGCTTCATACCGCGCTCTGCGCCCCAGCAGAATCATGCGTGCGTGTTGCCGCGCAGCATCCAGTGGATCTGCGTATCCTAGCAATGCTAACACCCTTTCTGGCGTATATGTACTCATCTCTTTTCACCTGCTGTAAGACTATATCTTCATTGTAACACACTTTCTACGCTGTGAGCTTGCTTTCCAACTTCTCCAGCCAGGTACGCAGTTGCGCGGCGCGCGGATCGCCGATCATCCTGAAGAGCGCCAGGGCATGACGCCAACTCTCCCGCGCGCGCTTGACGTTGCCCAGGAACCCACAGGCCGTGCCGATGTGCATCAGCGCCGTAGCTTCACCCATACGGTCGTGAAGATCATAGGCAATCTGCAGGTAGGCTTCGTAAACTTCCAAAGCTCGCTGTGCATCGCCTTGCGCCATGTAGGCTTGTCCCAGGTAGTTCAGGACCAATGCCTCGGCGGCGCGATCCAACGCGCGCGCTGCCTGCAACATACGTTCCAGCATGACCGTGCGTTCCGCCAGCGGCACCAGGGTTTGCAAAATCGGCAAAACGCGGCTGGGAAAGTCACACAACCAGCGTTCCACATTCTCGGGACGGGGCCAGCCGGGATCGGCGCTGCTCATCCGCAGCCAGGCCGCCCATACATGCGGCCAGACCGCAAGAAAACGCGCCAATCCTTCTTCCTTGTAAACGCCCCCTGCACCATAGAGTGCATTGGCGCGCCCGGCTTCGGCCAGGGCATAACGTACATAACGTTCCATAACCAGGCGCGTCCATTCCGGTTGTCCCAGCAACAGCTCCTGGATGTAGACCGAGACCAGATCATGCAACGCATATAAGTTCACTTCTGGATAATACATGACCAGGTTGCGACGCACCAAAGTCACCAGCAAGGATTCAGCTGCTGTGGCGTCAAGTCCCCAGGCCATCGCCGCTGCTGCCTGACTGAACGGCGCCGGGAAGACGGCCAGGGACTCAAAGAAAGCGCGCTGTTCGGTAGGCAAGGTCTCATAGGCCAGCTCTAAAGCGATGCTCACCGGCAGGTTGACGCCCACAGGGCGCAGCGCCGTAAGGCGTCGGCGGATGGCGTGATAACGGTTCAACAGCATCCGGGGATTTTTGACAAACCCATCCCGCAACAGCGCTCCGACAATGCGCAACGCAAGCGGGCTGCTGCCGAAGTATTCCAGGATTTTGTTCGTCAAACGCTGCGGCAGGGAAGCACAGGCAGGAGCGATATGCATTAACAAGGCTCGCGCCTCCTCGGTACGCAATCCGCCAAGGCTGAGGGGATACAATTTTGCCAGTGTAGGAAACTCCGTCCGCGCAGTGACGATCACCGCCGAAGGCTGCCGCGGCACCAAACGCCGCACTTGGGCCGGGCCGGCGGCATTGTCCAACAACAACAACACCTTGCGCGTGGCAAATGTCTCCCGATACAGTTCGTCCAGGGCCTTCTCATCATCGGGAAGTGGCGTGTCGGGATAGAAAGGCAGCAACAGACGCCGCTGGGCTTCGACTGGCGTGAGCGGCTCGATGAAGTTTGCCAGGCCGCCGCGCAGATCAATTTCCAGACAGCCATCGGGGAAGTCGTTGCGCAATTCGGCGGCCAGCCGCCGGGCCAGCGCCGTCATACCGTTGCCCAGCTCGTCGGCAGGGCTGGTAATCAAAACGCCGCGCTCGAAATTTGCCAGCAGCGTGGCAAGCTCGGCCTTCCGTCCGGTAAAGTCAACCGGCGGCGATATGAGGTTATAGCGCAATCCAGGTGGGCGGATAAAAGTTTCGGATTCCGGCACGTTATCAATCCTCACTTTAATATTCGTGCATATTGTAGAAGCTCTTGGCTACAAAGCAAATTCCTCAATCCCTCTATTACTTTAGGGCTATCGCATTTGGAAAACTTTGTCCCGTCGTGCTGTCTGTTGTGCCGCTAAAGCGGCGTTTTTAGGGGGGATTTTTGTGGCGGGGCGAAGCCCTGCCACAAAAATCCCCCTTTCCCCGGCCTTTAGGCCGTATTCAGTTGCCGGAAGCGGCCAAATGCGATAGCCCTATCTATTACTTTTGACGAAAGTTAAGGGTGTGCTATAATCTTTAAGGTTACAATACACGTATGCATACAGAAAACGCGCCTCGTGCTGCCACCCGTTTTCTGCATCACGAAAAATACGCACCCGGTAAGGGTACGAATATAGTTCCTTATCATTTAACTGTTTAGGAGGTCTATACTATGGCAAAACGTAAAATGGTTACGGTAGATGGAAATACCGCGTGCGTGTGGGTCGCCCACAAAATTAACGAGGTCATTGCCATTTACCCGATTACGCCGTCCACTTCGATGGGGGAGATGGCTGACGCCTTCTCGGCAGCCGGGCAGACGAATATCTGGGGTACGGTACCCCTCGTCGTGGAAATGCAGTCTGAAGGGGGCGCCGCTGCCGCCGTCCACGGGGCGCTGCAAACCGGCGCGCTGACCACCACCTTCACCGCATCCCAGGGCCTGATGTTGATGATCCCCAGTATGTTCAAGATCGCGGGTGAGTTGACACCGCTGGTCATCCACGTATCGGCGCGCAGCCTGGCCATGCAGGCGCTCTCGATCTTCGGCGACCACAGCGACGTGATGGCCGTCCGCTCGACCGGGTTTGCGATGCTCGCCAGCAATTCCGTCCAAGAGGCGCACGACTTTGCGTTGATTTCACAGGCAGCCACGCTGGAAGCGCGCGTCCCGTTCATCCACTTCTTCGACGGCTTCCGCACCAGCAATGAGATCAACAAAATCGAGCAGTTGACGCTTGACGATCTGAAGGCGATGATCAATGATGATCTGGTGCGGGCGCATCGCGCGCGCGCGATGAATCCCGATAAACCGGTGGTGCGCGGTACGTCGCAAGGGCCAGATGTCTACTTCCAGGGGCGCGAGACGGTCAACCCGTTCTACGCTAAGGTCCCTGGCATCGTCCAGGCAGCGATGGACAAGTTCGCCGCGCTCGTTGGACGACAGTATCACCTCTTTGACTACGTCGGCGCGCCCGACGCCGAACATGTGATCGTGATGATGGGGTCCGGCGCGGAAGTGACCCACGAGACGGTCGAATACCTCAATGCCCACGGCGCGAAAGTCGGCCTGCTCAAGGTGCGCCTGTATCGCCCGTTCGATGTGCAGGCGTTCGCCGCGGCCCTGCCCCAGAGCGTCAAATTGATCGCCGCGTTGGACCGCACCAAGGAACCCGGCGCCATCGGCGAACCCCTGTATGAAGACTGCATCGCTGCACTGAAAGAAACCGGGCGCACGGATGTCCAGGTCATCGGTGGACGCTATGGGCTTTCGAGCAAGGAATTCACTCCGGCGATGGTCAAGGGCATCTTCGACGAAATGAAGAAGGCCAAGCCCAAGAACCACTTCACCGTAGGCATCAACGACGATGTGACGCACACCAGCATCGCCTATGACCCTGCCTTCAACATCGAGCCGCCGGATGTGGTGCGCGCTATGTTCTTCGGGCTGGGCTCGGATGGCACCGTGGGTGCCAACCACGATACCATTGAAATCATCGGGACGGAAACCGACAACTACGCTCAGGGCTACTTCGCCTACGACGCCAAGAAGTCCGGCGGGTACACCGTCTCGCACCTGCGCTTTGGGCCGCGTCCCATTCGCCAAACCTGCCAGATCTCGTCGGCCAGCTTTATCGGCTGTCACCAATTTGTGTATCTGGAAAAGCTGAACGTGCTCGGCCCGGCCCTTGAAGGCGGTACGTTCCTGTTGAACACGCCCTACGACCCCCGCGAGACCTGGGACAAGATGCCACGTCACGTTCAGCAGCAGATTATTGACAAGAAACTCAAATTCTACGCCATCAACGCTTACAAAGTGGCCGAAGAAGCCGGGATGCCCGGACGCATCAACACGATTATGCAGACTTGTTTCTTCGCGCTCTCCGGTGTTTTGCCGCGGGATGAAGCGATTGCGAAGATCAAGGAAGCCATTCACAAACGCTTTATCAAGAAGGGTGAGAACGTCGTCAAGCAGAACTTCGCCGCCGTAGATAACGCGCTGGCGAACCTGGTGGAAATTGAAGTGCCCGCCGAGGCCACCAGCACCATCGAGGTGCCGCCGATTATGATGCCCGGTGGGCCGGAATTTGTCTATGAAGTCGCGGCCAAAATCGCCTCGCTCACTGGCGATACCGTCCCCGTCTCGGCTATGCCTGTGGACGGCACGGTACCCAGCGGAACCACGCAGTACGAGAAGCGCAGCATCGCCCTCGAAATGCCCGTATGGAATCCCGATGTGTGCATCCAGTGCGGCAAGTGCGCTATGGCCTGCCCGCATGCCGTGATCCGCATGAAGATTTACGATCCGGCCTATCTGGAGAACGCGCCCGCCGGGTTCAAGTCTACCGACGCCAAGGGCAAGAAATTCGAGGGCAAGAAGTTCACCATCCAGGCCGCGCCTGAAGACTGTACCGGCTGCGGCCTGTGCGTGCAGACTTGCCCGGCGCAGGACAAGCAGAATCCCGGTCGCAAGGCCATCAATATGACCCCGCAACCGCCGATCCGCGCGCAGCAACGGGAGTACTGGAATTTCTTCTTCAATGTGCTGCCTGACTATGACCGCAACGATTTGAATCTGAACACGGTTAAGGAAACGCAGCTCCTGCGCCCGCTGTTCGAGTTCTCCGGCGCGTGCGGTGGCTGCGGTGAGACGCCCTACATCCGCCTGGTGTCGCAACTGTTCGGCGACCGCGCCATCATCGCTAACGCTACCGGCTGTTCCTCCATCTACGGTGGTCACATGCCCACCACCCCTTACACCAAGAACGCTGAGGGTCGCGGCCCGACGTGGAACAACAGCCTGTTCGAGGATGCTGCCGAGTTCGGATTCGGCTTCCGGCTGACGCTGGACAAGCAGGAGCAGTATGCCCGCGAGCTGGTGGCCCAGTTCCGCGACAAGCTCGGCGCCGAGTTGGCCGATGGATTGCTCAACGCGCCGCAGGAAACCGAGGCCGATTACGCCGCACAACGCGAGCGCGTGGCGCAATTGCGCATCCGCCTGGCCGAGGATGACAGTCCCAAGGCCAAAGACCTGCTGAGCCTGGCCGATGTGCTGGTGCGGCGCTCCGTCTGGATCTTCGGCGGCGACGGGTGGGCCTACGACATCGGCTTTGGGGGATTGGATCACGTGCTGGCGCAGGGGCGCAAAGTCAACCTGCTGGTGCTCGATACGCAGGTGTACTCCAACACCGGCGGGCAGATGTCAAAGGCGACGCCACGCGGTGCAGTGGCGAAGTTTGCTGCGGCCGGTCGTCCGCTGCCCAAGAAGGACCTCGGCTTGATTGCGATGACCTACGGCAACATCTATGTCGCGCAGATCGCGATGGGGGCCGACGACGCGCAGGCGCTCCGCGCCATCCGCGAGGCCGAGGCTTATCCGGGCTCCAGCCTCATCATTGCTTACAGCCACTGCATCAACCAGGGGCTTCCGCAAATGAAGTACGGCTTCGAGCAGCAGAAGAAGGCTGTGGCTTCCGGCGCGTGGATTCTCTACCGCTACGACCCGCGCCTGATCCAGGAAGGCAAGAATCCCCTGCAACTGGATTACGGGCCGCATAAGCGCGAGGAAAAGCCACAGTTGGACATCGCAGAGTATATGTACAACGAGGTGCGCTTCAAGACGCTGACGCAGTCGAAGCCGGAGATTGCCAGGCAACTGCTGGAGCTGGCGCGGCAAGACGCCGTGGCGCGCTGGGTGTACTACCGGCAGTTAGCCGCACTGGATTATAGCTGGGCGGCAGCTAAATAAGCTCAAAGAGATAGAAACACTCGCAAAAAATGCCCGCCGGAACCAATCCGGCGGGCATTTTTGGGGAGCGAGGTTACAAAAGATTATTCTTATAGGCTTCTGGGCCTGATTTCGCCAGGAGTTCGCGGTAGACTGCGGGTGGAATGAACACCGAGCCGAATAGGGCTTTTAGTAGATGCAGACGGTCTACTTTTGCCAACGCAATGAGCGGCCCCGTATCGCTGACTACAGTTGATCTACCTGCTGACGCAGCCAAACATTAACCAATGTTTGTACACCGACTTTGCGTTTCCGGGCTACCTGCAATAAGTCGGCCATCAACTCCGGTTCAATCATCACAGCCGTCCGCCGCGCCGATGGATCAAAAACCATTTCTACTTCATAAGTTTGATCATCATAATCGGCGAGACTATGCGTATCCCAGAAATCTGCCATCTCTTCGATGGTATGCGAACCGGAAATGCTACTCTTTTTATCTTCTGGCATATAATCGTCGCTCCTTACGGTCCATATCCCTTGCACTAAGCACCAGGGCCTCGTGCGGACTCTTCAGAATAAAAAATATGATCAACCAGCGTCCTGCCAGTGTCTGACCATAAGCAGCATATAAATCTTCAGCTTCACGATACTCTTTTTCCACAAACCGAACGTGTGGGTGGTCAAATAAGACCTCCTCAACCTCTTCAGCAAGTACGTTATGTTTATAAAATAGCTTATCTTCAATCTCCGGTAGCCAAATGATGTGGGTGAGATTCTCATAGTCGTTCTCGCCAGACACTTCTCAAACTAAGTATACCACAGTTTGCTGTTCTGCGAGCCACTTTTGGAGAATCGGTTCGGCGTCCAGAATGGTATCCACAGCATAGTCAATGCCCTCCACAGCTTCGGCGCCCGGACGGACGAGCACCGTCCACATCCCGGCCGCCGCCGCGCCGCGCAGGTAGCTGATCTGGTCATCCACCATCACACAGGCGGAAGCCGGCATCCCCAGAATCTCCAACGCCCGCGCGAAGGCATGGGGATGCGGCTTGCTCTGGTAATCCACCGCACGCACGTCAATAATGTGGGTAAAGTGCTGCCGGATGCCCAACTGCCGCAGGATGCGTTCTGCCCAGTCGGCCACGCTGTTGGTAAACACGGCTTTGGGCGCCGCCAGCCGTGTGAGCATCGCATCGAGCGCCGGATTGGGCGCAAGATAGCGGCTGACGTCAATATCGTGCACGTAATCCAGATAGGCGTCAACGTCCACTTCGGGATGGTGCAGCAAGAGGCCGCGCATCATCGTCCCATGCGCATCGAAGTATTGACGCCGCAGCGCCGCCGCTTCTTCCAGGGAAATGTGTAACTGCTGTGAAACCCAGTAGACCAGTCGCGTCCCCAGTTCTTTGAAAAGACCGGTATCGTTGGTATACAGGGTGTCATCGAGATCGAAGAGGATATAGGGCATAGAGAATCAGTGAATGAAAGAATCAGCGAATAGAGAATCGGCGAATAGAGAATCAGCGAATAGAGAATCGGCGAATAGAGAATCAGCGAATAGAGAATCGGCGAATAGAGAATCGGCGAATAGAGAATCAGCGAATAGAGAATCAGCGAATAGAGAATCAGCGAATAGAGAATCAGCGAATAGAGAATCAGCAAATTGGCAAATTACTGGTGGCTTCAGTATTCGCCGCCGTTGCTCACATAGACATCAACGCCCGTGCTACAAAAGTAACGTCGGATAAATCTGGCTTTTCAGTTTCGTTTACGGGATAGCCCGGCGGTTCACCGACAGGCGAGGCGACAATGGCGAATACTGTACGACAGTAACGCAAATCCAAAATCTAAAATCCAAAATCAAGCTCTTTGGTCAGCAGCAGGGCGGCCAGCGCATAGACCACCGCGGCACAGAGCAGCGTCACGCGGAAGCCGGCGTGGATTGCCAGGGCCGTCGCCAACGCCGAACCGAAAACCGACATAATGCCGTTCACACCCCAGAGCCACGGCACCACGCCCGGCCAGCGTGCGCCAGACCAGCGCATCCCCACCGGGAAGGGAATCCCCATAAAGAACCCCAACGCTGCAAGCATCAAGACGGCCACGGCCATGCGGATTCCCAACGGCAGGCCAAGCGTCAAACGCAGGATGGCCTGGTTCAACACGATGTACCCGACAATCACGGTCAGCAACAGCGGGAAAACCCGGCGGATGCGTTGCGGAATGGTCTCCGCCGGCCAGCGGCTGCTCCACAGGCTGCCCAGTCCACTGCACAGCAACAGCGTAAATAGCACCACCGCCAGCGAATAAACCGGACGCCCCAGATAGACGGTGAGCTTTTGGATGAGAGGGATTTCCAGCAACATAAAGGCAATCCCCAACGCGCCGAAATACCCCAGGATACGCAGCGGAGGCCGCGCCAGTTTGCGCTTCCGCGTGCCGACAAGCAGAGGAACGATGACAAACACGACGCCGAACAGCACTGCAACGCCGATCACCACAAAGAGGATGATGATGGCTTCCATGCTGGTGCGGTAGACGCCGCTACCGCTCAAGGCCGGATCGAGCAAATCTCCCAGCAGGACCAGGTTGAAGAAAAAGGGGCGGTCGTCGGTTGCCGGGGAGATGTCGAGCGGGTAATCCGCGATAAAAGCCGCGCGGTCCGGCGCGGTAATGAGCGCGCCGACTTCCTCGGTCGCCTTCAGGCCGGGCGCGTAGATGACCGTGAATTCCAGGTCGGCAGCCTTTTGGAGCAGCGTGGCAACTTCCGCCTCTGTGAAGGGTTCACGCTTGAAGAGCACCGTAGAGAGGCCCTCGGTCGTTGCGCCGGAGGTGTAGCGCACCAGGACGGCTATATGTTGGCGCGGGTCGGCGACGCCGGCCGCTTCCCAACCGGCCATGCCGGTCGCTACCAACCGCATGGTTTCGGCAGGCCGCTCCGGCAGGTACCAGCGGGAAACGCTCAAAATGCCGCGTTCGGAGAGGTGCGCGTAATAGGTTTTGAAAGCCTCACGGGTGTAGAGGCTGTTCTCCGACAAGGCAAACGCGCCGGAACCGCCGGCGGCCCAGGTATCAATCAGCGATGCCTGGATCACGTCATAACGTGCGGGGCTGCGGTCAATGTAACCGCGCGCGTCGGCGATCACCACACTCACATCGGGGCGGTTGTAGAGGTCGCCCGCGAAGTCGCGCATGGGACCGCGCACTGCCTCGATGACCGCCGGGTTCACCTCGACGGCGGTAACGTGGGGCGCGTCGGTCGCCAGGGCCGCCAGCACATCGCGTCCGCCGCCGGGACCGATCACCAGCGTTTCAGGACGCTCGATCAAGTGGTAGACGAAAGAGGTGAGATCGTAGCGCAAGAAACGCACCTGTTGCAGATTGCCTTTGAAGTTCTGAACCGGCGTGCCGGCGACGCTATCAATGAGCAACAAAGCATGTCCGAAGGTGTTACTCTCTTGCACGGTCTGATCCCAATATCGGGGTGCAACGGCCCAGAAAAAGGGATAGTAGTTCGGTTCGTAGACTGTCACGCGGGAATGGGCGTTCCACTTCTCGTAGAGCAACGGCGGTTCCGCTCCACCGGCTTTGTTGACGCGAATCTGCAACCACGGATGGACGACGTTGCTCACCAACATAGCGGCCAGCATCAGAAAGCCGACCAACGGGAGCGCCTGCACCGGTTTGCGTGGCAACCATCCGGCACTCAACACAACGCCTGCCAGCGCCACAATCACGCTCAACGCCAGGAGCGCGTTCGCGCCCCCCAACGCATCCAGGGCCAGGATGCTGAACAGACAGCCCAACGCAGCGCCGGTCAGATCGGCCCAGTAAATCCGCCCGGCCTGCGCCGCCCAACCGGAAAGTGCCAGCGACATCACGACACCGCTGAGGAAGAAGGGAATCATCAAATCCAGATAGATCAGGATGAACACCAGAAATTGCGCAAGGCTGAAGCCGCCGGTGCGGTTCATTGTCACCTGGAACGGGATTTTGAGGTACAGCCAGAAGGTCAAGGGGACGGAAAACGCCAGCGCCAGCGCTGCCCAACCGATCCAGCGCCGCGCCTGTTCGGGCCGGGTGATGGCCGGGAAAAAGTACAGGACGACGCCGGCCAGCGCGCTCCCCATCATCGCCAGCGAAATCGCCAGAAATGCGAAATGGTACCACATGGTCACCGAGAAGATACGCGTCAGCGTCACTTCCAGTGCCAAAGACCCCATGCTGGTCAACAATACACCCAGAAGTTGATGGCGTTCGACTTTCATAGCGCGGTTTCCTAATCTTACCCTACCCTTGCGAAGGTTTCCGAACTTTCGCAAGGGGCTTGTTAATCGAGCGTATCGTGCAGCGGCAACGCTACCAGCCCACTGACAATTTTGGGGAAGAAGTCCGTGGACTTCTGCGGCATGCGCTCACCGGCGACGGTACACGCACGCACCTGTTCGATGCGCGTGGGATTCAACAAGAACATAAAGTTAGCTTCACCTTTATCCACGGCGACGTAACCGGGCTCCGGGTCACGCAGGTAGGTGATGTTTTCCAGCCGCCGCACGCTTTCTTTGCTCAGCCCCATCACACGCTCAATGACCAGTTCGTGCAACACCGCCACATCGAGCGCGCGCCAGTGCGGATCACGATCCGGCGCCACAGCCGCCATCGCGTTCAACGTCTTGAGTGTGAGCAGTGCGTAGTTGCCGTCGTAGAAGCCGAAGCGCGGATGATCCATCGTAGCGGCTGCCAAACCGGCCTCCATGGCTGTGCGGTCGGCCATGGATTCAATGACGAAGTAGGGTTCTAACCCCTTTAGGAGCGCCCGGCCGTCCATCTTCGTGTAGGAATGAATCAGCCGGTGCGTTGGCAAAATCACCAGCCCCGGATCGTTCATGCTCACAAACGTCACCATGACGTAGTTGAAAGCGGCGTTTGGGGGAGCGTCGGGATGCTGTCGGCGCATCTCGTCGCGGTAGTTGAGGGCTGTTTCGTAGCGATGATGCCCATCGGCAATGATGAGCGGCTGCTTGTTTGCCATCTCTGCCACCACGGCCGCAATGAGCACCGGATCGTTGATGACCCAGAATGCCTGCTCGACGTCGGGTTCAATCACTTTCTCGTGGACCAACGCCGGCATGTGGGAATCCAGGAAAGGTTGCAGCAAGGCGTTGACGGCGCCGGCTTCGTCGGGATAGAGCATAAAGATATGCTCCCAGGCCATTGCTGTAGCGCGGGTAAGGTTAAGACGGTCTACTTTCGGACCGCTCAGCGTATGTTCATGGGGCAAGACAACGCCTTCGTCGAAGGTGCTCAACTCAAGCGCCGCCGTGAGACCGCGCCGCGTGTACACCGTGCCGTTGGGCAACTTGAACGTTTGTTCCAGCACATAGAGCGCGGGGGCCGGATCACGGATGAAAATTTCTTCCGCCAGCCAGTTCCATAGATAGCCGCGCGCGCGCGTGTAGACGTTGTTCTCGTCATTGTCATCGGCCGTGCGCCGCCCCAGGATGACGCGCACGTAGTTGTAGGGCGAAAGGTCGTAATACTGCGCTTGTTCGGCCTCGTGGATGCGGTCGTAGGGCATGGTGATGACATCGGATAGATCACAGAACTTGTCGGGGTTGTAACGCAACCCGCGAAACGGGCGAATGTTGGTCATACTTCCTCCTCTTCATCGGCAGATTTAGCAGATTAAGCAGATTTTTGTTTGGTCTAGGATATAATCCGCTCAATCTGCTTAATCTATTCCGAAAATGGTCAGCGGATTAAGCAGATTGAGCAGATTTATGCAACAATTGAAAGCTAATCCGTTCAAATCCGTTTAATCCGTTGACATGCATTTTCATGCTGGGTTGAGCGCGTCGCTCATGATGTCTGCTGACAAAAAATTAGTGTTGCGTCGAACGTCTATGCGGAAAGATATTCCTGCACCAGTTTCACAATCTCGCCGCCGATGCGCTCCTGCGCCTCGACGGTCGCCGCGCCGATGTGCGGGGTCGCCACGACCTGCGGCAGGGCGATGAGCTTATGCAGGGCCTCGCTCTGCGGCGGCTCTTCGCTGAAGACATCCAGTGCCGCGCCGGCCAGATGGCCGCTGACCAACGCCTCGTAAAGCGCATCTTCGTCCACCGTGCCGCCGCGCGCGGCGTTGATGAGATACGCGCCCTTCTTCATCTGCGCCAGTTGCGCCGCGCCGATGAGATGGTGCGTTTCCGGCGTGTGGGGGATGTGCAGGCTGACGTAGTCGGCGACCGCCAGCAGTTCGTCGAGGGAAACGAGCGCCGCATCCTGGATGTAGGGGTCGTAAGCCACTACCGTCATCCCCAAGGCGCGCGCTTTCTCGGCCAGCATGCGCCCGATGCGCCCATAGCCGATGATGCCCAGCGTCTTGCCCGCCAGTTCAAAGCCTTCGAGCTTTTTCTTTTCCCATTTTCCGGCCTTCATCGTTGCGTCGGCCCAGGCGAGGCTGCGCGCCAGCGCGAACATCATCGCCAGCGTCAGTTCCGCCACGGCATTGGAGCTGGCCGCCGGTGTGTTGAGCACCTTGATGCCTTTGCTTTCGGCGGCGGCGACGTCAATGTTATCCACCCCCACACCGCCGCGGATGATTACTTTGAGGTTGCCGGGATTCTCCAGCAGCGGCGCGCGCACCTTCGTGCGGCTGCGCACCACAATCGCATCGTATTCACCGATCACCTGCGCCAGTTCATCGGCGGTGATAGTGTCGCGCACATCCACCACGACGCCCGCTGCACGCATAGCATCCACGGCCTGGGCGTCTACGGAATCACAAATCAACACTCTTGCCATTGTATCCTCCTGAAGATAGACCACGAATTTACACGAATCTTCACGAATAGAAACTCCAATTAGTGTGGATTCGTGAAGATTCGTGGTAGGATTTTCTAACCTGTTCAGACTGGATTTTATCCAAATGTTTATGCCAGTCCTAGAATATCGTCAATCTGGGTAAGCAGCCAGCGGATGTCGGCCACGGTGAGGTCGCCCATGTGGGCGATGCGGAAGGTCTTCTCTTTAAGCGTGCCGTAACCGTTGGAGATCATCGCCCCACGTTCGCCGAGTGCCTTGTTGAGATCGCCGATGCTGATGCCGCGTGTGTTCGTTATTGTCGTTACGGTGTGCGAGAGGAAGCGTTCGTCGGGGAACAAGGCCCAGTGCTGGCGCGCCCAGGCGCGGACGATTTCCGCCATCTCGATATGCCGCGCCCAACGGTTTTCCAGCCCCTCGGCGAGGATGTCGTCCATTTGTTTGTTCAGTGCGTAGATGAGGCTGATGGCCGGCGTCGCCGGGGTTTGATTGCGTTGATAGTACTTGAGCATATCAATGAAATCGAAGTAGTAGCCCCGATGGGGAATCTGGCGCGCGCGCTCAAAGGCGCGTTCGCTGACGGCCGCAATGGTCAATCCTGGCGGCAGCGCGAAGCATTTCTGCGAGCTGGCAAAGACCACGTCTACCCCCCAGGCGTCGAATTCGATCTTCACGCCGGCCATGGCGGAAACCGCATCTACCAATACCAGCACGTTGGGGTATTTCTCACGCACCATAGCCGTGATCTCTTGAACGGGATTCATAACGCCGGTGGACGTTTCGTTGAGGGTGACGGTCAACACGTCGTAATCTCCCGCGCTCAATGCCGCGTCAACCATCTCCGGCGTGAAGCCTTGCCCCATCTCGACTTCCAGGCTATCGGCGGGCACGCCGTTGCCCTGCGCCACCTCGAACCAGCGCTTGGAGAACGCGCCGCAGACGGTGATGAGCGCGCGCTTCTGCACCGCTTGACGCAGCGAGCCTTCCATCAAGCCGGTACCGGAGCAAGCATAGATGAAAACCGGCTGCTGGGTGTAGAGCAGCTTTTGCAGCTTGGGGGTCACAGCAGCCTGTAAATCCGAATACTCCTTAGCGCGGTGGCCGATCATCGGTGCGGTTTGCGCGGCCAGAATTTCCTCCCGTACGTGGGTCGGCCCCGGAATGAAAAGTTTTTTGTACATATATCCTCCTTTATGAATTACGAATTATGAATTACGAATGGTGAATCGGCGAATGGTGAATCAGCGAATCGGCGAATCAGCGAATCAGCGAATGGTGAATCGGTGAATCGGCGAATGGCGAATCAGCGCATCTCCAATCACCGCCCCCCAATCCCTAATCACCAATCCCTACTCCCCAATCCCCAATCTTCAATCACGATAAACCAGGCACCCCCTCGATGGTTCCCGTGATCTTCAAACGTAAGAAGTTCATCCCGCCGACGATGACAAGGGCGAATACCAGCCCCCACACCAGCGGCAGCCAGATTTGGCGCCAGGCGGTAAAGACGCCGTCGCGCCGCAGCGCCATCACAAAGATCATCGCGCCGAGACAGATGAACATCGCCAGAACACCTGCAACGCTATAGAGCGCGACCGGATAAAGCAAGACCGGTTCCAGGAGGTAGATCAAGCCCACGATGACCAGTTCGACGGCAAGCAAGAACACCAGTTCCCGCCAGGAACGCAGCGACGCGACGGCTTCGCCGTCGGCCCACATTGTCTGGTTGAAAGCCGGCACCAACACGATACTCATCCCCATCCCCATCAGCGTGCCGGTGAGCAGGCGCAACCAGGGCTGTGGCGCATAGCCCAGGATGCCTTCCGGCCTGCTGAGCAGCAGGGTGGTGTAGGAATTAAGCCCATCCAGTCCCCACAGAGCGGCGAAAAACGCTAACACGGCAACCCCCGGCCATTTGGGGAAACGCTGCGCACGCCGTCGTCGCCACACTCCCCACTGGACGAGCAGGCCGGTCAGTGCGCCGGCAAATGTCCCGGAACAGCGTTGACACAGGGGAAGCTGATGCCCGTCAATAAAAAACGAATGGGAGGGCAGGCGATGGCAGACGGCTGCGGCAATCATATCGGCCTTGTCCAATAGGCCGGCAGGCGTCAAGAGGAAAAGGGCAATCGTCCCGCCCAACGCCAGCGCAATGCCGGTCCATACCCAAAAACGGGGGAAGTCGGTGCGACGTATGTTCGGCGTGGCTTCGTCGGTCATGCGGTCCTCAGCGATGCTGGCAGATGTTCGACGCGGTTGAGATAGTGAATTACCCAACTTCCTTCACGTTCCGGGCATCCCCATTCAAAGAGGCTCAGGCTGGCGTTGCCTATCCACAAACGGGGTGTATCGGAGCCGGTTAGAATCCGCACCTGCGTGCTAATCGTCCCGGCGTGCGAGACGAGCAAGAGCTGCGCCGTATCGTCAAATTGAGCCACAACGCGCTGCATCGCCGCAAAGACGCGCGCCCGAAAACGGCTATAGCCCGGCTGGAGTTCGGGATCGGCGGGCGTCATGTCCCACATCGAAACCGGCAACGGCGCCCACCCGGCCGCCCACTCGTCGAATTCGCGGAAATCCGGCTCGATGGCAACCGGCAAATTGAGATAGCGCGCCACAATCTCCGCTGTGTGCCGTGCGCGCTGATAGGGACTGGCGATAATGGCGGTGATGGGATCACCCGCCGCTGCCAGGTACTCACCCAGCCGCTGCGCCTGCGTTTCGCCTAACGGCGTCAGTGGCGGATTGGGATCGCCATCCATCACCTTAGCTTGCCAGGCCGATTGTCCGTGACGGGCCAGTAGTAGTTTCATGAAAGCCGATTATAATAGGCAGTGAGGAAAAGACAAACGGAAAAAACAAACAGGAGGAAGAAACGATGAGCACTGAAACGATAACCCTCCAGCTCCTCAAGCAGCTCTACGCCGATTTGACCGCACTCGCAGAGGAAGAACAGACGGATGTGAAGGAATACTATGACCCTCATTGACCGCTTCCTGGAGCAGATTGCCCCCAACGCCGCCGTCGCGCAATTGGTGGATGTGCGCATCGGCGCCCACTGGACTGCTGTAGCCGTAGCCCGCAACGGGCAACTTCATGGTGGACTGTCGGCGTCGCTGGGGTACAGCGACGAACACCACCACGGAAAGGGCGCGCCGGTCAGAGATGCCGGGCGACTGTTGACCTACAGCGTGGCGCAGTTGGCGGCGCTGGCGCGCTCCGAGAGTCTGGCGGAGACCAGCGTGGGTTTTGCGACGCTCAACGCGCTGCTGGATGTAGACGAGAGCGTCTGCGTCGAGGTCAACGCGGCGGACCTCATTGCCGAGCGCGGCGCGGGACGCAAGATCGCCGTCGTCGGCCATTTCCCCTTCGTCCCACGCCTGCGCGCCATCGCCGGGGAACTGTGGGTGCTGGAATTGCGTCCGCGCGAAGGCGATTTACCCGCCAGCATGGCCGCCGCGGTGCTGCCGCAAGCGGACGTGGTCGCGCTGACCGGCACCTCGCTGCTGAATCACACCTTCGAGGATTTGATCGCGCTATGTCGTCGGGATGCCTTCGTGGTCATGCTCGGCGGCACGACGCCACTGTCGCCGCTCTTATTTGAGGTGGGCGTGGACGCCATCGCCGGGACGCTGCTCACCGACCCCGCCGCTGCGCTGCTCGCCGTGAGCCAGGGTGCGACGTTCCCGCAAATTCCGGGCAAGCGGTTGGTGACAATGTTTGGAGTCAAGGACCTATGACGCTAGCATTGCCGACGATTTTGCACCATCAGGTTCGCAACGCGCTGTTGAAGTGCGCGCCGTTTAGCAGCAACGACGCCCTGCGCGCGGTTTTTGGCGATCCCCGGCTCGCCGCGTGGAAACACAGCGTTCCCGAAGCCGAAGCCGCGACTTCGGCTTCGCGGGTGAGTTTTCTGGTGTCGCAGTTTATGGACGCCTGGACCGCCGACGGGCAGAACGCGCTGGCGCTGTTCCTTTGCGCCTTGAGTGACTCGCCGGAGCGGGGGCCGGAATGTCCGACTGCGGAGTTGCGCGCTCTGTCTTCCGAAGTGCAAAAAGCGTTGATCGCAGGCAAAATCGCCGAGTGTGAACGTGAGCTGGCGCAGGTGCGGGAATATCAGGCGCGCGGGTGGAGCGATGCGGCCACTGCGCAACGGCGTGGGGCGGAGTTGCAGACGCAAATCCAAGAATGGAAAGAGCGCCAGGCCGCGCCGCCGTTGTGTCCGCCCGTAGAGGAAGTGGAGATTGCGTCATCTGAAAAAACCGTCAAGCCTGCACCGGAGATGTATACCGATCTTGAAATCCATCTTGCTCCCCGCGATTCCGCCGCCGGGGTGTACGCCGTCACCGCTGAACTGGACGGCGACGCCAAATTCTACGGGACGTTGCAGATGGGGGATGCGGAGCGGCGAGAGCTGGAAACGTTGACCGATCCGCTGAAGTACGGCTGCGCGTTGTTTGACGCGCTTTTTCGCGGTGACATTCACACGGCCTATACCACCGCCCAGGAACGTGCTCGTTCGCAGACAGAAAATCGTCTGCGCCTGCGCTTGTGGATTGACCACGCCGCCGCCGACCTGCACGCGCTGGTCTGGGAACGCCTGCACTATCGCAGCGAGGGCGGCGCGTTCCGCGTGGTGACGGATGCGAAGTTGCCCTTCTCACGCTACTTCGGTCTGCAACGCGGCGCGGCCTCGGCCATCGCCGGGCCGGCGCGGATGCTGTGCGTCATCGCCAATGCGGCGGATTTGGAAGCTCATGGGGTGCCGGCGTTTGACGTGGAAGCCGAAGTCGCCAACCTGCGCGCGGCGCTGCGCGATCTGCGGCAGAGCGGCATGAGCATCGCCATCATGCCGGGGCGGACGGGCCTTTCGCCTGCGCTGGAACATACGCTGAACACCGAAGGCTATACCATCATCCCTGGCCCGGCGACTCTGAACCGCATCTATGAAGCGTTGGCTTACGCACCGAGGCATCATCTGTTGCATTTCATCGGGCATGGGACCTTCAATCAGCGGCACAAACAGGCGGCGTTGTTTTTGGAGGATGACAACGGGCGGGCGCGGATGGTCGTAGACGATGACCTGACGGGCCGGCTGGCCGGGCTGGACCACAAACCGCACCTGATCTTCCTGGCCGCCTGTGAGAGTGCGCGCCGCCCCGCCGACGATGCCAACCCCTTTGTGGGCCTGGCGCCGCGCCTGGTGCAGATCGGCATCCCGGCGGTCATTGCGATGCAGGATCACATGCCGATGCCCGCCGCGCAGACCCTGACCCACCACTTCTATCGCTTCCTGTTGCAACACGGCATTGTGGACAAGGCCCTCAATCAAGCGCGCGGCTTTCTGGCCGAGGGCGGATGGGATGTGCCGGCGCTGTTTATGCGCTTGCGCGAGGGACGCCTGCTGGGGAGCGACAATCTGCCGCCGTTATCCAACGCTTCGACGCCGCCCCAACCTGTCAAGTACCCCCACGGTGCGCCCAAACCGCCGCCGCTTCCGCCCAACCCTTTCACCGATATGCTGACCATCCGCGATGCCGCGCGTTTTGTAGGCCGCGACGCCGAACTGCGGCGTTTGCTCTCACTCCTGCAAAGCGGCTCCGTCACCTTGATCGGCGAGCCGAAGATCGGCAAAAGCTCCCTGATGACGCGGCTGGCGGAGGTCTGGCGCGCAGGGCACCACAGCCACGTTTTCGGCCCGCTGGATTGCCAGAGCGTTCTGGACTGCAACGATTTCTTCGCCGAACTGGCGCGGCTTATCGGCCTGCCGCCGGTCAACGACCGCCGCGCGCTGCGCGACGCCCTGCGCGTCACGGTCGGTCTGTTGTTGCTCGACGAGATGGATTGCGCGCCTGGCTGGGGCCTCACGGCCGACGATTTCGCGCTGTTCCGCGCGGTGTGCAGCGCCAACCCGCATTTCAAACTCGTCGTCGTTTCGCGCGCGCCGCTCAAGACGTTGTTCCCCGACACCCGGCGCGGCTCGCCGTCCTACAACTTCCTGATCCCCTATACTCTCGGCCCGCTGAGCGAGGCCGATGCCCGTGCTCTCCTCGCCCATCCCTGGGCCCCTGCCGCCCCGGCCTTCGACGCCGCGATGGTAGAGGCGTTGCTTGCGCTTGCCGGAACGCACCCTTTCAAGCTCCAACGCGCCGCCCATCACCGCTACGAGGCGTTGTGCGACCCCCGCTACGACTGGCAGACCGCCTACCGCGACGAAATTGCCCAGCTCCTATGATTTGCAGATTTTGTGCTTGAATGAAAGGTGGAGTCTATTGCCAGACATTGGCCGACAAGTTATGATTGGGACAAACTGGGTTATGGAAACAACCATGGTGCTGCAACAGGAAGCTATACCGATTGTTCGTTCTGGATTGCAAATGAAGCGCAAGTCCCTTGAGCTTAACTTGCAACAGTATCAACAGCAGCTTATGACATTTGAACGTCAATGCCGGATGACTTCTGAACAGTTCGGGCACAGATTTAGCGCTGGTGAACTGGGAGATGATGCTGTCTGGTTTGAATGGGAATTTGTGCTGGATGCCTATCGCGAAACCATGCGGCAATTGGACATCCTGAAGAAAATCCACTTATGAACATAGTTGAATATCTGACAGCTATAGATGCCCGATCGCGCGAGCTGGAAGGCGGGTTTTTTGCCGTAAACGCTTTCAACCCCGACTTAGAATCCCCGCAACGCCGTGCTCTGCCTGCGCGGCAACCCCGCCTTGGGCAGCCGTTTCAGCACGATGTACTCGATGCCGTGTTCCTCACAGAACGCGCGTTTCTCCGGCCGGTCACCGTCTTCATTCACCGCATAAATGTCCGGCCTGATCCTGGCGATCTCGGGCTCGGCATCCAGCCAGCCGTGACCCGAAGAAATCAATGCCTGTTTGACGTGGCGGATGGATTGCACCATATACCTGCGCTCGTCCTGTGGGAATAACGGGTGTCCTTCACCTTTCAGCAGCTTGATGTTGTCATCATGCCCAACGACGACGTACAAATCGCCTAACTCGGCTGTCTCCTCGAAAAACCGCACATGACCCGAATGTAGCCAGTCGAAACTGCCCGTGACGATGACTTTCTTTCGCTGCGTCCGCCCGGTGTCAACTTCGACAGGTGCTGCAGGGAAGCAGCGCAGCACATCCTCGGCCACGACATGGTAGGCTATGCCCCGCGCTGTGCAATATGCGCGCTTTTGAGCGGTATCGCCCCTTTCATCCACCACCCACACATCCGGCTGGATGGCGTTGATTTGCGAGATGACATCCTGCTCGCCATGGCCCGTTACCAGCGTCAGCGCATCAACGTACCGCAGGGCCTGCACCATGTACATCCGCTCCGCCTGCGGAAACTTCGGCGGCTTTCCCTCTCGCTGTTGGATGGTCTCGTCAGACCACAACAGCACGTGCAGACTTCCCAGCTTCGATGCCTCTTCCAGGAACCGGAAGTCGCGCGCTCTCAGATCGTCAAAACTTCCTGTTACGATGGTTTTCTGCATGGTTATCTCGTGCAATCCTGATATTCACGTGGAATGATCCCGGCACCTCTTCCTCCGATACAACATAGAGATACCCACCGCCACAGCCGGAGTACATCGCCCCCGCATAGCGGGATTGATAGTAGCCCAGGAGCGCCATCAAATCAACGTTAATGGTCGGGTGGCGTACCGTGTGTGGCAGGATGGCCTCCCAGCATCGCATACACTCGTTCATCGAAGCCCCCAACCTCTCCATATCGCGGGTAATGATGGCCTCAAAGCATTCTTTGCCTGACTGCCCTAGCCGCCTGATCCATTCCGGGTCCAGATTCTTTTCCCCCAGGGGGTTGTAGCCGGGCGGGCGTTGCGCAATCGGCACCATGTGCAGCACACGCTCTAACCAGTGGGCGATGTCGGGATCGTTATTCGACTCGACGTGCACGGGAAAGTAGCCGCCCTCATACGCGAAATCGTAATCGAGCCTGTTGATGCCGGGATAGACGATACCGGCCATATCCTGGGATCCCGATGGCTCTGCCTGTCCGGCATTCTCTACAGCGTATAATTCCCGCATCAACTTTGCCGGGTCTTCATCCGGCAGTTTATTGCCCCACAGCGCCGCGGCCACTTTGCGTGTACTGGTCCCCATTCCGCACCGATCCATAAACCGGCAGGTTGGTTCCAGGGCCACAACCACCATCGAGCCAGGCGGCGTGGGGTTGTGCCGCGACACGAACGGTTGATCAATCCATCCGCCCGCAAATGCCATCCGGTAGGGAAGAAGGCCGATAATGGAAGAGATGCTGTTCATATCCGTGTTCATAGGTCTATCTTGTAAAACGTAAAGCGTAAAACGTAATGACTCACGATTTACGTTTTACATTTCACGTTTCAGGCCAGTGTCACCCGCAAGCACTGCGTGTACTCGCACGGTTTTTGCTCCGGTAAGTCCACCGCCAGGCCGCGCGAGGTCTGGGTAAACGGGACCGGGCCGGCGCCCAACAGCGTCACATCCACAACTTTGCTCACCTTTCCCTGCGCCAGGCTGCGCACGACGGTCTTGCCGCCTTCAGGCCACTTCATCTGGAAGGCGTAGACGGTCTGGCCTTTGGCGGTAAAGCGGAAATCCTCGATCGTCCAGGGGACGGCATCCTCGCGGAAGCCCTCGATGATGACGGACATCGGCCCTTCGCCGGATACCCGCCACGGGCGCGTGCCGTAGATGCCCTCGCCGTTGACCTTGATCCACGCCGCCATGCGCTCCAACAGGTACGTACATTCATCATCGAGCGTGCCGTCGGGGCGCTGCGGGATGTTCAGCAGCAGGTTCCCGTTCTTGCTGACGATGTCCACGAGCATCTCGGCGACTTGTTTGGGCGTCTTGTACACGTCGCGGACGTTGTAGAACCAGTCGCCAACGCTGGTATCGGTCTGCCAGACGTAGGGGAAGATGTCGGGACGCTGGCTACGTTCGATATCGAAAACACCGACCGACAATACCTCCACATTCCTGTCCTTCTGGGTATACACTGCCTGATTGACGCCGCCATGCCGCCGCGCGCTGCTGTTGTACAGGTGCGCGATGATGTGCAGGCCGTAGTCCCCAAACGGCACGCCGCCGTCAGAGTAGAGCAGGTCGGGCTGGTACACATCAATCAACTCTTTGACGTAGGTATACCACTTCTCATGCCACCACGGATTGCTGGTATACCATTCACCATCCTCCCACCCCTTGGCGCCGCGGTTGGGCAGATACAGGTCTTCGTAAGCCGGATCATTGCCGTCGTAGGGGACGCCGGCATACGGGCCGGTTTTGTCGGCGCCTTTGTTGGGCACATACCAGCTAAACGTCGCGCCGATGTGCTCGGAGAAGCCAAAGGGCACCCCGTGAGCCTGCGCTGCGTCTTTCCACAGTTGGAGGATGTCCTTTTGTGGCCCCATATTGACCGCATTCCACCGATGGTGCCTGGAGTTCCAGTTGTGGAAGTTGTCGTGGTGCGCTGCCTGCGCCACGAAATACCGCGCGCCGGCCGCCACGTACAACGCCATCAGTCCGTCCGGGTCGAACTTCTCCGCCTTCCACAGTTGCACCACATCCTTGTACCCGAATTTCGACGGATGCCCGTACTTGCGCAGGTGATAGCGGTACTGATCTGACCCCTCGATGTACATCTGCCGGGCATACCAGTCCCCGTACATCGGCACAGACTGCGGCCCCCAGTGCGACCAGATGCCGAACTTGGCATCGCGGTACCAATCTGGGCATTGAAACTGCCGCAGCGATTCCCACGTGGGCGCAAACGGCCCGGATTCGATTGTCATATCTATCATACGATCCTCCAGAATCAGCAAATCAGCAAATCAGCAAATCTCCAATCCCCTAATCCCCAATCCCCAATCCCTAAATCATCAATCCCGCACCGTATGCTTCCCGGCTTTGCGGGCGAAGTATTGCTGTTCGATCCAGGCGTAAGTCTTCGCCAGCCCCTCGCGGATGGGGGTTTTGGGTTCCCAGCCGAGCACCTGCAAAATGAAGGTATTGTCGCTGTTGCGCCCGGCGACGCCGCGCGGCGCGTTCAAATCGTAATGCCGCTCCAACTTCACGCCGCCGATTTCCTCGGCCAGGCTGACAAGGGTGTTGATGGAGATCAACTCGCTCGACCCCAGGTTGATGGGCGTGGCGATCAGGGCGTCGCAGTGCATAATCATATCAATGCCCTTCACACAGTCGTCAATGTACATAAAACTGCGCGTCTGGTTGCCGTCGCCCCAGATGACGATCTCGTGCTTGCCGGTGTCCTTCGCCTCGATTACCTTGCGACAGATGGCCGCCGGGGCCTTCTCACGTCCCCCGTCCCAGGTGCCGAATGGCCCATAGACGTTGTGGAAGCGCGCAATGGCCGTCTTGAGCTGACGTTCCGCCCAATACTCCTGGCAGAACATCTCGGACATCAGCTTCTCCCAACCGTAGCCGCGCTCGGCCATTGCAGGATAAGCGTCGGACTCCTTGAGCGCGCGCACGTTGGGGTCCTGCTGCAAGGTAACGTTGTAGGCGCAAGCCGATGACGAGAAGAAATACCGTTCCACCCCGGCGCGGTACGCCGCCTCGATCATGTGGGTGTTGATGAGGATGCTGCGCAGACATTCCACGCGGAAGCGCTCGATGAAGCCCATGCCGCCCATGTCCGCCGCCAAATTATAGACTTCCACGGCCCCTTCAACCGCGCGGACGCAGTTGGCATACTCGCTCAAGTCCATACACAGGCTTTCCACGCCCTCCACCCGCTGGTACCATTTGGGCAGCGGCTTTTTGTCAACGGCGCGGATGCGGGTGAATCCCTGATCGTGAAAGTAGCGGGTCAGCGCGCCGGCAATGAACCCACCGGCGCCGGTGATAACGATCAAATCGTCCTTCTTCAGGACGTCCTTGGCCATACGATTCTCACTCATAGAACTCGTCCCCTTTCAAAACGGATATAGTCAGCAGACATCATGAGCTACGCTCTCCACCCAGCATGAAAATGCATGTCAACGGATTAAACGGATTTGAACGGATTAGCTTTCAATTGTTGCATAAATCTGCTCAATCTGCTTAATCCGCTGACCATTTTCGGAATAGATTAAGCGGATTTAGCAGATTATATGCTGTAAATCGGCCAAAAATCTGCTCAATCTGCTGAAAAAAAGCGATTTTAGTACACGAGCGGTATAACACAAATCCCTCTTGATAAGATATACGGTTCGCCCGCAGAAGCGCGAACCGTATATCTCCAGGTGCTTGTCGTCAGCCGGCGCAATCAATGCAGATCAATAGAGTACGTTCTTCGCTTCTTCGCTATCAATGTTGGATTTGTCCACCATGATGAAACCGGTGTCCACAAAGTGTTCGACCGTCTTGCCCTCGATGGCGACTTCGTAGGCCGTCTTGACGCCCAGATACCCCATGTTGAAGGAGCTTTGTACAGCAATGGCCTGGAGCGTGCCGTTCCTGACCATCTCCTGTAACACCTGGTTGCCGTCGAACCCGATTGCCACGATCTTCCCCGCGAGTCCCGCTTGCTCAATCGCGCGGCCCATGCCGATGGCGGTCGGCTCGTTGGCGCCGAAGATGCCCACCAGGTCAGGGTTGGCAGCGAGCACGTTTGTGGTCTGGTCAAGGGCAGTCGGCATGTCGGCGTTGGAGTACTGCTTCGTCACGACCTGTAGTTTTGAGTTCTTCGCGATATAGTCCTCGAATCCGCCCACGCGCCCGATCTCGGACCCGACGCCGGCCACGTAAGACATAATGGCGATCTTGCCGCTGTCGCTGCCGGTCTTGGCCTTGACTTCCTCGATCAACCTCTTGGCGCAGGCCCGCCCGGCTGCATCGTTGTCGGTGGCGAGGAAGGACACATAGTTGTCCTCAGGGCCGGCGAGCAGCGAGTCAATAATCACGACGGGGATGCCCGCAGCTTTGGCCTTCTCCACCGGCGCGATGAGGGCATTCACGTCCGAAGGCGCCAGCACAATCGCCTTGACCCCGCGGTCAATCGCGCTCTCGACGATGTTGATCTGCTCGTTGATATGGCTCTCGGATTGCGCCCCCAGGAAAGTGACCGAGAGCTTGGGGGTCTTTTTCCGCAACTCCTCCTGCGCAGCAAAAGCCCCGGTCTGCACATTCTGCCAGAAGCTGGAGTTGCTGGTTTTGACGATGACGGCAATCTCAATCGGACCTTCCTTTTCGACTTCCTTGATGACTTCCTTGGTGACGATTATTGTCTGCGGTTCCGGTGTTGGGCGGTTGCAACTCACCAGGAGCACCACGAAAATCAAACTGACCATAATCCTGAAAAGCTTCATCTCCTAATCTCTCCTTTCTGTTTTCTAATCCAGCCCATACGGACTGGGTCCGGCATCCGCACGTTCAGGCGTGCAGAAGTACGGGGACCGTGTGTTTTTATTTGCGACCTCTAAGCTGATCAACCGTCACTGCGCCAATGACGACAAGTCCGATCACAATCTGCTGCATAAAGTAGTTTGCTCCTGCCATTGTAAGACCCACCGTAAGTATCCCGATGATAAACGACCCGATCACGGTACCGCCCACCGTGCCCACGCCACCCATCAAACTCGTGCCGCCGATGACGGCGGAGGCAATGGCGTTCATCTCATAGCCTGTGGCGCTGTTGGGTTGGGAAGTGACCATCCGTGAGGCGAGGATAATGCCGACCAGCGCCGAGAGCAGGCCACAAAAGACATAGTTGATCATCTTGACCTGGTTGACCTTGATCCCGGAAAGCCGGGCTGCCTCCTGATTTGAGCCAATGGCGTAAGTGTAGCGGCCCAACCGCGTTCTGCTAAGGATAAAGCCAAAGATGAGGGCCACCGCGATCATGATCAGCACAGGGTAAGGGATGCCCGGGAATTGTGGCCCCAAACCAAAGACGGTGCCGTTGCCCAGCTTGCCAAAGGCTTGCGGGGCCGGCCAGGCGTTGGCATTCGTAATCGTGAGGGCAACGCCCCGGGTGACCATCATGGTGCCAAGCGTCGCGATGAACGGCGGGAGCTTCAAACGGGTGATCATCAGCCCGTTGAGCAAACCGGTAACGACGCCGACAGACAGGCCAATGAGCATACTGAGCCAGATCGGAAGCCCGGCCCGCGCGGCGATCACGGCGACCGTACCGGAAAAGGCCACCACCGAGCCGATAGAGAGATCAATGCCGCCCGTGATAATGACAAAGGTGACTCCAATCCCCATCAGCGTGATTGTGCTGGTCTGCAAGGCCAGGCTGAGGATGCTGCGCATGGTGAAAAAGTTCCGCGCCGTGATCGAAAAGAACGTAAACAGCACAATCACGGCAGCGAAGGTGATAAACTTATCAAGGGCCAGCCTGGATTTCCCCGCTTTTTCTATGCCTGCGGGGGAAGCTTTTCTGATCTGTTCTGTCGGCATCTCGCTCATCGTTGCTCTCCCGTTCGGGTAAATTTTCGATCAGACATACGTGTACCTCCTCCAAAAATAAACCGCTAATCTCGCTAATCTCCGCGAATCTTTCTTAAAAAATTAGCGAGAATTTGCGTGATTCGCGGTCAGAATTTTCACCCTCGTTGGCATGGCTTGCCCATAAGGACTCTTCAAGCCCAGGCGATTCCCGCCGCGTAGTTGAGGATCTCTTCCTGTGTCGTTTGGGCGGTGGTGAGCGTTGCCGCGAGCCGCCCCTCGTGGAGCACCAGCACGCGATCCGTCAAACCGAGAATCTCCGGCAGATCGGAGGAGATCATAATGACACCCCTGCCTTCACGCGCCAGGGCGCCGATTAGTTCATAGATCGCGTACTTGGTCCCGACATCTATACCCCGCGTCGGTTCGTCGAAGATCAGGATCTTTGAATCGCAGAACAGCCACTTGGCGACGACTACTTTTTGCTGGTTGCCTCCAGAGAGATTGTTCACAATCTGGGTAAGGCTGGGCGTGCGAATATTGAGGCTCTTGACATATCGCTGCGTAACCTCAATCTCTTGACTGCGTGAGAGCACGCCGAAACGCCGGCAAATCTCCACTACATTTGCCATCGTGACATTCTCGGCGAGCGTCATTTTCACCGCCAATCCTTCCTCTTTACGGTTTTCCGAGAGATAGGCAATCCCGGCTTTGATAGCGTCAGCAGGTGAATGGAGCGCCAGCTTGTGACCGTTCATGAGCACCTCGCCCCCATCAATCGGGTCCGCCCCAAAGATCGCCCGCCCCAGCTCCGAGCGCCCCGCGCCCATAAGGCCGGCGATGCCGAGGATTTCCCCGCGATAGAGGTCAAAGGAGATGTCGTGGAGGATACCTGTGCGCACGATATGGCGCACTTCGAGGATCTTCTCCGTCGTCGGGACGTTTTGCTTCGGGGGGAATTTGTTCTCAAGTTTGCGGCCCACCATGCGGTTCACGATTTCGCCCATGCCGATACTGGCGTAATCGTCGGTGCTGACCAGGCGTCCATCGCGCAAAATGGAGATGCGGTCTACGATGTGCTTCAGTTCGTCGAGGCGATGCGAAATGTAGATGATAGCGACGCCTTGATTGCGCAGCGCATGGATGATCCTGAAGAGTTCGTTGATCTCAGCTTCCGTCAACGCGCTCGTCGGCTCATCCATGATGAGCACTTCCGAGTCAAAAGAAATAGCTTTGGCGATCTCCACCATCTGCTGTTTGGAGACGGGGAGCTGGTTCAGTTTGATCGTCGGATCCAGAGAAACGTTGAGCCGGGCAAGCGTGGCCACGGCATCGGCGTTCATCTTTTTCTCGTCGAGTGTCCCGAAGCGGGTCAGCGGCTCCCGGCCGATAAAGATGTTGGCCGCCACCGATAGATGCGGAATCAGATTGAGTTCCTGGTAGATAATCGCGATGCCGGCTTCACGGGACTGGGTTACATCGCTGAAAGAAACCGGTTTCCCCTTATACCGGATCACCCCCTCATCAGGTTGGTAGACCCCGCTCAAGATTTTCATGAGCGTTGACTTGCCGGCGCCATTTTCACCCACCAAGGCGTGTACTTCACCCTTCCGCAGGTTAAATGAGACGCTATCCAGTGCCTTTACGCCCGGGAAGCTCTTGGAAACATTCTCGACCTCCAGAATGATCTCTTGCGTGGGTGCTGCGCTTTTTATTTCCATGGGTACAGACTCCAATACAATGACATTGTGGCATAGCTCCCTGTGCAATCCTTATATGGTATCGTTACCATATCGAGTTAAAAGAAGAACACCACAGCGCGATTAACATTCAGAGATTCTAATGGTATCGTTATCATATAAAGCTAAAAGAAAAACGGCTCCAAAAACGCTGCATGGATTGCCCGCTAATCGTCCCGCCGTTCCAGAACCGGCCCGCTTGATTCCCGGACAACGATCGCAGTGGGCAAAACGATTTCCTGATAGGCTGCCGGCGCCTCTCCAGACAACCGCGCCAGCAACAACTCGGTGGCTTGCCGCCCCATTTCGTAGGCGGGCTGAGCGGCAACCGTAAGAAACGGATCCACGACCAGGTCGGTGGGCAGGTCGTCGAACCCCACCAGAGCCAGGTCCTCCGGCACACGCAGGCCGGCATCCCGCAAAGCCCGCAAAGCGCCGATGGCGATAAAGTTGTTGCCGGCGAACAGAGCGCTGGGACGCGGTGTCTCTGACAGTGCCTGCACCGTCAGAGCATACCCGCTTTCCAGTGAGAATTTACCATAGTAAACCGGCGCTGCCGCAGCATCCACGCCGGCTTCCGCCAGCGCGCGCCGGAAGCCGGCCACGCGATCCTCAGCCGTGGAAACTCCTTGAGGGCCACTCAACATGGCAATCCGACGGTGTCCCAAAGACAAGAGCAGGCGCGTCAGTTGATAGGCGCCACCTTCGGAGTCACAGCGCACCACATCAGCTTGGGAATTGGAAATGCGGCGGTCCAGCACCACCACGCACGTATTTTGACTCTGGATAAACTTAATCGGTTCAACCGCACTGCGCGCCGGCACCAACAGCACCCCGTCCACCTGCTTCTGCATGAGCACATGCAGATACTTGTCTTGCTCAGCCTCCGACTCGTCGGTGTTGCACAGGATCACGTTGAAACCCGCATCGCTGGCGGCATCCTCTACCCCGCGCGCGACCGTAGTCCAGAAAGGGTTGGAGATATCGGTCAGGATCAGCCCCAACGTGCCGGTGCGCCGGGAGCGCAAACTGCGGGCCAACACGTTAGGCACATATCCCAGGTCGGCAATCGCCGCTTCCACACGCGCGCGCGTCTTCTCGTTCACGTAACCAGAGTTGTTGATCACGCGAGAAACGGTAATGGGGGCAACGCCTGCGTGTTTCGCTACATCGCGTATGGTGACCATGGATCAGATAACAGCGTCGGGATATGGTATCGTTTTCCTGGTACGCTTACCATATTACAACAAAAATCCGTAAATGTCAAGAGGTTTTTTGGAAAATCCAACAGAAATCGCTTGACAAAGGGCTGATCCGGCACAAAATGGGGGAAACGCCAGTCAATGGGAAAATCCCCCGTTGCGCCGCCGTAAAAGAAAGTGACAGAATGATGAATAATTCAAAACCTATACCAATGTGTGGTGAGCATCGGCAAGCCAGAGAATGGCGTCCGACAACCTTTGAATATACTGAACGGGAACTGATCGCGGCGGCCCATCGGGCTAAAGCGCAACGTTCGGTTTATACTGAATATTGGGTTTCCATAGGGCAAAGGGCGGCCACCTAAAACGTCGCCGCCCACCATTGCTTGCCCACGACACCTTTTAAGTTCAATACAGCCGCGCCGCTGCCCCTTACCGTTAGTCTGCTTTTACTTAGCTGCGTTGGTATCACAATGCAACCAGCTCCCCCAAGATGGAGTTCGCTATTCCCCGGTAAGTGTCATCGAAGGTCAAGGTCACGCTTTGGGCCAGATCCATCTCATCGGTGCATTGAACAGGATGCGGATAGACGGGCACCTGTGCGCCGTATTTCACATAGACGGGCATACGCTCCAGCGGCATGGCGATGTGCTTCAGCCAGCGACTCCCTTCCAACCGCTCGCCCGTCCAGAAATCAACCCACGTGCCTGCCGGTAGATACACATCGCGCACCCCTGCGCTGTTGATAATCGGGGCTACCAGAAAGGCATCGCCAAAGTAGTACTGGTCATCTATGTGCCAGCATGTGGGATCGTCTTCGTGGTGAAAGATCAAGGCGCGCAGCAGCGGCAAACCGGTTTCGATGACGTGGCGTCCTTGTTCTACCAGGTATGGAATCAGCACGTAACGCAGCTTCCACCATTGCCGGACAATGTCGGCTATGGCGGGGTATGCATAAGGTTCGCGGGGCGAGGCGCCGTGATAGCGGAGGTGGGAGGTAAAGACGCCAAATTGCGTCCAGCGGACATACAGGTCATCGGCGGGCCAACTGTTCATAAAGTTGGGCACGCCGTAAAAACCGGGGACATCGTGGCTCCAAAAAGCAAAGCCGGATAACCCCAGGTGCAGGCCGCCACGCAGGGAGCCGGCCAGACCATCCCAGGTGCAGGCACTGTCTCCACCCCAGTGAAGCGGATAGCGCTGACTGCCGGCCCAACTGGACCGCGCCCATATCAGGCCCGCGCCGGTCGTTTTCCTGGTGATTTCGTAGGCTGCGCGTTGATACAGCAGCGCGTAAAGGTTGTGCAGTTTGGCTGCGGGCATCCGATATTGGGCGTCGAAATGCACCTCCTCGCCAAAGTCGGTTTTGATGGCCGCTACGCCCATGCGCAGCAGGCGTTCCAGCAACCCTTGATACCATTCGACCGCTTCGGGATTGGAAAAATCAATTCTCCCATCTCCCATCTGGACGGAAAAATCGGAACCGGCTTTGCCGCTTGGGACGAAATGGGGCGCGACGTAGCCTTTTTCAACCGCCATATCGAACAGCTTGTTGCCCGGCCCTAAATTCGGCATTTGCCACAGGGTAATGCGGTAGCCATCTTCCCGCAGGGCTTTGATGAACGCTTCGGGATCGGGGAAACGCTCCCGACTGAATTCCCACTCACACACCCAATCTTTGGCAAACCAGCCCGTATCGAGATGCAGCACATCGCACGGGAAGTCGCCTTCCCGCAGTTTTCGGGCTACGGTGCGCACTTCTTCTGCGGAGAAGTACGTCATCCGCGACATCCAGACGCCGTAGCTCCACAGCGGCACATCCTGGGGGAAGCCGGTCAAACGGCGATAGTTGTAGAGCACCTGTTCAACCGTGCCGCCGCCGATGATGAAGAGATCCAGTCCCGGTTCTTCCACCAACCCCTGGGCCGCCCGCGTGGAAATATCGGCGAGCGAAAGCCGCATGTGGGCCGAAGAATGGATGAATAACCCATACGGACGGCTGGTCAGGTAAAAAGGGATATTTTTGTAGGCGCGGCGGTTATTGACGCCGAGCGCATCGGTGTTTTCCAGGATCAACGTGCGCCCGGCGAGGTCCAGCCGGGCAAAACGCTCGCCGGTTCCCGTGAACTTCTCGTTGGGTTGGGCGTGAAAGGAAAAGAGCGCTCGATGCGGAACGCCCGCCCGCTCAACAAAGGCCAGCGCCATAGAATCGTGTTTTTGCGGGAAGAATTGATCGTAGGCCATCAAGGGGACGCTGGTTTTCCCGTCGGGGAACAGTTCGAGGTCCAGCGTTTCAGCGGGTGGAGGTTGCAGATCGCTCCACATTTTGATCGGCGGATCGGCTAAATTGACCCTCATTCGCAATCTGTCGTGGCTATCTCGGATTTCCCAGCCGCTGTCCGTTGTGTGCACCGACAAGGCTTCGACCATAAGCGAATCGTGCATCTCTAGCATAGGGCTGTCATCATCGGGTATGGGGCCGGCAAAAGCGATGGACAGGCGGATGATGCTATCGCCATAAGCCCGTACCCGTAGCCGGTACGCCTTTCGGGCAACTCCCGAATCGGCTTCGACAGTCACCCCTTTTTTCTGTGCCTGGAAAGGGACCGTCAGCAGAATGTCGCCGTTTGGCGCGCAACGGATGCCGGCCGGACGGCAAGCTCGCCAGAGGATGTCATCGGCCGCTTCCGGCGCATCGAAATCCAACATGTCAAACAAGAAGTCATTGGTCTGTTTCATGGAGGGCCCTCAAATAAGGATGAAATAGTTCCTGCAAAGCCTTCTTTAATCCTGAAAATCCTGTTAATCCCTGTCAGAAAATGGCGAAGTGCGTAACGCCTACCATATAATAACCTGTGACCGCCTTAGCCTTTAACAGAACCCGTAAAGGCTCCCCCGATGACATAGCGTTGAGCAATCAAAAATACAATGGCCACAGGGATGACCATGATGAGACCGAACAAGGCTGCTTCAGCCTGTTGATAGCCGACCATGACGCCGGGGCTGGGATTGAATCCGGGGCGGAGGGCCGAGGTGGCCGCGACAAATTGCTGAATGCCGACGGGCAGGTTGAAAAGCCTGTCGTCATTCAAGAAGACATAGGGACCGAAGAAATTGTTCCAATTCGTGGTGAAATTGATGAAAGCCAGCAAACCCAGCACCGGGGTGGCGAGCGGCAAGGCAACGTGCCAGAACAGTTGCGCTTCAGAACAACCGTCTACGCGCGCCGCATCAAGCAGTTCTGACGGGAGGCTGGAGGCGTAATAGATATAGGTCAAGTATGTGCCGAAAGGGAAAAAGGCCGACGGCAGAATGACGGCCCATTGGGTGTTGATCAAATGGAACAGGTTCAGCTCCATAAACATGGGCAATACCATAGCCGAGGGTGGCAGCAACATGGTGATCAATGTCAACCAAAGCAACAGGCGGCGACCGGGAAAGCGCGCGACAGCCAGGATGTAACCGGCGGGAATGCTAATGGACAGGGACAACACAAGTGCCCATAGCGCATAGCGGACCGAATTGATCCCCCATACTAACACTTCGCCTTTCTGATACGCTATAATTCTCTGCCATGCTTCCTGAATACGCTGGAATGAGCCAAAGGCCAGCGGTTTCATTTCAAGAAGCTGCGGCGCGCTTTTGGAAGTCGCCAACACAAGCCAGAGTATGGGAACAAAGAAATAGACCGCGAACAGCAACAACACCGCCCAGCGCAGGCCAAACCCCAAAATTCCCATGTCGCCGACGGTTTTCATCCAAAGACGCCCCCACCTTTGCCGGAGAACCGGACGTTCATCTATGCGTAGGGTATCCATTTTAGCCATGTTCACGCTCCTCTGCAAATAGCCACAGAGAACACAGAGTTCACAAAGAAAAAATAAAAAATCTCTGCACTCTCCGCGTGCTCCGCGGTGAAATTTTCATTATCGGGGTTGCACTGCAGGTTCGGTTACACCCCTTAATTCTCGATATTGAAAAAGCCGGTCCAGCGAATGACCAGGTAGGCGGCGCCCAATCCAACCGCCAGCATGATCAGTGAAAGCGCAGAAGCGGCGCCAAAATTCCCCATCTCAAAAGCGAAATTGTAGGCTAATTGGTTCGGCGACCAGACCGTCGGCACATTGCCACCCACGCCGAGGTTGTTGCCGCCGCCTAAAATCTGCGGCTCGACGAATAATTGCACATTCCCCGCGAAAATAAGGATAAACTGATAAATGATATAGGGGCGGATGATCGGAAGTTTGATAAGCAGGGCTTTTTGCCAGGCATTGCACCCGTCAACGGTAGCGGCCTCTAACACTTCTGTTGAAATGCCTTCCAATGCGCCGTATTGGATCGCTATCCACAGGCCCGCGCCGGAGAAAAAGCCAACGAGGGTGAAGATGACGGGTAAACTGCCGGCATAGATCACGTCATTGGTCAATTGGAAGCCCATGCCCTTCAGCAGGGCCTGAAAGGGACTGATACTGGGATCCAGCATAAAAATGGCAACCAAGACCAACACAGGACCCGTCACTGCGCCGGCTACGAAATAGAGGGTGCGTAAGGCCGTTGTCAACCTGCTGGGGCGCATTTGCAACAAGATGGCCAGTATGACGACCATGGCGATTCCGAGCGGCACCGAGATCACCAAAAACTTGCCAATGTTGCCCAAAACAAAAGTGAAGCGATAATCCTTGAAAACAGCCAGATAGTTACGAAACCCGGCGGCAAAATACTTCGGCACACCGAGGCTGAAATCAGCAAAACTGACCAGGAGGGCATAGAGACCCGGCGCAAGGCCAAAGGCCACCATGACCAGGATATACGGCAATGCAAACAGATAGGCCGTCAACTGCCGCTGCCGGCGGGAAGAACCTGAGAAACGGGGCTTGTTCAGAGGGAGAGACTTCGTTGGATTGCTCAAGGAAACCTCCTTTGAACGGCATTTTTTAGAAAGAAGGTGGAGGGCAGAGCGCATTTCGGTAAACATTCCTAATCCGAAATGCGCCCCGCCTTCACTTGTGCCTGAGAGAGTCTAGCGACGATCGCCCTTTCGCCAATAGACGACTATTTGGTTACATCAACCTGGTACCCCTGAGCTTCCGCCAGCGGGGCCAGCTTGTCCGCCACATCAGGCAGAATTGACTGAACCGATCTCTTCTCTTGCAACCCCGTCTTCACGGCCTCACTCAATGGCCCGATGAGGTCAAACCGCGGCCACTTGTCCAGCGGCGTGATCAGGGTGGCTGCTTCCTGGTAGATGGGGAAAGGATCGTTGGCAAAGAGCGGGTTGCTCGACACGGCCTCCTGCCACAGACCCTGAATGGGCTTGTACGCCGGGAAATTGGTGGTGCCCTTCCAGAAACCCGGGTCGGTGGTGACCCACACGATGAAGTCCACAGCCAGCTTGGGGTTCTTCGTATGGTTTGAGACGGTCCAGGCGGCACCTCCCATAGCCGGAGTCATCGCCTTTGCATCATCTTTCCACTTAAGCGGTGCAGCAACCCCGAGTTGGTGTTCAGAGGTCTTATACCAGGAGCTATTTTCATTACCGCCGAAGACGCCGAACATCCAGGCCGGCCCCGGCATCGCCAACAACTTGTTACCCGAGACGACCGCGGCGAATTCTGCACTGAAATAATCCGTGTTGAACATTGTACCGTTGTCCAGCATGTGGTCAACCAGTTTCGCGGCGCGTATGCAGCGGGGGTCTGTCACATCAATCTTGATCTCGGAGTCATTGACTAGCTCATGGGAAGGGCAGCCGCTCGCATCAAAATAGCTGATGAACGTCCAGCCATCGCCCCAAGTTCCCAAATAATAGCCGGGATGTTCCGCAGCGACTTTGTCACTGAGCGCCTGATACTCTTCCCAGGTTGTGGGCACAGTGTAGCCGAACTCGTCCATAAGCGGTTTGTTGTAGTACAACACGAACATGGCGAGGTCGTAGCGCAGGCAAAAGATCTTGTCGCCAAAGGTACAGCCATCCATCCCCGTATAACCGCTGAGCACATCCGCAGGGACCCACGGCCTCAGATCAAGCGGGAAGTGGTGCGCGTCATCGGCCACCCGCCCCACCAGTCGCGGTTCCGCAAAGACCACATCCGGCCAGCCCTGGTTGGTATTATTGAACAGCAGGACTTTCGCCGGGAACTGCTCACGGTCCACAGTCACCGCTTTGAGGAGCTTGGCTTTATCGGGATGCGCCGCGACATAAGCGTCAAAGGCGGGCTGGCGGTCTGCATCAATCCAGATGGTGATAGGGGCATTTTCATCATAGGGGCTTTCTGTCGGCTTGGGGGTGGCGGTCACCACGATCTGTTCTGTGACCGGGGTTCCGGCCACAATCTTCGTGACCTCAATGACTTGTGGTGTAGCCGGCGAGCCGGCGCACGCCGCCAACAAACCGGTCATCAGCCCAAGGGCAAAAAAGGTCAAAACCAGCTTCTTGATAGACATTTCTCTCCTTCCTTTCGATACAAAGCGAGTGATGAGAAACATTCGTGGTTAAAAAAGAGTTCATTGTTTTCTGAAGCGTATCACCTCCTCTCGAAGAAAGGCAAGACGTTTGGTGGGGATGATGCCATTGGGCAGTATTGGGAGTGCGTGCAGTTGCAAACAGCCGAATTGATTGACAGTGGTGTAACTCTCCGTTCCTGATGATCGGTTTGAACGAACAGGCTTTTCGTAAATGATACCGGTAGCATTTACGGTAATGCTTACGAATAAAATACCATACTTTTCCTTGAATGTCAAGAGGCAAAATGACGCTAACGACACCAATTACCGGGGACCTGCCAGCGAAAATCCCGGCTTGCCGCGGCTGTTCCGGGCAGAATTCAGGCTTTTGTAGCCTGCGACTCCGGGGTAAAAACGGGGTATCTCCATAAACCAGGCTTCAATTAGCCATTGGTGACTATTGACAGATAACTGGAATCGTGATACGCTTAAGCAGTCAATTTCAGTAGTACATCGCTTTGTAAGCATTTACGGTAAAGCTTACGGAACTTATTCCGAGAATACGGAGGGCGTGCATGAATAAGAAGCCGACGATTGTAGACATTGCCCAAGCCGCCGGGGTTTCACTGGCGACTGTTTCCCGCGTCTTGAACAATAAGCCGGATGTTTCAGAAGAAACTCGTAAACACGTCCTGAAAATAATCGAAGAGCAGGGTTATACGCCCCAAACCCAATGGCAGCAGATTGCGTCGGGGAAAAGTCGCACCATTTCCATGCTCTATCCACGCGATTACGCGGCTTTCAATCCCCTGGCATTGCAATTTATCGTGGGAGCAACAGAAGCCTGTGAGGAAAGGAATTACTTCTTGAACCTGATCACCAAATCTATGACGGAGGCCAGTCTGTTGAGCATGTATCGTAGTGGCCAGACCGACGGCATGATTTTAATGGAAATACGCATGGTGGATTGGCGTGTGGAGCTATTACGCAAACACCAGTTGCCGTTTGTCGCCATCGGCCATTGCGAAGATGATACCGGTCTGAGCTATGTAGACCTGGACTTTGAAACGCTAGTCATGAATGCGGTCAAACATTTGTTCAACCTGGGACATAGAAAGATCGGCTTCATCTCCATTGTGCCGGATCCAAAACGCAAACGATATGGTCCTACGGTCAGGGCAGCCGAAGGTTATGCTCAGGCCTGCCTTAAATATGAGTTGCCACGGTTTTTCCGCGAAACCTATATGGATAACGAAGATATCAAACTCGCGACCCTTAGTTTGCTGGACGAACAACCGCAAATCACCGCCATTGTTACAGCTAACGATGCAGCAATTGCCGGTGTGCTGAACGCGCTACAAACACTGGAGCTGCGCATCCCGGAAGACATATCACTTGTGGGGCTGACGACCGACCAGGTCGCCGAGATCATCACCCCACCTTTAACGGCCTTCCGCTTTCCCTCGCGCTCAATGGGATACCAGGCAGGACGAATCCTGATTGACAAGTTGGAGGGCGTCAACGACGAGGTCAAACAGATCCTGATTCAGCCCGAATTGGTGACGCGGGGCAGTACCGGTCCGGCCCGCTCGATAGCCAGGTGAAGTTTAAATCGAACACACATCCGCGCGATGCAGCGGCTTTTGTGGGCATGCCGCCCGCGAAACGGGGATTAAGCTAACGTTTGTTCAATCCTCCCGAATCACCAGCGGTAGAAAAACCTCAAACTTTTCTTTCGCCGTGATAAAATTGCCCCGTGTTCTGGTATACACGCCGGCCGCGCCCTGAATGGACAGCGAGACCGTGAAGACGCCCGTTATCGTATAGGTATGCGTTGGATGCTGTGCTGTGCTGGTGGCGCCATCGCCAAAGTCCCATAGACTGCCGCTGAAATCTCCCGTGGAAAGATTGGTGAATGTGACCAACAGCGGCGCTACGCCGGTCGTTGGTGTGGCGCTGAAATCAGGGACAGGAGGCGCCTGGACGGTGATGTAATGTGTTTTGGTTTCGACATCGCTGCCGCCAGGCCCGCTGACCGTCAGGGTGACAGTGTAGGCGGCAGGGATAGTGTAGGTGTACACGGGGGGTGAACAGATGTTACTTGCGCCGCCGTCGCCAAATGTCCACGCGCACGTGGTATAGTCGCCCGTTGAGAGATTGGAGAATGTGACCGGCAATGGCGCGATGCCGACGGTAGGCGTCGCGCTGAACTGCGCGTTGACCGGCATGTAGACGGCGATGTATCCCATTTTCGTTTCGATGTTGCTGCCCAGGGTCCCGCTTACCGTGAGCGAGACGTTGTAGACGCCGGGATTAGTGTAAGTATGGCTGGGATTGCCGCAACTGACGCTCGCACCGCCATCGCCGAAGACCCACGCGCAGGTGGTGTAGTCACCGGTGGACAGGTTGGTAAAGTTCACCGTCAGAGGGGCAACGCCTTGACGCGGCGTCCCGCTAAACTCGGCATCGGCCACGCCCACGGCCGCCAGACCGACTTGATGCCAGCTTTTGTCGTCGGCCCAGGTGAGCGGGGGAGTCGCTGTAGCCGATGAACCATCCACATAAAAGGCCACCGTCTCCCCAGCGCGCATACCGGGGATGGGCGGCGTCACCGTTGTATCTTCGCCGTAGATGTACATCATGCCATAATTCCCAGCGGTGGTCACTTCAAAGCAACCGGTGACATCTCCACGTGGACTGCGCGCCTCTACGGTAGTCCCGACAGGCGCGTTCTGCCCGTTCAGTGTGACTGTTCCATGGGCGAAAGTCCAGCGCGCTTTTAGATAGGCTTGCCGTCCTGCTGGACCGTAAGTGTCGGCTATTCAGTAGAGATCATCTGGCGTATACCAGAATGATGTATCCGGCGAACCAGCGCCGCCGGAGGCAATTTCTGCTTCAGCCGCCTGGCGGGGTAAAACGAGCGCCGTAAACAGCACGAAGACCACGGTCACCAACAGGGCAACCCGTCCAGTGGCACGGCGTTGCAAAGTGATTGAAAGGCGACGCAGTTTTCTCATAGATGCACCTCAGGCTTCATTGTTGTCTAATGTCTCCGCGTGGAAAAACGCTTCCACCGTCGCCAATTGTGTGGTATGACATCCTTCGGGCAACGAGTGGATGATCTGACGACCATAACGTTTGGTCAACACCCGCGAATCCAATAACGCAATGACCCCACGGTCGGTTTCGGCGCGGATCAGACGACCAGCGCCCTGCCGCAGGGCCAGGATCGCGCTACCCAACTGTAATTCCTGGAAAGGATTACCGCCTCGATGTCGAATGAGCGCGTCGTGCCGTTGTACCACAGGGTCGCGCAGCGGCAGAAACGGAATTTTGTCCAGGATGACCAACGCCAGGGCGTCGCCGGGGATGTCAATGCCTTCCCAAAAACTTCGCGTGGCAAAGATGATGGCATTGCCGGCTGCTTTGAACCGCGCGATGATCTCCGGCTGCGGCAGCTCGCCCTGGCAGTAGCAGGGATAGTGTGCGCTCAACACAGGCGACAAACGCTTGTAGAGGTCGAGCATCCGCCGCCGACTGGTACAGAGCACCAGGGCACGCCCACGACTGGTTTCCACCAACTGCTGCACGGCGTTCGCTAACCTGGTTGCATATTCTGGTTCCTTTGCGCCGTACACCGGTTCGAGGCCCGGCGGCGTGTAGAGTAGCATTTGTTGGGCATAATCGAAGGGACTGCGCAAGGTAGCGGTAACGACCTCGGTCTCCAAGTCTACCGCGCCGACCTGCCGTTGAAACCAGGTGAGGTTGTGATTGACCCCCAGCGTGGCGCTAGTGCAGACAACGCGCGGCCATAGTTTGAACAAGGTGTGCGCCAACACGTCCGCCACTTCCAGGGGGCTGCGCTGGGCGTGATAGGCGCGCGGCTCCGTATCTGCCAGCGTCGGGTCCAATTCACAGAAACGGATGTGATCCTCCGGTTCCGGGCGCGCGAGAGCTTCTACAGTCATGACCAGTTCGGCGCTTTGGTTGACCAGTACGTCCAGTTCACCATCGTCATTGCGTTGGGTTTGGCGCTGCAAAACGTCGTGCACTTGTTTCAATGTGTTCCACAGAGCCAGCCCTTCCTGGATCTCGCCCTGCAAAGCCCATTTGTTGACCTCTTCATCCTCTGTCCATGTTGGCGGACGTTGCCGCGCTACAGTCCTGAAAAATTGATCGTAGCCTTCGCGGGCCGTCTCCAACAAGTCCATCTCTTCAGCCGCCTCACGGGTGCGTTTGTGATTGACGACGTTCCAAAAAAGCTCGTGTTCCAGGCGCAACGTCAACGCATTGATGGCATACGATGTCAACTGGTGTGCCTCGTCAATGACCAGCAACGGGCGGACCGGCAACAATAGATTGTCCATCAGCAAGACGTTATAGCATAGAAGCGCGTGATTGGTCACGACCAGGTCGGCGCTGACCGCTTCGCGTTTGGCGCGTTCGTAGAAGCAATATCTGAAACACCTGCATTTCTGGCCCTCACAATCCCGGCTGCTGACCGTAAAGCGCGTTATCAGAGAGGGCGGCAAGCCCATCCGCTCGCAGTCGCCGGACGGTTCTGTTTGCAGGGCGGCTTCCAGCAAAGTGTAGTTGTCGTCGAAATCCGGCAGCGAGGGTTGTCTGCGGAAGTCTTCCAGGCGCAGAGCGCACAAGTAATTGCTCCGTCCTTTTAGCAGTGCAGCTTTGAACGGGCGCGGCGCAATCTGCCGTAGTTGTGGGATGTCCTTGTCCCACAACTGGTTCATCAACGCTTTGTTGGAGGTGCTCACGATAGCCGGTATGCCAGTCCAGAGGATGGGGATCAAGTACGCGAAAGACTTCCCAATGCCGGTGCCGGCTTCGAGGACAGCGTGTTGACCGATTTGGAGGATATCCCGGATCAGGGCAGCCATTCGTACTTGGCCTTCGCGAGGGCGATAGCGCGGGCCTAACAGGTTGGCTACCGGTCCACCAGGGGCGAAGACCGCGTCCAGCGGCGGGCAGACGATCGGCCGGCGCAGTTCGGCGGCGGACTCCGCTGTGACGCTGCCCTCCGGCAAGGTCGGCAACGGTGCGCCTGGGGGCGACGATGGCGTTGCTATGCCTGGCGGCGGCTCTGTCAGCACGGACGCAGTGGCCGGCGGCGTATCCGGCGCGGTTTTGAATAGCTTGCTGCGTCCGCGCGCGCGGGAAACGGTGAAAGGCGCGAGATCATCAGTGGTCATCTTGTCTCACCACCCGACTTTCGCCATCTGTTTTCTCGATACGTACCGCGAAATCCGTGTCTTGTTCAAATGTGTCATCGTGGCTGATGACGAAAAGCTGCGCGAAGCCTTTGACGTTGAGTACCTGCGCCGCCAGGTTAGCGCGCCGGTCACTGTCGAGGTTGGCTGTGGGTTCGTCGAAGAAGGCGACATCTACCGTAGAGATTTCACGCAGTAGTGCCAGGCGCACCGCTAAGGCCGCGGCCATCTGTTCTCCGCCCGAAAGTTGCTGAAAGGTGCGCTCACGCCCCTGACTGGCAAGCACAATATCATAATCCTCCGTCCATCGCAACCGCGTTGCCGGATTCTGTCCGCCGTTGCTTTGCATAATCTCGGTATACAGACGATCCGCATGGAGCGAGATCATTTCCACCAGGGCGCGTGTCACCACCGGGCCGGCATCGCGCAAGACTTGCCGTAGGGTTTCCAAGAGGGATAACACTGCAAGGCGTTCGGCGCGTTCGGCTTGCGCTGCGTCCAGTTCGCGTTGGCGCGCTTCGAGGCGCGTGATGGATTGTTGCGTTCTTGCTTGCTGCGCCTGTTGGTGTTCTAGCCCGGTTTGCAGTCGTGCCAACGTCTCACGCAACGCACTGTGTTGCGCCACTAGCGCGGTGTAGGCGGCGTGATCATAGCGACGGGCAAGCGCGTCGCGCGCTTCAACGTGGGCATCCCAATTATGCTGCGCGGTGTTGACCTCATCACACAATGTTGTCGCTGTAGACTGGCTCTCGGCCAAGGTCGCCGCCTCGCGCTCGTGTTGCAGATACCGGTGATGGCCGGGCGCATTGACCTCGCGGTCGGCGCGCGCTCCAGCCAGGCGCTCGTCCAGGTCGGCATACGCGGCGACTTGGGCATCCAGGATTTCACGCTGCGCCTCCAATTCAGCAAGCCGAGTGACGGCGTTGGCGTGTTGACCCGCAATGGTCTCGCGTTGCGCTGCAATGTCAGCGGCGCGTTGGTAGGCGCGGCGAGGATTGCCCACGGCGGCCAACTCCGCTTCTGCGCGCGCGACGTCCTCCGGTGCGTGACTCAGGGTGGCGATGGCTTGTGTACTTTCCGCGAGGGTCTGCTGTTGCGTTTCGATCTGGGCGGCCAGGTTGGTCGCTTCCGCCGGGCGGGGTAGCGCTGCGAGGCGCGTTTCCAGTTGACGGACGGTGCTTTGTGATGCCTTGTGCGCGGTTTCAGCTTCGGCTAACCGGCGCTGCGCCTCGTCTACTGCGGCTTTGAGCGCGCGTTGGCGCGTCTCCAGCGCGGTAACTTCATCCTGCGCAGCGGCGGCTTCCAGTTCCTTTGCAGATAAATCCTGTTGCTGGGCCGCGAGCTGGGCCGCTATTTCTGCGGCTTCCGCCGGGCGCGGCAGGTCTTTGATTTGTTTCTCCAACGCCCGCAACGCTTTTTCCTGGCGACGGCGTTCTTTCTCCGTGGCGTTTTGTTTGTCTCGCGCAGCAGTAAGGGTCGCTTCCAGGTCTATGATGTGCGCCTGGTTTCGCATCAGAAGCTCCTCGCGATGTTCAGGGGAGAGCGGCGCGCCACAGACCGGGCAATCGGCAGATTCGGCGGCTGCTAAGACGGCGCTTTGCGTGTGCAGGCGTTCCAGTTCGGTCTGAGCAGCGGCGAGTGTGGCGGTGATTTCCCGTTCCTCTTGCCCCAATGTGGCTATATTCGTCCGTGTCACCTCGATCTGGGCTTCCAGCGCTGCCAGGGTTGCCAGGCCATGCTGGATTTCGTCTTGCCTGGCGGCTAACTCGGTCTGGCGTTGGCGCGCCCGGTCCAGGTCACGTTGGACATCTTGGCGTCGTCGCATGGCTTGTTTAGCTTGCTCACGCACAAGTTGATATTCCGCTTGTTGGTCGGCAAGCTGCGCCGCCAACGTTTCGCGCTGGGCGTTGCAAGCATCCAGTGCGGCTTGCGCCGCTTGCAATTCGGCTTCGCTATTGCGCCGTGTTTCCAGTTGCGCCTGCATCTCTACCAGTCGGGTCTCCATCTCCGCCAGCCGTTGACGTTCCCGTACCAGCGCTTGTTCTGTGGCCTTGAGTTGTTCAACCCTGCGCCGCGCAGCATCCAGAGCGGCTTCCAGGCGAGTTTGGGTCTCCACCTGAGGAGCCAGGGCGGCCATCTCTGTTTCAGCCTTCGCGATAGCGGCGAGGGTTTGTTCCAGACGGGTCACTTCCTGTCGCACCAGGTCTTGCGCATGGCGACACGCCTGTTGCGCTTGCTGCGCCTGATCGCGCGCGTGGCGCTCGGTTTCCAGAGCAGCCAGACGTTCTTCGGCAGCCAGATATGCTTGATGTGCGCCGTGCGTCTCTGCAACCACGACTTGGGCCGCCTCCGCGCGTTCCAACGCCGCTTGGGCAGCGGCGTACCGGGCGGAGAGGGTTTGCCAGGTCGCTTTGGCTTGCGCTGCCTGTTTCTCCGCCATGTCCAGTTGCGCCTTGAGTGTTTCCATAGCTGCTTTGTGCGTCGTGACCTCATCCAATTGAGCTTGTGCAGCGGTCTGTTGCTGTGTACTTTGTGCGATGTCGGCTGTCAGCGCCTCCCATTGTTCGCGCAATCCCGGCAAAGCTCTGACTTCTGCCGCTAATCCGGCAGTTTCTGTTTCCAGAGTGGCTATCTGTTGTTCTAACCAGCGACGCGGTTCGCGCAAGGCCGCCCACGCGCGCTCATATTCGTCCACGCGCAATAAGGGATTGAATACATCTTTGCGCCGGCTGGCGGTTTCCAGGAAGGCCGCGGTCAACAATCCCTGCGGCACACCTATCGCGTCGCGGAACAGGACAGACAGGTCGGCCGTTGGTTCCACGCCCAGGAACTCCCGCAGCCACAGCACCGTTTCGGTTTTGCCATCGGCGAGTTTCTCGTCGAGTTCGGGATCGTACACGAAGTACTGATTGCTGCCCCCACAGCGGCGCACGACGTGGTAAACGCGCTCGTCTGTCCCGGTCACGTGGACGGTGACGGTGGCGGTCTTTTCACCTTCGCGGACGAAATCGTCTTGCTTGACGGCCAGGAAGTCAAAGAGGGCAAAGCCGATGGCCTCCAGCAACGTGCTCTTGCCCGCGCCGTTGTGACCACAGATGGCGTTGGTGCCGGGAGCGAACGTGATGCTGGCCTGCCGGTAGCTTTTGACGTTGTGCAGGTCTACTTGGAGGATGCGCATTTATGCCTCCGCCGAGGATGAATCTGTATCCCACGGCCCGATTTCGCGGCGTAGTTGGCGCACGTGGGCGATGATGGCCTCTGGCGCGCTGTCTTCCAACACCAGCCGCTTGAGGTCGAGCGCGCCGGCCGTCCACGCGGCAGCGGCCGGGCGAAAACGCGCGTCGCGGGTGAGCAATTCCTGGACGATAGTGCGTTCCAGTTCAGGACGGCTGGTTGTCTCCTCCATCTGCAACGCAAACTCGGCTGGCGCGGTCTGGTTGCGCACGTGCGTGACCAGCGGCGACCAGGCGGCGGTAACAATGTGTTCGATGTGACTGACGTCCAGATCGTAACGATTGAAGGACAGCACGCCGCTTAAAGTGACTTCGACCACCGGGCGGCTGCTTTGCGCGATGTAGGCGGCTTCGCGGATTGTCAAACGTCGGACGGCATCGTAGACTGCGTGAGGCGTTTCCAGGGTATCCGCGGCGATGCGGAAGCGGTGGAAGGCGCGGCGCGGGACCGGACGCATATCCACGCGATGCGGCGGCTGTTGGCCGGGGTGTATCTCGACGCACAAACAGCCGCGTTCCGGCCAGGCAGTCTCCTCTATGCTGTTCGTCTCCGGCGAGCCGGGATTGTAAATCCAGTCGGCGACGCTATAAGGTTTGTGGATGTGACCCAACGCCACATAATCCACGCGCTCTCGCAGCGGGGCCAGGTCGTCGTATTTGAGCTGTCCGGCGTGTTCCAATTGCCCTTCTAGTCCGGTGTGGAGCATTAGAATGGTGTACCGGACGGCACTGTGATCCATGCGCGTCAGCGCGGCGGCAAAGCCCTGCACGGCCTTGCCGATGGACGCGCCATAGTATTGCAAGCCGTAGACCCGAACGCCGCCTTCCAGGTTCACATAAGCGCCACCTTCTTCGCCGTGCGGTTCGAGGATGGGCACGCCGCCCGCGAAGCGGGGATTGAGCAAGCGGAGATAGCCGAGTGCGTCCAGGAAGTCCATCCACGAGTATTGCTCCTGGTAATAGGCGCGCTCGTGGTTGCCTTCGACGGCCAGCACAGGAATCCCCGCTTCCTGTAACTGGGTCAGGCCTGCGATAGCCACGCGCATCGCCAACGGGTCAACGGTGCGCTTTTCGAACAGATCGCCTGCCAACAACACGAAGTTGACCTGCCGGGCGATGGCTTGTTCGACCAGGCTCAAAAAGGTACGGCTGAAGTCGTCGAAGCGTTCTTGCAGGCCGTATTGTTGGTAGCCGAGGTGGATGTCGGCGATGTGCATAAAGGTGATGGGCACAGAGTCCTCCTTCATTCTGAAATGAACCCAATTCGCATCAAGGCAAGGGCGCGCCACTGTACCGCACGAAGCTGGTGCGTTTTTCCAGCGCAATTTGTTCAATTCTCCCGAATCACCAGCGGTAGAAAAACCTCAAACTTTTCTTTGACCGTGATAAAATTGCTCCGTGTTTTGGTATACACGCCGGCCGCGCCCTGAATGGATAGCGAGACCGTGAAGACGCCCGTTATCGTATAGGTATGCGTTGGATGCTGGGCTGTGCTGGTGGCGCCATCGCCAAAGTCCCATAGACTGCCGCTGAAATCTCCCGTGGAAAGATTGGTGAATGTGACCAACAGCGGCGCTACGCCGGTCGTTGGTGTAGCGCTGAAATCAGGGACAGGAGGCGCCTGGACGGTGATGTAATGTGTTTTGGTTTCGACATCGCTGCCGCCAGGCCCGCTGACCGTCAGGGTGACAGTGTAGGCGGCAGGGATAGTGTAGGTGTACACGGGGGGTGAACAGATGTTACTTGCGCCGCCGTCGCCAAATGTCCACGCGCACGTGGTATAGTCGCCCGTTGAGAGATTGGAGAATGTGACCGGCAATGGCGCGATGCCGACGGTAGGCGTCGCGCTGAACTGCGCGTTGACCGGCATGTAGACGGCGATGTATCCCATTTTCGTTTCGATGTTGCTGCCCAGGGTCCCGCTTACCGTGAGCGAGACGTTGTAGACGCCGGGATTAGTGTAAGTATGGCTGGGATTGCCGCAACTGACGCTCGCACCGCCATCGCCGAAGACCCACGCGCAGGTGGTGTAGTCACCGGTGGACAGGTTGGTAAAGTTCACCGTCAGAGGGGCAACGCCTTGACGCGGCGTCCCGCTAAACTCGGCGTCGGCCACGCCCACAGCCGCCAGACCGACTTGATGCCAGCTTTTGTCGTCGGCCCAGGTGAGCGGGGGAGTCGCTGTAGCCGATGAACCATCCACATAAAAGGCCACCGTCTCCCCTGCGCGCATACCGGGGATGGGCGGCGTCACCGTTGTATCTTCACCGTAGATGTACATCATGCCATAATTCCCAGCGGTGGTCACTTCAAAGCAACCGGTGACATCTCCACGAGGACTGCGCGCCTCTACGGTAGTCCCGACAGGCGCGTTCTGCCCGTTCAGTGTGACTGTCCCATAGGCGATGGTGAAAAAGGGCGTATTCTGCACAGGCGGACAAACGTTCGATGTGCGCAGTTTCTCCGGTGAGGGAAGAGGGACTGCCACGGCAGGTCGCCCCGGCAGTCCCAACACCGCAGTCAATATCAACAGACTCACGAACAAGCTTTTGTGTCGTTTCATATCTCTCCTGCAAATAGCCACAGAGAACACAGAGTTCACAGAGAAAGATAAAAATGCTCTGTCAACTATCGCTCACGGATAATCATCGGCAGGTAGACCTGCATGTAATCGACCTGTAACGAGACAGAATGAGGAGACCAATCATCGCGCCATACCAATGGGGTGAACTCCACCGGCATCCCGTTCACGCGGAATGTCAATACCTCGCCCTCACGGAATCCGCCGATGGAGGGTGAACCGGCGTCGTCTTCGCCGTACACATGCATAAAGCCGATATCTCCCGACGTTTCGAGAACGACGCAACCGGCAACGTCGCCGCGCGGCGTCAACGCTTCCACCCGACTGCCAACCGGCGCCGGTCGTTCGTTGATAAGCAGTTTCCCATACACCAGGGTAAACTGCGGCGTAGGAGATAGACCGACGCAGCCTACATTTGTCTCCGTTCGCGTGGCGACATTGAGAATGGCGTTTCCTGTTGGATAGACCAACGTGATGGCCTGATTCGCATAGAGCAGATACCCCTGACCTGGTTCCATCACGCGCAATGTGCTGTAGCCGGGCAAGGCGGGATCGAAGGTTTTGTCCACACTTAACACACGCTGGTACTGCCCGGCGATGGACTGCAACGCCTCGGTGATGGGTAAGGCAACTTGGGGCAAATAGCCGATCCAGTTCCAGCCGGGGTGCAGGGCGATGGGGGTGGTCACCGGTACCGGCAAACCTTCGATTAAGGCAGTGGCCGCGGTTGTACCGGTGACGCGCACGTAATATCCCCGTCCAGGGTGCAGCTCTTTCAACGTATTGTATACGGGAGGGATGGACGGGGCATAAGCGCCCGTCTCGCCCAGCACGCGGTCGTAGCGTCCATCCACCGAATCCAACACCTGGCGCACCGTGGGGACCGGCGGATCGAGCCGGAACGAGATCAGATTCCAACCAGGATTCATCAGAACGAGTTGGCCTTCGATGCTGCCGGCGTTGAGGTCTACCCGATGCGTGCTGTAATCCGCCTGCCAGTAGAGAAGCGGCGTCGCTACTGCCGGCGCGCCGTTGACGCGGAACGCGACCAGCTCGCCTGCACGCATTCCGGGAATGGGCGGCGTGGCCGTAGTGTCTTCGCCGTAGATGCGCATGAAGCCGTATTGTCCGGCCGTACTCACCACAAAGCAGCCCACCGTTTCGCCGCGAGGATTGCGCGCTTCGATGACCGTTCCAACCGGCGCATTCTGGTCGAGAATAGCCACATCCCCATAAGCGTCAGTGAAGTAGGGCGTTTGTTGCACCGCGCACCAACTGGCGCGCGGGATGGTCTCTTCTTCCAACGCGATTTCGTTGATCAGCGCGCCGCTGGCTGCGTTGATGCGCAACACACCGATGATCACACTGCCGTCAGCCGCGTAAGCCGTGGGTGGAATTGCAAGGGTCTCGCGATGTATCTGGTAATCGCCGGTATTGACGGTCAGGCCGGTATCCAGGCCGTCCAGTTGCACCCGCTGGATGCGCGCCGCGCCGGAAGGTTGCCAGAAGGTCAGATGGACGTTGTACCGCTTCTGAGGCCGCAATCCATCGAAGCGGTAACGCAGCAGGTTGCCGGTCTGATTGACGCGCACACTCTGGTAGGGCAACACGCCCCAGGCAGTGCTGGCGACGCCGTCGAGCCAGCCATACGGCCGGCCTAGATTGGCGACTGTCCCGCCTGGATACTGCGGATCGGCCGGGCTTCCGGCGTCGGCATAGCGATAGTCTACATCGTAGAGGTTGACCTCATTGACCAGCGCGCCATCCACGCCTTCCGCCTCGATTTCAACCCTGATGGTGCGCCCGCTGTAGAGCGCGGGATCAAGCAGCAAGGATAGCCGATGCACCTGTCCATCGCCGAGATCAACGGGTCCGGCCACCCGGTAGCCGTTGACGCGGATACTCTCCTGACGGCCGGCCCCGTCGCACTCATAGAGCGTCACATCCAGGTGGTAGAAATGTCCGGGCAGCAGGTGATCGAAGCGATAGACTAGCCGCCCGGCCGGGTCCAGCCGGTAACTTTCGTACGACGCTGCGCCACACGTCCCGATAACATCGGCGGGGTCTTCGTCCAACACGCCGTACCCCACTTCGGGAGCATAGGCCGGGTCGGTTGCGCCGCCGCTATCCAACAATAACGGTCCGGCGAAGCCAACGTAAATCTCCTGCCACACGAGGTTGTTACTGCGATTGGATTCGTTGATCGCGCGTTCTTTGTCCACCAGGGCAAAAAGCCGGTACGGGCCGGGCGTGGTCGGCGTCCAGGCGAAGGTCGCCACAGTCACACCGCCGCCGGGCGCGGTCAGATGGACGGTTTGCAGCAGCGCGCCGTCGTCGGGATTGCCGTTATAAAGGCTGACCGTGAACGTTCCGGCGGACGTCTGCCCGTAGTTCGCCACCTGTACCGCGACTGTGACCGTCTCTCCGGCCACCGGCTCAGGATTGGAGAACGACGCGAAGGCCGGCGTCAGGTCGGGGCGGGTGAGGATGGTGAGTGTGGTCGTGACGGCGTTGTTGGCCTCGTTCGTTTCGGCCAGGCGGTTGTAGGGGTCGGCGACGACACGCACGGACGTTGTACCGGTGAAGCCCAGGATGTCCCAGAGGATAGAAGCCTGCGCCGCGCCGCCGGCCGGGATGTTGGGGACGAAGGCCGAACCGATGTACCAGTCGCCCCATTCAGGAACCGCAGCATAGAAGGCGACGGTATGCCCGGCAGCCGCCAGCGCGCCGTTGTTGTGCAGCGTGACGGTGATGGGCACTGTTGCGCCTTCAGTTGGCGCAGCCGCGCCAAAAGCGATGTCGGTCGCCGTGAGGCTGAGATCAGGTTGGGCAGTGGGTATGATGCTGAAGTTCTTGAGGGTCACAGCAATAAATGGTGTCACGTAGAAACGCACCGGCACGGCCACCTCACCCGCACGCCCGGCAAGATACGCGTTGAACGCCGCAGCCAGGTTACGAGTCGTCAAAGCAACCGGGTAGGCCGCATTAGCCACCGTGTGAGTCCACTCTACGACGCCATCATCGCCGACATCAGCTGCCACGGTGAGCGGGCCCGAGCCACTCGTCCCCACGCTGAGATTGAGCGTCACAGTCATATAAGTCTGCGCCGATAGCTGCGCGTAGCGCACTTTGCTGCCTGTTGGGGTGACTTGCAGATTGGTCAACAACACCTGCCCAGCGCGATCCAGGTAAACGCGAATGGGCACGTCCAGGGTGCCTGTGGTGGGCGCGCCGTGGCTGGCCCAGTAGGCGTTGAAAAAAGACGCCAGATTGGGACTGGTGTACTCGCCGCCATTGCCCACCGTACCGTTCCAGGAATCGCTGCCGGTGTTGCCCACATCAAGCGCGAACCAGGCGTTACTGGGCAAATCGCTAACCAGGCTCTGCAACGTGACCGAAGTGAAGGGACCAGGCGGTACACGCAAAGTCGTAATCTGGTTGGCTGCACTGCTCCAGTTGAGCTTTCGGCCATATTGCACCTGGTAGGTGCGCCCGTTGGTGAAGGTTTCTGGCAGATTCAGACGTCCGGTGGTGTAAGGGGAGGTTTCTATCTGCTCGGCGATATAGCAGTTCAGTCTCTGTACACTGGCTGGCGGGTCGGTGGTGCCAGCAAGGGTTTCACAATACTCAATTCGGACACGTCCAGTACCACCACTTCCGCCGTTCCCCTCACCAGCCATTCCACCGCTACCCCCAGAGGCATCTACTCCATTAGCGATAAGGTTGACTGTTGCTGCTCTGATCAATACACTGCCCCCCGCACCACCGCCGCCAGCTTTGTCGTAAGATCCCGAATTACCGCCATTGCCCCCTTTAGCCCAGATACCGCCTGTCACGACCAAGTCTCTTACAAACATAGCAATGATGCCACCGCCAGCCCCTCCCCCGGCAGCTTGATATGAGTAACCTTTCTGCCCGCCGCCACCACCGCCACCAAATACCATACTTGTCAGATCGGCATTTCCTGCTGATATACCCCCATATCCTGGTGTATTTTGTCCATCGCCCCCAGGCGTTCCATTCCCCCCGCCTCCGCCTGCTCCCGAATAGCCAATTCCGCCATTTCCTCCACCGCCGCCATTGCTGTTCGCGAACCTTGAACGCGAGCCTATTCCCGAGGTCCCCTCTCCCTGGTAACCCGGTGCCCAATCTTCTCCCCAGCCACAGTCAGCAATGTTCCCATGTTGCCTGAAGGCATTGCCGCCTCGGAATCCACCGCCATCCCCCCCCCCACCAGTAGTAACACATGTCGATGTAACATTCGCCCCATTTCCACCACTTACATCGACAACTCCGCTGATGTTAGCACTCCTAGAACACATCACTGCGAAAATCCCGCCCCATGTTCCATTCCATGGAGCCAACGGGGTTACGGTACCACTAACCGGGCAAACTGTATATTGAGGTACACGCATAATTTGAGCGTGATTGCTGCCACCAGAAGCATAGTTGCATTTCAGCGGTTGTAGCAATTGATAAGTGGCCGTACCACCACCAAAGTCTGACACAGCTTTGTTTAGCTCCCAGCACCCTGAGCCAGTGCCTTGCGTTTGATGAATCAAAACCACGTCTCCAGGATTGACACGCCACACACCGTATGCGTCGGTAATGTTGATGCTGGTTGATCCTGCACTTCCGCTATTAACAATGCCGGCACCAAAACCGTTGTCGTTGTCAAGATTTCCGCTACTGGGCATCACGCCATCTCGTCCATCCCCAAACATATCATAGGAAGCCGTGCCACTACCAAAAACCGTAGCATACTTGCCTACACCCCAGAGTGTGCTGTAATCCTGGCTATAGACCTTCACGGGATGTAACGTTTGAGGATCAGGTCCCAGTGTGTGGGTGAACTCAATCCACTGTCCCTGAGTGCCCGATGCCAGTGGAACCGATACATCGAGGCGGCGTTGTAATTCACCGACTGGTGTGTCGGGTATGCCTGCTACGATATTGCCCATCACGAGGACTGTTTGCGTTGGAATTGCCGGATCGCTACTGCGGATGGTGATGGTTTCGCTGTAAGGGCCGAGGGGCAAATTTATCGTTTCCAGGGTCATCTCATACGCCGTCACATCTGCCGGCCCAACGTTGCGGCTGCCTTGTTGCGATAGGGTAATGCCTGTAGGTGCATTCACGAAGGTCAGCAAATCCAGATAGCCGGTGTTCGCCAGATCAAATGCACGTTTGAGTATTGTCCCCTGAACGGCATTACCGAAGTCCCAGGTGGCATCGGCAGCTGCCGTCGCCAGCGCCGGCTTGGGATCAACCTGGAAACTGCTCAAGGGGCGCGCAGCAGTGTCCAGGATGTTGCCTTGCCAATCGGTCCAGAACGCCATCACGATGTAGTCCTCACCGGTCTGGAAAGTAGGGGAAAAGGCTTCTGTATTCCACGTCACCGATGTCACCGAAGGGCCGGCGGGCAACGTCACCGTCACCGGTACTTCACTGGCGACTGTCCCGCTGATGTTGATGAACTCCAGGAAGAGATGGGCATTGGTCAGGGTCACACCCGTAGGGTTGTTCACGACGAGGTTTGTGGTATTGAGTCCTGGTGTGAAAACTTCCGTTGTTACGATTTCCACACCTGGATCCTGAAGCATCTGCCCGGCGAAGGTTGCCAGGTTGGCAGTGGGGTTGCTCAAAGCCATCGCTGCCGGCGGGATGATGAAGCGATGGTTGCCCTGCGGGTCGTTGTAGGAGACCACGATCACCGGCGGGGTGAAGGGTTCGGTGTTGATCGCGTATTGGAAAGTATCACGTGGCGTGCGCGCCTCAACGGTGAAGGCTTCACCGTTGAACACCCGCCCTGACAACAAGCCCAGTTTGAGACCGTAGGCCCCCACACTCAGCAAGGTGGGCGAGGCATATCCCGCGCCGAAGTTGAGCGTTCCATTGGCGCCCGCGCCATCGTTCCAGGCCAGGGTCCATGTTCCCGCGCTCACGTTGCAGCCGCCGGGATCGCTGCACTGTGCGGTAAAAGTGTAGACGCGGTCGCGTTGACCGGTGTAATAGCCGCCGGCCGTGGGCTGCGCGTGCCCGGATTGCGTCCATTGGGCTGGCAGCGGCGTTTGCGGCACAATACGGCTGCCCACAATGACCTCGCGCTGCGCCCGTACCCGTCCCGATCCACCCACGGTATTGTTGGTGATGCTGATGGTGTCGTTAGGGGCAATCATAATCGCTTCCACGCCGTAGGCGTCGTACAGACCTGTGTTGAGCAGCGACAGCGTCGCTGTCACGTAGTTACCCACGCGGATGCTGTGGATGCCTGCCAGCAGCTCTGGCCGGGGATAAGAAGCGGTATCGCCGGGATCGGTCCCCAAGCGTAGTTCGGAGCGGTCGCTATAGCCGTCCAGATCGAAGTCCTGGTTGAAACGGAACAACGCCACCGAACCGGGAGAAGCCAGTGTATTCTGGAAACCCTCGCTGCCGTCGCCCATCCCGTTGGTGTAGATGTTCCACCAGTCAGCCGTGGAGAGCGCCTTCTTGCACCACACTGCGCGCCGCGCGCCGCTGCCGATGACGCGGGGTTCGTTGCACCACGCCGGCGTGTCCGCGCGATATTCGGGCGTCCAAATAGCAATCAGATTGCCATAAGCGTCGAGGGTGTGTGGGAAGTAGCGCGCCAGCACGTCCATCACCATTTCCTCGTCCCAGGTGGGGATGAGGTAGGTATCAATGGCTTCGTCGCCGTCATCCATGCCGTCTTCGAGAGCGATGAGCAGATTGGCATTGGCGGCATCCTGATAGAAGAGTTCGTCAATGCCATAGGTGAAGTCTTCCACTTCAATACGCACCGGCCCACCTAGGTCGACTGCCGCCATCTGGTTCAGAGTGAGCGGGATACGCCGGGAAGTATAGGTATGTTCCTCATCAGGCATGAAGTTATGAAACTTGCCGTCGCCGCCAAGGTCGGGACCGACGAAGTAGGTATAGGCTGGATTAGGGTCGTTGCCGATGTAGATGTTGAAGGTCAAATCGGCAATCTCGCGGGCATATTCGGTACCATTATTGCGGACTTTGTAGTTGAACCACAGGTCGGCGGCATGGGAGGAGTCCACAGCGGTGGCGGTACCCCAGGATTCGCCACTAGAGAAGGACTCTCCGTTGGTGATGGTGTGCTCTTCATACTGCTCATTGGTTGTGGTCTCCGCACCGCCCCAGGATTGTCCTCTCGTCTCAGTATGAGTTTGTGTCGGGGGCATATTGAGGTTTACCTGCATCGGTTGATATCTATAAGATATAGCTCCGCCATCCGTTAAGCCGGTACGAACACCAGAATTCCCCGTAGCGAAGTTCTGAGTCTGCTGTCCACAAGCTTGTTGATTGACAGCGTAGGGGCCACCATCCAACAATAGAAGGCCGGTTGCGGGATCCCGGCAGGTCTGACTACTCTGGCATTTTGCAATCTGTTCACGAGCCTGCATTTCATCGTACTCATCCAAATGTCCATTCCAATTCCAAGGAGCCCCGTATGCCGCTGTAAGATAGATGGCTTCATTGATGCCATTGCCGATCTGTACCCCAGCATTCCATACCTTCCCGGGTGCCTCAACAAGACTGATAAGACTATCCACCAATCCCAAAGCGCTAGGTTTTGGTTGTTGTACTACCACCGAAGTTGACTGGTAATTGATCAAGGTATTACTTGAATTGGTATTCTGAGGAGAGTTAATCGTTGGTGTAGTTCTCGCGTCACTAACCTCCTCCCAGTTATTCCACGTCTTTGTCTGAGATACACTGGTACTAGTTCCTTCTGTCTTCGCTGTGCTATATGAACGCTCGGTGCCGGAAGAGATAGTATGGTCGGTGGTTACCGTGGTTACTGTCTCCACGTGCAATGAAGATTCCACCACATCGATCTCCGGGATCGGGAACGCAGTTACTAGCGGATGGTTTCCAGGTGCTTCCACCCATGTAGGCATCTCCGCAAAAATGACACCCCAGTCTTCGTTACGTGGGAGTGCGCCGTAACCGCAGTAACCGCCGCTGCCAGGGCAGTAGGTATTGCCGAACAACTCCTGCCCGTCATCGAACTTGTCCCGGTCTGTGGATTCGCGGTTCATGTTCAGGCCCAGTTCCCATCGTTCGGCCAGGTCGGGCACGGAATCCATATCATCGTCGCGGCAGCCGGAGATCTGCGGCGGCCATCCCGCGAAGGGTTTGCCGCTGGTTGGCGGGCTGGCGCGTAAGTTATTGAGCCAATCTTTAGCCGTCTGCACTTCAACGGCGTCGCTGACGCCATCTCCATCAGAATCCATATTCAAGGAGTCAGTACACCACCACGCCTCTTGCGTGTCTGTCAGTCCGTCGCCATCGCTGTCTACGGCGATCAGGCTCATAATTCCGGCCTGCTGTTCGACCGTGAGCGCCTGCAACGCGGCGCGCAGATCCGTCTGGGCGCGTTGCAACGTGGCGGTCTGCGCGGTCACGGCTTGCCCGTCGTCCGCAAGGCTCAACGCGCGGGCATCCCTGGCCTGCGCGAGCAGCGGGGTCAGGCTTTGCGCCAATGCGGGCGCGGTCTCGGCGTGATGCGCCGCCAGTATCCCCACATCATCGGTGGCCTCGGGGCGGAAGCGCAGCCGCGCCAGCGTCTCTAGCTGTTCTGCATCCGCGAGGATCAGCGCGCGGGTTTCTGTCTCCTCCAAAACCACGACGCCCAGCGTGTCAAGTCGGGCGCGGGCGGTAGAATTGGGCAGCGTGACCCAGGTGCGGAAGAGATCGGTCAGGGTATCGGCCAGGTCAGCCGGCGGCTGCGATGCGCGCGCCGCCGGCAAAGTGGCGGCAGCGGCAATGTCGGGGCGGTACGTCGCCGGGGAGATGACAAGCGGAGATAGTAACGCCAGGATAATGAAGACATTCAACGCCAATTGCGGTTTGGGCTTTGAGAGTTCCAATGTATTGCTCCTTTCTTGCACAATGAACCCTACGCTATTTGTGACCCGAGATGGAACGATGTGGATGCAGTGTGTGAAGAAACGGGTTAGAGAAAAGCTATCAACATCAATTATAGCACAGTGCTTCCAATTCTACAATTATGAACATTCATAATTTTTTGTCTTCACTCTCTATGTTTCTCTCTCTTTGCTGTTCAACCACTCCGTCTGCAATGTCACCACCAGGTCTTCTACCCGCGCCACATCCGGCGTCTCCGGCAACGTCGAAGTTGCCTCCAACATTGCCAGTCGCGCCTCGTACTCCGCCGCCAGCGCCAGCAGTTCCTCGTACTGTAACAGCCCATCCCGCACGGCTAACAGCCAGTCACGGTCGGGGCGATAGACGTGGACTTCCCCGGTTTCCAGGATTTCCATTCCCATTCGCAACAACCGCAGTAAGTGCATCGCATGTTTGGTGTCATAGCCATAGCGCGCTTCGAGTTCGGCCCGCGCCGGGTTGCGTTCCCGCCGCCACGCCTGGTAGTGATTCCAATGCTTCAGCGCGCTGCGATACGCCCTTTCCGCATCGTGATCCGGGAACTTGTAGCGTCCATTCACCTCGCGCCCTCCGTATTCTTCCTGGGTGGGTTGGTGATCCGGCGGATGTTCCAGCCAGCGATGATGCCGTTCCAGACGGCGTAACTGGCTGATGGCATAGCCGGAAAAGGTCTGCCCGGCCTTGCGGGTGAGGAACAGGTGCCGGTGCGCGCGCAAGCGTTCACCGAAGCTGTCATAGTACAAGATATGGCGCGGCTCGACGTACAACGCCTCGATGATGTTCGGGTTACATTCCAACGCCAGCCGCGCGAACTTGACCAGGGCATAGACTACGGTATCGCGCTCCGCGCCGTGGGCGATATGTTGCTCGAACGGCGTCAGCCCTAACAGGTACCGGCGCGGCGGGATACAGACGCCGCAGGTATCCAGGTCGCTGGCGGTGTTTGCCAGGCCATACGCCTGGCTGCCGATAACCACGCGGTAAATCAGATTGGTTTCCCAAAACGGCTCAGCCACGGTTCCCTCCTAGGCGCATACGCAGCAGAAAGTTATTCGGCGCGGACGATTTGTCGGCGCTTCCGGCAATGTCGCCGTCGCAAAGGCGTAGAGTTGTTCCGGTGGCGCATCCAGGCAACAATGCACGCAGCGGCAAGACCAAGACGCCGCGCACGTCAACGTCACTATCTGGCGAGTGTAACACAGATTAGCGGCCCTACAATTCTGTGGGGCCGCTGTGGATGACAGCAGCAATGTCGCCTTGTCACTTGATCTCCGCAGTAGCAATTTGCGGTTTGTTTTGAAAGGGCTACCATGAGGGTGTTTGCCGGTGTTCGGCAACTGACCGTAAACCACACCATTTTTTTGAGGAGGCAATGAGGATGACCCAAACCGTTTTACCCCGCTGGCGGGGCTTTAATCTGTTGGAGATGTTCACCACGCGCAGCGACGGCAATTTTCACGAAGATGATTTCCGCTGGATACGCGACTGGGGCTTCGACTTCGTCCGCATCCCGGCATGTTACACACTCTGGATCGAGGACGATGACCCATACAAACTCTACGAACCGATGTTGGAGAAGATAGACCGTGTGGTGCGACTGGGACAGCAGTACCATATTCACATCTGCTTGAACTTCCACCGCGCGCCGGGATACTCGGTCAACCCTGAACGCGACGAACCGTTCAACCTGTGGAAAGACCAGGACGCGCTGGATGCCTTTTGCTTCCACTGGCAAACCTTTGCCAAACGCTATCGTGGCATCCCTGCGACTGCCCTGAGCTTCAACCTGGTCAACGAACCGGCGAATCCCGGTGAAGGCCGTCCGCCGCACTATCCGATGACGCGCGCCGATCACGAGCGTGTTGTGCGTGCCGCCGTCGCCGCCATCCGCGAGGCCGATCCCGACCGCCTCATCATTGCCGACGGAATGGGTTACGGGCGCATCCCGGCCCCGGAGCTGGCCGATACCGGCATCGCGCAAAGCTGCCGCGCCTATGAACCGATGGGCATCAGCCACTACAAAGCCGGTTGGGTCAATGGGATGGATTGGCCGATGCCGCAGTGGCCCGGCGCGTGGCACTACGGCGCCACCTGGGGCCGCGCCGAATTGGAGCGCGCGTATCAGCCGTGGATTGAGTTAGCCGCGCAGGGCATCGGCGTGCACTGCGGCGAAGCCGGAGCCTTCAATCAGACGCCACATGCCGTCGTCCTGGCGTGGTTCCGCGACGTGTTGAAGATTTTGACGCCGCACAACATCGGCTACGCGCTGTGGAATTTCCGCGGGCCGTTCGGTATCCTCGATTCCGGGCGCGCGGATGTGGCTTATGAAGACTGGTACGGTCACAAGCTGGATCGCGCATTTCTCACATTGTTGCAAGAGTTTTAACAAATTTTAAGAATTCAAAGGAGGGTAACTATGTTATGGGAGATTGTCAGAATCGCCTTGTGGCTTTTGGGCCTGCTGTTGTTGGGATTGATCCTTTCAGGCATCCGCTACATTCCTAACAACCGCATCGGCATCGTCGAGAAGCATTGGAGTAGCAAAGGATCGGTGAAGAAAGGCTTCATTGCGCTCCACGGCGAAGCTGGGTTCCAACCTAACGTCCTGCGCGGTGGGTTGCATTATTTGATCCCGATCCAGTATCGGGTGCACATCGTCCCTTTGGTCACGATCACCCAGGGGAAAATCGGCTACATCTTCGCGCGCGATGGCGAGCCGCTCAGTCCAATGCAGACCCTGGCTTCCAACGTGACTGCAAAGGACTTCCAGGATGTGACGGCGTTCCTGACGCAGGGTGGGCAACGCGGTCCGCAACGCCAGATCTTGCGTGAAGGGACGTATGCAATCAACCTGGCGCAGTTTGTGGTCATCACCGAAGAACGGGTTTACTACTTGCCCATGAGCCGCGCCGAGGAATCTGTCATTCAGCGCATGGCCGAGGTGATTAACGAGCGCGGCGGCTTCCGCCCGGTGGTGATCAAGGACTCCGATGATCTGGTGGGCATCGTGACCGTCCACGACGGGCCATCATTGCCGCAGGGGGAGATTATCGCCCCTATCGTCGGCGACGATCCGAGCGATCCGACGACGTACCACAATAAGTTCCAGGCGCCGGACATCTTTCTGCAGGCCGGCGGGATGCGCGGACGGCAGTTGCAGGTGCTGGTCGAAGGCACGTACTACCTCAACCGCCTGTTTGCGACAGTGGAAATGATCCCCAAGACGGTCATCGAGGTCGGCACGGTCGGTGTGGTGGTGTCCTACACCGGTGAGGCCGGGGAAGACCTCTCCGGTACGGAGTACCGCCACGGCGAGTTGGTACGCAAAGGCCAACGCGGCGTCTGGAGTGAGCCGTTGCTGCCCGGCAAATATGCCTTCAATACCTATGCGGGTAAGGTTTTCATTGTGCCAACGACCAACATCATCCTCAAGTGGATTCGCAGCGAGGTGGGGACGCACCGCTTCGATGAGAATCTGAAAGAAGTCTCGCTCATCACCAAAGATGCTTTTGAACCCTCACTACCGCTGTCGGTGGTGATTCACATTGATTATCAGAAGGCGCCGCTGGTCATCCAGCGCTTCGGCGACGTGAAACGCCTGGTTGAACAGACTCTGGACCCGATGGTGTCGGCTTATTTCAAGAACATCGGGCAGATGCGCACGCTGATTCAGTTGATTCAAGAACGCAGCGCGATTCAACAACTTGCCAGCCGGGAGATGAAGGAACGCTTTGCGCACTATAATCTGGAATTGGAAGAGGTGCTGATCGGCACGCCGGAGCCGTCTCCCGGCGATAAGCAAATCGAGACGATTTTGACGCAATTACGCGCTCGACAAATTGCCGTTGAGCAGATTGAGACTTACGCCCGTCAGCAGGAAGCGGCGATCAAGGAACGCGAACTCCGTGAGGCCCAGGCGCGCGCCGAGCAACAGACGAAGATCACCGAGTCGGAGCTGAGCATCACGGTGCAGTCGAACCAGGGGAAGGCCGAATATCAGCGGGCGGTGCAGCAGGCCGCACAAATCCGCGCGCTGGCCGAGGCCGAATCCGAAAAGATCGCGCGCATCGGCATCGCGCAGGCCATTGCCACCGAGGAACAGGTACAGGCGTATGGCGGGCCGCAGTACCAGGTCACACAGCAGGTGCTCAACCGCTTTGCCGAAGCTGTCCAGCAGGCGCGGGTAGATGTCGTACCGCGTGTGGTGGTCGGCGGCGGCGCCGATGGCGGCGGCATGAGCAACAATCTCATGCAAGGTCTGTTGACCATGTTGTTGTCGGAGCGCATGGGCGTGGGCGTCACAGTAGAACGCGCTGAGCGCTCTCCCGAAGTGGCGGCCATGCGGCAGCAAATCCGTCAGAGCATCGCCAAAGATACAGCAGGCGCGAAGGAAACCCCCGCGAGTTAATCGTGAATGGTTTCAGGGTTGAACATGGAACTTCAAGAGAAAATCCAAGTCCTTATCCAACAAATGACCCTTGAGGAAAAAGCCTCCCTGTGTTCGGGGAAGGATTTCTGGTATCTCAAAGGCATCGAACGTCTGGGGATACCCTCTATTATGGTCACGGATGGCCCCCATGGGTTACGCAAGCAAATCGGGAAGTCCGATCATGTTGGGTTGCACGAAAGTGTCCCGGCCACCTGCTTCCCGACCGCTTCCGCCCTGGCGGCGACCTGGAACCGCGAACTGATCTATCAGGTGGGGCAAGCCATCGGCGAGGAATGTCGCCAGGAAAAGGTCGGCGTGCTGCTGGGGCCGGGGGCCAACATCAAACGTTCTCCCTTGTGTGGCCGCAACTTCGAGTATTTCTCGGAGGACCCTTATCTGACCGGCGAAATCGCCAAAAGCTTCATCAACGGCGTGCAAAGTCAGGGAATCGGCACTTCCTTGAAGCATTATGCCGTCAACAACCAGGAATACCGCCGCATGACGATTGATGCCGTGGTGGACGAGCGCGCGTTGCGCGAGATTTATCTCCCCGGCTTCGAGATCGCCGTCAAAGGTGCGCAGCCCTGGACGGTGATGTGTTCCTACAACAAAATCAACGGCGTCTATGCTTGCGAAAACGCCTACCTGATGACCGACATCCTCAAAAACGAATGGGGGCATGAAGGGCTGGTGGTCACCGACTGGGGTGCGATGAATGAGCGGGTGGCGGCGTTGCAAGCCGGTGTGGAACTCGAAATGCCGGGCGTGCGCAACGGGAACGATGCCAGAATCGTAGCGGCGGTCAAGGCCGGGCAACTGGATGAAGCTGTTCTGGACCGCGCCGTTGCACGCATTTTGACCCTGATCTTCAAAGCTGCCGCGACGCTGAGTCAGGACTTCACCTGTGATATGCAGGCGCATCATACCCTGGCGCGCCGCGTGGCTGCCGAGGGCGCCGTGTTGTTAAAGAACGACAGTGATGTTTTGCCCCTTCACAAGACAACCAAACTGGCTCTGCTCGGCCGCTTTGCGAAAAATCCCCGTTACCAGGGCGCCGGCAGCTCGTTGATGAACCCCACCCGGCTCGACAACCTTTACGATGAGATGCTCAAGCTCCTCAATGTAGACAGTCTCCCCTACGCGCCGGGCTATACGGAAAAGGGCGATCAACCGGACGAGGAATTGATTCAAGAGGCGCTGGCTCTGGCCGAAAAAGCGGAAGTCGTGATTATCTGCGCTGGCCTGACCGATCTGTACGAAACCGAAGGCGTGGATCGCCAACACCTGAAGCTCCCGCCCGGTCACGAAGCCCTCATCCGGCGGATTGCCGCCGCACACCCCAAAGTGGTGCTGGTGCTGAGCAACGGCTCGCCCGTCGAAATACCCTGGGTGGAAGAGGTGCCCTGTATCCTGGAAGGCTACCTGGGCGGGCAAGCCGGCGCCGGCGGCATCGCCGACATCTTATTGGGCGTGGTCAATCCCAGCGGCAAACTGGCCGAGACGTTCCCGCTGAAGCTGGAAGATACGCCCGCGTATTCTTACTTCCCCGGCGGGCCGGCTACCGTTGAATACCGCGAGAGTCTCTACGTGGGCTACCGCTACTACGATACCGTCGGGCAGCCGGTGCTGTTCCCCTTTGGGCATGGGTTGAGCTATACCCGCTTTGCGTACCGCGACCTGGCATTGCACCGGCTTGAAGAGACGGATACGCCATCACTCACCGTCACGTTCAAGGTCAAAAATGTTGGACAAATGGCCGGGCAAGAAGTGGTCCAACTCTACGTGCGGGATGTGGAATCCACATTGTTTCGTCCCACGAAGGAACTTAAGGGGTTTGCCAAAGTTGCCTTGCAGCCCGGCGAAGAAACCGAGGTGACGTTCGATCTGGACCGCCGCGCTTTTGCCTGTTACGATCCGCAGCTCAAGGATTGGCGCGTCGAGGCCGGCACGTTCGAGATTCTGGTGGGGGCTTCATCGCAGGATATTCGTCTCCGCGCCACCGTCGAGATGCCTGCTACGCACCCCACTGCGCGCGCCACGCGGACGGAACCGGCCATTTATCACCACTTCCCCAAAGGCGCGTGCGTGAACCGGCAGGACTTTGAAGCCTTGCTCGGTCGTCCGGTTCCGCCTAGCCAGATGACGCCAAAAGGCCACTACACCCTCAACACACCTATCGAGGATATGCAGGCATCGTTCATCGGGCGACGGCTTTTCAGGATGGTCAAAAAACAAACAGATCAGATGGCTGTGGGCAAAGAAGATACCCCTGCGGCTTTACTTTTGGAAGCCACATCTCACGAAATGCCGCTGCGGAGCATGCTGATGGGGGACACGCCCCTCACTCGTGAAATATTGGAGGCGCTGCTACTGATGATGAACGGGCAGTTCTTCAAAGGCTTGATGGCCCTGGTGCGCGCTATGTTGACAAAGTAGCGTGCGCCCCGGGCTGATTCTACAAAAAAGCGCGGCCGGGTTACATGACCTGGCCGCGCGCTCTCAATGGGCGAGCAGAGACTCGAACTCTGGACCTCACGGATGTGAACCGTGCGCTCTAACCGACTGAGCTACTCACCCTCACCCGCAGATTATAACACGGCTCCTAAAAAAGACAACCCTGGCGAAGGTTTCCGAACCTTCGCCAGGGGATTCCCTTACCGTCCAAACGGCACAACGCCCGTGGGTGTGAAACGCAACTGTCCCTCTTTAATCTGCTCTGAGGTGGTCCCCAGCGGCACCAGTTGGAACCACGTGTTGCCGGGCTTCAAGGGGATGGGATGGCCTTCCGAGACCCAGAACGTGAGCATGTGATTGCGCTCCAGGCGTTCCCAATAGCCGTTGATCATCACCCCATCGCGGAAGACGAGCACCGGACCGGTCCCCCAAATCTGTATCTGGATGGATTGGTGTCCCCCGCCCCACGTATCTTCCAAAATATCCGTTTCAATGTGGTTGGCGTACACAATGACCACATTGGCCGCAGTCAGCGTTTCGCCGGTCAGATAGTCTGTCTGCACGACGCCGGCGGTCGCACGCTTCCAACGTCCAGAGGCCGCATCGTAAGTCCATTCGGCCGTGCACGCGCCTTTGAGATAGTTGACCTCGAAATAGCTAACCGGCGTGCCACCCTCCAGCGGCGTCTCACTGAAGGTCATCAGCCGCGGAAACTCGGGCCGCGCGTTGATCCCGCGTTCGTCGGCAAGCTGACGCAGCACGGTGGGATTGGTGAACAATGTGTGCTCGAAGGCCTTTCCCTCCTGCGGCACCCGATAGAAATAGGGCTGCCCTACGCCGAAATCGGGCGCGGCGATGTAGGTGGGGAACAAGTCTGAATTGCGGATGCGCTCTTTGACGCCGGCACTCGAACCCGAATAGCCGAACAGGGCATGGTACATCGCCGGAATCTCCAGGTCAATCAGCCGCCCGCTGCGCACCGAACCGACTTGCTTGGGTTCCTTGCCGTAGAAAACCGCCGTGAAGCGGGTGATGCCTCCTTCTGCAAAATGCTCGAAGACCAGATCCGCCGAATTGAGGCCCGACTGCGGCCGCACTTCCGGCGAGTTCGAGACCTTGATGGCGATGGGAATGCGCTCCAACACCGCGGCGCTTTCCATCTTCTCGCCGGTCAACGGATTGACATCCGGCGGGAATGGCGTCACGACGGGCGCTACCGGCGTGGAAGTCGCAGTAGCCGTGGGCGTAGGTGGCACAGGCGTTGCAGTGGCCGTGGGAACCGGCGTCGCCGTCTGCCGCGGCGCAGGTGTGCGGGTCGGCGTCGGCGTCGCGGCCGGCGGCGTCGGCGCGCCACATCCGACGATGAATAACGCAATCAGGCAAAACAATCCGAGATAGCGTGTTTGTTTGTGCATTGGATTCCTCCAGGATTTCAGTGCTGTGGTCAGCAGTGCTGTGGTCAGCAGACATCATGAGCTACGCTCTCCACCCAGCATGAAAATGCGTCTTCCAGCGCCGTTCGTGCGGACGTGGTATACTGGTCAATCAGGCTGGTCTGAGGGCGCTTGAA
>JAIOAX010000007.1 GCA_019873645.1 Chloroflexota bacterium | reverse complement strand
CGGTGCGCGACTACCTGGGCGGCGAAAAGGTCATCCAGGGCTTCCTGCTGGCCTACCTCAACGTGACGCACTTTTTCATCCCCTGGTCGGAGCGCGAGATGGGCGGCGGGTTTGCCGACATCTACCTGGAGCCCTTCCTGGCGCGCTACCCCGACATCCAGTATGGGTATCTCATCGAACTCAAGTACCTGCCGCGCGGGGAGGACAAAGACGCGCGGCTGCCGGCGCTGGTCGCCGAGGCGGAGGCGCAACTGCGCGGGTATCTGGCCGACGAGCGCGTGCAGAAGGTCGCCGGTCGCGTCACGCTCAAGGGCGTGGTGCTGGTGTACCACGGCTGGGAACTGGTGTACCGGGAAGAGGTAATGGGGGAGTGAGAAGGTAATTGGCTACACTTTGTAGCCGGTGACTTCGGCGACGCGCGTGAAGAAGGCACGCTTGTGGGGCGTGTTGATTGTCCAGTTGACCGGCGGGGTCTGAAAGCCGCTGAGATCGGCATAGACGCTCTCGCGCGGTTTCTCGCTGTAGTCAATGTGGATATCGTGCCGCCAGCCGCCCCACCCGCCGTAACCCTGGTCGTAGTAACCCCACGAGACGTAATGTTGCCACGCCACATCCAGATTGGCGATGCTGGTGGAATCCTCGTTGATGAGAATCGGCTTGGGGTTGAGCTGAAACTCACGCATAGTCTGGATGACCTCTATACCAGCAGCTAACTGCTCTGCCGTGTTGCCGTTGCCATGCGGCATGATGAAGTCCACGCTGCGCACCAGCGACGGCGGCGGCAGTTCATGCCCCACGCCGACATCCAGCCCGCCCTGACTGGTGGAGATGAGGAATTCGGGATACTCAGCCTTGAGTACATTGATCATCACGTGCGCCCGGTCAGCGTGGAAAATCTCGTAGCCGAAGCGCGGCCCGGTCTCGTTGGCGACTTCAATGAGGATATTGCGTCGCCCGGTTCCCCGCAGAAAATCCAGCATCTCCCGCGCCGCACGCCAGAATGCCGGTTCACCCTGCATCTTGAGTGCATGTTTCCAATAAAATAGCCCAACAATGGCGACCATACCCAGCGCATCAGCAGCGGCCAAAATGCGCGCGAAACGGTCGGCATAGGCCGGTTTGAGCGCGCCCTCGCGGGTGAAGGCACTGTTGTCGTAGTGGTCGTAGACCTCAGCGTTATAGCGCGCGCCACCCCCCTGCGCATTGAGCGTGAACGCCAGCACGCCGTGGTCGCGCCACGATGGCAATGCGGCACAGAACTCGTCCGTGTTGCGGTCGGGGTCCCATACGCCGGTATCAGGGTAAGCCCAGTAGCTGCGCGTGGCCGGGTTCGCGTCATCGAAGGTCGCCTGTACCGCACGCACGTTGAAAAGCAAGCCCTGGATTTTATGCCCGGCGAACTCACGACCGGGATAGGTGGGCCGGCCGTCAATCCAGAATTCGGGGCCGTGGAGGGTGATTGTGGTCATTGGGATCACTCCTTTTTAGTCACATAGTCGTTAGTCACATAGTCGTTAGTCGAGTGGCAATGCAGCCAGCAGGTTACGGGCGGTGGCAAGCCAAGTAAAGCGTTGGACCCAGGCCAGGCCGATGTCGCGCAGCGCGAGGCGGAGGTCGGTGTCTGTCAACAGCCGCGCCATTGCGTTCGCTAAGGCCGGGACGTCGGTTGGATCTACGGTCAACGCGGCCTCGCCAACGGCCTCCGGCAGACTGGTCGTATTGCTGACAATGGCCGGCGTGCCGCAGGCCAGCGCCTCAACCGGCGGCAACCCAAAACCTTCATAAAGCGAGGGATAAACCAGCATTACGGCCTGACGGTAAAGGGCGGGCATGATGGACTGCGGGATAAAACCGGGCAACAAGACCCCTGCCGCCTGTGCACGCGCGATCAGATCAGCGCTGCTCCAACGCGGCGCGCCGGCCCAGACAAGCGGTGGGGGATTCACGCCCTGTTGTTGCATCAGCAGGTAAGCCTCCAACAGGCGCGCCAGGTTCTTGCGCGGGTGAATGTTGCCGAGCGCCAAAATGTAGCCGGGAGTCAGGCCATATCGCGCAAGCATGGCCGCGTCATCGGCGTCGGGTGCAGGTTGGAAAGCGGCGTCAATCCCCGGCCAAACGACCACAGTTTTCGCCGCGGCTTCAGGATGGAAACGTTTAATCTCACTGCGTGTGAACTCCGAGAGCGCGATCACCCGCTCCGCGCGCCGCATCGCCAGAGCGGTCAACAAGCGCATATACCACGCAATAAAACGAGGGAAATACTCCGGGTGTGCACGAAATGACATATCGTGCACCAACACCGCTGCACGACAAGGCACAACCGGCGGCAGAAAGAATGTGGAAAGATACCAGTCCGGTCGCAGGCGCGCCAGATGGTAAGTTTGTTGCCACAGGTAAAACAGCAACTGACGGTACGGGCCAATGTTCACTACAGCATAAGTGGCCGGTGTGATCGTCAGCAAAGCGGCAAGGCCGGCCGGCGTCAACAGCAATGTCGTATCATCGGCGACACCAAGCGCCGCCAGTCCCTGCAACAATCCCGCCAGGTAGCTTTCGTTACCGCCGCGTTGCCGGCCGATTTCAGTGGCGTTGATGACTAAGCGCATGGCTTGGTTTTGACCAGATCGAGGTACAGGCGCTGGACAAGGGCGTGCTTGTGCTCCCAGGTGTGTCGGGCGTACACTTTCTGCGCCCCCCCTGTTCCCAGTGCCGTTCGTATTTCAGGGTGGTCGGCCAGAAAGGCAATCTTTTCCGCCAATGCTGCCACGTCGCCGAAAGGCACCAGATACCCATCCTCGCCGTCGGCAATGACATCGGTGATGCCCCAGGTACGGGCGCCGATCACCGGCTTACGATATACCCACGCTTCCAAATAGACGATGCCGAAGGAGTCTGTGCGTGAGGGCAATGCAAAGATGTCGGCTGCTGCCAGCGCGTCGCGCTTTTCGTCCTCATCTACCGTCCCCAACACGTGAAGACGCTCCCGAACGACGGCCGGGAGACGTTCCAGATAATGCCGAAAAGGCGTCAACACTGCACCGATGAGCACCAGTTCCACGTCCCGTCCCTGCGCCCACAGCCGCCGCACAGCTTCAACCACGTGCATCGTCCCCTTGTCATACGCCATCGCCGAGATTGCCAGCACCAACGTTGCTGTTTCTGGGATGTGATAACGGCTGCGGAAACGAACCGCGTCTCCACCGAGCAGCGTCTGGGGATGAATGCCCGGCCCGGCGACCAGGACACGCTCAAGCGGCAATCCCCGTTCTACGTAAAAATCACGTTCGGTCGGCGTCTGGGCGACCACAGCGTCACTGTGCAGCACCAGATTCACTTGATGGCGCATGGTGTAAAAACGGCTCAGCGCATCATCGCCTGGTTGCGGGCCGGCGCCCAGGTGCGTCAACGGATAGATGACAAAGGGGATGCCGCGGCGTCGAGCGAAAAGCAGCCCGGCTTCCAGCAACGATTCAAAACAGATATTCACCCCGGCGACCAGATCAAAGGGTTCATCTGTGGCTTGCAGCCAACGCCACAGATCGGGGACCCAGGGGGTAAAGCGCGCCAGACGCGCCGCCAACACCACAGGCAGTGGGTGCGCCAGCGAGAGCAACCACAACAGACGGCGGATGGCAGGATAAGCCACAACCGGAAAAGGCGGATAACGCATAGGAAAGCGCAAGATACGCACACCGTCCTGTCTGGTCTCACGCTCTGTCAAGCGACGACGACGCGGATCCCAGAAAGCCTCAAAATCCAGAACATCCGTCGTCGCCACAGTCACGGCATGGCCTTGCGCGGCCAGGTAGCTCGAGATTTCGCCAAAATAAATTTCGGCGCCGCCGCGCACGGGGAAATAGCGAGGGCCGATATGCAAGATACGCATAGAACAGCATTTCAGGCTTGCGCCGCAGCCGCCTGCCCCGATTCGGCCAGACGGGCCTCCAGAGCAGCCAGCCGCGCCGCCAATATCTCAATCTGAATCTGCTGCCGCTCGGATTTTTCGACAAGATGCAACACCCATTCGCCATAGGTCTGGTTCACCGCAGCCTGTTTGCCGGCCAGGCGGCGCAGGTAAAACAACACCAGGTCGTGCACCATGAACCTGAGCCGTCGCAGCAAACCGCCGATCAGCGGGATGGTCACAGGCTGAACATCCATTTCGATCTGTAACGCCTCAGAACGCATGGCGCGGCGTACATCGGCAGGCAGCGGGGTTGGAGTAGATTCTGCCGATGCCACCGTCGCCGGTTCCGGTACAAGAGTCACCGGCGATACATTCATCTGCGCGGTCACTTCGGCGGTCTGCCGCATCCGGTGCAGATCGGCCTGGACGCCCAGCAAAGCAGCGTTTAACTCCTGAATCAATGTGAGCAGCATTTCGTTAATCTGGAAAAGCCGGATTGCCGTCTCCCGAATATCAGGCGCGTCCTTAGAAGCGCCCATCAGTTCGCTGCGCACCTTGTTCTGATATTGCCGCGCCGTATGAATGCCGGCGCCGAGGTCATCATGCGAGATCGTTCCCTGCAAAAGCTCAAACTCGATACTGCGCAATACCTCATCAGGTTGAATCGTTTTATGGGTCACAGTATCACTCCTTCAAAAAATAGTCATGGAGTCGCCAGTCTTGTAGTCGGCCATTTTCGTGCCCGCATGGTGTACTTTATCACCGGTAAGGCACTAAGAACACACATCGGCCGACCGTGCGAGCACGGCGCGGTAGACTTTCTCAAAATTGCGCGCCATCTGTATATAAGTAAACTGCTTCAGCAGGCGTTGTCGGCCGGCCATGCCGAATTCGTAAAGCCTGGCAGGCGTTTGCAAGAACATGAGCAAGGCTTCGGCCAGCGCCGCGGGCGCCGCGGGATCGGTCAACAAGCCGGTCACGCCATGCTCCACCACTTCCGGCACGCCGCCGACATGACAGGCGACGACAGGTTTGGCGTAATTCATCGCTTCCAGGTAAATCAAGCCGAAGGATTCGTACAACGACGGCGCTACGAACACATCACACGTCCGGTAAAGCGACTGCAACACGGCGTCGGAGACCATGCCGGTAAACTCAACGTGATCGGTATAACGGCGAAAATGTTCGGCGAAGTATGCCGGATAGCTCTGCCCCGTCCGACGCTGAAAACCGTCGCTGTGGCTGTTGTCCTGTCCGGCAATGATAAATTTCACGTTAGGTTGTTTCTTCAACACCAAAGGGATGGCCTCAAACAGGTCCATAATTCCCTTACGCTTTTCCAACCGCCCCACGAACAGCACTGTGAAATGCTCTGGGGGTCGTTGCACATCAAACGGGCAAATGTTCTCGTCCGGCACGGGGACAATGCCGTAAGGGACAATGGTGGCACGACCATCGAGCAAATCTGCACCGTACAAATCGCGCGCGGCGGCAAGGGTGGCCGCCGTATTGGGCAACACGTGGTGCGCCCGTGCGATCAACGCACGCTCCATCTCCGCCATCAGGTGTGGGTCCTCGCTGTCATCGGCATGGATGCGCGCTACCTGTGGCGCAGCCGTCACCAGGCGCACAACCGTCGGCACACTGCCGCTTACCGCCGTCACCAACCCCTCGAATTGCCAGATAGGAGAATCCACGATCTGAATGCCGTCGTTCAGCAGCAGACGACGCACCTTATCGTAAACGGCGTGGCTGTAATTTAAGGTGTGAAACAGGTTGGGGAAACCCCGGTAAAGGCTGTAACGTTCTGTCTGATAGGGAATGCGATGGACGTAAGCGCCATCGTAAAACGCGACGGTCTCCCTATCACCGCGCGCAATGACATGGACGGTATGCCCACATTCGTGCAACCCCTGCGCCATCAGATGAGTCAGCCGCCCCACCCCATCATACTGCTCCGGCGGATACGAGCCGCTCAGCAGACACAGGCGCAACGGCGGATCAGGCAACGCATGCACCGGCTGCCGTCCGCCGATCGGATCCACTGCGCCCTGGAAAGCTGATGCCGCGTTTTGGAAAGGCAAAATCGGTTCAGATACCTGCATAGCTGATGCCCTCGTTTTCTCATCAATGAGCCGGCGTGGCGCGTACAAACCGTGGAGCGCGCCGACAATAATGGCATAGAGTTCCCCAAACCGCATCCGCCAGAGCTGCGCAAAGGTGATTTTGCGCTCACGCCGCGACTGTCCGTAAGCCATCCAATGGCCGTGCGCCAGTTGCAGGCAACGCACCAGGATACGCCCGGCCGGTTCGCCCGCATGGCGACCGTTTTTGATGGTAAAATACGTCCCGGAACGGGTTTGCATCCACCAACGGCCATAAGCACTGAACATCGTTCGGTTACGACTGGAAGCCGGCGCATGGTAAACAGCCGATTCTTTGACAGGATGTACGGTGTAACCGGCATTGAGCATACGCAACATCACATCCGTCTCTTCTCCGATGTAAACGTAGAACTCATCGAAGCCGCCCACATCCAGCAATGGCCGGCGTCGGAAAGCCATGTTCGTCCCCATCATCCGTGCCGCCCATTGCGATCCAAAGCCCGTCGGAGTGAGGTGTTCCAACCACGAAGCGCGCACGTCATAATGCTCAAACATAGACGACATCAAGCCAATCCGATGTTGAATGGCGGTTTCCTGGGGATGAATCATATAGACGACGCCGCCGGTCGCGTCTATATGCGGATCGGCAAACAGGCGCGCAAGGTGCGCCAGCCAGTGATAACACGGGACCGCGTCATCGTCAATATAGGCCACCAGGTCGCCACGCGCCGCCAGCAAGCCGATGTTGCGCGATTCACTTAGATTGGCGTGCGCGCAGCGCAACACACGCACCCGTCCGGCGTACTCATCCAGCACTTCCAGCGTATTGTCGCGGGTCGGCCCTACGACAACCACAACCTCAAAATGTGGATAGGATTGCTGCTCCAAAGCTCGCAAGAGCGTGCGCAACGGCCCGGCGCGATCGGTCGTGTTGACGATTACGGAAAAAGTCAAAGGTTCATTCATTGAGCCTGGCAACAAGCGGCAAATATACCTGCCTGGCATTGATAAAAACTGAAGATACCAGTGTACCGTTCCCAGAGCCACCTTCATTGTCCGCAAAACTGTAATTGAGGGTGGAGGGAATCGCGGTGGAGGCCGTGTAGTCGGTGGGGACATTGACCAGCAGGTCGTAAGTGATGGTCACGGAGCCGCCGCTGGGCACACTGCCTGACCAGGTTATTCGGCGCGTAGTGGCATTGTAATTGCAGGTTCCGCTGGTACATGTCGGCCCAGATGAAACATTCATCGAGAGCGGCGCGGAAGGCGTGGACAATTGCTCGGTCAAGGTAGCCGTCGTAGCCGCAATATCGCCGGTATTCTGCACGACGATCCGATGCACCACCGTATGCGAGGTGCTGCCACCAGCGACGATATTGGTCGGCGTATTAAATGCCGATACCACAAGGTGCGCATTGTGTAAAACGTACTCGTCGGCACCGACGTCCGAAGCAGCGCCGATGGGGCGAGCATCCTTGTCAATATCGAGTGTTGTGCTGCTGCCAATGGCTCGATCACGGGCCGCGGAACTGTAGGTGATGTGATAGTTATAATTAGGCGCGCCCGGGCTGACAAACGCCGGATTGCCGCTTGGGACTTCGTTATTATTGGAGATGGAGCCGCTGCCGCCGTAATTGCGCCCACCGTTGTTATAGAACAGCGTATAGTTCATCTGCAACGTATCCCCGGAGCTGAGCGCCATCGCAGCATAACTGAAAGAAGCTGGCGTGTGATTGGCAATAATAGAGTAATACAAACGTGCTGTACTCCAGCCTATATCTGTGCCGGCATAATTGAGCGCGATCAGGGCCGGCGCCTGCATCGAATCCAACACCCGGTTGCCAGAAAACGTCGCGTGATACAGCGTCAAATCGGTATTCTGGCTGAAGATGCCGCCGCCGCCGCCCCAGCGATTCGCGCCGGCGCCGGCCTCGGCTACATTATCGGCGATGATGAGGTTGACGCCGGTCACAGTACTGGGGGCGCCCCAGGGACTCACAGCACGGGTGAAATAGAGCGCACCGCCGCCAGCATCGCCGCCGTCACTGCCGGCGCCGCCGATGCTGGAATTGTTGACGATGGTTAAACGTTCCAAAGACAACACGCTATCTGTCGACATGATCGCGCCGCCGGAGCTGGCGCCGCCTTCAGAAGTAGATGCACCGCCGGTCACCTGGTTGCCGCTCAATACGCCGTCGCTGATAGCGACCGTGCCGGTGTTGTGCTCAAAGAAAAGCGCCCCCCCACAGGCAAAACCGCCATACGCAGAGCCACTGCCTGCGACGGCTTGATTATTTGTCGCCGTAATTCCCACAATGTTGACATTGTTATACTGCATTGCCGCGCCACCACCCAGAGCATCGGCGCGATTCCATGTATCGTTCAGGTAACCTTGCCCCCCAGAACCGGCTCGAGCCGTGTTATTGACCAGGACAATCGTGTTGGCCGTAATGTGGCTTCCGTTGGTAGCAAAAAAGCCGCCGCCCAAGGCCTGTCCGCCGCGTGTATTATTGGTAGCATCCCCGGCGATCACCTGATTGCCGCTAAAGGTCACTTGCTGCATCGTGACCGGGCATTTCTCGTAAAAACCGGCCCCGCCGCCGCCTGCCGGGCCATTGGTCGTCCCCTGTACCTGATTATTTTCAAACTTCACCGACGTGAGAGACAGGGTAACCGTCTTACCTGCATCGCCGCTCCGGCACAACATTCCCCCGCCGATAAATTCTCCGCCTGCCAGCGTCTTGTCGTTAAAGCCATTGCGGATCGTCAGGCCCTGAAACGCAATACTGACATTGCCGACCACATCGCTGATTTCGACGCCACGTCGAACATGCTCGCCATCAATGATCGTCAACGCCGGATCGGTCGAGGGGGTGTCCCAATTCGAGGTAGTATACCCACCGATAAGCGTAAGGCTTTTCTTAATGCTGACCACTGCCCCTCCGGAACCGGTATATGTGCCCTGCGCAATCTTGATCGTATCGCCGGAGGCGGCAGCATTGACCGCATACTGGATCGTCCGGCATGGTGTGCTCTCAGAACCACAGCCGGACGTATCGGTACCGGTCGGCGCCACGCGGATTATCCCCGCAGTTGGTTGAGCTATGACTCCAGATGGTTCAATCCAACTTATCAACACCATGAAGATCAACACAACTATCAAGATTTTACGGCGATAACTAGCATACAGGTAAGTTGTCATAAGGAACCTCCTTGACATTTCATCACATTTCTTTGCTTACAGAATAGAGTATATGTGTCCCGTCACGATACAACTCTACAAGCCCCAATCTGAGTAATTCACCTGGATCATTAAGCTGGCGGCTCAAATCTCCAGGAATATCCTTGCGATCTATCAAAATATGCGTTATCCCTACTCTATGCACACAATCCATGGCCTGCTCACTTGGGAAATGTACCAAACACTGTTGAAGGGCTTGTTGTTCCGGCGGCATATAAGCCAATGAACCATTAACGATTTTCCTCCGATGATAGATGGCACAAAACATCTTCTCCGCATCCGGCCATACAAAGATGCCATCTTCCACTTTACCCTCTAGCACCCAGGGTGCATGTAATAACACTGCATCGGCCGGCAATGTTTCGTGCATCCAGGGACATACTGGTGGGATCAACACCGTCGCCGCAGATTGAGACGGGCTAGCTCGTAAGCAAGAAACAACCGCCACCCCCACGCCCATGCAAAGCAAAGCCGCGACCTTGGAGTTGAACTGTTCCAACAGCCGCCATATTGTTACACCACTTATTATAGAAATGGCAAAGAGTCCAATTTGCCATAATCGCCCCGGGGCTCGCAAGCTGCCAAAACCTGGCACAACACGCAAAAAGCCAAACGGCATAGGAATACGCCAGTAACTGTAACCATCATCGCCATCATCAGGAAGAGTAATCCGGTGAGCATTAGTCCCAGAGGCAAGCTTCTCAGAAGAGGGGCAATAGTTTTGTTCATTATCATGATCGTACTCCAATAACCTGGCGCCGGATCTGTCATCTTCTAGTAATTTCTATTGCTCTCGTATCCACTTCCAAAACGCTTCAAGCGCGCATTCCGGGCGCCATACCTGCGCCTGCGTTAACTGCCCGGCGATGATAGCTTCTCGATACCTGGAATCATCGTACAACAAATATGCAATTTGTGCAATCAATCGTGGGTCCGGTGTATCCACCAGAATGCCGGCAGGCCCCATCGTCTCGGTGACCGCCGTGCCACGCAGCGCAATGACGGGCACACGATGCAACATCGCCTCAACCAGCGGAATGCAGAAGCCTTCATGGGCGCTCAAGCACACATACAGGTCGGCCAATGCGTAATAGCCGCCCAGTTCAGCATCACTCACCCGTCCGGTGAAGATGACGGCCGATGCAATGCCCAGGGCTTCGACCCAGCGCCGCAACGGTTGTGTGTAGCCTTCCATGTCCTTGTCCGAGCCAACCAGAAACAAGCGCGAGTTGGGGTTGAGCGTTGTATGATAAACGTAAAAGGCGCGCACAATATCTTCGATGCGTTTGTTCGGCGCCAGTCGTCCCACGTGCAGCCAGTTCATTGTCCCCACTTGCCGGTATTGTGCCACGATGGCCTGCGCCTCAGCGGTGTGCGACGCCGCAAGTAGCGTGTCGAAGTCCAGGATGAGCGGCAGAACGGTCACTTCCCGAAAACCCGCGCGCAGCATGTCGCGGCGATTGTATTCAGAGACCGCCAGGCCGCCTAAATGCGCCAGGGCCGCCAATGTATCACGCCCACGATAGAGCGCTTCGCCCCAGGGGAAGCCAATGCGTTCATAAAAGTGAGGTGGGGTAACATTGTGGGAGTAGATAAAAACGCGCCCCGGCAAGCGTGCAACCCAATCCTCATAATGCCGCCGTCCGCCGTAATGCAATATGATCACGTCACCCGGACGCGACCGGTAGTCCGTGTACAGTTGCACCGGAACAGAGCGATCATCCCCTTGCCCAAATTCAAACAGCGCCGCCGTCACACCCAGAGACTCGGCGGCGCGATGCATCTCGATGGCCTGACGGCTCATCGCATCGCCCCGGTTGATGGCCGGGGCAAACTGGCACAGGCGCGTCAGCATCACCCGACCTCCGCAATCCAGGTTTGCATCCGGGAAACCAGCTCCCCAACCAACGTGTTGAATTCCTCTTGCGCATCTGCCGTTTGAGTCAGCGACTCTACCCGCGCCTGCAATTCTGCCAGATCATACGCCAGTTCAAACAAAGAACCGACAGCGGATTCGCAGCCGCGCAAGTCGGCCGCCTGTTGCTGAATCAACGCCAGGACTTCGACGGCGGTGCGGTTAAACGCAGCCTGCCGTTCAAGGATAGGGATTATGTAAGGTACATCTATATGCGCGGTCAACCAACGGCGCAGCCAGACGATGAGCAGACCGAGCAAGGGAACCGAAGAACATACACGATAGGGGCAAACCACCGTGTCGGCGGCAACTCGCAACCGGGTCACAGAGGCCCGTTCAAGTGCGGTCGCATCGTGCAATGCAGCTTGAAACCGCCGATTGAATGTAACCTGGCGCTCCAAAGTCGGGTCAAGGTAGGCTTCCTTCAAATGTGCAGTCAGGCGACAACGCAACCAGCCAATCAATGGGCCGATAAACCGCTTGGATGAATGGACCCGATAATCCCGGAGCATCACATCGGGGACGAGAGATTCGGTGTAGAATTTTGCCATCCAGCGTGGCCGGGCCTCTATCTTTTGAGCCAACTGCCGGATGTTTTCCAACAATTGCAGGTTCGCCTTTTTTTGAGTCTCACTCACCGGAGACATACTTGCCAGACTGGCAGCATACAAAGCTTGATAAAACGCCTTTCCCAGACATTCACCATACTCCGGCAAAGGCCCGGCCCACAACAGGGCATTGAACACCGTCATCGCTGCGGCAGCCATGGTCGCCTGTTCCAGCAGCTCACGCGCCGCCGCACTGCGTTGTACTTCAGGAGCAACGAAATGATTCCCTTCATCAACTGCCCGTTCCTTGAGAAATTGCCAGGCGGCGCACAACGCATCGGCCAGCTTGCGGTTGAACAGAACTTGCCGTTCTACGATAGGGTCAAAATAGGCTTCACGCAGATGGGTAGTCAGGTTACGTCGCAGCCAGACGACCAGGGGACCAAGCAATGGGATCATGGAGCGCACCGCGTACGCCCGGTCGGTCACATCCGCCAGGGCGTAGAGGCGGGCGATATAGGCTTGTTCTGAGGGGGTCCAGAGGTTTAGCATATCCTCTCAGATCATATCACTGATGTTACCCGGTTGTCTCATCTGCTGCCTTAGATGCACGCTCCAATGCCTCAATGCGCGCCTGCTGGGCTGCAATTAAGTGAAAAGCCGTCCTGAGTGTCGAAAGTACCTGACGATCGGTCATTGCCTGGCGCGCAGCCAGGCGATTGACGTAGAACAAGATCGCCTTATGCACAATGGCACGGAAACGTTGAATCAAACCCCTGACAGGCGAAGGACGCACATCGCTGAGGAACATCTCTATATCACCATGTCGCATGGTCTCGGCTAAGCGTTCCAAATCACGGCGCAGGTCAGCCAGGGTTGGTTGTACAAGCACTCCCTTTGCTAAAACATCAAACTCTGCCGTTTCTAGTCCAGAGGCTACACGGCGCTCCTGGATAGCGGTGCGTATCTGGCGCATAATGGCCTCCGCATCAATATCAGGAGTGCGGACTTCAATGACATCACACAGGTCATCTTGATTACTCATAAACACCAGCCTGCAAGGAATCCTTAATATTTATCACAAACGCTCAAGTAACTCACGCAACGTTACTTCGGCACGAGCCGGGGAAAGTTCCTCCACACGCACACGCTGTTGCGCAATAATCTGCTGACGCAAGGAAGTGTCCCGCATCAACAAATCTACCAGTTCAGCAATCACAGCATACTCCTTGCGGTTGATTAATATGCCAGCCTGTCCCAACGTATCTGGGATTGCCGCTGCTTTGAAGGCCACGACCGGTAGGTCAAATATCATGGCTTCAATGAGAGGAATGCCAAAGCCTTCATGCTCACTCATGCTCACAAAAACAGAAGCCGCCCGGTAATATCCGGCCAGCGCTTCCAGGCTTACCGCACCGGGCAGATAAATATGCTCTGGGGCAATCCGCTCGGCCAACCACTCCAGGTCGGCACGGTAAGCCGGTAGATTACCATCCGAGCCGACCAGGAAAAGACGCGAGTGGGCATTGATGCAACGATGATAATATGCAAAAGCGCGCATGATGTCATCCTGACGCTTGTTGGGAACCAGGCGTCCCACAAACAGCCAGTTAACCCAACCGTCAGCATACATATTCACGATTTTTTGCGCTTCGGCGCTTTGTCCGGCCACTTGCAGATCTTCAAAATGCAGAAAGAGGGGCATAATATCAACATGCCGGAATCCTGCGGCAAGCATATCCGCACGATTGTATTCCGAAGCCGCCCAGGCACATGGACGATCTTTGAATTGGGCTATATCTTGTCTCCCTAACGCCAAACGCGCCGCAAAATCAGCATCATAAGGCATAAAAAACTCCGGCGGGGTCACATTATGCGAATAACAGATCACAAAGTCAGGTAAACTGTTAACCCAGGCACTGAGAGGCGTATAGGTAGAGTAGTGGTAAATCAACACATTCTGGGGATGCGATATATATTCGGCAGGATCGAGGCCGGGATCATCAAGTCGCAAGTCGCGCACAGGCGCGTACACCTGAGAATCATATCCCCATGCGCGGAAAATCGTCCGCATCTTCGCCATTTGATTGCCGATGGCGTCGCCGGAGGAAAAGCCGGGGGCAATTTGGTGAATAGCGCGTATAGATTGCATAAATATTCAAATCTCCGGTTGCACTAGATTGGCCTGGCCAGAATATCCAGATGCCCTTCTCCGGTCAGGTTAAATCGGCGATTCATATCTTCCCAATACTTTAGAATTTCTTTTGGGTCACTCGCCGGTAACTCTGTGCCATCCGATTCAATCACAGCCAGATGATAGCCCCAGGCCACTAACTGGCGCAAGTAAGTCTCTGGATCGAGATTGGAGAGACGCATCATTTGGGGATGAAACTCCGATACTATGATTGGACGATGTTTAGCTATCAGATCGCACATTCCCATCAGGGCTATCCCTTCATAACCTTCAATATCTATTTTAACAATATCCAGCCGCGGTTCATCCCGCAATAATACTCCTAACGGCACAGCCGGCACATATTCACATACCTCATGGACATTCTCGATTGTCATAACACGGCCATTGGAAACGCCAGAGATGAGCTGTAGAATTCTAAAACCATCCGAGGCTGCATAAGGGAGGAAAGTAATGTTACTTAACCCATTGACCAATGCACTCTGGTACAACAGTTGAAGATTGCGATAGTTTGGTTCTACAGCAATCACTTTTCCACGAGTTAAACGTGTAGCGGCCAATAATGTGAACCAGCCCATATTGGCGCCAATATCCAGAAAAGTATGTTCTGCTTTGAATTGCCGGCAAAGGGTAGTTGTGACATGAGGTTCATAATCTTTCTCACGGATAATAACCTGACCAATATCGGCGTCAGTAGAGTCTACGTACATCACAAAATCGTCTAGCTCAACCCGTACATTCTGCGCTGTACGTTGTCGGTTACGGAATTCTGGACAATTGAGAAAGGTGGTAGCCAGTTCATTGCGTGTCATACCAGCCTCAGCATAAGTTAACCATTGCTACCACCCTTCATCATCAGGATCACGTCCCAAAATAAGTTTGTAGCTGTAATAAATATCTGCGGGGTTGGCCACCGGGGTTTCCCACCGCCCTATGATTTGAATGAACTTGTCTATCAACCATTTACGCACTTGCCAAATTCTCTTACTCATTTTATTTCCCACAAAAGTTTTCAAGGATAATGGTTTTTAAGTCGGGCTTACATCATACCAAAGCGCCGTTGCTTCACGGAAGCGGCCCATCACCGTCTCCCAACTATACTCACGCTGCACATAAGCGCGGCCCAGCGCCCCCATGCGCGCGCGTTCAGCAGGGTGCGCCAGCAACCAATCAAGCGCACCCGCGAACTCTACAAAATTAGTATAGTACAACCCGCCATTGCTACGCATAACATGATAACGTGTGACGTCACAATCGCCATGCACTAACACCGGGACGCCGGTAGACCACGATTCCATCATAACAATAGAGAAGCTTTCCATCAATGAAGGTTGCACCAGAGCCGTTGCAGCCGCATACACATCAAGTTTGTCCTCTTCACGCTGAAAGCCGATCCTTAACAAATCGGGGTGCGCGGGTAACGATAGTTCGCCTTCACCCATAAAGACCAATTTCAGCGGTCCAGGATATTGTTGTTTGTAGTATATAAAAAAATTCATCAGCTCTTCTACATTCTTAGCCGCAGTGATCCGACCGGCATAGAGTAAAAAAGGGGCAGTCAAGCCCCATTTTCTCCGAAAACGCTGTCCATCGGCCGGCCGTATTTCTATCCCCCCACCGACAATGGCCGGGCGTGGTAGTTTCAAACACAAACGCTCACTGGCCAGCATAAGTTCTGGCTGGCTGTTAAACATCACACCACGACAAGAAGTCAACATTAAGCGAGTTTCGAGGAAATAGGCGAAAGGTTCATTGTGCAGGCAAGGCCAGAGCACAGTTTTATGAGGATGCAAAATGCTGCCGTAAAATGTTATACCATACAGATAAGGAATAAACAAGAGTAGATCAAACATTTCTCCATACTGTATGAGATAGGCGTAAAGTGCAGGACTGTGGATGTTATTGTCAATCCAGGCATATTGCTCATCTACACTAAGCGAGGCTTCCATCGCCAGTTTACGGTTAAGAGCATGAAAACGCGCTGTATCTCGAAATCGAGTATCAATCGGGAAACGCCGGACCCATACCCCATTTAAGCGTGTGCATCCTGGTGGATAAACGTTCTCGCCAGTACTCAAATCGTCAGTGCAAGTGGTCAGCACCTGCACATCAAATTCAGGAGCAGGCAAGTGTTCGGCCAACTGCCGGGCAAAGCTCTCCGCACCGCCGACAATGTTCGGGCCATAACGGGGCACTACAATAGCAAGTTTCATGTTCAGGTTACGGCTGACTGTTTTTCTGAGATACCAGTTTCAACCGCGCGATCATCTTCTGCGCCATCGCCTCACGTCCATACCAGGCCGCAATATCCGCTGCTGCACGCAATCCCTTGGCTTGCGCCTCGTCATAGTGTTCAAAGACGTGACGCATGAGCAATGCCGCATGATCCACATCCGGCTCGGCCCAGCGCTGTCCTTTTTGGTAAGGCCCATAGTCTTTATCCAACTCGACTAAAGTATAAGCCACAGGATAACTGTTTGCCACATTCATAAAATCTGTATTTCCGGAGTAATCGGTAGCAATTACGGGCTTCCCCATGCACATCGCCTCTGCCAATGTCATCCCAAAGCCTTCAGAGCGGTGCAACGAGACGTAGGTATCACATGCCTGGAACAACCCGTCCAGTTCCGGTCGGTCGAGATAATGATCAATCAGTATCCCACCGACATCAGCCATTTCAGCTCGAAGGCGCGCCGCATGTTCAGGGAATTGTTCTAATTTCGTCACCTTGATGACCAGTTGAACACCTGCAAAGTCCGGTCCAAAAGCACGCCGATAAGCTTCAATTACAGCATAGGGATTCTTACGTTCAATGATACTAAGGGTATCATAAGCAAAAAAGAACAGGAAACGATCTTCCGGTAGACCTAACTGTGCGCGCGTGATCGCAGATGTCGGCATACGATCTATCCCTACACCCATGATCACTACCGGCAACGGTGCAACGTGGGCCAGAGTGTTCTGCACAAAACGGCTGCCTACCCAGATTTCATCAAGATACCGGAAGCGATCATACCATTCAATCGGGAAACGATCGAGTTCCCAGGCCCAGTAGGCAATGTTATATTTTCCTGCAAAGAACGCCGGCCCCAGTTCATGATATACATTCATCATTTGGTCGGCATTCACATAAAACAGGTTCACTCCAAAAGGATGTCCTTGAGGCATACTAAGTACCGAACGATCATTTTGACGGGCATGATTGCTCTTCACCATCGTCCATGCCAGAGGAAAACCTTGCGAACCCAAAGCGCGCATCGTGGCACGTACACTTTCCCCCACGCCGGTTTCGTCACACAGATAGCCGATGATGTTGACACCTTGCCGCGCTACAGGCCGCCTCTTAGCCAAGGGCTTAGTTGTCTCAGGCAACAGGCGAGATGCTGGAGGGCGATTGGAACTGCGTAGCACAAAGAAATCACGAATACGGTCCACAAGCTGGGCACCTAATATCCGCTCAAGGTGCGGACCAAGTCCAATTGCAAAAAGCCAACGTGTAATCCCCTGGTAAGCACGCGCCCGGGGATTGGTATCTGTCTCTAAAGAACGTGCCATCGCTTCTACAAAATGTGAGTCGAATTGGAAGGTTTTCTCCACCGAGGTCACGTACCAGCGCGCATAGGCCACCCGGTCACGCCCCCATACATCAGGGAAAAGTTGCTGCAGCTCGGCTTGTTGTTGATACACCGCTATAGCCAGCCGGGTAAGTAGAGGTTTTCCTTCATCCACCGGTTCATCCAGCCAGGACAACAACGCTGTCAAGAAAGAGCTATCAGACGCCTCATTGCCAAAAGGGTTCCATGTCGGATCTTGAATTTCATATCCACGCCATAGATGGCGCGCGGCGTCAGGAATGACAACTCCGTTCACTTTGACGGGATAAAAGACATTCGGCCAGGACTTAACCTCATCATACCCCTGAGATAGCAAGCGCTGCCGGTATGCAGCAAACAGCGGATACACCTGTGGGAGATCGGCAAATTCGTAACGGTCCTGGTATTTGGAAAGAACATCTGGATGATCAGGAGAAAAGCCGCTAAAATGAAAGAACTTCAAGGGAACGCCGTTGACAAGCCATTTACCGTCTTCACAAACAACTTCACGGTGATAAAGGTTCCAATATGCTACGTTACAACCGGGGTCCTGTTCAATATAAACACCAGGGAAACGCCCTGGAACAAGGTCTATCCAGCGTTGGTCAACAAAGAATCCACGATCATGATTGATAACACAATACCGGGTCAGTTTAGCAGCCCACCAATCGAGAAATTCCATCACCGCAGCCTGGCGTGCTAATCCGATAAAACCCAGATTGTAAACGCCGGAACGCAAAATGGACAATTCATCAGGATTATGGATTTCATCCAATGGGCCGGTAAGATGGGGTGTCAATACAATTGCATGGTTTTGAAAATGCTCCCAAAGCGCATCCAATGGATAATAGAAATAAATATCTGGGTCAAAATAACAAAGCGCCTCTGGCGCATACGTTGCAAACAAATACTTCAGAAAGAAAGGTTTGACAGCAGTGCTTAACTCCAACAAAGTATAGCGAAAGGTCAGGGCCTCAAACTGAGGGATGCCGATGTCCTCAACCAACACGGTCGTGAAATGCTCCGCGCGTGGATCAAAATAACCATCAGGCCGATCAACTAGCAACATAAAAACTCGGCCTTCAGGATGCTGTTCAAGGAATGATTCGGTTAGACAGCGTGCCTGGGCCAGGTAATTTTTAGCGACAATGCTACAGATGACCGGTGTACTCATACAATTTCAGAACGTTATAATAATCGCCCTTCCAGTTCGGCGACCCGCTTCTGTAAGTGAAGAAGTTCAGATAGCAAAGTATTCAGCTCTCGCACATGTTGAGCATTTTCCTGCTGACTACGTACACTATTGTCGGCGATTTGATTTAGATTGTCGGCGATTTGATTTAGATTGTCGGTGATTTGATTCAACAACTGCACCGTATGGGCATTAAATACCCGCTGCTGCATAATCAAGGGCTGTATGTACCATCGCGCCGCCATGCTGAGCCATGTCTCACGAAATGCAACAATGGCTGGTCCTATAACGGGGACACTTGAACGAAAAGGTTGTGGCGTAATCTCTCCTTCATGGTACAAAGAGGCCAATTGTGAGTTCCAGATCTCGGGCTGTGCAGCGACTGAAGGCTCGCGAGGTATGTAAAAAGGCTGCTCCTTAGCACATAGTCCACGTAATGTCATTGCAATTTGAAACAGCGATTCGCCCATCATTTGTGGGTCCATATCCGGTTCAATGAAGCGCAAACGGAATTCGAGAATATCCGGCAGTGACAACAACAGGTTCATCCAGGCTTGCCGCAAGGCTTCCAACTCACCACCCGGACCCAGATTTTGTATCCCCTCAGATTCTGCCGGTACAAAGGAGGCCCACAAATCTTCCAACTTTAGATGTTTGAATAAAAACCGCAATCGTCCACTATGAAAGTTGACCTGATGTGTATAACTGCTGGTAACCGAAGAAGCAGATTCATAATGAATCGCCATGGCGGAAGGGCAGTAAATGACACGCAATCCGGCTTCACGTGTTCGGTAACACCAGTCGGTATCTTCATAATACGCCGGCATAAATCCCTCATCTAAAGGGCCGATGCAAGCGAACGTCGTGCGTGTTAAGGCCAACGCAGCCCCCGTCACAAAATCCACATCCTGAATCGCGTCATATTGGCCTTCGTCTATCTCATCGCGCCCGATATGTCGCGCCGACCCGCGGCTATCTACAATACGTCCGCCTGCGTGCTGGATTGTCCCGTTAGGATAAAGCAGTTTACAGCCCACAATCCCTATCGTAGGATCCTGAAGCGCTGTCACCAGCGCCGCCAGCCATCCCGGGCACACTTCCGTATCCTGATTCAGCAGCACCAACACCTCACCGGCTGCCGCGCGCAAGCCAATGTTGCTCCCGGCGGCAAAGCCCAGGTTGCGCGCATTACGGATCAGGCGCACCTGTGGATAGCGCGTTGCCACAAAATCCGCCGAGCCATCGGCGGAGCCGTTGTCTACAACGATGACTTCAAAATCCGGATAGTCCTGGGCCAGCACAGCATCGAGACATGGGCCCAGATACGACATTCCATTCCAGGATAAAATGATGATTGAGGCTTTCATCATCAATTTACACTTTCTCTATCATCTTCTCTATCATCAGGTTTTACACATTGGACATAGAATAAATAACTTTGCTCCGCTTCATCAGAAAGGTAAGCGTGGGCAAAGATCTCATTCGCATCAAACACGCCGGTGCGTACCGTATTCGGCATCGGACAGATGCCTTTAACTTTTTCTATAATAAATCCCGTCTCTCGCAGCAGAGCCACAAGTTCAGAAACATGATATTCAACCTGATGTTCAGGATGGATCAATTGGTCCGGGGATTGAATTGAGGTCAAGGCACGATTCGGCGTATCTAGGCAAAAATGCCCGCCAGGACGTAAGATGCGGTACACTTCATGCATCACTTGTTTTGCGTCCAATACGCTGATATGCTCAATGCTTTGACCAGAGAAAACCAAATCCATGCTGCAAGAGAGGATAGCTCTCAAATCCGTCATCCGGGTATGAAGATAACGAATTTGCCCCACCTCCGTCGCTATCCATTCCCCCGGTCGCTCATCCGACCCATATATATACGTCCCAAGCCGATCTATCGGTGGCAAGTCTACAATGGTCAGAGTTTTTAGGGGATGAGGATAACCCATTACCAATAATGCACCTTGAATCGAATTCGGAGCTGCTCCTCCTAAATCCAGCACATCCTGTGCTGGAGGCAATTGTTTAATCATCTGGCAACGCACGAGATGCAATTGTTCAACAATGCCGTACATTCGCCGTAATGCCTCATGGAATTCTGCCGATTGCACAAGAGATGCCACTACTTGACGCCGCGACAGTTGATGACGGGCTAATAAATCCGTATAATGTTTAAATCCCGCTGCATCCGGCGCACGTCGCAGGATCCGCCAATAAGCACGATCTACAAATGCATGATCACTAACCGTACCCAGTTCATGACACAACGCCTGATGAAAATGCTTAACCCACCGTCGCCTTCGCCATTGAACCAGCAAACGCCCTATTGATTGCTGCCATAGACCATGCAAATAAGACATCAACCGGATGAATCGCCCGCGCTCATAGCCGTCCACCAAAGCGCGCAAACGTGCAATTTCCTGTTCCTGCTGCTCCAGCCGCGTTTGCACGGCCGCCGGAATCGCCGGTGTCGCTGTTGGCTCGCCGAACACCATGGTAGAACAATCTGCGATCCGGCGCGGGTGTTGACAAAACCGCACCAACGGTTCCGCCGCCCGCTCCCAGGTCAACTGCGCCCGCGTCGTGGCAAAGTGTACTTCCCAGGCCACGCACGGTTGCGCCAGGATGTCAAGCAACGCTTGTACAACACCGTCCACATCCTCAACATCCACCAACTGCCCCAGTCCATGCTGCTGCACCAAATCGGCGGTTGCATCACCGCCCGTGAGCACCATCGGTAGCCCGGCCCAGATGTAGTCCAACACCCGACTGCGAAAGGCCAGGCGTGTCTCCACAGTATCAAAATGCAGCGACACCCCCGCATCCGCTTCCAGCAGGTAATTGGGCCACTCGGCATAAGGCACCCAATCGCCGAAGAAAACGTGGCTGTCCAAAAGCCCTAAATCTGCGGCAAGTTCTCGAGCCTGACGCACTACAGGCATATCGGGGATCGCAGTATTGGGGTGGCGCGTGCCGGGGAAAATCAGCCGCACATCATTGCGTTGCTCTCGCAAGCGTGCCATTGCCCGGATCGCCGTGAGAGGATCAAGCCACTGCCACAGTCCCCCACCCCACAGGATGACCTTGTCATCTGGAGCAATGCCCGGCCAGACACCTTTGAGCACCGTCCTGGTATGTTGCGGAGGTGAAGCAGGTAATCCAAAAGGAACCACATCAATCAATTGCCGCAGCGAGGGATCGGCGTTATAGACCTGGGCATTGAGTCGTCCCGTCGCCTCCAATAATCCCAACCACCAATCTCGCTGCCGCTCACCGGCGCAGATGAAAAAGTCACCGGCCCGGCATTGCATTTGCAAGATCCGCTCACGCTCTTGGTGCCGCTGCGCTTGCTCCGGCATCCCGGCAAACAGTGCCAATGTCTCTAGCGGATGGGGATCATAGCCGTCTATCACCAACGGCGTCTCACCTTGCATGAACTGCGGAAACCATGCCAGCACGTCGCCACAGAGCACCAGGGTTGTTGCCCGTGAAACTACCGGCGCAAGCGAATCCCATACGCCAGGCTGGTAGGGCCACAGTTCAACATCCGCTATAGTCACATCTTTCACAACGGGGGCGGCCAGAGTCACGCGGAAGTGCTGTGCCAACACGCGCGCCAGTTCACAATAGCGGATTCCCGGCCCGGCCATGTGAGCACCGACGACGTCATGACTGATGACTAAGATGTGCCTGTCAGTCTTCATTCAACCGCCAATACCCATTCAAAGTCATCAAGCCATAGCGTTCCGGCGACTTGCCCGGATAGACGCGGAAAGGGTACAGACGGTCGTGATAGTCAAACATCTCCGTGTCCATCCGATTGTGGGCCGATACTGAGACCGTATAAGCACCTTCCAACAGGGGCAAAGCCGGAACCGTATAGACGACCTCGCCTGTGCCACTAATTTCTGTGATCTCCAACCCGCCGAAGTGGGTGTTCGGCCCGCAAATGTGCGTCCCGCTCTGATGATGGATCGCCAGACCGAACACCGGTTCGGCCACCCGCTCTTCGACCTGATAACGCAGATGGATATGCAGCGGCTCCCCGGTCCTGAATGTGACCGCCGGATTACCTTGCCCATCGCACAGCTTGACATCGGTGATGCGGACCTTCCCCGTGCCCCAACGATTTCGGACCGCCTGTTCCGTCTGCTTTGCCTGTTCTGCCTGCGATGCCGACTCAAGATGCGCACGCGCCTCCTCTTGTTCGGCCACATGCGACAGATAGGCCATCACCACATCGGTAGCTTCGCCGTGCGCTGCGACGCGCCCCTCGTTGAACCAGATCGCTTGATGGCACAAGGTTTGGACAGTTCCCAGGTCGTGCGAGACCCACACGATGGTCACGCCTTCGCGCCGCATTTGTGCGATGCGGTCGGTGCACTTGTGCTGAAACGCGGCATCCCCCACCGCCAGGACTTCATCTACCAGCAAAATCTCCGGGGCGATATTAACTGCAACGGCAAAGCCGAGTCGTACATACATCCCCGAAGAATAGTGTTTCACCGGCACATCAATGAAACGTCCCAGTTCCGAAAAAGCCACAATTTCATCGAAGCGCCGGTCCACTTCGTGGCGGCTTAAGCCCATAATCGAAGCGTTCAGGTAAATGTTCTCGCGCCCGCTCAGTTCCGGGTGGAAACCCGCGCCGAGTTCCAACAGCGCTCCCACCCGGCCGAGCACCGTGATTTTACCGGCGTCAGGTTCAAGGATGCGCGCGATGAGTTTGAGCAGGGTGCTCTTGCCGGCGCCGTTTGGACCGATGAAGCCCACCGTTGTCCCACGCTCAACGGTAAAGCTGACATCGCGCAGGGCATGCAAATCATCATGGACGCGCGGCTGCCGCCGTCCCAAGTTGATCAGTGCTTCTTGAAACGAACGTGAACGGTTGCTATGCAGATTGAAGGTCTTAGAAACGTGGTCAAAAACGATGATCGGTTCCGTCACAAATAACCTCGTTCATCCCTGGCGTCGCCATAGGAGCAAGAGTACCAGACCGACCACCAGTAATCCCGCACCACTGCAGAAAAGCCATGGCCCTCCTGCCTCTGAGCGTGTGGCCTCCGACGTAGCCTCGGCCGTCGGCGTCGAAATGGTCGGTCGAGCCGTCGGCGGCGGCGATGGCGTTGCATTTTGCGTTCCGCCGGTCGCTTTTGGCGTAGTCCCTTCAAGTGTAGGGGAGTTGTGTGGCGATAATGTAGCCGTCGCCGTAACCTCAACCGTAGATATGGCCGGCAAGACAGTCGCTGTAGGCGTGGCCGACTCAGGTGTGGCCGGCGCGGCTGTCGCAGTAGGAAGTTTGGGTGTCGTAGTAGCCGTCACGTCCGGTATTTGCGTCGCAGTGGGCGCAACCGGCGGCGGTTCGGTTGCTGGCGGCTCGGTTGGCGATGGGGGTTGAGTCGCTGGTGGCGCCTGTGTGGTTGATGGCGGTGGGGTCGTCGGTGGCGGCGGTGTTGTCGGTCCCGGCGTTGGCGTGCGAGTTGGCACGGTCCAGTTATCCTGCACTGGCCTCGCCCAGACTTCCGGCAGCATTGCCAATCCGGCCAACGCTATCGTGATCAGCAACCAGCCCATCAATAGCCATTGTCGCTTATTCATGGTTACCTTCCTATGGCACTGCGTAGCAAACACTCACATCTTGGTCTACGGTCATATCCGCCGTATACACCCATACACCGCCGTCCGCAGCGCGGAGATAGGGCTGCGATGGACATAATACAGCATTTTGAGGAAGACGCAAGACCACGCGCGCCGCTGCCTTATGCAATCCGGGTTGTTTTTGCCATAGCAGGTGATAGGTGAATGTGCCGTCAGAGTTCCGCTGCACTACGTTATCCGGCAGCGTATAGGTGAAAGAGACCGTCGCCTGCGAGGCCGTCGGCAGAAGCAATGCCTGCTCAAAAACGGTATATGGCCCTTCCGGCGCCACCGCGATACGCGCTATGCCCTCCCATGGCTGCCCATTGGCGACAGCCTCCGCCGGAATCGGATGCCGGCTGGCCTCCAGCAGTTGCGCCCCCTGGGGCGCATAGAGGCGCAGATACCCCCAATAGCAGCGATCCATCATCTGTGTGTATTCGGGATCATAGCGCGCTTCGGGGACGCAAGCAATAGCTACCTGACTGGTGTGGGTGTAGGCGAGCGTCATTGTCACGTGCGGCGGCGACTGAGTGAGGTCTACGGCGTAGGTGAAAGCACGCTCCAGTTTGACGCTGGCTTTGTTGTACCCCACATTCGCTTCCACCAACAGAGCATAGTCGCCTTGCGGCGCGCGCAGTCCGGCATCCCAGCCGTGCGAGGTCAACAACGCCTGCACATTTTCATCCACAAAGTACATCATAATGTGTTTTTCGGCGATAAGTTGGCGCACAGCCTTCGCCAGACTCAGCCAGTTCACATCCCCTTCGGCAATGCGTGCCATCACGGCTGCGGCCACTGTACCCATAAACGCTTTGCGCTGCTGCCACCACTCACCGCTCAGGTTACCATCCTCCGGCGCCCATGCGTTATAAAGATACTCCAACAAGGTCGCACCGGTCACAGGTTCATCTGAGTCAGGCAACTTGATGGGGCCGAGAACATCCAGAAGCCGCTGCGCTGCACGCTGATCCACGGTGATGAGGCCATCCACACTGACCGGATGTTGCGGACGATACAATTCCAGGGCCTGTCGCGCCGCCGTCGGGAAATCGGGCGACCAGTTGCTATCCCGGAACACCAGCAATTCGATGCCCATAAACTGGCGTAGCGGCTCCGGTGCAAGTGGATAAGGTTGCTTAAAATCATCTACGGCGTAACTATCCACAAAGGCCATGCTGGTGATCTTCCCACCTTCAACGTGCACCTCTCCAACGCCACTGATGAACCCTCCGCCGGCTCGCAACTCGCTCTCATTGATCGCCAACGCCAGATAAGTGCGCGGCGCGTCCAGCCCCAGCAACGCCGGCCCCATTTCGGCAAACGCCAGACCATCGTCCAACAACGGCAATAAGGGGCCGAGTTTCATCAGTGGTCCCTGCAAACGAGCCGGCAGAGCGGCCACATTCAATGTAGTGTAAGCCGCACGTACTGTGGCGATGGCAACGCGGGCGCGCGGCAGATTCGGCGTAAGGCGCGCGAACACAACCGGTACCATCTCCAGCATCGAGTCACCGGTTTGGGCGGCCGTCAGCGCCGGTTCGGCGGCCTCCCACAGCAAGACACCGGCCTCGGTCAGCCCATCGGCCAGGGTAAGCAGTGCCGGTGCGTCACCGGCAATGGCCCCCACCTTCGGCAACCCGCGGAACGCCGGCCCCATACCGGCAAGCCAACCGACATTGCGGCGGAGTGTTACTACATCACGCCGCGTCTGCCGCAGCCATTTGCCTAGCGCCGCCATATCGGTTGTCTGGGGATCATCGAGCAGCGTCTGCGCTGTCTTCAATGAGCGCGCCAGCGACAGCGCCGCAAAGGTTGTCTGTCCTATCCACAGCACGATCAGAAGCAGGCCAACGATCATCAGGCCTAGCGCGATCTTGCGTCTATGGCGATCAACTATGGACACGTTATCCCCTCCTCAACATAACACACAGGCCGACTCGCCGCCAAATCCTCCGGCGCAACGCCCGCGCGTCCCATCTGCCGATATAAAAACTGCCGGTAACTTTCCTGATTCCACAAATTCCGGTCTATAACTAACACATCCTGTCGCAGTCCCGCCGCTTCCTGCGCATACCACAACGCAAAGGTGTGCGCGCCGTTCTGCGTCAACAAAACGGCATCCGCTGGCGCCGCATCCAGAACACGATTGTACCACAAAACCGCTTCAGCGTCGCGACGCAAATCCAGGGACTGCCAGTTCCATACAAGCAGTGACAACGGCAAGGCCAGCGTCGCCCAGGCAGGCAAACCTTTGTGCACCAGCCAACGCAGCCCCACGGCGAGCCAGGGAATAAAGAACGGCAGTAACGGCAACAAATACAGGATTGCGTCCGGCGGAGTGTAGCCAAGCGCAAACAGAGCCAGTAAGCCACCGGCCGCTGCCAACCCCAGTATCTCCCGACGACAGGAGCGTTGTTGGAGCCAGACGCCAAGTAATACCAGTGCCCCCCCCACCGGCGAGAACTGTCCGATCAGCAGTCGCGCCCACATCCATAAGCGCGCAGGCCATTCGGCCCATGGCAATCCAAAAGCGTACCCCCAATACAGCCGCGCACGCACTACATCCCACCACCCGGCGATGGTGCGCAGGTCGCCCCACGGCTGTGGCCACGAGCCGAAAAGAGGTAAGAGGGCATAGGGGAGCAGGCCGATACCCAGGCCAGTGAAGAAAAGAAGTAGACGGTAGACGGTAGACGGTAGACAGTAGACGGGAAGATGTAACTGCGAGTCGGAAATTATACTCTCTTTATGATCTCGTGGCAAATGGATAATCCACAATGGCATCAGGAACACCAATGTCGGGTGCACGGACATCCCCAGGCCACACAATAGACCGTTGAAGATTAGGGATTGGGGATTAGGGATTGGGGGTTCGTAATTCGTAATTCGTAATTCGCAATTCGCCAACGCCACAAAGAACGTCGCCGTTGTGTAGACTTCCGTGATGAGCGCCTGCGACCAGAACAACGGGGCAAACGCCAGGGTGAGCGACGCCGCAAGTACGATCCACGGAGATTTTTCCCGACGTTGAAGGGCAAACGCGGTCAATGTGACCGCCCCGGCCGCCATCAGCGCCGAGAGCAGGTTGAGCCGCCAGGCCGGATTGCGGAGGGGAAGAAGCACCCAGAGACGCGCCAACGCCAGATAAAGCGGAAATCCCGGTGGATGCGGCATCCGCCCGGTGACCGCTGCCGTGATGAAATCGCCGCCGTCCCCGCCCCAATGCGCCCAGGTGAGCGATGGCGCCAGCGTCAACTCGTATACCAGCAAGGCCAGCCCTCCGGCCAGCAGCGCGATCGGTAGACGCGCACGAAGGTTCATTTCTTCACAAGTTGCCGCAGCAGACCAAATGCCAACCCTGAGCCTTGTATCACGACGCGCAGCAGCGTCACACCGGGCCAGATTAGCGCCACAGCCGGGTCACTCTGCCATGCCCACCGTACAAAAGGCAGCGTCGTTGCCAGGAAAGCTATGAGCAGCAACCCGGCCACGATCCACGCCGGACGCCAGAACAACCCCACAATGGCCGTCAACCCCAATAACGCCGTGAGCACGAACTGCGGTTTCAACGCCGGATCGGTGTGCGCATCACCGGCAATTTTGTCGGGATAACGGACATAGAGCAGCGCACGCCAGTAGCCGAAGCGCGCCTTGCGGGCCAGATAACGCCGCAGCGACGCCGGATGCCGGTGCCAGACCCAGGCTTCGGGCGCAAACACCAGCCGGTGTCCGGCGCGCGCCAGACGGAAAGAGAGGTCCACATCTTCCGCCGAGGGTATGGGAAAGGCCGTGTCAAAGCCGCCGTACTCAACCAGGAGTGCGCGACGATAGGCCGCTGCGTAGGTGTCCACGAAATCAATGCGTGGCAGCGCAACCATGCGCGCATAGCGGATTTCAAATTCCAACTGCACCAGTCGGGCAATCAACGATGACTGGCGCGTGCGATAGGTGCCCTTCGCCCCCATCACCTGTGGGTCGGCAAACGGCGCGGTCATCCGTGCGATCCAGTCCGCTGCCGGTTCACAGTCCGCATCGGTAAACAGAACAATCTCGCCCTGCGCCGCCGCAATGCCAGCGTTGCGTGCCGCTGCCGGGCCTCCGTGCGGGACGCGCACCACACGGTCCGCGCCGGCTGCCTGCGCCGCGTCCGCCGTACCATCGGTTGAGCCGTCGTCTACAACGATGATTTCGTAACGCGCGCGCTCAACCGTCTGCTGCACCAACGCCCGCACACACGCGCCGATGACCTCCGCCGCCTGATAGGCCGGCACAACCACCGAATACTCAGGCTGATTCATGGCTCCTCCGCAGCAACTGGGATAGCGCGGCCAGCAGCCCTGCCGCGATCAACGGCGGCCCCATCACCACCAGATGCAACACCAGGCCAATCGCCAGCGCCAGATCGTAAGGCACGTCGAATAAACCTAGCGAGACCACACACAGGCCCTCAAAGACGCCCAGGCGTGCCGGTGTCGGGACGACCGCGTTACCCACCATCAATGCCGCCAGCAGGAAGATAGCCGCAACCGGCGAATGGACGCCAAACGCGCGCATCACCGCCCAGTTTGCCAGCGCGCCGCAGCCCCAATAGAGCACCGTCCACAGGAAAACGCGCCCGGAAGCCTGCGCGCTCTGCAGGGAGTTCAAACCCTGCGCCAGACGTTGCAAACGCGGCAACAAGGCTTTGTCCCATCCTGCCGGAAAACGCGCCAGGATGAGCGCCGCCCAACGGAATAATACATCCTGCCAGCGCAAGCCGGCCCACAGCACCAGCCCACCGATGACCAAAATCCCTGCCGTAGACCACGTGGACTGCGAGAACCACGCCGGCAGAGGTGCGAGCGCCAGCAACAACAGGCCGCACAGCAGCAACGCCAGCAGATCCCACACCTTTTCCAATGCCACGCTACCCAATGCCTCCGATGCGCCCGCACTGCGTTCGGTAGCGCGCTCCGGGCGCACCCACATCGCCCGCACCAGGTCGCCGCCGCGCATCGGCAACACCAGATTCGCCACCTGGCCTACCAGCAGTGCCGTCAACGCCGGCCAGAAGCGCAAATCAGAACGCCACAGAAGCGCCTGCCAGCGCCACACCCGCGAGAAGAAGGTCCCCACAATCGCCAGCACGCCGAGGACGACCCAGGCATACTCCGCCGACCGCAACGCACTGAGAACCTGCGCCCAATCCAGCTCACGGAGCAACAGCCACACCGAGAGCACCATCACCCCCAGGCTCAAAATCCACCGCAAGACCTGCGTCCGAGACTTAAGTTGCGCCCACCAGGTTGATTGCATACTCAGTCACCCACGAAAGAAATCCATGTCCGTCCCAACAGGGTCCAGCGTCCATCGGCATCCACGAGATTGCCGGTCGGATAAACCGAGTAGTACAGGCTGAACCAGCACCAACGTTGCACCAGGCGTCCACCGTCATTGGGGTCGCCCAGCCCACCATCTGCCGCCGTCAGGAAGAAACGCCAGGTCTCGCGCATAAAATCGGCCATACGCTCCGGCGGGAATCCGTAATCTTCCGGCATCGGCACGCCGAATTCAGAGACGATGAGCGGCTGTCCGCCATACCCTCGCGAAGCCATCCAGCGGCGGAAGCTGTAAATTTGCGCGCGGAAGGCCTCCAGGTTGCCGGAATCGTCAATGCTGTACAGAATGCCGGTATTGTCGGGGATGCCCGGCGGAATATCCACGCCCCAGGAATTGCGTTCTTCGTGGAGCATGTAATTGTGGATATGCCAGGCTTGCGCCGGAAGCGTTGCACCGAATTCATTGCGGTAGGCTTCCAATACGAGATCGAGATAGCGCAGGCGCAGCGGCGTAGGCTGGGCAATCCCACCCGCCGCCACGATAGCCGAAGGATCGCCCGCTTTGATCGCCGTATAGGCTTCGTGGTACAGCCGCGCATAAGTCACCGGGTCTACATTGTCCTGCCAGCGCACATCCGGCTCGTTAGAGATCAACCAGGTCGAACCAGGCCGTGCCGCCGCTACAGAAGTCAGCGTTGCAGCATCCGGGGAGAGCTTTCCCCCGCCCATCCGCACTGTAGGCATATAATCCACCCCCGGCGGCAATACCGGCGCGCTGCGCGCTGCCCAATCCATCACCCAGCCAGCGCGCAAGGTGAACAGATCATAGCCCCCTTTTGCCCCACCGGGCAGGGATACGCCCAAACGAAAACGTTCATGAGGGGGCACGGTGAAATCTGAAGCCGATATGGGAATTGGCGTCTCAGTAGGCAGTGATGTCGGCGTTGGCGGCAAGGGAGCCGGCGGCGTTGACGTTCCGGCAGACGTTGCCGGAGGACGCGGTGTTGCCGGCGTGATGACAGGTTTCGTCGGTGTGACGGTTGACTCCGGCACTGGAGACTGCGTTGCCGCAGGTGATGGTGTCGGGGAGAATGTAGAGGTCGGCGATGGCGTGATGGTGGAACTTGGCGGCACGGTCAAAGTTGGCGTGCGGGTAGGGACCAGCGGCTCCGGCGTCGGCGATGCAGTCAACGTAGGTGATGGCGCGACTATGGCCGGCGGGTCAGAGGGACGCAGAGAGCGCGCGCCTAACCCCATCAACATACCGCCGACCAGGACGAAGCAGACGGCCAGCCAGAAAAGTCCGTAAGATTTCCGGGGTGGCTTGATCGGAGTGTCGCGCAGCATCTGCAAAATTTCGATAGCGCCGGCATAGTCTCCGGCTTTCACCAAACGCACAGCACGACGTTTGGCGTGCCGGTAGTCTTGATCATTCATTCATCCTCCAGAATCAGCGAAAAGAGAATCAGCGAAAAGAGAATCAGCGAAAATTCGCGGTTAGGTGCAGTTTCATTTTGTCGGACGCAAGGCCGGGTCGCCCAACAGTACGAAGCTGATTTCTGCCTCTTTCGATGACGCAGCGCGCCAGCCGGCCAGCAACGCTTCGCCGATGGCATCACCGCCGAGCAGCGCACGTTGGAAAGCCAGGGCCATCGCCGATTGATCAGCCGTTGTCGTTTCGGCAGTCGGGCCGACAAAGGCAACGACGCCCTGGGGATGACGCATCCAGGCTTCCGCAAGCCCCGTTTGAAGCGGATGGGCGAAGTTCGCCGCAAGACACGTCCACGCAACCACAATGGTCGGGCCATCCCACGCCCCGGCGTCATCTACGGTAAGGTATTTCTCGTCGCCCAGGACGGGCATGCTGCCATGGCCCACATAGACCAGCGTCCCCGGCGCAGCGCGCAGCCAGCGCAACAGGTCACGACGGACGTCGGCCTCGGTGTCCCCCAAACGCAGGTCAGGCGCAGAGATTTCGGCGAGCGCGTCGGTCAGGGAGACAAATTCCGCCTCGTCGTCGTGCAGCAGCAACAGACGCGCAGTCGGTTTCCAAGCCAGCGTCTTGGCGACCATCGCCCGAACTTCGGCTACCTTCGCAGCCGGGAAACGGCCCACGGCGATCAACGGGGCGCCACTGTCATCAAGCACGAGCGCGTGATCCGAAGGCGTGTCGCCCACAAAGCCGGTGCGCACCCACCCCGTCGGCACAAGCACAACATCTTTCTGCCATAGCGTCCCCGGTTTGGCCGAAACATCGCCCACCAAAAGTAGATAACGCAGCCGTCCGCGCGCGTGCAGCGAGACCACAGCTTTACGGATGACCTCCGCGTCGGGCGCACCGGTGCCATACGTGTCATAAATTTGTTCCGGCGTCGCCAGGGCCACAGATAGCCCTTCGGCAGCCCGCGCTTCTATCAGAGGAGCAAGCGTCGTGTGAAAAATGCGCGGCGCAAGGATCAAATAATCCGCCGTCAACAATGTCGTCTCAGCAACGGTTTCGCGCGGACGCACCAGATCAGGCGCAGGCGCAGCATCCGGCACGCCGATCCAGCCGCGCTCGCCCCGGCTTTGTTCAACACACACGCGCCCATCCGCGGCAGGCTCAAGCATCCCCCCATGCACCGTCCCATCCGGCCCTACCAGCACTATGGCTACACGTTCTGCCTCGACGCCGTCCCAACAGGCCGCCGGCTCCGCTCCGGCAAACCAGGTTTCCCACCCATCAGTGTGAGTTAATGTACGCTGCCACGTCACAGCGACGCGGTCCAGCCATGTCACCTCAACAGGGGCTTCCGTGTCGCCGGGCGCAACCAGCGTCAAGATGTTATCGCCATGACGCGGCGCAGGGGCCACGACCGTCCACTCTTCGACCGCGTTGCCATCCCAGAAATGCTCATCCACGACCGCGCCGTTCCACAGGACACGGATATGATGATCGGGGGCTTGGGGCATACTGCTTTGCCCCCAAAAGCGCAAGGTCAGCGTAATGGGCGCGGCGAGCGCCTCGGTCAGAGAAACCGTCAGGGTGAGGGCCGGAGCGGTATTGAAGGAAGTCCAGAGCCAGTTTGCTCCCTGCGGCGCAGTCGGACGATAGGTGTTATCCTGCTCCAACCACAGCGTCGCAGTAGTGACGCTCTGATAGTAAACTGGGGAAGCGGCCGTGACCGCCGCCATCGCAGCGCCGGCGGTATCAAGCGCAAGTTGGTAGCTGCCGACCGGCCCGAACTGTCCCGGTTCAACGTCGCCATAGAAGAGCAAGCCGGGGCCATTGGCAGAGGGAAGCCACAAAGCCGGCGTCGTTGCGGCGCCGCGCGTTAAGCGCATCCGCTGAGGATCGAGTTTTGGGGAATCAAGGCCCTGAGCGCGCCACCAGGCCGGGCCAAGCCAGCGGGGGCCGACATCGCGCACCAGCAACGTCCAGCCGCCAAGCGGATCAACAGGTGAAGTCGGTAGCGCAGGCGCCAGCCGACATGCCAGCGCTGCCGTCAACAGCAGCCACGTAAGCCCACGCCACGGTCGCCGTTTCACGATTGCCGTTTCCACATCCACAGGCCCGCGCCGATGAAGCCCAGGCCGATGATACTGCCGACAAGCAGCAGCCAGACGGAAAGCACCCGGTCAGCGCTTACGGTATATGAATCGCCTTCCACAAGGACGTGCCTGGCGACCGTCGCGGACGGTGGGATAGGTGATTGGAGTGGGGAAGCCGGGGTATGCCAGGGCGTCGGCGACGGAGAAGGCGTCGGCGAGCCGGGCAATACAGGCGCAGACGTAGGCGTCGGCGTAGCGGTCGGCGGCAATGTCGCTATCGCCGGCGGGCGAGGCGTCGCGCCAGGGATGGGTGTGGCCGTGGCAGTCGCGGGCAACTCAACAGGGGGTAAGGGACGCAGCGTGGGCGTCCAGGTAGGCGCTCCCGGAAGCGGTGTCGCGCACACTCCACTGACACTCAAGACGACGGTGAAATCCCGGGTTGCGCCGTCCAGATATTTTACGGTCAGCGTGTGTGTTTCATTGACGCACGGGCAAAAAGTGCGCGCCCCGTCGCCGGCCACGCCGATATTATCGAAGAAAACGGCGCGAATGTTGGCCGTCTGCCAGCGCACAGTGGTACATTCGCCGGCGATCAAATCCGTTTTCTCGGCCCAAAAGCGGACATTCGGATCGGGGGTCACGGTAGGTTGCAGCGTCGGCGTGATGGTCGCCGTAGGGGTGAGCGTCGGCGTCGAAGAGGTCGGCGACGGCGTGGGCGTCACGGTGGGGGTTGGCGTCACGGTCGGGGTCGGCGTGGGTGTGGGGGTAGCGGTGGGATTCAATGGGACGGTCGCCCAGGCCGGATCGCTAAATTTGCCCGTAGCGCCGCTTGCCGGTACATCTTCCACCTTATAGTAATAAGTGACGCCCGGCGTCACATCGGTATCCACATACTCATAGTGCGCGCCCGCGCCCTCATCTAGCGAAGGAATGAAATCAGAAATTCTGACGTATTCTCCGTACTTAGAAAGGCTGCGTCTGATGTAGAATCCCAGATTGTCCGTCTCACTGGCAGTTTCCCATCTCAAAGTGATAGAGTCCGCGCCGGACTCGGCAGTAAAATTGGTGAGGTCAACGGCGGCTCGCACATACGGGATCACGAGTACCAGCAAAAGTAAGGCCAGGAACAACGCCTTGACGCGCCGCAGCATGCCCCAAACGTCGCCGAAGACACGATGGCCGACCGCCAGAAGCCGCTCGCGCCGCAGTTGTCCCGGCGTGCGGCGGTAAAAACAGCGTCCATCACGCCAGGCTTCGGTGACGCGCCCTAAAACGGCGTCAGGGGACCAGAGAGGATCGAGAGCCTTATGTCCATCGCCTTTGGTCACGATGAAGCCGCCGCGCCGTCCCAGGTAACGGTGCAGGAAGCCGCCGTGGAGCGCCACCCAATCCCCCGGTGCAAGCGCGTCCGCCGTCGTCGGTTCAACCAGCACTTCATCGCCCGGCTGCAAGGTCGGCAGCATGCTGCGTCCACACACCCGCAGGCGCGTCGAACCGGGTAAGGCTTCAACTAACATATCCGACCAAATCACAGCAGACGTCATAAGCTACACTTTTCACCAGGGAGGCAAATGTATGTCAACGGATTAAACGGATTTGAACGGATTAGCTTTCAATTGGCGCATAAATCTGCTCGATCTGCTTAATCTGCTGATCATCTTCGGAATAGTCCCTCCATACGGCGATTATACTTGAAAGAGAGGGGATAGCAAAAGGCAGTAGACGGTAGACAGCAGACGGAAGACGGGGAGAGAGATGGAGAGGGGATGGGAGAAGAGGGGGGATTTCAACTTCGGGGCAAATCTTGCTGTGGCCGGTCTCTGACCGTGCCACTACGGGATCAGACGCTGCGCAGGCGCGGTCTGGAGACCGGCCTGAGCAGCGTCTGGTCGCCGTATCTGATAAATCACCCTTATTCTGAAATGCACCCGAGAAGAGAGAGGTTGCTTTGCATTTCCGGCATGCTATAATGAAAAAGCGTCGGCGTGTTGACCTATTCCAACCGTACAAACATACCAACGTTCCAACGAAAAGGAGGCATTATGAGTCTGGCCGTTGTGATTCTAGCCGCAGGAAAGAGCACGCGCTTTGTCTCGCGGACTTCCAAAGTGCTTCATCCGTTAGGCGAGCGTCCAATGCTGGCATACACCGTAGAAGCCGCCTTACCGCTTGCCACAACGCCGCCGGTCATCGTCGTAGCGTCGGAAAACGCAGACGCCATCCGCGCCTGGGGCGGCGAGCGCGTCCGCTATGTCGTCCAGCCGGAAGCATTGGGCGCTGCCCACGCCGTAGCTCAGGCCCGCACGCAGCTTGAGGGTGAAGCCGAATCTGTGTTGATTCTGTCCGCCGATATGCCGCTCGTGCAGGCCGATACGCTGCGTCGGCTGGTGGAACAGCATACCCAACAGCAAGCAGCCGTCACGCTGCTCATCTGTGGCGAGAAGCGCGCCGATGCGGCCGTTTTTGAAGCGACGGCGTTGTGGCCGTTCCTGGAACAGCTCGAACCCAACCCGCGCACCGGTGAATACACGCTCAGTTCAGTCATCGCACTGGCTTCCCAAGCAGGTAAGGCCGTACAAACATTTGCCGTTGCCGATCCCACAGAAGTCATAGACATCAATACGCGTGCGGATCTAGCGCAAGCCGAGGCCGCTCTGCGAAAGCGCATCAACGAACGCTGGATGTTGGCCGGCGTCACCCTCGTTGATCCGGCCAGCACTTACATCGGCCCGGATGTGACCATCGGACAGGATACCGTCATCCACCCCAACACACACTTGCGCGGCAGCACCACGATTGGCACAGCATGTACGATCGGGCCAAACAGCCTTATCGAAAGTTGTACCATCGGCGATCGCTGTGTGGTTCTGGCTTCGGTGTTGGAATACGCGGCGATGGAAGCAGACAGCAACATCGGGCCATTCAGCCACCTGCGCAAGGGCGCGCGGGTATGTCGCGGAGCGCACGTCGGCAACTTTGGGGAGCTGAAAAACAGCACGCTCGGCCCTAACGCCAAGATGGGGCATTTCAGCTACCTGGGCGACGCGCAGGTGGGCGAGAATGTGAACATCGGCGCGGGAACGATCACGTGCAACTTTGACGGAGAGCGCAAGCACCCCACCGTAATCGAGGCGGATGTCTTCATCGGCTCGGATTCTTTGCTGGTCGCGCCGCTGCATATCGGCGCAGGGGCCAAGACGGGCGCCGGTTCGGTGGTGACGCACGATGTTCCGCCGCGCACGGTGGTCTACGGCGTACCGGCGCGGGTCCGCAAGCAGCTCGATGAAAGTCAACAGACGCCTGAGCCATGATCGAGTTGCGCCCACAGGAACATGGGAACGCAAAGGCACACAGTCGCTAAGACGCAAAGATTCTTACAGTAGTTACGGAGAAGCATGACCGAATTTCCAAGCATTGATGCGGCACAACTCGTGAAACAGGCCATAGAAGCCCAGCAACGTGCTTACGCGCCCTACTCTCATTACCCTGTGGGCGCCGCAGTGTTGACCGAAGACGGGCGCGTGCACACCGGCTGTAATGTCGAAAATGCCGTCTATCCGCTGACGATGTGCGCCGAGCGGGTCGCCATTCTCAAGGCGATTTCTGAGGGGGCGCGTCACATCCGCGCCGTCGCCGTCGTCACCCCCAACGGGGGGACGCCATGCGGCTCATGTCGCCAGGTGATGCAGGAATTCGGCGCACCGGAGATGCCGGTGTTTATCGGGCGCAGCGACGGCAACTATCGCCAACGCACCCTGGCCGAACTCTTGCCCGACGGTTTTTCGGCCGCCGATCTGACCACGAATGCAACCACGAACAAAAACGAATGGAATGAATGAATCTGGAGCGATTTCCCCGAATTTGCAACTCCACATGGCGTCTAAGGCAGAAATCCAGGCTCACCTGGACGCGCAGACATTGGCCGCTTTGCCCCGCGTAGCCGTGGCATCCGGTCTCTATTACCTGATCGGTATTGTCTATCATTTCCTGGCGCCAGTTCAAACGCGCGTCCCGTTCTCCCTCGGCTTGTTGCTCGTCTCCGCCCTGTTGTCGCTGGCGATGCTGGTCGCCCTGAGTCTGTGGACACTTTCGACCCGCAACGCCCCCGCTGCTATGGCCGCACTGCTGGTCCTGGGGCTGTTGAACTGCCTTCACCCCCTCTATACGGCCGGCGACCCGCGCGCCACCTTCCTCCTGTTGCTCCTCAGCGCGGGCGCGGGATTGCTGTTGCTCAATACAACCTGGTTTGTAGTGTTGATGGGTCTGATCATCGCCGGGTGGCTCGCCGCGCCACAGGGCTTTACAACGCCAGTGAGTTCACTCGATGCCGGCCTGGGCATTGTCCTGACCATCAGCGTCGCGGCAGCCATTCACAGCGTTTACCGGGCCGCCTGCATCCGGGAAGCCCGTCTGCACCTCCAATGTCAGGCCCAACAGGCGGCCAACCGCCGACACAGTGCCCACCTGGAAGCCAGCCGGGCTATCGCTGCGCGCCTGAACACCAGCACCGACCTGGATTCCATGCTACAGCATGTGACCGAGATTATCGGCGCGCGCTATCAGTGCACTTACGTCGGCCTCTTTCTGATGGACGAGAAAAGCGGGGAACTGGTATCCCGCGCGGGTACCGGCAGCGCCGGGCGTGCGGCTACACAGGCCGGCGCACGGGTGAAGGTCGGACGGGGAATTATCGGTTGGGTGGCGCAAAATCGCCGCATGGCCTATGCCACCGATACGGCGCGGGATCCACGGTTTGTGATGTGGGACCTGTTGCCCGACACTCGCGCCGAACTGACTTTGCCCCTGCAAGTGGGGGAACGGCTGCTCGGCGTGCTCGATACTCAGAGCAATCAACTCTATGCTTTCCACGAAGAAGACGTGACCGCGATGCAATTGCTGGCGGATCACATTGCCATGGCAATACAAAATTTCTTGCTGAGACAAAAAGAAAAAGAACGCCGCCAGCTCTTGGAGACACTCCACCACGTGGGGCGGGCGCTGGCGCGTCCGCTGGAAACTCAAGCCGTCCTCGATATGATCCTGCAGCAACTCGCCCATGTAATCGCTTATGATCGCGGCTCGATTATGCTGCAAAACGATACCCTGCTGGAGCTGGCCGCCATGCGCGGCTTCCCTGGCCACAAGACTGTCTTCCACTGGCGGGTACCAATCCGGGCCGGGGATGTCTATGACGAGATTCGCCGCACGCAACGCCCCTTAGTCCTGGACGATGCGTTGCGCCGCGCGGACTGGTTTCACCTGAAAGACCTGCTGCCGGCGCGCAGTTGGGTCGGCATACCGCTCATCCACGAGGACACGGTGATCGGGATGCTCTCCCTGGCGCGCGAAACCTACACCCCCTTCACCGAAGAAGAAGTGAACTTTGCGGCCGTTTTCGCCTGGCAGGCCACCATCGCCCTGGAAAACGCCCGGCTGAGCGTAGAACTTGCACAAACGCAGCGCAAATTAGAGGCGCTTGAAAAGACGCAAGATTAACCCCAACAGCGTCACCAATCCTCCTAGGAGCAGCGGAAGCGGCGTCGTCTGTGCCTGTATGTTGCGCCACCTCACCGCTGAGGGCATGGCTACCGTGCCGGTACTCACCGGACCGTGGAACGTGCTGACTCCCTTCACATCTACATCTTCCAGTTTGTAATAGTAAATGACGCCGGGCTGCACATCGGTATCCAGCCACTCATAGACGCCGCCGATAACCTCGCCGGGGAACTGCGGCGGGATGAGCGTCGCGTTCAATTGCGTGTAGGGGCCATTCAGCGTTATGCTGCGGTAGAGGTTGAAGCCGGCGTTATCCAGCTCTGCAGCCGTCTCCCAGGTAACGAGGACTGCGCCATCCCGCGGCGTAGCCTCAAAAGATGCCAGGGTGACCGCAGTGGGCAAATCCACGTCGAAGGTGACGGTGAGCGGGCCGACATCCATCACCCCTGCCGTTGCGATGGCCGAAGCGGCGTAGCGACCGGTGATAGCCGGTGTGGTTGCAGTGAAGACCAGCTCCAGCGTCCCCGGCTCGCCTGGTCTCACAGTGCCGGAGGCCGGGACGGTATACGAGAGCAACGGCACACCGATCCAGGTTAAAACGCCGGTCGCGTTCAAGGATGGATAGCGGCTGGAGTTGCCGTTATGAATCGCGCTCGAAGCTGTCACACCTTTGTAAACCACCTGGGAAGGCAAGTTGAAGCGGGTCCCCTTAGCCACAATCGGCTGGGTAAAGACATTGCGCAAGCGTACCGTGTAGGTCACACTGCCGGCGCTCAACAGCAGCGTGGGTGTGACCGATACGGTGATGCTCAACGATAAGCTGGCAGTAGGAAAGGTCGTGAAATACACGCCGTACCGGTTGGAATACTTGCCCGGTGAACTCGTTCCGGTGCTCATCCAGGGCTTGGAAGTAGAATCGGCCCGGCATTGCGCCTGCCAGTAGTACTCTACAGTGAGCCGATCGTTATTCTTCGGTGCAGCAGTGGGGAAATACAACCGATGCAGTGTATTCACCGGAATCCCTGAAACATTGGACTGCGTCACCTTGACATCTACCAGGCGGAAACAATCGTCCCGAAACCCGGAATCGCCGGTAGGTTGAATCTGGACGGCGGTGGCATTGGGGAACTGATATTGCGCCACCTGCGTAAAAACCTGGCCGATGGCGATGCCACTGCCGCGGCTGGCAGTGATAATGTCGCCGGCGCCAACGTCGTTTGCGCTCTGGATAGTGAGATTGCCGGTATAGTGTGCCGGCCCGCTGAGGTTATCCGCCGTAACCGTGAGCGTGTATTGGTCGGTACGATTGAACGGGTTAGGGCACGCGCCGCTATAATCCACATACCAGTAGCCGTAATAGCTCGCGCCGGGCGCAAGGTTGCCGATGTAGCGCGTCGGATCGGCCGTCAACGCAAAATAAGATGAGGTAAAACCGGAGAGCTGCGCGACTGCGCCGGTCAACGTTTCGGTGGCGTTGTTGGTCACGGCAAGCGCCAACCACATCGCGCGTGGCCCCTGCGGCGGCGTGCTGCACGCATTGTTATTATCCATCCAGGCCACGCTGCTGCTGAGCAAAGTAAACGCCACTTGATTGGGCGCGGCGGCAAGCGGCGCCGATAACATAACCGCATGACGCTGCGCGGCAAGCGGCAGCGTCCATATCAGGGCTAGTGACACCACCCCAACGGCTATGAAAAACAATTTCTTCGGCATACTACCTCAAAAATCCTCCTCAGTTTCCAGCATGCGTTCATCTTGCTCGGAGCGTTTTCCTGACTGCACCTTGTCACTCAACACCTTAGTCCGTGGCGGCGCGGTTGGAGATCGACCACAGCAGGACTGCTAAACATTTCACATAGCATCATAATCAAAATTAGGTTATACAACGTTAGGATTTCATTTGTGAACGATTACAGAAGCATAACATTTCGCACGTTTCGCACGCAAAAAAGCGGCGTTCGCACGCCGCTCAGGTTTGATTTTAGTCTGATTTTTAATGCTGCGCCATGACCAGTGGTAAGAACACCTTAAACCCTGGGGCCGCCGTTGTCGCGCGCGCCGTGACCGTCACCGGCCCGTGGAAAGTGCTGACACCTTTCACATCCACATCTTCGAGTTTGTAGTAGTAACTGATACCGGGCTGCACATCGGCATCCAACCACGCGTAGATGCCGCCGATGACCTCGCCGGGGAACTGTGGCGGGATGAGCGTCGCGTTCAGCAACGTGTAGGGGCCATCCACCGACGTGCTGCGGTAGAGGTTGAAGCCGACGTTGTCCAGCTCGGCAGCCGTCTCCCAGGTGAGAAGGATACCGTCCGCCTGCGCCGTCGCAGAGAAGTCGGCGAGGGTGACGGCGGTGGGCGCTTCTGGATATTGGTAGAAGCCGAAGTCCGCGTAGTTGACATCTCCACTGGTGATATTCACGGCGTAGGTTGTTACATGGCTGTAGTTATCCCCATTGTTATACGTGCCATCGGACCAGACAAACCCCTTGAGCACGAAGTTTTCATCCGTAACCTGAACAATATACGTATCAGGCGGAAGGTTAGAGAAGGCATAGGAACCGCCGCCGCTCGTGGTTGTCTTGCCCACCACCGGATCATCCTCGTCAATGGCGCCGTCGCCATCCAAATCACGGTAGAGCACCAGCGTGACGCCATCCAGGCCGCTTTCATCAGTATCCTTGTAACCGTGCCCAGATGTAGCAGGCGCATCCAGGTCTTGCCAAACCAGGTTGCCGATGGTACGGCACGTAGTGCACAACAGGCCAAAGTCAAGGGTGAAGTCCTCCGTTTGCAAGCCAGGGGTGGTAATTGCAATCTGGACGCCAGAGGTCAGGTTAGCCGCGGCGTCGCTGTCCTTGGCGTCATCACCACCTTGATTCTGCAATGTCGTCTTGAAGCCCTCAAGAACGCCTCCCGATGCAAAATTGCTGTCATCCAGTTTGATGATGTAGGTCGTATTGAACGGCAGCTCGCCAAAGTAGTAGTAACCGTCCTCGTTGGTGTAGCGGGTCATGATGAGATTGTCCACGCCAGGATCAATGACGCCGTCGCCGTCAATGTCACGGTACAGCAGCACTTTGACGCCCTGGATGCCGCTCTCGCCGGTTTCCTGGATGCCGTCGCCGTCATCCAGCCAGACGAAGTCGCCGATGGTGGGGTCATTGAAGCCGAAGTCGGCGTCAGTGTGGTTGGGCGTCCCAGCAGAAACGGTGCGGTCGAAGGCGCCAGCGGTCGTGAGCGTCATGCCTTGCAGAAGATTGTCCCGATCCTCGACGCGCACGGTGTAAGCGCCGTACTTCAAACCGGTGAACGAGTAGTTGCCATTGGCATCCGTGACGGTGGTGGCGATGACATTGCCGCCGGAAATCAAGTCCACGTAGATGCCCTTCAGCCCCGGCTCGCCGGTATCCTGATTTCCATCCTTGTTGAAGTCCAGCCAGACGCGGTCGCCGATGGAGCCCAGGCTGGCGTTGTCAAAGCCGAAGTCCACCTTGTCTACAGAAGGCGTCGTATCATTAAGCTGATAAGCCTTGCTCTGATTATTCCCCTGGCTTTCCGGCCCGCTTGTGACCGTATACCCTTCCAGAGGCTGACCAGAAGTGAAGTTAGAATCCCGCACTCTGACGTAGTAGACCCCCGCGGTAGTGATGCCGGTAAAGCGATAGTACCCGTAGGCGTCGGTCGTGGCCGTGCCCTGCGAAACGTTGCTGGCATTGAAAAGCTCAACTAGCACGCCGGCGATACCCGGCTCGCCGGGGTCCTGGATACCGTCGGCGTCAGCGTCGGCCCAGACAAAGTCACCGATGGAGTAGGTTCCTGAACTGTTGCGATAACCGAAGTCCGCCTCCAGGTAGCGTTCACCTTCCGAGAGATGAATGACCGCGCTCACCTGCCCGCCGGTTGTCGAGGCCAGGCCATTCAGCGGCTTGCCGCTGGCAAAGTTGCCGGTGGTGCTGCCATCGCCTTCTACAACAACAAAGTAATTGCCCGCCGGCAAATTGCCGAACCGGTAGACGCCGTCGTGTCCGGTGAGCACGCTGTCGTCAGCATCGCCGCGTGTACTGTCGCCATCGTAGTCGTAGATGCAGTCCTCGCCGGTCTCGCAGACGCCGTCGCCGTCGTCGGGGTCGAAGATGCCGTCGTTGTCCATATCCACATACAGCCAGACTTTGACACCGGGGAGGCCCTTTTCGACGGGGTCCACCTCGCCGTCGCCGTCTACGTCGAACCAGACGGTATCGCCGATGGAGCCGAGGGCGGCTTCGCGCACGTAGCCGAAGTCAATGTCGCTGCGGCTAGCCGTTTTGATGAGCACAGGCCAGGGATCGTTGCCTGCCGTTTGGCGATAGCCAAATAACACACCGTACTCGTCAGTCACATCCACGATGTAGTCGCCAGCGGGCAACCCATTGAAGCCATAGATACCACTGCTGTCAGTAGTGTCCGTCGCCAACAGCGTATCGCCGCTATCCAACAGACCATCGCTGTTGTTATCTTTGTACAAGGCCAGCGTGACACCGGAGATGCCGGTCGTGGACTCATCATCGCGCCCGTTGGTATTATCGTCACGCCAGACTTTGTCACCGATACTGTGACCAGCCGTGGCGTAATCGTACCCAAAGTCCGCGCCCACATACGTCTGCCCGGCCGCCAGGTTGATAGCGCCGCTCTCGCTATCATAGTCAGTATCGTCATCGAATGTATTGACCGTGACGCCGCCCTTGAGCGTGGAGGTGTCCACCGCCACATAGTACGTCCCGGCGGGCAGGCTGGGGAAGTAGTAATTGCCGTTGACATCGGTGGTGGTTGTGCGGATGGCGTTGCCGCTGCCGCACGGGCTGGACGTACACAGGTACACCGTCACGCCGGGGATGCCGGCTTCGCCCTCATCCTGTACGCCGTCGCCGTCGAGGTCGAACCAGACGCGGTCGCCAATCAGCCCGTTGACGTTGAGCGGATAGCGGTAGCCGAAGTCGGCGGTGACGTTGGTGGGCGTCCCGCTGCTCAGCGTGACTGCGTAAGGCTCGCTCTTGCTATAGCTATCGGCGGTCGCGCTCGCGCCGGTGGTCTTGATGTAGTCGCGGAGCGCGACGTTTGTATCGCCCACGACCACCAGGTACTTGGCGTTGCCGCTGCCGTAGTCCAGCGGCAAGCCGGTGAAGGTATACGCGCCATCCGCCGCCGTCACCGCTGTGGCGATGACCGGTTCGCCCGCATCGCGGACGCCGTCGCCGTCGCTGTCCTTAATCAACATCACCTGCACGCCGCTCAAACCGGTCTCGCCGCCTTCAAACAAGCCATTGCCATTGAAGTCCAGCCAGACCTGGTTGCTGATGGAACCCAGGCCGCTCTTGTAGTAACCGAAGTCTGCCTCCAGGTACACATCGCCCGCGCGCACCTTGATGGGCGCGGTAGGGTCGGTGCTACTCTGCGGGCCGACCTTGAGCGTGTAGCCGGCAAGTTTTCCGCCGGTATCGGTCACATCCACGATGTACTCGCCGGGGTCAATATTGGTGAAGAGGTAGCGGCCGGCGGCGTCTGTGGTCGTCGTGGCCATGAGCGCGCCGGTTGCCGCATTCTTGAGCGCCACCGTGACACCCTCGATGCCCGGCTCGCCGGGGTCCTGAATGCCGTCGTTATCCGCATCCGACCAGACATAGTCGCCGATGGCGGCTTTGGTCGCGCTGGGCGCGTAGCCGAAGTCGGCGGTATCCACCCGCTGCCCGGCCGCGAGCGCAATCACGCCGCTGGCGCTGTCGCCGCCGCCCGGCTGGTCGGGGTCATAGGTGTTGACGATGTTTGTCCCACCGTTGGGCAATGTGGTGGTATCTACTTTCACCACGTAATCGCCGTCGCCGAGGGTCTCGAAGCGGTAACGTCCCGCGCTATCGGTGTAGGTGCTCGCCAACAGCGTCGTCCCGTCGCTCTTGTAGAGGTTAACCTTGACGTTGGGCAGCCCCGGCTCGCTCGCGTCCTGGAAGCCGTCGCGGTCGAGGTCCATCCAGACGTAGTCGCCGATGGAGCCAAACTTCCACTGGTAGTCTTCCACCTCGCCGTTGACCGCCAGCCCATCCGCGCCATAAGAAGTCACCTGCGTGCTATCGTAGAGCCGGAAGCGCGCGTTGAGCATACTGCCCGAATCCGCGCCCGCCGGCACATTGACCGTGTAATCGCGGGTGCCGGCAGCCTGATTGGCAAAGTTCACAATCTCGCCAGCGTCGGCGAAGTCGCCGTCGCCATTCCAGTCGAAGAACGCGACCAGATAGCCATTGGCGCCGGCAATGGTCACCTCGAAGGTGAGTGTGTTGCCGCCCCGATAGACCTGACCGGGCTTAAAGGTTACGCCATCCTCTTCGTTGCCCTCACCCGTGGCGTCGAAGGTGGGACGGCCATTGGCTTCGGTCTGGCGGGCGGCGCCCAGATAGAGGGTGGAGCCGGTCGGGATGATATGCCCCGCGCCGCCATACGCTGTGGTCGTGCGGTAAGAATCCAACAGGTCGCCGTAGTCAATGGCAGCATAGAAGCCAAAGTTCTTGTTCGTAACGCTCGCCCCGATGACGACCGTGGTATTGACATTACAGTTATCGCCGGAGGTGTTGCAGTAGCCATCCACCACATCCGGTTCGTATGTGAGCGTCATCTCCTTGAGTTGCGGCGCGCTGGCGCCCACCGCCACGCGGTACGTATCCGACCGCAGTCCGGTGAACGAGTAGCTGCCATCGACAGCGGTGGTGGTTTCCGCGACCAGCATCGTCACATCATCGCTGTTGCCGCACACACCATCCGGCCCGCACGTTGACCAGAGATAGACCGGCACGCCGGCAATCGGAATATCCGTGCCGGGCACGTACCCCACGCCCGGCGTTCCGCCGTTGTTGCCCACATCGTTGAAGACATAGCCGCTGATGCTGGCCGAGCCGGTGTACTGGAAGCCGAAATCCGCTTTGAGCGCGCAATCTTGCGTCACACCGCAACCGCTCAGCGTCCCCACGGTGGTCACTTTGCCGCCGCTGGTGGAGACCTGCGTCACCGCATTGTTTGTGCCATCGGGGTCGTAGGTATTGGTCAGGTTCGCCGGGAAATCCGGGTCCGTCGTGCGATTGGTTTCCACCATCACATAGTACGTGGTGTTATCGCTCAGGCCGCCAAATGAGTACAACCCGTCCAGGTCAGTGGACGTGGTGCGCAGTTTTGTCGCGCACGCCGCGTCGGAACACAGGTACACATTCACGTTGGCGATGCCGGATTCGCCCGTATCGCGGACGCCGTTGCCATTCGTATCAATCCACACGGTATCGCCGATAGCCAGCAGCGGCTGGTAGCCGAAGTCCTGGCCGTAGTCCATCTGCCCCAGGAGCAGCGGGACTTGAGAGACGTTGTTGCATTTGTCGTAGCCCACGCCTGTACCGCACGGCGGATAGGTAGGCCGCGGTGTAATGCTGGTGTCCCACGTTGGACCGTCAGGATCGTAGGTGAGGGTGAACTTCGTGCTATCCAACGGCTGCCCGCTGGTGAACATGGCGGGGTCAATCACCACCAGGTAAGGCTTATCAGTCGCGCTCGCGGGCAGGCCAATGAAGCGGTAGATGCCACTGCTATCGGTCGTCACGCTGTCGCCCAGGTTGCCCGCTGTGCCGTTGCCGTCATAGTCATACGGAGTGTCGGTTCCGGCGTCGTAGATGCCGTTATTGTTCTGGTCAATGTATAGCCAGACCCTGACGCCAGAGATGCCCGGCTCGCCCGTGTCCCATGAGCCGTTGCCGTTATTATCCTGCCAGATGAGGTCGCCAATCGCGCCGTTGGTGTAACCGAAGTCGGCGGCGGTGTAAGCCTGCCCGGTGGTCAGTGTGACTTTGTGTTGGTTCTCTATGCCGGGCGGCGTCTGGATGTTGGTCTGTTGTAAGGCGTAGAGGGGGTCGCCGACCTGATCGAAGTTAGAGTTTTCAACTTTGACGATGAAACTACCAGCCGGCAGCCTGGTGAACTGGTACATGCCGATCAGAGCACTGCTATCGTCAGCGGTAGTCACTGTGCCACTGCCATTCATATCCAGCTTGCCGTCAATCACGGCATAGCCGAAATATGTGCCGTCGTCGCCCTCGTCGGGGACTGCCCAATCGCTATCATCGCCAGTATCCGGCGCGGTCGCATTGTCATTGTCAATGTCAAGATAACCATCAATGACCCGATAGCCCAGGTAGTCCTGACCAACCCCGGTATCGTCAGCCGTAGTGACAAGACCATCGTTGTTGAAGTCTACCCGTCCATCAATGATGCGCTTGCCATAGAGTGAGGGGAAATCATCCGCCGTGGTGATAGTGCCATCCCCATTGATGTCAATCGCGCCATCAATAACCTTGTAGGCCACCCGGCCATCGCCATCCATATCCAGCCGGCCGCCATAGACTTTGACGCCCATCAGTCCAGTGCCCGCCATGGCCGCATCCCCGGTATCGCTACAAAAGACGCCGTCGCCGTCAATATCAATACAACCATCCACTACCTGATAGTTAATCGTCGTGGTCGTCTCAATAACAACCGCGTCCTCAGGATCAAGTACGCCGTCGCTATCCTGATCCTGGTACAGATACACCGCCACACCGCCGATGCCGACTTCATACGTATCTTGCACCCCATCGGCATCGTTATCTTTCCACACGCGGTCGCCGATGGAGGCTGTACCGGTGGGCCTGTAACCAAAGTCCGCCGCGAGATAATCTGATGTCCCCAAGGTCAGCGGATCCATTGCGTCACAGGTAACGCACATTCCCGACTCATCCGGGTCGCCAGTTTGGACATAGCCTGACGGAATGGTGGTTTCGTTGACGACGACAATGTATTTATTGTTATTGCCGGCCAGCTTGGTGAATTCGTACCATCCCAGCTTGCTGGCATCATCTGTTGTATCTACTCCGCCGCCATTGACATCCAAACGGCCATTGATCACAGTGTAACCGCCGAGTGTTCCGGTATCCCCCGCGCCAATCGTTCCATTGCGATCAGTATCCACCGCGCCATCAATGATGGTATAGCCTTGAATCATCCCATCGTCGGCTGAGGTAATACTGCCATCGTTGTTGACATCGAGATACCCGTCAATGATGTTGTAGAGCGTCGCCGTCGTCGCCAGCAACGGTTCACCGGCATCCAACACGCCATCGCCATCAATGTCACGGTAAAGGTAGACCGTCACGCCGCCGATGCCTTCTTCAGTGGTTGCGTTCTGCGAACCGTCACTGTTCCAGTCCACATACACAGTATCGCCGATTTTCAGGCCGCCGGTGTAGCCGAAATTATACGCTCCGGCCAGATTGTCGTCGGGAATGGCAAAAGTGGTTTTCTGTCCGTTGCAATTGGAGGGGTCGCATGTGCCGACGGTGTCATCCGGCGAGGCAGATTGGGTCATTCCGGGCAGGTCGTTGGAATCCACCCCGATGATGTAGTTCCCCGCTGCGCGATTGAAACTATAGAAGCCAAACTCATTCGTCGTAGCAGTCGCCACTGCATTGCTTGAGGTGCAAGGCGGTGTTGCCGAGCTCAAGCACAGATAAACGTCTACACCGGGGATGGGCGTTTCAGTGGCATCCCAGTCGTTATAGCCGCCGTTGTCAGCGTCGTTCCAGATGTAGCCAAAGACGCCGCCGTTGGTGCCGGCGGGATTGGTAAAGCCAAAATCAATCCGCGTGACATTCTCGGCGCTGAGCGGATTAAAGTTGCTATCACTCAGGTTTGCCGTTGGGGAAGACCAGTAGGTATCAAAACCAGAGTTAATCCCCGACGCCCCACCGGTATAGTTGTTCGCCTCGCCGGTTTGCAAGGTGAAGCCGGCCGGCAGCGTGCTGGTATCCACTTTGATGTTATAGAAGCCATCGCGCAAGCCGGAGAATTTGTAATTGCCGAGTGTGTTCGTGCGAGTGACGGTCATCAATGTCCAGGTACCATTGTTAGCGATATCTTCACAGGGTTTATTACTGGCCGCTTGCGCCACGGTCATAGGCAAACCTGTCGTATTGTTGACACAAGCCCATAACTCAACTTCTACATTGGGAATACCCGCTTCGCCACTCTCTTTGCTGGTCATATTAGGCGATGTCCCTGTCCAACCGTCTTCGTCAGTATCAGCCCATATTGTGCCTGCAATGGAGCTAGGCGTTTGGATATAAGCCTGCGCTGAGTCCTCGACCTGATTTACCGGGCGGCCGGTATCGAATTTCGCATTTCTCACCGCTGCATAGTTGGTGGTACCTGGTGAAGCAATTGTCGCCAGCGCCTTGAACGTCACCAAAATGGAGTTCGCCTCACCCGGATAGAGCGGCCCAACATTGGTCCAGGTGATGGTGCCGGTTGAGTTCGGCGCAGTCCCTTTAACCACCACCGCCGAGGCCGGCGGGTCGGCAGCGACAAACTCCAACAGGTCGGCGTCATAAGTATCCGTGACCGGCAAGGTCGCAATGACACCCTCCTGACCACAGTCGGTGCGGTCGGTGGTAATCACGTACATTGCCGCATCTACGCCAATCGTGCCTTTAATCGAAGCGTTCCCTTTTGTGCCGGAAATCTCCAGCTCAGTCAAGGCTGTTCCCGGGGCAAAATCCGCCAGCGTCCAGCTCCGCCGACTGGTCACATCCAGCTTATAGAGATAGTTAGCCGGCGCAGTCTGGTTGAAATAGTTGAAGTCTAATTGCACCGACGTCCCCAAAACCGCATTACCATAATAGGGCTGGACAAAAACCCGGTCATCCTGGGAGGCATCTTGAAATTCTGCCATTTCTCTGAAGTAAATCCACAACTCTACTTTCGAGATGTTGCCCCCGGTGGTAGAGCCGGTGTTGAATCGGCTGAGACCCAGTTTGTCCGTATTCGTGCCCAGTGTGAGGGTCGCATACGCTTCATCATAAGACCCCACAGCATTATTGGGTGCAACCCAGGGGGGCGAATCGGTGGCGGGCGTACCGGCACTCACCTCCCCGGCCCAGGCGCGATACTGACAGTACCCACCGCTGGTTCCGGGCAAGGTATTGACCAGGTCTAGCTTGAACTGCACATTCTCGCCCACATACGCCGGGTTGGACGAAGTGAGCGCTTTGTCCAACGTCAACACCGGGCCGAAGCCAAAGTCGGCGGTGTCGTTATAAACGCGCGACGGATTGGTCTGCGCCGAATCCAGGTCAATCGGGATGACTTTGCGGGTCGTCAGCACATATCCGGCCGGCAAATCGGTGTCATTGCTATCTATCACCACCACGTACTTGGCGTCTGGCAATGTATCATCAGCAGTGTTGCAAGTATTATCCGCGCCCGCGCCTAAACAATACAGTCCATTGCTATCGGTTGAGGTTTGAAACAAGAAGACGTCGGTAGCGTCAAATGCGCCATTGCCGTTCTGGTCCCAATACAATTTCACGTTGATGTTAGGAATGCCGATCTCAACACCGCCATCCTGCACGCCATCCTTATCCAGGTCGCGCCAAACAAAGTTGCCGATGCTATTCGTGCCCTGAATCAACGTCGTCGTGCTGCCGCAGGCCAGGCTCACCCCTGCCGTCGCCAGTTTCGCGCACGCTTCATTGGTCACCACGGGCGAACCGCCGCCGCTGATAAACGTCGCCGCCTCGGCCCGCGCCTGGAATGTCGCTACCCCGCTGCTCACCGTCGCGCCGTTCTGCTTGGGGAGGGGCGCAGTCAACTCCCAGCGGATATAAATGGGAGCGGAAGTTGTACTTTGCGGATTCGTAGTAGGGCAATTCGTGCCGGGGAACATAGGCGACCCAGCGTAGAATATATCCGAGTTATTGGCAACAGTTGATTCTTTCCACGTCACTCCGTCATTGGAGAACAATTTGCGATACGAACCAGAGTAGTTAGTAAAACTCGCCGAAGCCGAACCGCAGACGTAGCGCAGACCGGCGGGCACCTTATCTACAATGCCCAATGGCATCTCCACGCCAAAACCGCTGCTCAACGTAATGCCGATATCCTGGCTGCCGGGGTTGGCAAAGGGGATATTGTAGGTATAGGTGGTATTCATCGCTACCGAAGCCGGCCCGTTCTTGGAAATCGTCATTTCCGTCAAGGGTGTGGACAATGGATCCGGCCCCTTGCCATAGTCTGCATTGAACTTCTCGTTATCGCGCCCGGAAGCCACTTCCTGATACGGCGACAGCGCCACATTACACGGCCCGCCTAATGCCAGGAAGGTGTAATGCACATAGCCACGCACGCCGGTGTTGTCGGGCGGCAGGTTGGTGAAATAGAGCTTATCCGTGAAGGGCAAAATCATATTGGGGTTGCCGCCGCTGCGGCTAATGTCCAGGTAGCCAGTGGTGCGAATCAGGCGGAAGCAGGAGGGGTCGAAATCCGCATTACCGACCGGTTGCGCCCAGGCGTTATAGTCCGGTATCATATCGCCGTCGTTGTCGAAACCCTGGTTGATGTTGCCGAACTCGTACAACACGCCGTTCGTCGTGATCACGCCGCCGGGGCGGATAGTGTTGGGGTCGGTGTTGAACCAAATGCCATCGGGATTCGGCTGAATTTTGTTCGCCATTGCCGAGATCTCGTTGCGCATCGTCATCTTCCAACTGTCGTTGGGAACGCCGCTGGCCAGTGGATATTGATCGGAGGTGGCCCAGGTATCGAACGTCAACCACAGGTCATCCTGCGGCTTGACCGATTCGCCCCAGGTGGCGCTGGCGAGGGGATTGGTTTTCTGGCAAGGAGCGGCGAGATTGCCCTCACAAAGCGGATAGGTGAAGTGCCAGTATTGATACCGACATTCCCCGGCCGTTAGCGTCCCCATATAGCGCGCGCCATCGGCGGTTCCCAACGCCCCGCCGATATGCTGAAAGCGATACGTGGTCGGTGTGATGTCCATCAAAGCCGGGTGTTGCGTACTAAACCCTGCGTCGCTAGTGTTGCGTGGCGGATAAATGCCAACTGTAAAGTCATCGGTCGTTATGTTGCCATCTTTGTTGGTGTCGAAGTCGCCGATGTAACCTGTCACGTTGGTGAGCGGCGCATCGCCGGTGTTACAAAACCGCACCATGACCGTCGCCACCGAGGGCGAGGCGGTAGACATACCGTTGATGTTGGAGTCCACCACCAGGTTGTAGGCGTTGAGCGGCTCGCCGGCGAGATTGCGTACCGACACCGTCAAAATCCCCGCCGCCGCGACCGGCGTCGCCGGTGCTAATGTGGTGATCCCGCTTACTACAAGCATAAGGGCTAGAAAAACACTCAAAAATCTTCTCGAACAAGCACTGCGATTCATTATTACGCCTCCATCCCCTGCTGCGCATACAAATAATTTCATAACCATTATTCCCAACTACACTATAGCAGATTTATGCTCAGTCTACCATTTGGGTTATGTGGTAGTTATGTGGCAGTTGTGTAACAACTTTCAAATACAGCAACGCAGGGGTGCTTTCACCCCTGCGTTGTACTCGTTGTATACGCTTGAATTCAGGTCAGACTTATGCCAGCGCCAGCCAGTGATAGCCATAAGAGGGCAAGGAGAAAGGATAGGGCAGCGTTTCAATGGGGGGCCACGTAACGATCTCTAACAAATCGTGGGGAGTTTTTCCGGCATAAGCGTTCAGATCAAGGGTAAATTTCTGTGGCGCGGCGGAGAGGTTGTTGACGACGAGGACCGTCTGCGCGCCGTCACTGCGCAGATAGGCCAGAATCGCCGGATTTTCCGACTCCAGGAAGCGCAGCGTCCCCCGCCCAAACACCGGATGCTGTTTGCGAATGTGCACCACGCGCCGCATCCAGTGCCACAGCGAGCCTGCATCGGCCCGCTGCGCGGCAACGTTGACCTTCTGGTAGCCATACACGGGATCATCAATCACCGGTGCATAGAGCCGTTCAGCAGGTGCATCCGAGAATCCGGCGTTCGGGCCGGCGTCCCACTGCATCGGCGTGCGCACGCCATCACGGTCATTCAGCCAGATATTGTCGCCCATGCCGATCTCATCGCCATAATAGATGAACGGCGAGCCAATGAGTGTGAGCAGCATCGAGTTGGCAACTTCAAGGCGCCGGCGGTCGTTATCCAGCAAGGGCGCGAGCCGCCGCCGGATACCCAGGTTCAGCCGCATGCGCGGTTCCGGCGCGTAGAAATTCCACATAAAGGCGCGGTCCTCCGGCGTGACCATTTCCAGCGTCAGCTCGTCGTGGCAGCGCAGGAACGTCCCCCACTGGCACGGCGCGGGCAATTCAGGGGTGCGCGCCATAATCGCCAGGATGGGCGCACGGTCAGCCTTCGCCAACGCCATGAAGATGCGCGGCATCAGCGGGAAGTGGTAATTCATGTGCACTTCATCACCATTGCCAAAGTATTGAATGACCTCTTCAGGCCACATGTTGGCTTCCGAAAGCAAGAATGTGCCCGGCGCGTAGGCATCCACAAAAGCGCGCAGGCGTTTGAGGTAGGCGTGCGTCTCCGGCAGGTTCTCGCAGTTCGTGCCCTCACGCTCATACAGGTACGGCGGCGCATCAATGCGAAAGCCGTCCACACCCAGGTCAATCCAGTACTGCACCACGCGCAGCATCGCCCGCTGCACTTCGGGGTTGTCATAATTCAAATCCGGCTGATGGCTGAAAAAGCGGTGCCAGAAGTACTGCCCGCGCACGGGATCAAACGTCCAGTTGGACGGCTCGGTGTCCAGAAAGATAATGCGCGTCCCGGTGTAGCGCTGATCAGTGTCGCTCCACACGTACCAATCCCGGTAACGCGCGTGTTCGGGATGCTGCGGATCGCGCGAGGCTTGAAACCAGGGATGCTGATCCGAGGTATGGTTCACCACTAACTCGACGATGATGCGCAAATCGCGCTTGTGTGCCGCGTCGAGCAAGACCTTGAAATCCTCCAGCGTCCCGTAATAGGGGTGGATATTCATGTAATTGGCGACATCATAGCCGTCATCACGCAGTGGGGAGGGGAAGATCGGCAGCATCCAGATCGCATCCACGCCTAAATCACGCAGATAATCGAGCTTGCCGGTCAGCCCGCGCAGGTCGCCAATGCCATCCCCGTTGCTGTCGGCAAAAGCTTTGACCGAAACTTCGTAGAAGATCGCGTCTTTGTACCAATCCAGCATAACGTATCCTCCTTAATCACGTAGTCACATAGTTACGTAGTCATATAGTCGCGTAGTCATGGAGTCGTTTCTGTATATAGGCGTTACGCACTGCGTCATTTTCTGACAGGGATTAACAGGATTTTCAGGATTAAAGAAGGCTTTGTAGAGCTTTTTCATCCTGTCAATCCTGTAAATCCTGTCCCAAGAAACGAACCGCGTAACTACTGTGTATAGTTGCATAACCGGCGGCGAAATTAAGGGAGCAGCGGCAGGACCACGATCGGTTGTCCCGCAGAACGCCCCCAGACTTCGAGCGAATCTATTCGGGTCACCGTGGCGGGCAGGGCAGTATAGGTTCCCGGTGTCGCCGCGCGCAGGCGATAGACGACCCGATACGTGCCGGCTGCCAGCTCGCGGGCCATAAACACGGCGTGTTCGGCATGCCACTCGCGGTGCGTGAAGGGGGCATCCCACCATCCGGCACTCGGACGGGCCAGCGACTCTGTATCCGGTTCCAATCCTGCCGGATAGGGGTCTTCCAGTATCACGTAGGCGCCCGGTCGCGGCGCGATGAGCGTCAAACGCACTTCAACCCCTTCGCCCTGGCGCAACGTCGTTACAGGTTGACAGAGCGCCAGGGCGGCGTCGTTGCCGTCGGTCATGGCGCAGTACTCCCGGCGTAGTGTAAAACCCCGGCTCTCTGCTGCAATGGACGCAACCGGCAAAGCTAATTCCAGGCGCGCGGTGTAATACAACCGCCCCGGTCCAGCAGTGCGTGAAATTTCCAGGATGTTCAAAGGCTCCCGCGACAACGCGGGGAATCCACCTCCCTGTGCCTCAAATCCAACCCGCAGCTTCACCGGCATGTCCAGAGCGTCGGCGCGCGCCACGCCTTCTGTCAACGCCAAGCCGTTCAGCGCAAGATTCCAGGTATAGGCGGCATCCCAATCCCCGGAAACACGCAACGCCGCGAGCAGCCCAGAGATGGCCTGAAGCGTCGCCGGAGGTCCCCCCCACCCTTCATTACGCCGTGTGAGCATCAGCCAACGCACCGCCTGTGGCAACAGGGGATCATCAGGAGCGAAACGCGCCAGTACCTCTACAATCAATGCCGTGATCACGGTATCGGCCGGCCCACCGGCGCCGTCGTCGCTTTCCCAATGCGCGCCGGTGGTGGTGATCTGCGCTCCACTCCGCAACCCGTCCAGGAGAGAAGGGATTCGTGGGTCCGCAGCGTCGGTTGTCCCCAGCGCCAACACCAGATAGGCGCGGCCCCTGGTTCCTAAAGCCTCGCGGGCTGCATACAGGGTCGCTGCGGCGCCGGCCGGCCAGCGCACGTTGGCTACAGAGAGTCCATAGAGGGCCAGGGCATCTTCCGCCGTTTTGATCTCACTTTGCAAGTCCTGGGTTAGTTTATTGTAGACGTAAGTTTGGGCCTGTGTAAAGGCCGCCTGCCGCACCGGCAAACCTGCCCGTTTGGCGCGGCTCAACCCCAGAACAGCGTAAGCCGTCACATCCAATGCACTCTCACCCTCCCAGCGTCCCCATCCACCGTCAGAGTTTTGACGAACATAAAGACGCTCCAGGGCCGTGTCTACAGTGGCTTGCAACGGTGTTATCAACGCCGTATCCGTAATCTCCAAATCCTGAAGCACGCTATAGGTCAACCCATGCGCCAGGAGCTGCCCCACAAGTCCATCGGACGAGACGCGCGCATACGCTTCCAAACTGCTCAGGCTATCCACCACGGCGCTGAGCAATGAGGGCGTCAGACGCACGGTCAATGCACTTGCATCACCGGCCTCCGGCGGGACGTACAGCGTTTCCAGGCGCGTCCCGGCCTCATCCAGCACCCCCCTTGTCCCCGGCAGATCCGGTGAGACATAACGGTAAAGCGGGATCCCGTCAATGCCGCCGGTCGCCGGACGCACCACATCTTGATAGCCACCGCCCGCCACAGAAAAGACCAGGGACAGCGTTTCAGCAGCCTGTTGCGGCGCCGCGACCGTCCAGACAACACGCACCCGACCACCGGCCGGGATGGTCGCCGTCTGAGGCAACAATGCGTTTCCTTCAACTGTAAGACGCGCTGTTGCCGTCACAGCGGCCGCAGCGTTGTTGTAGATGACCGCCGCAACCTCGGCCTGATCGCCCACGACCAGAAAACGCGGCAGCACCGGGGAGATGAGCAGCGGCTTGAGCGCCGGCAGCTCCGCACGCCCCTCGCCAATTCTGGCATCTGCGGTGACGGCATGCACCTGCGCCACCCAGCGCGTCGGCGTCTCAGGCAAAACAAAAGTCAACTGTGCTTCGCCGCTGACGTTGACACGGACATGAGCTTCCCAAAGCGCCGTAGCCGCAAAATGAGCGTAAGTCCAGGGCATCGCGCGCGTTTCCTGCTGCTCAGGTACACTGGTTCGCGTATACCGGGTTATGAGAGGCGCCGCTTCCTGCCCCGGCCTTGCCGAACGCTGCCCGGCGCGATTGGCTAAGACCAGCACTCCGTCGCCGGAGACCACCTGGAGCGGCCGTTCGCCATACAACGACGCCAACCCGGCCGACGGCAAGGCATTCTGATCCACCAGTGCTACCCCAAGTTCGGCGTCCACCGGACGCCCGGTTGCATCGGTAGCCCGTAGCGTCAAAACGACTTTGTCGCCCGGCGCATAAATGACCTTATCGGGCAACACTTCAACGTTGAGCGTTTGTACGGTCGGTTCAACATTTAATTTCAGGTAGCCCATCCGCACATCCGGCGCAGGCACAGCCTCCGAAACGCCCCGCACGCTGAGCACCGAGACGTAAACGTTGGGGACATAAGCCTCGAGGATAGGCAGCTCGATGACCGGATTGGGAGCGTCGAACACCCGGCGTTCTACCTTAAGAATGTCGTTACGTTCTACGGTGATCAACACCTGATACGTGCCGGTGAACGCGACAGGAACCAGAATTTTGGCCGTTTCGCCGACACGATAGACATCCCGGTCGCCGATCGGCGTGACACGCCCCGGCTCCGTCGGCCACTGCACGACCTCGGAGCCGCTCACCCACAGCGACATTTCTGCATGGACGGGATGCCCATCGGCATCCTGTGCGTCGGTGGCAACGATATAGGTGCCGCTGCGGGGCGGGTTGACAAAGGTTGTAGCACGCCCTTCGGCATCGGTGGTGACTTTGGCGGAGGAAACTTTGGTATCGGTATAGACCCACTGCGATGCCATGCCATCGCCTGCAGGCACACGCTGCCAAACGCGCTGCGTCAACGATGCCGTCAGCACCTGTCCGGCCACGGGACGCTGTTCCCAATCCAGAGCCAGTACCTGTACCTCCGTGCGCACGCCGGCGCGCACTACCCGCTGACGCGAAGTCACCTGCACATAGAAACGCGCGGGATGTACTGTCACCTGTGCTTGCCCGCCGGGGGAAACGTCCTGCGCTCCGGTCAAGGTAGCTTCAATCGTCCAACTCTGCGGCCCGAGAGCAGCAGAATCATCCAGAGGCAATAAAGTAGCCGGAAGTTCGATTAGACAACGGCCATCGGCAGCGGTGGTGGCCTGACCGTGCGCCACAACCGTTTCCAGGCGGGTAGCCCCAGCGGCGGGCGCCTCCGCCAGCACCTTCCATGTCACCGACTGCTGAGCGGCCGGCACGCCTCCAGCGCCATACACCGTAACCACAGCGCGCAAGGCGTCGCCGTTCAAAATATGCGTGCGCTCCGGCACAACAGCAATTTCAAACATCGGCGTCTGATGCACCGCCACGTTGAACGGCACACGCCACACCCGGTCATCCTGAATGTGCGGCAGGCGGGCTTCCAGCATATAATCGCCGGGCGTAGCCTCCCCGGCAAGCGCAAATACGCCATCAAAAGTGCCCATCTCCGAGAGGGTCACAGTGCTGGAATAGATTTCCTGCCCCGACGGGCCGCGTACCGTTACCAGCACCGGCAGAGTCGAAGAAGGTAGCAGATAACGGGTATCGCCCTCACGCACGACGCCCCGAAAATACACCGTTTGTCCCGGATGATAGAAAGTGCGATCGGTGTACAGCGCCAGCGCGTAACGCGACGCCGCACGACCATCGAGCGTTATGCCGGCGGCCCACGGCGTAGCCTCGGCCAACCATTGGGTGATGGCAACGCCAAACCCTGCCTTACCGGGTTCCCCCACGATGGCGGCGACAGGTTCCCACAGATCCGTACGTGGACTGATGGGGATGACGGCCAAACCGTTGCCATCCGTCGTTCCGGCGGCAATGAGCACGCCCTCACGGTCTACCAGCCGTACGGGCGTGCGGTTGATCGGCTCGCCGCTGCGCAGATCGGTGACCCAGACCAACGCCTGAGTGGAGGCCAGCTTCAGGGTTACGTGACGGTCCACGACCCCGATTCTGATGGTCTGCCCGCCCCATGGAGGGTTATTCCACGCCAGTTGATAATAGCCTGTCGGCAGTGCATCTCCCCGCAGGCGCAGATTGACAGGGACAACCGTAGCCACGTTGCGGGGCGTCTTGAAGGTTTCTTTCCAATCGCGGATAGCGGCACCGGCGACCTCATGACCACGAATGAAACTCGCCTCATCCAGCGTGGAAAGGGTAAAAGCCGCGCTCCCCACATTCCGCACTAACAAATACACCGTTGCCGGTTTCGCCGCATCCAGCGTCACGGTCTCCAACGGCGCCGCCATCCCGATAAAGGACGGCCAATCACCGGTTACAAAGCAAAACTCGCGGCTTGCGGTGATGACGTTGCCGTAAATATCGGCAATGCCGGGTTTGAGCTGCACACAATACCTGGTCTGCGGGTCTTTATCCCAGGAAAGTTGATAGATGCCGGAGGCCGGATCAAAATGCGCATCCACGTTGCCACGTGTGGGGGTCACAACCACATGGTCGGCCAGGGTGGCCTCATGCAGTGCCCCGATAAAAGTCAGGCGGACAGGTTCGGCAACGTCCACATTGATAGCGTCGGCGCGGGGAAGCGCGGTGAGCAACGCCGGATAGGGAACGGTGGTAAAGGTCCAGGTTTGGGGATTCTGCAAAGGCGCGCTGGTCGCCGCCCGCGCGCGTGCGGTCAGTTGGACAGTGTACTGCATACCCTGCTTTAATTTCAAAGCCGGGGTAAAGATCAATGTCGCGCCGTTATCTGCCCATGTAATGACGCCAGGGACATTTTCTCCACCGGTATCCCTGACCCGAAAGGCATTGCCGGTATGCTCCTGATCCATCGGCGTGTTAAAGATGACCCGGATGGCAGCCTCCAGCGGGACATTCGTTTGTCCATCAGCGGGGCTGACTTGACGAATAACCGGCAGCGCCGTGCTGAACGACCAGGAGGACGGCGCAGCCAGCGTCACGCCCTCCACGCTGTGCACGCCCTCAGCAAGGGTGACATTGTAGGTCACGCCGGCGTCCCAGCCGCGAAATGGATCGAAACGATACAGCGAGGTGTCCACCCATGTGCCGGTACCCATTATTGGAGGCGCAAAGGTCAACGGCAGTGGTGCACATGCCATATTCGCTCCCGCCGTTTTTCCCACGCAATCGAGAGGAACGACGGCACGATTAAAAGCGACCCAAACCGGCGCATCAATGCGTACCTCACTATCGCCAGCCTGGGGGCTTACACGGGTGACCTGTAACGGCGCAAACGTCGAAAAAGAAAAAGTCAGCTCAGGATGTGAAACCAGCCCGGCAGCCGAACGGACTTCCCCGACAACCGCCACGCGATAACGGGCGGCAGTCGCCAGGGCCTTAGGCCGAAAGACCAGCGTGGCCTCATCCGGCCATGTGTAGTCGCCTTCGACGGCCGGTGTCACCCGCAGCGCTGCCACAACGCTGGCCTGATCCATCGGCTGATCAAAATACAAAGTGATAGGCGTATCCGGGGCGACTTCCTGACCCGTCCGCGGCGTGTAGTCCAGAAGTATCGGTGGATATGGACCGGCAGGTGTGGGCGGCGCTATAGTTGGCGGCGACGTTGGCGTCACCGGTGCAGGAAGTACGGCAGATTCAGGCGTAAAGGTCGGCAAGGGTTGTGGCGTAGAAGCGGTCTGTCCACATCCCGCCAGACCTAACACGATAAACAGGCTTAATCCCAGCCACAACACACGTGACTTCTTGATGCACATACGTCTCCCTATAAGGTCACAATGAGACCATAATGGCAATTGAGGATGGTTTTTATGACATCGGCTGCACATGACTTGATCTTAATGCAGGACATACAAAAGGCAAGCGCAGACCCGCCGTTGTCTGCGCTCGCCTTCAAAAGCGAAGTTAGTGGAAAATCGCTCAGGCTTGCACGCGCAGGTGAACCACCTTCGACTGCGCCGCCTGAATTTTGGGCAACACAACCGTAAGTTGTCCGTCCAGAATTCTGGCTTGTGCGCGTTGGGCATCCACGGGGACGTTAAGTTTCAAGGTACGGCTGAAATAGCCGGTTGGACATTCCTGCATCGCATAGGCAACATTCGCCACCGGGGGTGGATATTTGCCGCGCAACGTCAGGCAATCGCCTTCGATTTTAATCTCCAGGTCACGCGGCTTGAGGCCCGGAACTGCCGCCATGACCACAATATCCTCTGCCGTTATATACACATCTACCGGCAAACTGACCTGCGCCTCCGTCTCACGTCGAAAAACACGCAGCACGCGCGCTGGTGTAAAGCGGGAGTCGTGCAACAAACGCGCTACCGCGTCGCGCACAGCTATACAATCCGCTATGGGATTCAACTTCCACCGCATCGCTGCACCTGCCCGGTACGTAACGGCCTGGCGTCTAAGCGCGGCGTCGCCGATTGCCACTCAAGAGGAAGATGTAATACAGCATCGTCGAGATGGCCTGCGCTAACGCAGCAACGTAAGTCAGCGCCGCCGCCGAGAGCATCTTACGCGCGCCGCGCAGCGAGGTTTCGTCGGCCAAAATGCCGCTCTGTTCCAGCAAGTGCATCGCGCGGCGGCTGGCGTCCAGCTCTACGGGCAAGGTGAGCAACGCGAAGACGACCGCGCCAGCGACGAAATACACCCCCACGGTCGCTAATGGCTCGGACTGCAAAAGCATCCCCACCAGAAAGATGATCGGCCCCAACCACGAAGTAAAATTGACCACCGGCACGAGTCCCGAACGCAAGCGCAGTAAGGCAAACGCCTGGGCATCTTGCAGAGCATGCCCTATCTCATGCGCCACCACGGCGACGGCGCCCACCGAACTGGACTGCGCGACACCAGAAGAAAGGCGCAGCACTTTATTGCGCGGGTCGTAGTGGTCCGTCAGTTGCCCCCCAACGCCCTCAATGCGCAACGCCAATCCCGTCGCCCGCATCAGATACTGAGCGACCTGCAAGCCCGTCATGCGCGCCGCACTAGGGATCCGCAGGTACTTGTTGTACGTCGAGGTCACGCGCCATTGAGCATATAAAGCCAGAATCAAGGCCGGTAATCCAAAGACATAGTACATTGGAATTCCCATACAAGACTCTCCTGAAAAAAGTTTAATTCACCGCAGAGACGCAAAGAACGCCGAGAAAAATTAAAGTTTATATCAATAAAATTAGTAATGAAACGCGAAAGACTTAATCTTATTGAATCCGATATAAAAATCTTTGCGCCCTCCGCGACTCTGCGGTGATATCTTTAGTTTTTTCAGTAGACTCATACAACGCTCCTTGAGAAAACAGGGATTAGGGATTAGGGATTTGGGAGCAGGAATTGGGAATTGAGGATAAGGGCACTAGCCGGTTCCAGGTCCCTGGTCCCCGAATACCTTTATCCGATATTACGCCAAAAGTTGACAGAGATGCTCCAGTACATTCAGGGCCGAGGCTCTGTCTTGCGCCACACAAGGCACCACGGCGATATTTTCAGACAGCGATAAAAGCCGTCGGATTTCGGCCGGCGACAATGCTACAGAACGATCCTGTTTGTTGGCCGCCACCACATACGGCACTTTGGCTTGTTTGCGAAACAGACGAATGACTTGCTTAGCATCCATAAAGCTGGCCCGGTCGGTGCTGTCCACAAGCAATACAAAAGCATCCATCTCTTTCGCCAAAATGGGCCACATGAACTCAAAACGCATCTGTCCCGGCGTCCCATACAGGTGCAGGAGCACGTCGCCTAAACGTTTCTGTCCGTAATCCATGGCTACCGTCGTTTCGGGCTTTACAGTCACTGCCACTTGTGGGTCCGAAATCCGCCGTTCGGTTGTGACCATGTCAATATCGCTGACGGCGCGAATAAAAGCCGTCTTACCGGCATTAAACGGCCCGGTGACAACAATTTTGTAAACCTTCACAGTACTTCTCCTCTTTCTATCTGTTGGCGACGAAAATCTACAAAGCGATACCCCATGCCTCGTTCGGTGAAAATATAACGCGGGTTCTCCAGGTCTGGCTCGATTTTCTTTCGCAGATAGTTAATATACAGCCGCAAATAAGCAATCGCGTCTTTATATTCGTAGCCCCACACTTTAGAAAGCAGGGTGCTATAAGGCACCGTCCACCCGGCGTTTTCGATCAGATGCCGCAACAGGCGAAACTCGGTCGGGCGCAACTTAATACGCTCGCCATTCACGATGACCTCACCCGTATTGAAATCCACACTGAGGTAGTCATCAATGACCAGCAAAGGAGAGGCGGTCAGGGTGGTTGCCTGTACGCGACGCAAAACGGCGCGCAGGCGGCTCACCAGCTCACGCGGACTGAACGGTTTGGTAATGTAATCGTCCGCCCCAAGATCCAGTCCCCGGACCTTATCCTCCTCGGAACTGCGCACCGTCAACATCACCACCGGCACGCTGGAAATTTCGCGGATCATGCGGAGGGTCTCAAAACCGTCCATCTCCGGCATCGAAACGTCCAGGAGCACCGCATCCGGCATTTTCTCACGCACCTCGTCCACGGCCTGTAGACCGTTAGAGGCTTCAATGACCCGAAAACCCTCCATCTCCAGATTGATCCGCACGAAGCGGATAATGCGGGGTTCATCATCCACCACCAGGACCAGAGGGTGAACGTCAGTGTTACTCACGGACGAAGGTGACAATCTTTTCCTCTCCCTCTGTCGGCAAGATTTCAACGCTGTGGATGCGGTTCCAGGGAAGTAGCACCGTGTGCGTCTCCGGCAAAAAATAGGAGACATCCCGCCCATCACGCAAGCGCGGTGAGGTCAACACCAAAAACGGAGAGTTCTGCTCCGGCAGTTCCTCGATCTCTCCCACAATTGCATCTTCATTCAAGATATGGATCAACACTGTATATGCCATAATGAACCGTTCCTGTAGCAAGGATCAATGATTAGAATAAATATGCACTTTCAAACGCATCGTTCCAAACATCACAAGGTCGCCATCATGAAAAGTGTAAGGAAGATAAGGCGTAAGCCGCTCTTCATTCAAAAACGTCCCGTTGGTGCTGTCCAGGTCTTCCAAGAAACACATGCCTTCCCGGGTGTAAAGACGGGCATGACGCCGCGACACGCCTTGTTCGAGGCCGCCATCGGTGGTCAAGTCCAGCTCCGGGAAAATGCCATGGGCCGCATCCAAACGTCCTACAAGGATTTCACGGTCGGCGGAGAGGAGAATTTTCCGCCCGGTGTTCAGGATTTCAACCTCGATATTGAGCGCCCTTTGTTCTTCATCCTCCCGCCCTTCCTGACGCGGACGAGCCAGGCGTCCTTCTTCTTGCTCAGGCAAGGGCTCGGTGCGCAACGGCCCACCTGAAGGGAGATAAGTACCACACTGAATACAAAAGAGCGTTCCAGGTAAATTTTCGGCATTACATGAGGAGCAAATGATTTTATTTTTTTGAGTCATCCTGGCCTCCCTAAAAATATACAGGGTTCAATTCGCCGCAGCAATCAAACCTCGCGTGCCATAGCGCAGCTTCTTACGCCCCTCCCTGGTAGGATCGCCGCCATGAGACAAACGTCCGACTTCCAACATAGCAGCCTGCCCCAGATCGCGCTGTCCCATATCAAACAAACGGGTAGCCACATATTCCAGGTAGCGGGTTGCCTGAGATACATCCCCCGACTGCAAGGCCTTCCAGGCTTTTTCCTGAAGTTGAAACACACTCAAGCGCGCCAGGTGGTTAATCAACTTGGCCGGCGGCGGCTCTTCCACCGTGTCCAGGGTAAAGGTGACGTTGACATCTTGACGCAAACGAATTTCTTCCGAATTCACCGCCTGCTCGGCGACCAAATCCAGACGCACAATGCGTCGGTCTCCGGTACCCGCTTGCTCAATCACAAATTCCAGGACTACGACAACCGGCTCCCCTGTAGATAAATTGCCCAGGGCAATCCCATTGCCGGTTTGATGGTTTAAAATCTCCAGATAGGGCGCAGCCCGATACGCGCCACGGATTTGCACATACGGCGCCATGTTGATTTCCAGCCTCATGTGTTGCAACAACACATTGCTCAAACTCTGGATCTGCTGTTTCAGAACAGTGCGCACATCCGAGGGCGAACTGATATAGCGCGATACCCCACCCCCACCCTGCGCCAGTTCATCTAAGAACTCGTCATTCCAGTCTTCACCGATACCAAACGCCGAGATGGTGATGCCGTCCGCCGCCGCACGGCGCGCCTCGGTAAGCGCACGCAACTCATCGCCATAGGTCCGTCCGTCCGTTAAGAGGATGACGTGGTTGACCATATCGTCGGAAGCATGACGCCGGACTTCCTCCAAACCGGCCAACAGTCCTTGATAGATTTCCGTTCCACCACCGGGCACCATCGAAGCAATGGCAGATTTGAAAGCCCGTGCGTTCTCCACCCACTCCGAGGGGGCCAAAACCTCGGCCCGGTCGCTGAACGTGACCAGCGCCAGGCGATCGCGGGGGTCAAGACTGTCTAGCAGATCGGCCGCGGCGACTTTCACGTTCTGCATCCGTGCACCACTCATGGAGGTACTCCGATCAATCACCAGGGCGATATTCAAGCGTTGCCGGGACGCCTCTTTCTGTGACTCGGCTTTGGAGCGAATATCCACGAGCACATACAAGACTTGTGGCGTGTCCAATGGCGCCAGGTAAGCACGGCTCTGCAACAACTCAAAGGTTACCGGGGCGTCCTCAGAAAGTCCACGCCGCTCGCGTTGGCGGTCATAAGCCAAACGCAACGCTCCATCGCGCAGGACTTCGTAGGCCTCTTGTACCTGGCGGAAACGTTCTACATCGCCATGCCCGCTGTCAGGGTGATACTCACGCGCGAGTTTCCGATACGCCTGTTTGATTGCCTCGTCGTCGGCGGTCGGGATCACCCCAAGAATGGCATAGTAATCTTTCTGGGCATCAATGAGCGCCATAGGTACACCCTATATTTTATTTTGGTTTATGCCAAATTTCCAGCAAAATAACGGTGATGTTATCATTGCCACCGGCGGCGTTCGCTGCGGCGACCAACTGTTCACAGGCCTGTTGCGGTGTGGCGGCTTGTTCAATCACCCGCCAGATCTCTGCCTCTTCGACAAAGCCCCATAGCCCGTCGCTACACAGCATCAAACGGTCCCCCGTAAGGAGCGCGTAAGTGGATACATCAATCTCCAAAGCGCCGCCCTGCCCGATGGCCCGATACAACACATTGCGCTGTGGGTGGTTCGCCGCCTCGTCTGCCTGAAGCTGTCCCATCTCTACCAGACGGTTTACCAAAGAATGATCTTTTGTCAACTGTCTGGGTGCTTGACCGATACGCAAAAGATAAGCCCGGCTATCACCGACATGGCCGAGGAACAGGCGGTCCTCCAGAATCATGCCACACGTCAGGGTGCTGCCGCTGCCGGGGTAATCGCGGGTCACGGTGCGGTTCGCCAGGGCCAGGGCTTCCCGCACGACATCGGTCAATGCCGGCTGGTCGCCGCCGCGCTCTATACCGCTGAGCAAGGGCATATAGATTTGCGCGAGCAAATGGTTAGCTGCCATACGCAATGCCAGAGAACTGGCAATCTCGCCCGACTGATGCCCGCCCATGCCATCGGCAACCATAAAAAGCCCAAAGGTCGGCAACGCGCTGTTCGCTTCATGCACGCCATAGACAACCAGAAGCGCGTCTTCATTATGCTCCCGCACGCGACCGATATCGGTTGCCCAGCCCACAGCAAAGGCGCCGGAGGCCTCCCAACGGCGTCGCGGCTCTTCTACAAAGGAAACTGGCAGGTTCACAACGGATGAGGCAGATTCGCCTGGCGGCGTCGCGGCCTTCTTAAAAAGGTCTGCAGTGCCCTCTCCCGACGGTTTGCGCCCCATCAATCGAGTAAATTTGTCACGGAACCACTTGCTTATACCGGTCATGCACCCCCCTTGATTTTACGCCGGGATAGCGTATACGTAATGATCGGCAGAGCCGACATAGATGATGCCTTCGTCCACTTCCGGTGTTCCGGTGATCGGCCCGTCGGTCTGATAATGCCAGCGCACTTTTCCTGACTGAGCATCGAAACAATAGAGGATCCCATCTACGCCCCCGATGTACAGGTTACCCTCGTAAACGCACGCTCCACCGGTGACCTGATTTTCTGTCTGGTGTCGCCAGACAAGACGCCCCTCATCGGCGTCCAGGGCATAGATACAACCATCCACAGAACCGAAGAAAACCATGCCCTTCCACACCGCCGCCGTGGAAACGATCCCGCCACCGGTACGATACTTCCACGCCGCCCAGCCAGAACGCATATCTACAGCATAGAAATTTGTATCCAAAGACCCAATGAAGATCAAACCGTTGTGCATCACCGGCGCCGCCAGAAAGCCACGGCGCGCACGGAAGCGCCAGCGCAGATCGCGATTGAGCCCCAAAGCATACACGGTGCCCATCTGACACGCAAAAAGGATCAGACTTTCGGCCACCAGTGGACGTGAGCGGATTTCTCCATCTGCGCTATAGGTCCACGCGCGTCGCCCCGACATTTGATGGATGGCGTAGATTTGCCGGTCATCTGAACCGATGAAGATGTGTCCCAGTTCGCCATAGGGAGAAGAGTAGATACGTCCCTGGGTTGGCGCAGTCCACAACAAGCGTCCGGCCTTCGCATCCACCGCATAGATCACTTTGTCTATCGAGCCAAAAACAACCATCCCCTCCGACACCCAGGGCTTGGACACAATGCCGGCTTCAGTCGGGTACTTCCACTTAAACTTACCGGTCTCACGATCCAGTGCGTAAATGTTGTGATCATACGAAGGTACAAAAACCGTGTCAGCAGTGATGGTAACCGATCCCCGTACCTCATCCTCGCAGGCAAATTTCCAAATCGGCTTGATAACATCACTCTCGAAGGCCGTCGTTTCACCCTGAACGCCACTACTTTTCATAGGAGCGCGGGACAACAAGGCACGTTTGAATTCTTCCGCCGATCCCCAGCGCTTGTTGACATCATATTCCAGCGCTTTATCAATAACTTCAATCAGTTCACGGGAGACGGTGGGATTGGTGCGGTGAATCGGACGTTCATGGAAAGAAAACGGCGGCTCAAGGCGCGGATCCTGTTTACTCAACAGATGATGCAATGTGGCGCCGAGTGCGTAGATGTCGCCGCGGGGTTCGGCAATGCCGCGGTACTGTTCAGGCGGCGAATAACCTTCCGTACCGATCATGGTACCTTTCTCACCGCTTTGAAAGAGTTTGGCGATCCCGAAATCAACCAGGCGAATCCGGTTATGATCATCCAGCATGATGTTCGAGGGTTTCAGATCCCGGAAAATGATCGGACGGGGTTTGTGATTGTGCAAGTACGAAAGGACCTCACATAGCTGGATGGCCCAATCCACAACCTGGCTCTCCGGGAAGAAGCCTTCCACTTCAGCCAAACGCGCTTCGAGGTCTTTGCCGGTTACGAACTCCTCGACCAGATAACACCGCGAGCCTTCGGTGAAGTAATCGTACACCTGGGGAATCGCCGGGTGGCTCAAAGTTGCCAGGATACTAGCCTCGCGCTCAAAGTTGCGCACGATCATCTGCCGCACCTGGGCGTCCGTGGCTGTGTTGATCATCTCCTTCACCGCGCAAAGGCGCAACACAGCGGGGAAACGTAAATCTTGCGCTTTATAAACGGCGCCCATTCCACCAATCCCGATAATCCCCAGAACCTTATAGCGTCCCTGGAGCTGCACACCGGCCGGCAACAATCCTTCAGGAGAGAGTTGTGGCTTTGGAGCAACCTCACGGGTTTCAGCACCGCCTGGAGGTGGCTGTCTTTTGGTAGCCACGGCCTCTGAGGCCGGCGTCGGAGAAACGACGGTCGTTACAGACGCCGGTTCAGGCGACAACGGCTGGCGCAGGCGTTGGGAAAGGCCGCGCATCCGCCGGGTTTCCAAATCGGCGGGCACGACTTTCTTGTCCTGGCTCGATTCAGGTTGACGATTCCCCATCCTTGAACATTCCTCTTCACAACACTTATGGCGCTCAGGTGAGTATTTTTCTCACCCAAACCCCCACGCGCTTTGAACACCCAAACATCACAGGTTGCTTGAATTGTACAACAGAACTGCCGAAAGTGCAAAAGGCCGTCAAGGTGTTAAGGCGCTTGTTCTTATAAAAACTTGTGATATGCTTGAGATGTATCATCGTATACAAAGTCACGATTATTAAACTTTTTACAGATACAGAGGTAACCCGATGCAAGTCATACCCGCCGCCATCCCAATGAATATTGAACTTGAATGTGGGAGATGTGGTCATCGTCAAGCCTTCTCGCTTCCCACACCGGTTTGTAACGCTTGTAAGCATGACTGGATGGAAGTGCGTTATGACTACGATCGCATACGGCGTCTGTGGCCCGATATTTTGCGCCAGCGGCCTTTTACGATGTGGCGCTACCGCGAGTTACTGCCGGTGCGGCGCGATGATTTCCAGATCACGATGGGCGAAGGCGGCACAGCGCTGTTGCGCGCCAACAATTTGGGGATGATGCTCGGAGCCCCTAACCTGTTCATCAAAGATGAACGCCAGAATCCGACAAATTCTTTCAAAGACCGCCAGGCGGCCATGGTCATTTCGATGATGAAGGAGGCCGGGGTTACTGAAATGGTGGTGGCTTCCACCGGCAATGTGGCGATTTCCTATTCTGCATATTCGGCCCACGCCGGCATCAAACTGTGGACCTTCCTGCCCAGTCTGGTCCCGCCGGAAAAGATGCGTGAAATCGCCATCTACGGCAGTGAAGTGGTGAAAGTCACCGCTAACTACGATATCACCAAAAAGGTCGCCGCGGAGTTCGCCGAACACCGGGGGATCCTGGCCGATCGGGGGATCCGCAATACCGGGACACGCGAAAGCATGAAGACCATCGCGTTTGAGGTTGCCGAGCAGCTCGCGGCACAATTAGGGCCGCCGCAGCCGGGTATCCCCTGGCGCACCCCGGATTGGTACATCCAGGCGGTCAGTGGTGGAATGGGACCGGTGGGTTTCTGGAAAGGTTATGAGGAAATGTATCAGATGGGATTGATCAACCGCCTGCCCAAACTGGCGATGATCCAGGCTGCAGGCTGCGCCCCCATGGTCAATTCCTTCCGCAAAAACTTGCCGGTCGCCGAGGTCGTGACCGAGCCGACGACCCGTGTCATCACCATCGCTACCGGCGCGCCCGGACCGGCTTATGAATATCTGTACCGCGTCGTTCAGGAACACGGCGGCATCTTTGAATCCGTCACCGACGAAGAGACGTTCAGGGCGCTGCACATTTTAGCCAAAATGGAAGGTTTATCCATTGAACCGGCAGCCGCAGCCGCTTTTGCCGGATTGTTCAAATTGCTCAATATGGGTATCATCAATCGCAATGATACCATTGTGGTCTGTTGCTCCGGGCATACCTTCCCCGTGGAGAAATTCTTGCTCGAAGAGGATTGGCTCAAGGTCGTCCCGGCAGGGCCTGAAGCCCTGGAAACACCGCCGCCCGAAGCCGCAGCACCGACGCCGGTAACCTCAACCAGCTTCCTGGGGGCGCTCGATCAACTGGACAAACGGGTGCGCCAGATTGCTATTGTCGAAGATAATATCGAGGCGGCACGTTTGTTGAGACGCATCCTGCAAACGCACGGTGAGTTCCAAATCGTCGAGGCGCATACCGGCAAAGAGGGGCTGGCGCTCATCCGCGAAACCCGTCCCGATCTGGTCTTGCTGGATTTGATGATGCCGGATATGGATGGCTTTGCCGTGATTGACCATCTCAAGGCTGACATGCGCCTCAAGGATATCCCGGTGATCGTCATCACCGCTAAAGAACTCAGTCTCAAGGATCGGCAGCGACTCCAGGGGCAGATCCAAATGCTCTTACAAAAAGGGTCGTTTATGGATGAAGATCTCCTGCAAGAGATCAATGCACTTTTAGGCAAAGGCAATGAGGACAAATGACGAAGATTCTGTATGTTGAAGATGATCTCTCCAGTCAGCGCCTTGTCCAGCGTATCCTGACCGCTGAAGGCTTTGAAGTCATCATCGCCGATAATGGGCTTTCGGCCATCGAAAGTGCGCGGCGGGAAAAACCGGACCTGGTGCTGATGGATATTAACATCAGTGGGCTGGATGGCTATGAAGTGACCACCCGCCTGCGCACACTCAACGGCATGGAAAAGACCCCTATCATCGCCGTGACGGCCGCCACGCTGCGCGGCGACCGGGAACGCGCCCTGGTGGCCGGGTGCAACGGTTATATTCCCAAACCCATTGATGTTGACCGTTTCAGCGATCAGGTGCGTGCTTATATGGTAGGGCTGGAAGATAAAGTCGGCACACCGGAAGAGAGAGCGCAATATTTGTTGGAATACAACCAACGTCTGGTCAGCCGGCTTGAGGAAAAAGTCCGCGAGTTGGAAAAAGCCAACGCCGAATTGCAGCGGGTCGAAAAGATGAAGTCGGATTTTGTCGTGCTGGCCGGGCATGAACTGCGCACACCGCTGACCGTCGTGTACGGCTATCTGCAAATCCTGCGGGCCAACCCGGCCATCCCCGGCGATGAAGAGACGGAGGGCAGTCCGCGCCACCTGCTTTCAAAAGTGTCGGACGCCGTCAAACGTCTCAGTGAAGTTATTCAAGACATCCTCAACGTTTCCCTCATTGACGCCAACCGCCTGGACCTGTCGCGGGAGCCGGTGTTTCTCAATTCGGTCATTCAGTCGGTGTTGCACAACTTACGCAGCTTTGGGCCGCAACGCAACCTGATCTTTGAAATCGGGCAGGGGATCAAAAAGGTACCGGTCATCGAGGGTGACCCGCGCCGACTGCACCAGGCGATCGGCAACATCGTCAGCAATGCCATCAAATACACGCCGGAAAACGGCACCATCACAATTGACGCCGAGACGCTGGAAGATGTTGTCCATCTGTGGGTCAAAGATACCGGCGTGGGCATCCCGCCGCATGAGCTGACCCACATCTTCGAACGTTTTTACGTTTTGGAAGATGTATCCCTGCACCGTTCAAGCAAGACGGCGTTCAAAGGTGGGGGGTTGGGCCTGGGATTGGCGGTGGCCAAGGGGATCATTGAAGCACACAATGGGAAAGTGTGGGCCGAAAGTCCCGGACACGATGAGGTTAAATGCCCCGGCAGCACTTTCCATATCCTGTTGCCTATCGGTTCGCCGTTTACCGCATCGGCAACCGAGGAACAAAAATAGCCATTTCCGATTCCCGGTTGCCCATTTCACATTTTGTGGTAGAATTTTGCTTGTACATGGTGGCTGTGGCCTAATGGTTAAGGCTCCTGACTGTGACTCAGGCAACTGTGGGTTCGAGTCCCACCAGTCACCCCAAAGCCGGGCGCTATGTCCGGCTTTTTGTATCCCGTCCCCGTGGCGCAATGGACAGCGCATCTGGCTTCGAACCAGAGGGTTGTGGGTTCGAGTCCCACCGGGGACTCACAAGGTGGCAGCGGATGAAATGGCACTTTTGCGCCCCCACCCCCGACCCCGCCCCCCCCCCTTTGGGGCGAGGAGGTAAATAGAGGGGGATTTTGGGCAGCGAAGCCGCCCCAAATCCCCCTTTGAGAAATCCCCCGCCGCATACTTCCGATTTGCGTATCTGCCAAACCATAGTATGATACATACCCAAGCGGCGCGCTGATGAGCGACGCCCGCCCAAAAATCACGTTTGCGGAGGTTGACATGCCACTGTTTCGCAATTTCGGAGTACCGGAGTTAATTTTGGTGCTTGTGTTGGCCCTGATCATCTTCGGCCCCGGCCGGGTCGCGCGCCTGGGCAGCGAGTTAGGGAAGGGCATCCGGGGGTTCAAAGAGGGTCTCCAGCCTGCTAAGCCCAAAGAAGAAGCGGAAAAGACCGATTCCGATAGTTCCTCAGACGAAGCATAACTCCAACGTCATAACGCCGTTCGAGGTGCCGCCGGCTGCTCTCCCACCGGCGGCTTGATTTGATATACGTACCCAACTGCCACTGCGGAGATACAGGATGGAGTTTCTCAATATCGGAGGCGGTGAACTCCTGGTCATTGTCCTGTTAGCCATCATCCTTTTCGGGCCAGAGGATATTCTCAGGATGATGCGAAAGATAGGAGAATATGTGCGCAAAATCCAACAGATGTGGGCACAAGTCTCCTCAGGTTTGAAAGGTGAGTTCATCACCGACGATCTCATCCCTGAAGAAATTCAGGAAACTATCAAAGAAACGCAGGCATCGGTCGCGGAAGTGGGTCAGACGCTCGCCGAAGTAAAGGCGACAACTGAAGCCGACCTGAGCGAAACACAAGCCACCGTTCAGGAAGTCCACACAACCCTGGAAGCTATGTCGGCCACGGTGGCTGCCGGCGTTAGTGAAGCCCCTAAAGCCCTCAATGCAACGCTCAAGGAACCGCCGCCGGGATCAACGGCCTCCAGGGTCATTCCTTTGGACGCACGGCCAGCGGATAGCCGACCTCAACCGGCGGCTCCTCAGGCCCTCGCCGATACCGAAGTAATACCCAGCAACGAGGGGGAAACTGCCCTATGACCGAAGCTGAAATGACCCTCCTCGATCACATTCAAGAACTGCGCCAGCGGCTCTTCCGCGTCGTCATCGCTATCATTGTGACGACCATCGCGGCCTCGCTGGTGGTGGATTACATCGTTGCCTGGCTTGTCAAGCCTTTGGGCGGCGCGATTGTGGTGGCGCTGAGCCCCACCGAAGCGCCGATGACTTATTTCAAAATCGCGCTGGCGCTCGGTTTTGGGGCTTCACTGCCGTATATTTTGTATCAAATTTACGCCTTTATTGCGCCCGGATTGTTTGCCCATGAACGCAAAACATTCCTGCTCGGTCTCCCTGCCGTATTGATCTTCTTCATTCTCGGCGCATTGTTTACGCTGCAAATTCTGGTCCCCGTCAGTATGCCCGTCTTGATGGGGTTCTTTGGCACGGTAATCACCCCGACTTATTCCCTGGAAAAGTATCTCGGCTTCGTCACCACGCTGGTCCTGTGGATGGGGCTTTTGTTCCAAACACCACTGGTGATCTACGCGATCGCGTTATTTGGCGTGGTAACGCCACAGCAACTCCGTAAGGGATGGCGTGTGGTCGTCTTCGTGGCGGCGATTTTTGCTGCGGTGGTCACGCCGACTACCGATCCGATCACTATGCTATTGGTCACCGGGCCGTTTATCGCGCTCTATTGGTTCGGCATTCTCCTGGCAGGCCTGGCAGCAAAACAACGGGCGCGGCGTATCGAAGCCCGAGAAGCTGAATTAAAAGCCGATTCATAAATGGCCTATTGTGGAAAACAAAAGGTTGTTCTCGCGTATCGTGAGCTGGTTATTCAAACCGCGCGCGATCAGGTTCCCACCCGTGCTGTGGGGGGCGTTGTGGCTCAGCATCCTCGTGACTTTTGTGGCGCTCCTCCTCCGCCCCACGCCCTCTCCCATCGAGCGTGAAATCGAGCGGCTCGTCATCATCACCGCAACCCCGCCACCCTCTACGTGGTATATCCCCACCCCTGTGCCCGGCGCGCCGCCGATCACCCCCACGCCGGTCGGCAGCGGCGGCACACTGGCGTTTGCGATGCGCCACAACGGCAACAGCGACATCTACCTCATCTCCCAAAACACCGGCAATCTGCTGCGGCTCACCTTTGATCCCGCCGAAGATCGCGATCCGGCCTGGGCCCCAGATGGCCGACACCTGGCTTTCGCATCACGCCGCAGCGGCCATTGGGACCTCTATCTGATCGAAATGCAGGCCGGCACGGTCATCCGCCTGACACATTCACCGGACTACAAGGCGGCCCCTACGTGGTCCCCCGACGGTAAATGGCTGGCCTATGAAGCTTACGTGAATGAGAACCTGGATATTTACATCCTCAATGTTGACAGCGGCGCCAGTCAGCGGCTCACCTACGATGCGGCCCCGGAGTATTCGCCGGCCTGGTCGCCCGACGGACGCCAGATCGCTTTTACGGCTTACCGTAACCACAACAAGGATTTGTACGTCATCTCATTGGATGACGGCACCATCATCAACATCACCAACACGCCCGATGAGAATGAAGACTACGCGGCCTGGGCGCCTGACGGCCGGTATCTGACCTATTCTGCCGGCGTGCCGGGCAATGAAACCATCTGGAAAATTCCTTTCGACAAAGAGGCACTGATGACCGGTATGGTGCGCCCAAGCCTCTTTGGCGTCGGCGGACAACCGACCTGGTCGCCGGACGGACGCGCGCTGGCTTTCATCTTCCGGCAGCAAAACAAATCCTACCTCATCGCCGCAGATACCACCGGCTGGGGACTGGCGCAGGAAGGCTATAGCACAACCGACTGGATGAACACCCCCTCATGGACGAATACGCCGCTCAATGCCGATCTGGAAGTGCGGCTTACCAAACGCATGGGGGAACCGGAAACGCCGCTATACACCGAGCTCCTGCTATCGGCCAACCCTGATAAGTATCAATTGGTCAATCTGCCCAACGTCAATGCCGGTAACAATGTCGAAATGCTCAGCGACAGGGTCAATGACAGCTACAACGCAATGCGCAAAGCCGTGGAGGCACAAACCGGCTGGGATTATCTGGCTATTCTTGGCGACTCCTGGCGTCCGATGAATCACACGCCGCGCCCCGGCCAGGGGCGCATTTCATGGCATGTGTGCGGACGGGCGATAGACATCAATCAAGGCTTTCTCACCAACAAACAGATCGAACTGGTGCGCGAGGACATCGGCGGGGTCACGTACTGGCGCGTCTTCATCAAGGCAAAGGAACAAGACGGCAGCCTGGGTGAGCCCCTGCGCGTGGCGCCATGGGATTTGACGGCGCGTTCCAAAGGGGGGTTGGCTACAGCACAAGGCGGTGAACTCAAAGCGGAGATTCCCAAAGGCTACTACGTGGATTTCACCACCATCGCTGCCGATTACGGCTGGGAACGGCGCAACGCGCTCTCCAACTGGCGCGAATCCTATTACGATGTGGAATGGTGGCACTTCCAGAAGACCGAAGGATTAAGCTGGTATGCGTGCATGGAGGAGTTGTATACCACCGAGGCCATTTCAGATTCCTACGGTATCCTGCCGTGGTGGACCAAGCGACCGGAATGGGAGATTCAGTCAATGCCCTGAAGGCGAATTGCGAATTACGAATTACGAATTATGAGTTACGTGATTCGCCGATTCACCGATTCGCTCATTCACTGATTCGCTCATTCGCCGATTCACCGATTCGCTCATTCACTGATTCGCTCATTCGCCGATTCTTAGATTCTTTCAAGCACCGCCTGGATTTCGGTCTGGAAACGGGGGACGGAGAAACGTTCGGCGTTAGCGCGGCAGGCAAGCGGGTCCACACGGCCTGCGTCGAAGGCTAACACGGCTTGAGCAAGCGCTTCTGGCGTCGGCTCGTGGAAAAATGCCCCGGTTTGGCCTTCGATGATGGAGTCCAACGCCCCACCCGCCCCATAAGCAATCACCGGACGCCCCGCAGCCTGCGCCTCCAAGGGGGCAATGCCAAAATCTTCCCGCCCTGGGAAAACGAACGCCTTGCACCGTGCCAGCAAATCCGGCAAATCCGCATCGGGGACGTAGCCCAGAAAAGTGATGTTGGGTTTTGCCAGCGCCTCCAATGCCTCGCGGTCACGTCCGCTGCCGGCAATGTACAGCGGCAGGCCAAGTTGATTGAAAGCCTGAACGGCAAGGTCAATGCGCTTATAGGGGATCAGCCGCGAAACGATAAGGTAGTAGTCCTCGTGGCGAGGTAACGGATGAAAGCGCGTTACATCCACCGGCGGGTAAATGATGGGGGCCTCACGGTGATAATAGCGGCGGATGCGTTCTTGAATCTCGGTAGAAATGGCGACAAAGTGAGTCGTGGCACGTTGCGCGACGCGATAATCCCAGTGGCGCAACAGAGCCACCGCCGGCTTGAGCAGAACTTTCAACGCGCCCGGCAAGTTCTCGCGGGCCGCGTAGGCATCAAACTCCCATACATAGCGCGTCGGCGCAAGGCAATAGCATACCTGCGGCGTGTCGCCCGCGCGGATGCCGTGGCAGAAGCCGCTTTTGTTGCTCAGGATCACATCATAACCCCGCCGCACATCCAGCATCGCAAAGGCCAGCGCGTACAAGGGGAAATACCACTGGTGATGCCGGTAAATGCCCGGCAGGCGATCCATCCAGGTTGTACGGATGTCCCAATGCCGATAGGCGGTCGGCATTTTCTCACGCCAGTACATGCTTGTATACACCGGCGCAGCAGGGAATTGCGCCACCAGGTGTTCCAGTACCCGTTCCGCGCCGCCGTATTGATTCAACCAGTCATGGATTAATGCGATATGCATTCGTAACATGCGTCGGCAACGTATCCAATGTCGCTCCGTGGAGCGCGCGGCGCAGGGCTTCGCGGTCGTCCCAGGGATATTCAACCGCGCCGAAACACATGCTCTGCTCGTGCCCCTTGCCGCAGGCCAGCACGATGTCGTTGGGCTGCGCCATCTGCACAGCATGGAGCAACGCTGCGCCGCGGTCGGGAACGCACCAGAAGTCCACCCCCTCAACGCGCCCGTGCTGCCGCACGCCTTCCGCCATTTCCGCAAGGATGTCCTCCAGTGATTCTGTGCGCGGGTCTTCGGCGGTTAATACGATGAGATCGGCCAGTTCTCCGGCGACTTCGCCCATCATCCAGCGTTTTTCGCGGTCGCGCAGGCCGGCGGAACCAAAGACGACGATGACGCGCCCTTTTCCGGCAACCCATTGCCGCGCGGTCAGCAAGGCCACGCGCAAGGCGTTGGGCGTGTGTGCAAAATCCACAATCGCGGTGAAGGGTTGCCCTTCGTCAATGCGTTCCATGCGTCCCGGTATGCCTGATACGGTCGCCACCCCTTCAGTAACCGCGTCAAGCGATGTACCCAGTGCCAGCGCCGCGGATGCTGCCGCCAGGATATTGCTGACGTTGAACGCGCCCACCAGCGGCGACGTGAGCGTCGCCGTCCCCCACGGGCTGCGCAACACCGCGCGGATGCCCTGCGGCGTATAGGCAATGTCCGTCGCCGTCACATCCACGTCCGGGGAGTCCAGGCCGTAGACTACCCGTTGCTCCACCGGGATAGCGCGCAAGTAGTCAAAAGAACCGGGGTCGTCGCGGTTAAGCACGGCCACTTTCGGGACACCGGGTTTGCGCGCCGCCGTCGCCAAACTGCGGAAGAGAGTGGCTTTGGCCTCACGGTAGGCTTCCCAACTGCCATGAGCGGTCACATGCTCGTGGGTGATGTTGGTGACTACGGCAATGTCAAAATCACAGCCAGCAAGCCGTTGTTGCGCCAGGCCCTCCGAGGTGCTCTCCAGGACGGCATGCGTCGCGCCTGCGGCAACCATCTGCGCTAGGTAATGCTGTACCTCACCGGAAGGCGGCGTGGTCGTGTGCAAGCCGGTATCCAGGCTCAAAGCGCCGATGCGGGCGTTGACGGTGCTGATCATCCCGGCCTCATAGCCGGCGGCGCGCAGAATAGCATAGAGCAGGTTGGTCGTCGTCGTTTTGCCGTCGGTACCGGTAACGCCAAACAAGGCCAGCCGGCGCGAGGGGAAACCGTGCCAGGCGGCGTGCAACCATCCCAACGCGCGGCGTGCATTGGCAACCCGCAAGTACGGCAGAGCCGGTGGCAAATTCAGGATAGTTGCAGGCTGTTCGATGACTACGGCAGCCGCACCGGCCGCCAGCGCCGCCGGGATAAAGCGGTGTCCATCCACATAGACGCCGGGCACAGCCACAAACACAAATCCCGGCTTGACCTGGCGGGAGTCATCAGTAATTCCGGTGATCAACGCATCGCCATAACCTTCCAGCGCGTCCGGTACCACAGTCCATAATTCGCTGAAGCGCATCTTATCCCCCTCACAAACAGACCACGAATCTAGCCATGAATTTACACGCATCTTCACGAACAAGAATCAGAATTCGTGTGGATGCATGAATATTCGTGGTAAAAGTTTCTCCGGTGAAATGTAACAAAGTTGCGCGCCCCGCGACAGGTTGCGGGGCGCGGGAAGTGACTCTATGCAGGTTTATTTGTGCTCTTTGGCGTAGGACTTGCCGCCTTTCAAGGCCAGGATGAGATCACGACGCCGAATCGCGCGTTTGCGGTCAATTTCGACCTGCGCGGCTTTCTCATCAGAGAGCCTCGCCAGCGCCTCTAACCACGCCGCGCTCTTCACCTCGGTATGGCGTACCCGCCAACGTTCGACAAGCACCGGTAACTTATCGGCATTGGTGATACGTTTGTGGGTGCGTGTATAGACAACTCCCTGTGACTCGAAATGGACTTCGTACTCTTCCCACTCGGCCTTGACCGGACAAATTTGCATGCACGCGCCGCACTTAATGCAGTAGTAATCTGCGTGAACCAGCTCGCCTTCGTCGTTGATGTGCAGTGCGCGCGTCGGGCACACGTCGGCACAGGCCAGGCAGCCCTCGACACACAACTCGCGCCGCAGCAATACCGTACCCTGCCAGGGCTGTGAGACCTCAAAGGCACCGTTGCTGGCGACCTCACACTGGCGGCAGCGGATGCAGTGTTCCTGATCCACCCGCATCGTATGGTATTCAGGGTCATAGGTGATAACGTTCGCCGAGCAGTTTTCGATCACAAAGTCCTTCAGGCTGAAGTCAAACTGATCTTTGTTGAACTTTGTGGACTTCAACAGCTTGGGAAATGCTTCATGCTCAATGACCGGGTTGTACGGTTTCCCATTAAGTGTGAGTGTGATCGCCCGCATGGGGCACATCTCCACGCACATGCCGCAGAAGACGCACTTTTCGGGGTCCACGTCTACCAGCAGCTTTTTGACCATGCGCCCGTTCTCAACGACGCCGTCAATATGGGTGATGGCCTCTTTCGGGCATACGCGCGGACCAATCTGGCAGCCCACACAGCGTTCCAGGTCCCAGGTGAGCACGTCATGATGCGTCACCATCTTGCGCTCAAGGGTTAATGTCGTTTCGGTGCGGTGTTTCAAAGTTGTTCCACGTTTCACGCTAGTCTCCTCCAAATAGCCACAGAGAACATAGAGTTCACAGAGAAAGACAAAAATACTCCGGCGCTCTCCCCATGCTCTACGATGAAATTTTCATTTGGCTGTCTTATGCAAGTACACGCTCCACAAACATGGACTTGCTCTTGGGTTCTACCCGTTTGCCATAGCGTTTGCAAAAGATCTGCGCATTTTCCCACTGCTCAAGCAACTCTTGTTCATGGGCAGCAACCCACGCCTCAACCAACGCACAAAGTTGCGGTGTAAACGTCTATGCGAAGCCAGCCACTTCCTGCTTTTGATTTCGATGCGATAACTCCCCACATCACCCTGATACTTGACGTGCACATGAGGCGGCGCATGGTCCCCATAGTTGAGCAGAATGATCAATGCACCTTGTTTAAACGGATGTGAGACCGGCGGCATGCCCTTTTATCCTACAATCCGCGCCACGATGTCACCCGTCGGTACCATGTGCCGCGCCAGTCCCAACGATGCCGGTTCCAGCCCCAACGCCAGCCCCATCAACTGCGTGAAGAAAAACACCGGCAAATGCAGCGGTTGATCTATGGCGCGTTCAGCTTTGCCCTGATACATGTCCAGCGCCATGTGGCACATCGGACAGGCCAGGGTAACGGCCTCCGCGCCGCGCCCCTTGGCCGTGGTCAAAATGTTAGCTGTCATGCGCACCGTGCTACCGGTATGCGAAAGTGCCAATGCGCCGCCGCAACATTTGGCTTTGTAATCATAATCCACCGGTTCGGCGCCCAACGCTGCAATCAAACGATCCAGGCCGGTGGGACGCTCGGCGCTGTCAAATTCGTCCAGCGGGCGGGTGAGCATGCAGCCGTAGTAAGCGGCAATCTTGAGGCCACGCAATGGACGCACCACGCGCTTTTGCAAGGCTTCCAATCCAAAGTCGCGGATGATGGCGTACAGGGGATGCAACACGATGACACGGCCGGAACAGCTATATTGTTCCGCCATTTCGGCATTGACGCGCGCGCAGATGTCTTTATTGGCGTCGGCCAGCTTAGCGGCGCGCCGTAGATTCTTGTAACACGCGCTGCACGGAGCGATGACGGTGTCAAAGCCTTGTGCTTCGGCTAACGCCAGGTTGCGCAGTGAGAGCAAGAAGCGCGCGTCCTCTTTGTAAATGGCCGAATGGGTCGCCCCACAACAATTCCAGTCTTCGATCTCGTGCAATTCCAATCCTAAATGGGCAAACACGGCGCGCACGGAGATGTCGTATTCTTTGGCAGTAGACCCCAGGCTACAACCGGGATAGTAAGCGTAACGGTTAGCCATGCTGCGCCTCCTTCTTACGGGATACCAGCTTCACCAGCGCGTCCACAAATCCTAAAACGCCGCTCATCAAAGTCACCACGCGCTCCAGCCACTTGCCGCCGGGCAAGGTATGCTTTGGCGGAATCACACCGGCTTTCTGCAAAACTTGCGGCTCCTGAATGGACTCGGCTTTGAAAGGCAATTTCCCTTTGAGCAGCATCTTCAAGCCCAGGGGCACCATCCCCAACAGACCGGCCACGTCCCGCACACGCCAGTAATAGCGCGTCAGCAACTCCGGCTCGAATTGGCGTCCGTGCTGCGCCAGCGTCACCGTAAATGCCTGCCCGAACTCCGCCTCCTTATCTTCAACATAGCCTTTTTGAACGGCAAGCCGACGCAATTCCGAGAACAACACCGTGATTTCAATGCCGCGCGGGCAGCGGTTCATACAGGAATAGCACGACACACAGCGCCAGATGTCGGGGCTGGAGAGCACTTCTTGCTCCATCCCGTTCTGAAGCATATACATCAAGCGCCGCGGACCATGCGCCATATCCGGCAGTGCCGGACAGGAAGCCGAACATGTACCGCACTGGTAACATTCCAGCACGTCCTTGCCGCCCCGCAGCGTCATCACTTCGGCGAGAAAAGGATGCATTTCAGAAGTCATAGATTACTCCATCTCCAAATGTTTGGACAACTTTTCATCAAAGGTAACAACCCATTGACCATCCATCCACAATGTCAAGATTTTGAGTGGCATAAACTGCTAAAGCCTGTCGCAACACTTCTGTCTTTTCAACAGTAATCAAACGCTCGTCCAACAAAGCGCTGAGCATAATTTGAATCTGTTGCCTGGGGACGCCATACACTTTCTAAAGGACATAGACAACTTCACATACCACTTCTGTCGGCAGAAAAACTTCGTATTGTTCCAGAATGTCTGCCGCACGCACAGAAAGTTCAGGATGGTCATCCAGGATATACCGCAGAACAACATTAGCATCAACGAAAAGCATATTTGTCTTCCATGGCTTCCTGCCAGGCATTAAGTTCACTTGGGATCAACTCTGGACGGGCATAGGATCGCAAACAGCCACGCAAACTCCTTTTCTGAGAATATACCTTGCCAGGCAATGATGAAGAAAGGATTATGATCTCAACTTGCTTTCCCCAGAAGATTAGAAGATTTGCGGCAAGCGTATAACCACTTCTCCTTGTTCTACAGTCCGAATTTCTCGAATCGCCTCCATAATTACTTCTCCCATCCATCTAGCGTGGCGTGTGCTCGTAGGCTTGTTGCACTTCTGTCTTGACGCCCTGCAGACGCGCCTCGAAGATGTCCAGCACCCGCGAGACATCCAAACCCTCACGGATGCGCCGGAGCTGGCGTTCAAGATGCGGACGCAGCTTCTCATTTTCGGCCTTGATGGCCTCCGGGCCAAGGCCAACAACCAGCTCACTCATCTCGGTCATAATGCGCGCCCACTTGGCGCCTTCGGTCGCCGAGACTTCGGCGGTGCGGAAGCGCCCCGGCGTCAGGCCCAGGCGATCCAGTTGCGCCTGGAGCTTCTCCATGCGCACATCGGCCTTCTGCCGTCCGGTGATGTAGTGACAGTCCTGTAAGTGACACCCCGACACCAGCACAGCCCCCGCACCCAACCTGAAAGCCTCCATCACAAAGTCCGGGTCCACGCGCCCGGAGCACATCACCATGATGTTGCGCGTGTTGGCCGGATACTGGAAGTGGCTTACGCCGGCATTGTCGGCGCCCAGGCCGCTGCACCAGCGACATGTGAAAGCCAGCACTTTCTCTTCAGGTTTTTCGGCGAGCAAGGTGTGGATTTGCGCCAGGATTTGCCCGTCGGTGAAGTGCCATTGGGTGATGGCGTTCGCCGGACATTCGGCGACGCACGTCCCGCAGCCGTGACATTTCGCCGGAATAATCTGGCTGGGATTGCCCGTGCCCGGCTGATTGATGACCGCGCCATAAGGACAGGCTTGCGCGCACATGGTACATTTGCCCTTCGGGTTGGCGTTGAGGCAGCGCGAGGGGTCCACATAGGCGACGATGGGATCAATCTGCCACTTTCCGGCGTTGAGCACCCGCGCGGCGCGCCCGGCAGCCGCGCTCCCCTGCGCCACGCTCTGGGGGATGTCCTTCGGCCCTTGCGCCGAGCCGGCCAGGTAGATGCCTTCGGTTGAGGAATCAATCGGCTTGAGCTTGGGGTGCGATTCCAGGAACCAACCGGTTGTGTCCAGCGGAACGGTCAGGGCGCGCGCCAGGTCTGTGACGCCGGCCGAGGGAATGGCTGCCGTCGCCAGCCCCACCATCTCAAATTCGTAGGCCATCTGCCGATCCAGGGCAGCGTTGTGTACGTGCACGATGAGGTTCTTCGTCACCGGGTCCTCGCGGATTTCGGCGGGACGGCCTTGCACGAAATGGATACCCGCCTGTCGCGCTCGTTCGTAGAATTCCTCATAGGTTTTGCCGCCGGTGCGCACATCTATACGGAAGATGGTGATGTCCATCTCCGGGTAGAGCCATTTGAGCAACAGGGCATTTTTGATCGTGTACATGCAACAGAAACCAGAGCAATACTCGTTATAGCGCTTGTCGCGCGAACCAACGCATTGAATCAGGCCCAGCGTCTTGGGGGTTTTGCCGTCGGAGGGGCGGACGAAATTGCCCGTCGTCGGGCCGCCAGCGCAGTGCAGGCGTTCGATTTCCATCATCGTCGCCACGTTGTCGTAGACGCCGAAGCCGTATTCTTCCAATGGCGTGGGGTCCCACATATCCAGGCCGGTCGCCACGATGATCGCGCCCACTTCCAACGTCTCGATTTTTGGCTCCTCGAAGAAGCTAATAGCCTGTAGTGAACCGCAAGCCTCAACGCATTTGAAACACTCAATGCAGGCATCGCGGTCAATGGTGTAAATCGCCGGTACGGCCTGCACCAGCGGGACATAAATGGCCTTGCGCGGCCCCAGGCCTTCCTCAAACTCGAAGTTGGGCACAGAAATAGGACAGACCTCGGCGCACAGACCGCAGCCGGTGCAACGGTCTTCAAGGACATAGCGCGGCTTGCGTTCTACCTTCACCTTGAAGTTGCCGATGTAGCCTTCGACTTCCTTAACTTCAGAGTACGATAGTAACTCGATGTATTTGCTCTTACCCACATCCACCATTTTGGGGGCTTCGATGCAGATCGAGCAGTCCATTGTGGGGAAGGTTTTATCCAGTTGCGCCATCCGTCCGCCGATGGAAGGCGACTTGTCTACCAGGTAGGTGGGGATGCGCATGTCGGCCAGGTCCAGCGCGGCGCTGATGCCGGCGATGCCGCCGCCGATGACCAGGGCACGGCGCGTCACCGGCACTTCAAACATCTCCAGGGGCCGGCTGAAGCTCACTTTCGCCACCGCCGAGGCGACAATCTCCTTCGCCTTGTACGTGGCCGCTTCTTTTTCGTGGGTATGCACCCACGATGAATGTTCGCGGATATTCGCCATCTCAAAGAAGAAGGGGTTGACGCCTTCATCGGCCAACACAGCGCGGAAAGTCGGTTCGTGCATGGAGACGGTACACGCCCCCACCACCAGCCGGTTGAGCTTGTACTTGCGAATGTCCTGCTTGATCATATTCTGGCCAGGGTCGGAACACATATACTTGTGCTCTTTCGCCACGACGACGTTAGGCAAAGTCGCAGCGTACTCCACCACCTCCGGCACCGTCACCGTACTGGCAATGTTCGATCCGCAGTGACAGATGTACACACCGATGCGTAGTTCTTCGTTGTTGTCGTTGTTATCGGTCATAAAGACTCCTCAAATCAAACCAGCCGTAATTAAAATGTCCCGCACTTCTGCTAGAAACTCACTCACACTAACAGCTTTTCTCCCCTCTGGCGAATCATCATGGCTATGAGGTGAATTGATCGCATGGCGATGCCACTGACCGGCATATTGATCACGTCCGTACAAACGCCGCCCTCGATCAATAAGAGTCAAACCAACCGTACCGCTACGCTCATTAAAGTATAGCTGGATAAACAACTCTGCGTCAACTATGTAGACGAAACTTAACCGAATAGCGCGTCTCATCTACTTTGACTATAGTTTTGATAAAAGCATACTGCAAGACAGCTTCTTCGACTTCACGAATACGTGCTGTCACGCTCACTTTGAGTCTCCCGCAGCTCACTCAACATAGCCTGCATCGTTTCAATGCCATCTTGCGCCATTTCCCAATCCCAGAAGTCCGACTCAACCTCAAAAGTATAGCCCAGCTTCTCAACCAGATTCTGAGCCTTAAATGCCTCGAAGGACATTTGGTACTTATCCCGCAAAGCGCGATCGGTAAGCTGATAGCGATTCAAACGTCGCACCAGCTCGTTTTCAACCAAATGTCCAAAAGCAGTTTCAATATCTTGTTCCGGTTCCAAGCGAGATACCGGGCTGATGAGACGGTCAGACACTACAACTGTCATGGCTCTCCTTCAAAAAAACTTTGTGCTCGCTCTCAAGCGACCGACCGCGGCCCATGCACCTCTTCGTGAATCAGCTTATGGCGTGCTTTCTGGGCGCGTTGATCGGCGGTCGTCAGCTCCAGTGCGTCCTTTGGACACCAGATGACGCACTGCGGGCCGTCCTCGCGGTCCTCACACTGATCGCAAATCTCCGCCATCTTGGTCGCCGGGTTGATGGAAATTGCGCCGAAATCGCACGCCTCGATGCACCAGGCGCAGCCGTCGCAGCGTTCCGCATCCACGTGGATGATGCCGGTCTCCGGGTCTTGCGTCAGAGCGTCGCGGGTGCAGGCAATCACGCAGGGCGCGTCCTCGCAGGTACGGCAGGCAACCGCCGTGATGAGGATTTCATTCACGCGCACGGTGCGGATGCGACTGCGATAAGTATTGTACTCCCCGGTTTTGGTGTAGGAGCAAATGTATTCGCACAACTGGCAACCGATGCATTTTGTGGCATCGCACGCAATATAGGCATATCTGGATGTTGAAGTTACCATAGTTCACTCCCGTAAGGAATCAGGAATCAGTGAATCATGAATCAAAGAATCATGAATCAGCGAATCATGAATCAGTGAATCATGAATCAGCGAATCACGCCGAACGGCTCATGATCCATGACTCATGATTCATGATTTTATACGCCGATTGCCTCTGCCACATCCTCCATCCCCAGTTCGATCAATTTGGCTTTGGGGATGAGACCCTCTTTTGTCCAGCCTTTAGCAGCGTAGTAAAGGTCTTTGAGGTATTCCAGTTCCTCTTCTGTGACCACATGTCCGGCGGAGGCGCCCTCTTTCATAGGATCGTGATGCCAGCGATAGGGTAAATGGTCATCAGCACGCGTCCAGCCCTCGCGGATGTTAAAGGCTTTCTTGATGGTGTGCGCGCGCACGCCGATCAGGTCCACGTCCTCGTAACCAAAATTCCAACCGGTAGTGGCATTGATGAGTTTGGCAATCGTCGGCCAGGCGCCGGCGCGGTCGGCCTTGCCGGTGAAGCAGCGACGGATGAATTTGCACAGCGGCAGCGTATCGTAGACGGCCGCATATTCCTCGGTATCAGCAGCGACTTTACCGCGGGTCTCGTCAATGGTAAAGCGGTTGACTTCCCCTTGAATGTCGGGGTCGTAAGCCGCCGAACGGTTGTGACAGCCGCCGCGCGTACCCGCCGCTAATCCCACGGAGAAAGTTTTGAGGCCACGGGCGTCGTAGCCGGGACACTCCAGGCCCTTGATGTGCATGGCCCATTTGTAGGATTCTGTTCCCCGTTCCGCATCCACGCGCCGACTGGCGATGCGCGTCCCTTCGGCCAGCAAATCGCCGATGCCCTCGCGGTCACGGATCATCTCGGCCAGTGTGACGGCAGCCTCAGCATTGCCGAAATTCGGCTCGAAGCCCTCGGGATATTTCTTGCACTTGAAATCCTCTTTCTTGAAGACGCCGCGCTCAAACGACTCCATCGCCCAGGAAATGGTCACACCCTGGCTCATTGCGTCTACACCACCCCGATCGGCAATCTCGATCAACTTGATGACGGCATTCATATCGCCGATACCCAGGTTGGGGCCATTGGCAAACAGACATTCGTATTCGATGCCCGTCATTGCCCCGGCGTAAAGCCCCTGTTTGGCCGCCGATACCTGTTCACAGGCAATCGGACACTGGGCGCAGGCGATTTTCTTGACCTTGTGGTGCTCTTCCATGTACTCGCCGCTGACCTGCTCGGCCATTTCAAAGACACCCTGCTGGAAGTTGCGGGTAGGCAACAAACCGAGTTTGTTCATGTTCAGCACGTTGGTCGCGGTGCCCAACACGCGATATTTGACGGTATACGGCCCCTGCGCTTGTTGGGTGATATCGAAAGAGAGCTTCATCAGCGTATCCGGGTCGGCGACCACGACGCCGCGCGTGCCGCGCACCGAAACAGCCTTGAGTTTCTTCGATCCCCATACCGCGCCGTGCCCGGTGCGTCCGGCCTGCCGGCCATCGTTGGTGACATTGGCGAAACGTACCAGCTTTTCGCCACCCGGCCCGATGGTGGCAGAACGCACCTGGTCATCGAGCAATTCCTCGCGGATGGCTTCCTCGGTCTCGTAAGTGTTCAGGCCGACGAGTTTGCGGGCGTCGCGGAACATCACCCGGTCATCATCAATGAAGACGTTCACCCATTCCGCACTGGCGCCGTGGATCACGATGGCATCCCAGCCGCTGCGCTTAAGCGCCACCGGAAACCAGCTCCCCGAAAGGCTATCACCGATGAAACCGGTCAGCGGCGACTTGGAGGCCAGCCCGTATTTGCCGCCCACCGGCACAGGCGTTCCGGCAAACATACCGTTGGCAATGCAGATGGGGTTGTCCGGCGAGAGGGGGTCACAACCGGGTTTAATGTTTTCCCACAGCAAGCGCGCCGCCATCGAGACGCCGCCGATGTAGATTTTGTACCACTCCTCCGGCTTTCTTTCAGTCCAACTTTTGCGTGTGGTCAGATCAATATGCAAAATCTTGCCGCTGTAACCGTACATAACAACCTCCTGAGAATGGCGAATTACGGATTGCGAATGGCGAATGGTGAATAAAGGAATGGCAAATAACGAATTTATGATTCAATTCCTTGCCCCTTGCTTCCTGCCCCTTGCTTCCTGCCCCTTGCTTCCTGCCCCTTGCTTCCTGCCCCTTGCTCATATCAGCCACCGGCGAGGATGGACATCAGGATCAGGCGGTCGCCATCGTGAGGAGATTCATTCATCTGCGCCGGTTGGATCATCCGCTGGCCGTTGAGATTAAGCATATTCGAGGGCTGGAAGGTCTCGCCATCAGGCTGCAATACCTCACCGATAAGTTGGGGATAGAGTTTTCCCAACTGCCGGACGATTTCACGATAGGTTACGCCATCCTGAAATTCAAGGGGAATTTGTTTCACGCCGGTAACCACTCTGGGTATGCCTGTAAACTCTACAAGGATACGCATATTTCCTCCCAACATTATCATCATCACCAGGGTTAAACCGCAGCTATGCTATTTCAATTTTATGCAAAGTCAAACGCAACGCCAATGACAAGCGTAAGCAAGGGGATATACAAAAACTCACTCCACCACCGTTATATTGTCGTCCACCCCTCATAGCTGTCAAGCGAAAGTGTTATAATGCAAGCACACACTTCAAGAAGTTGGAGGACTATGATTTCACAAGTAGTAGGATATCTCTATGCGGCCATTTTGGTCGGACTGGCGTTTTATGCCGTCCATATCGTCACGCTTATCATATTGTATCTGCTGCATCGCCGGGAGCCGTCGCCGACCACACCCCAGCTCCCGGAAACAGCCTTGCCCATCGTGACCGTCCAGATTCCGTTACGCAACGAACGTTATGTTGCCCGGAGAGTTCTGGCCGCCGTCGCGGCTTTCGATTGGCCCCGTGAGCGGCTTGAGATTCAGGTGCTCGACGATTCCAACGACGATACAACAACGCTGTTGCAGGCCGAGGTTGAACGGTTACAGGCTGAAGGCTATGATATTCATCTCTTGCACCGTGACCGTCCCACCGGCTACAAAGCCGGAGCGCTGGCTGCGGGCTTGCAGCAGGCGCGCGGCGAATATGTCGCCATCTTCGATGCGGACTTTGCACCCGCGCCGGATTTTCTGCGGCGGACGGTTCCTTACCTTGTCGCCGATCCGAAGCTGGGTTTTGTGCAAGGACGGTGGGGACACCTGAATGCCGAGTATTCTCTCGTTACCCGCGCCCAGGCCCTGGCATTGGATGCCCATTTCACCGTGGAGCATATCGCGCGCAACCGCTCCGGGTTGTTTATGAACTTTAACGGCACGGCCGGCGTCTGGCGGCGGCGCGCCATCGAAGAAGCCGGCGGCTGGCAACACGATACCGTCGCCGAAGACCTGGATTTGAGTTACCGCGCGCAGCTCGCCGGATGGCAGGTGTTGTATCTACCGGATGTCGTCGCACCGGCAGAACTCCCCCCGCTCGTCGCAGCGTTCCGGCAACAACAATACCGTTGGGCAAAAGGCACCACGCAGGTATTGCGCAAATTAAGCGGCGCCATTGTGCGCTCACCACGTTTGAAGCCAACACAAAAAATAATGGCCCTGCTCCACCTGAGCGGTTATCTTACGCAGCCGCTGATCCTGACATTAGTATTGCTCAGCGCGCCAATGGCGCTCTATAACCCGCGCGTGCCCATACTGATCGCCGCACTGGGAACATTGACGATGTTACCGCCCCTGCTCTATATCATCGGACAGGCAGCCTTGCATCGCGATTGGCCGCGTCGCATCCTTGTCTATCCTTTTTTAATGGCCTTGGGCATCGGCATCAGTTGGAACACGACATTGGGGGTACTCGATGGTTTACTGCACTGGGGCGGTGAATTCAAACGCACGCCCAAATTCGAGCTGCGCGGGAGGCAAGGAGACTGGCGTAACACGCGGTATCGTATCCGATTGGATCGGGCGCTCCCCGGTGAAATTGTTTTAAGTCTCTACATACTCATAGCCCTGGCATTCATGGGAGAGCTTAAGCAGGTCGCTCTGATGCCGTTCAGTATCATTGCGTTATCAGGATTAACGCTCGTACTATGGGACACAGTACGGCAACAGTCAAGGAAACTCGGAAATAAAAACGGACAGGGGCATTAGTGTCCCTGTCCTGTTCAAACCAGATACGCTTTTACTTGCCGGGTTTTTCCTCTGGCATAACGTCAACCACGGTACCCGCCTGAGGTGCAGGAGGAACGACGCCAGGTTTGGATGACTTGGGCGCTTCGAGCTTCGGCGGTTGCAAGTCCTGCGGCATAAATGTCTGCCCGCGCAAGTATGCCCCTTCGTTGATCAACAGCGATTTGATCGTCAGGTCGCCCCACACCCGGCCGGTATCGAGAATCTCCACGCGATTCGCCGAGATATTGCCCTGTACTGCGCCGGCGATGGAGACATTGTTAGCCTTAATCTCCGCACGCACCTTTGCGCTCTCGGTAATCACCAGGTTGCCGGTGATCTCGATGGTGCCTTCGACAATGCCATCCACACGCAAACCGCCATCGCCTTGAATGTCACCCTTGATGTGAGTATTGGCTCCAATCGTTGATTCAATTGCTGGTTGCGGCATACGTCCTCCTCCTCCGGTCGTTGTGGGTTTTACAACTGGTGCAGCAGGTTCTTTGGTTTTTCCCTTACCACCTAGCCATGACATGGATTCCTCCTCAACTTAGAATTGCAAATAGTAAATTGCAAATGGCGAACGGTGAATGGCGGATAAACAAGTTAAAGTCCGTATCAAATTCACTTTAAGCTAATAATAACCGGGGGCGGTAGTTTGTCAAACGCAATGCCTCTTTTATTTCTCCCTTACTCAAGGGTTAGCGGGCGGTCCTTCGATCATCTGGCGCGCCTGGCCGAGGGCTTGTTGCTCTTCGGCGCTGAGGCTATACGATGAACGCCACTGTTTCAACGGCTTGGCGTAGACCCGCGTGTCATCACGCGAGTTCAAACCGCTGAGAATGGCGCCATTGCCATGGGCATCCACCAATGCCAGCGAGAAGCTCTGGTCCCCGCCCACGTTCTCAAACGCGCTGTAGCGGATGATGCCGTACCCTTGAACGACGTGCGGCAAAATCTCCCCCAAGCGACGCAAGGCCGCTTCCGCGCTACCGAGGCGTGTTTCCTGCGCTTCCAGGCGCGTCAACAATTGTACCAGGGTCGCCTGGTCAGTGTCTTCCGCTAACGCCAAAATCTTCTGGTAACGTTCTTCCATCACTTTGAGACGTTTTTCCAGGACGTAAACCCAGTAAATTCCCACGAACAGCAAAATCGTCGCAGCAATCACCCACAGCACTAAACCGGTCATAGATACCTCCTCGAAATGCGCGTTGGAACGTTAGAACGTTCAAACGTTTGAACGTTAGAATGTTGTATGTTGTTATGTTTTTGTCAAGGAAGCAGAAGTAGCGGACCTAAGATGAAGCGGTCGCCTGTCATTGTACCCTGAAAATCGAATTGGGGGATGCGACGGATGCTGCCCATTTCGTACATCCCCACTTCCAGCCAATACTGCCCCGGCGGAACATTTTCCGGTATGACGAGCCGGTAAGGGTCAATCACCTGTTGCCCTTCCAGCCACTTCGGAAACCACAAGTAGGAGGGAAAAGCCCCTCCCAGAGGGGTGTAATCATGCCCAAACCACGGAACGCCGGCAGCGTCAATCAAGTGAATGAACACCGTGTAACTCGTGCGTGGACGCGCCAGGACATGCCAGGTCAAAGTCAAATGCAGCGGTTGACCGGCTTGAAGCGTCAACGGCTCTTCCCAAATACCCTGCCGCGTCGTCAAGCCAACGCGCGCGCGTGCAGAAAGCAACGCCACATCGTTGCCGATGTTGGTCAGCGCGCGCGCCAACACACGATTTTCCGGCGCACCCCGCGTCTCGGGCAATACGGTCAATTCGGCCAGGCGTAATGCTGTGTCGCCATTTGTGAAGGATAATTCGGCAACGGCGTTCGTCATATCCGTATAGCCGAGCGTCAACGGATAAGTTCCCGGCGTCAGAGTGTAGGGGACGTAAACCTCATAGCGCTCGACGATGATCTCGCCGGGCAACCAATCCGGCGTCAAGTGGCGGCTATCCGTCGTCCAACGCTGTTCGATCTGGCCCAAGCGTGCAAAAGGCATCAGAATCGCCGTCTCGGTCGTCGCCACGCGCGCGTAGAGCGTTAGCGGCAGCACCTCGCCCGGCGAGGCGGTCGTTTTGGGCAAGTCGTAGCCGAGCAGTTCGACGCGCCCGTCCACCCAGACATTGGATAGCGGATTCTGCGGCGCAACAGCCTCAAGCGCCGGTGGTTCCAGAACGCGCCAGAGCGTTCCCTCTGGACGAAGTCGAAAGCCCAGGTCGCGGATCTCGCGGCGGTAATTGGTGAGGTACACCGGCCCGGCCGCCAGATTGCCGAATACGGCATCGGTCCACGAAAGGGCGCCGGTCACATAGAGCGGACGCACATCCGCTGCCTCAAGGGCTGCACCGTTCACGAACGCCCGATAGAAATACGGCGTCAGGTGTTCCCAATCTGAAGCCAGCGCCGCGCCTTCCCCGCGACCGGCAAAACGTGCCGTCACCTCATCTACAAAAGCATCGGCAGCATCCCAATCGCGCAGTGAAATACAAGGGAAGGTGTGGATGAGCGCGCCCACCGGCAAAGCCAGCATCGCCAACGCTATCAGTGCCCCTCCCCAAGCCGGTAGTCGGCATTTCAAGGTTTCCAGAAGCCGCCACACGCCTATCCCAAGCGGGAACGCCAGCGCCATGAAGGCATGCAGGAGATAGGCCATCACATCCTGCACGGAATTCAGCGTGAATCCCAAATGTCCCACCAGGAACAGGCCCCACAGCCACGCCAGGTGCGGACGGCGCGCCATCAGCCACCCCATCCCCACACCCATCAACACCAGCAACGGCCAGGGGAATTGTAAACGCAGCAACGTCCAGAACATCCGTAGCCGGTCGAATTGATCCGCCAGGCCGAAATGAAACAGGTTGACCCGCAAGCCCTGGGCCGTCGCATGCCGCAGAAACCCTTCCCATGTGCGCATGTCGGTAGGGCCGAAAGGGACAGCGGGGCTGCGCAAGGGGAAGTAAAGCCAGGGTATCAATCCCAAAAGGCCGCAGCCGATAAAGGGCAACAACGTTTTCCATTGCCTCAGAATTTTGGGGCGCCGGATCAAAATGAAAATGGCGTAAGCCGGCAATCCCCAAACGGTGATGGGATGATGGGTCACGCCGATACCTGCCGAAAAGGCCAGGGCCAATAACCAGCGGTCGCGGCCCTCGTAGAACCAGCGCACCAACAGCCACAACTGCGTCGCAGTGATGGCGGCGCTCAAAATATGGGCGTTGGAGTGGAGGCTGTGTTGCCAGAAATCAGGGGAGACGGCCAGAGACAACCCACCGATCAAGGCCGCGAACCATACCTGGCGGCGGTCAAGACTCGCGGCGACACCTGCTTTCGTGCCTACCTCAAACAGCATCAAAAAGACGCGCGTCACCGTCCACGCGCCGGCCGCGCCGGCCAGAAGGTGGGTGCGGAAAGCCACCGTGCCAACAGGGAAGAGTCGCTGCCACACACCGGCGATAAGCGTATAAAACGCATATCCCGGCGGATGTGCGATCCCCCACACCGCCGGGATAAATTGATACTCTGAAGGGTCGCCGAAGATCGTTCCCTGCGCTGCGGTAAGACCGTAGAGGAGCCAGACGCCTGCCCCCAGTCCGGCCGCCGCCCAACCCGGATGGTGACACAGCTCATCCATCAGCTTTTCCAGGTAATTCCGCACCCTGCCTCCTCAACTTAACCCGTGCATTATAATGCTTTTTCCCGGCCTGTCGAACCCGCTAGTAAGTCACACAGGAAACAAATATAAGGGGATTTCGGGCGGTTTCGCCGCCCGAAATCCCCTTGTGAGAAATCCCCCAGCCTTTCCCGCGTGCGGACACCCCCAAAACCTGCCCCTATCGTGAAATGTATCCTGTCCAAAGTTACCCTTGCCTTATCCTTCAGATTATCTATAATCAACGCAATAGCAGGCAAAATTTCAAGATAAGGAACTGCACAATGAATGAGAATCGCAACCTCTGGATCGGCATTGTAGTTGTAGTGGTAATCCTTCTGGCGATGTGCACATGCTGTGTGGTTGGCGGCGGCGGGGCGTTGATATACTTCTATCGCAGTCGGCCCGAACCCTCTCCCCCGCCCACATTGTTTCCAATTGAGCCGGTGTTTCCCACTGAACCTACCCCAGATACCCCGATCACGATGCCGATCACCGAGCCTCTTCCCCCAGAAGCAGCCGAAACGGTAGCGGGACTTCAGCAAACCCAGGTACCTCCCGCCGACTTGCATGAACTGGGTATTCGCTTTCTGAACGTCCCCGCCGACACGCCGCGCACCCTCAACACCTCCAATCCCGACTATGCCGTCGGCACGCGACGTAAATTCAACGTGTCCAACGTGGACAACGACGAGCAATTCGAAATCTACGCCACCCTGGTCTACAAAACCGAGCATGTCTATATGTGGGTTGAAGAGGGCGTCACTGTGGATAACAACAAGCTCAAGAAAGCCGCCGATCTCTTTGAGCAACATACCTATCCCACCAACCGTGAGTTCTTCGGCTCGGAATGGACGCCCGGCGTGGATAACGACCCGCATTTGAGCATTTTGCACGCGCGCAACCTGGGCGATACGGTTGCCGGATACTTCTCCAGCCCCGATTCTTTTGTGCGCGCCGTGCGCCCGGACTCCAATGAGACGGAGATGTTCTACATCAATGTTGAAAACGTGACCATCGGCGATGAGTTTTACAACGGCGTGTTGGCGCATGAATTCCAACACATGATCCACTGGAATAACGACCGCAATGAGACAAGCTGGATCAATGAAGGCTGCTCTGAACTGGCTATGGAGCTGAACAACCGCGCCTATCCCGGCGGACACTACGACGTCGGCGGCAGCGAGTACGCCTATTTGCGCCGTCCTGACACGCAGTTGACTTCCTGGCCTGAGGGGACCGCCGGCGACGCCTCTCCTAACTATGGCGGCTCCTATCTTTTTATGAATTACTTTCTCGACCACTTCGGCGAAAATGCCACCAAAGCCCTCGTCGCGCGCCCCGAGAACGGCATGGAAAGCGTGGACAAGACGCTTGCCGAAGACCTGGGATTATCGCTGACCCACGCCGACGTTTTTGCGAATTGGACCATCGCCAATCTGCTCGATGACCCCACCCTCGACGCCGGCCAATACGGCTACAAAGACATTGACATCAGCGGACCGCGTATAGACGCCACTTATCGCACGAAAAATCTACCGATCACCAAGCGCAGCACCGTCAGCCAGTACGGCGTGGACTATATCAAGATTGAAGGCGAAACGCCGGTGCGTTTCACCTTTACCGGCGCCACTCAAACTGCATTGATGGATACACAGGCGCACAGCGGCAAGTATCTCTGGTGGGCCAGCCGTGAAGACGAGTCCGATGCCCGTCTGACGCGCATCGTGGACCTCCGCAACGCCACGACGGCAGAACTGCACTTCTGGGCGTGGTATTATATCGAAGAAGATTGGGACTACGCTTATGTGGTCGTCGGTACCACCGCTTCGGGGGACATCCCCGACGATCTCGGCTCAAAAACCATCAAGTGGCACATTCTGGACGACAACCGCCTGGGTTGTCGCACCACGAACCCGCAGGGCAACAACTTCGGCTGCGGCTTAACCGGCAAAAGCGACTGGACGCTATTGGCCGCCGACCTCTCCGCGTATGTCGGCCAGGAGATCGCCCTGCGCTTCGAGTACATCACCGACGCCGCCGTCAACCAGGCCGGGTTTGCCATAGATGATGTAGAAATCGTCGCCGACGGACAGACACTGTTCAGCGACGATATGGAAACTGACGGTAAAAACTGGATTAACGAGGGGTTCCTGCGCCACGCCAACATCCTCCCGCAGCAATGGATTGTCCAGCTTGTTCTCTACGGCGACACCCCGCAGGTTCAACGGCTCTTGATGCTCAACGGCACAGCAGGCGAATGGACGATTCCCTTGAACGCACAGCAAGACAGAGCCGTCATTGTCATTTCGGCGCTGGCGCCGGTGACGACAGAAAAAGCGACCTACGAGCTTACCCTTACACAGGGAGAGGAATGACGGAAGCGAAAACAGTTGCGTTGCAACGCGGGTACGCCATCCTTTCGGCGCAGGAAGCCCGCGAAATCGGGCGGCTGTGGCTATCCGAGCATGAATTGGAGAACGCCATTGTCTTCGGGCTGCCGGAAGTGGATGACCGTTATCACGTCTGGCGTGTGCCGCTGCTCAATTGGGCCAACCACGAACGGGTCGGCGAAATCGTGATTGATGCTTACACGACGTTGCTGCTTAAAGAACAGACAACCGATCCAGACATCGTTGTCGCGCGCCTCCTGGGACGCCAACACGGTACCGCCGTCAAAAAGCATCCGCCGCAGAAAAAAGCTTACATCTTTTCAAACCTGCGGAATACGATCGCCTGCGGCGACAGTGAAACCATTCTGGCCGATCTACCGGCACAGTCTGTAGACCTGATTTTTACGTCGCCGCCCTACTACAATGCGCGACCCGAGTATGAGGAATACACCACCTACGAAGAATACCTCTGGAAAATGCGCCGTGTGATTCAAGAGGCTCATCGCGTTCTGAACGAAGGTCGCATTTTTGCTATCAACGTCAGTCCCATTCTTATTCGGCGGCCCAACCGCAACGCCTCATCCCAACGTTTAGCCCTGCCCTTTGACCTGCACCGTATTTTCACCGAGGAGGGGTACGATTTCCTGGACGATATTATTTGGGTCAAACCGGAAGGCGCCGGCTGGGCAACCGGACGAGGACGCCGCTTCGCCGCCGACCGCAACCCCATGCAATACAAACCCGTTCCAGTGACCGAATATATTCTGGTCTATCGCAAACACTCGCCACAGCTCATTGACTGGAACATTCGTTCTTACAGTCCAGAAATTCGTGAAGCCTCAAAGATCGGCGAGGACTACGAACGTACCAATGTCTGGTACATCCAGCCATCTTACGATACTCGCCATCCGGCCATTTTCCCACTCGAACTTGCCGAGAAGATCATCCGCTACTACTCCTTCGTCAACGATGTCGTTTTGGACCCCTTTGCCGGCATCGGCACAACCGGCAAAGCCGCGGCGCTTTTGAAACGCCGCTTTGTGTTGATCGAAAAAGAACGTGAATATGTGGATATTATCCGCGAGGAAAGCAAAAATTGGTTGGGAAAGGCAGCATCGCAGATACAAGTCATCAATGCTGCACCGATTGATGTGTCAGATAGACTTTTTTGAAAGATATACTTATGGGAACAACATTTGAACTTCCTACAGAGTATACCGCGATTGTCAACGCCGATCGTAACACATTGGTAAGAATGTTAGGATGGACGCTCATTCGCCAAGTGGTATATGATGTTCTATGCGGTGAAAACATTCGCAACCTCACAGAAAAACTCACACGCCGCCGTCTGGCAATGCTCAATGCAGCACTTATGGCCTGGCTGCTTGATCAACAAGATTTGGAAAAGCTACTTGAACAGGCTGCTAAAACGTTACAGGGTCAAAACCTTGCCAAAGCCGAGCGTTGGACAGCACAATGGATTTTAGGGCTCACTGACAAAGCACGCCAGAATGTCTTACGTGATAAATCTGGAACCGTAGATGAATACATAAGAGAATACCATAATACAATCCAGGAAGTTGCTCAAGAAAGCCTCAAAACATTTGGTGAACTACAAGGTAATTTGCAAATTGGTTCCCACAATCGGTCTATAGATTGGCAATTTTTCTTGGAGTTGTTAAGCGCCACTGGTGCACAAACGTTGACTGTTAGAGGTTCTGAAAAATCCTTATACGGCAAATTTTTTGAACCGCTAATCTTGGGGACATTGTTGCATTGCCTGGGATTTCAAATGATCCCAGGTCCTCAAAGAGTTCCTCATAATCCGCAAAAAGTGTTCTGGTTATCTTCGCAGACCCAAAAACGAGAGAGTGATGCCACGCTTATCTACCGCCCTGGTAAAGGTGTGCGCTTTGACATCGGTTTCATCGGTAGAGGGAATCCTGAGATCTCGCTGGATAAGGTCTCACGTTTTGAACGCCAATCAGAGATTGATGATCGCGCCTACGATATATTAACTATCATCCTTGTTGACCGTATCGGCGAGGCCAGCCGCATTCGAGAACAAGCGCGGCTCATTCAAGGACATATTGTACAGATGAGCATGAGCTTTTGGCCCAGAAATGTTGCGCAGATATTACAACAGGAGCTCGGTTTCACACACCCATTGCTCACTTTGGATACACAAGACCTGAACGAATATTTACGAAAATGCGTAGCCCAAGCCCCACTGGAGGAATTTCTCTTTCATGGCAAACACAGAGCCTAGTCTGCCAGGTAACCCTATCGGCATCTTTGACTCTGGCGTGGGCGGCCTATCGGTGTGGCGCGAGATTGTGCGCCAGTTGCCGGCCGAAAATACAGTGTATGTGGCCGATCAGGCGCACATTCCCTACGGGCAACGTCCGCTGGACGAAGTGCGCCATCTAACCGAAAACGTGACGCGCTTTCTGCTGACGCAAGGGGCCAAGCTCATCGTGGTGGCGTGCAACACGGCCTCCGGCGCAGCGCTCCACACGCTACGGGAAAAGTTTCCCGATGTCCCTTTCGTGGGCATGGAGCCGGCCGTCAAGCCCGCCGTGGAGCGCACCCGCACCGGCGCAATCGGCGTGATCGCCACGCCGGTCACATTTCAAGGGGATTTGTTCGCCGGACTGGTAGCGCGTTTTGGCAACGGCGTGAAACTCCACACCCGGGCCTGTCCGGGTCTCGTCGAAGCAGTGGAAGCCGGTGCCCTGGACACGCCGGAAACCGAGGCCTTGCTGCGGCACTATCTCACCCCCATGCTCGCTGCCGGCATTGACCAACTGGTGCTCGGTTGCACGCACTATCCGTTCCTGAGTGCCACCATTCAGCGTATCGTCGGATCAGAAGTGACCTTGATTGATCCCGCGCCCGCCGTCGCCCGGCAAGTTGGCCGCGTCCTGACCCAACGCGGATTGGCCGCTCCGTCCACACAACCGGGACAACACCACTTCTACACCAGCGGCGATGCCGCGAAGTTCTCCGCCATCGCACGACGGCTGCTTGGCGACGAGCCATTGAATGTAACTGCGATTTCAATCTAATCTAAGAGGGACCAGAAACATGCACTTTTTCGAGAAGTTTCTGAGCGTTAGCCCTGAAAACATTGAATTCGAGCTTCGCGGTCACACCGCTATTGAATGGCTCGACTTTTTGCTCAATCCCCGCCGCCTGCGTGGCAGTGACTTTTTAATGCGTTGGTCACAAGGCGTATGGAGCGAAGAGCGTATCATTATTTCTCTCGACAAAGCGCAAGAATTGATCAAGCAAGGACTCATCCTGCCTACAGAACAAGTTTTTCAAGCACCTGGCGGCGCTACGACCAGAAAGGTCATCTACAAAATTTATTACCATTATGCTTACCCGCTCGGCGAAGCAACGCAAGAGCCGGAACTAAAGGCTAAATTTGTCGTGGATAAAAATGGGCATATTCTGCCATACGTACACTTTGAAGGCGGACAGATGCATTTGCAAGCGGAAGCCTTAGCCATACTGCGAGAGATTGCCAATGTTAGAAACTGAGGTGTACAAACTCCCTTCATCCTGGGAAGCCAGAGAGCTTTTGAGAGAAAAGGGACAGTTCTGGACGCCCGATTGGATCGCGGAACCAATGGTTGAATACGTCTTGGCCGACAAGGATGGTCTTTTGTTCGATCCCGCTGTTGGAACAGGGGTATTCTTCCGTGCAGCTAAAGTCATAGCTGGCGAGAAAGGTCTAAACGTTCGGTTCGCCGGCATGGAAATTGACTCGACTGTTTTGTCACAAGCCATAAAGCATGGCCTGGACAAAGATGATATCGTCTCGGTGAAGATTGGTGATTTTGTCTTGCAATCGCCCCAGAAAAAATTTCAGGCCATCGTTGCCAATCCGCCCTACATTCGACACCACCGTCTTGACCCAGGGAAGAAAGCGCAGCTTAAACAACTGGCGGCTCAATTAGTAGGCAAACCGTTGGACGGGCGAGCTGGCTTGCATATCTACTTTTTGATCCGCGCATTATCGCTGCTCGAAGAGAATGGACGGATGGCTTTCATTATGCCTGCTGATACATGCGAAGGGAAATTCGCCCCCGATTTATGGGCCTGGATTACAAGAAATTTCGCACTAGATGCCGTCATCACCTTTTCTCCTGAAGCCACACCCTTTCCCAATGTTGATACCAATCCACTCATTTTCTTGATGCGCAAGGCGCCGCCAGAGGCTCAATTTCTATGGGTTAAGTGTTCTCGCCCGGCTACCGATGCACTCAAAAGATGGGTCAGGTCTGGATTCAAAAACGTATCCACACAAGATTTATTCGTCATTGTCCGAGATTTGAAAGAAGGTCTAACTACCGGTCTCTCACATGAACCCTTTCCTGATGCCAACACCGGATACGTGTTAGGTGATTTTGTCAAAGTCATGCGTGGTATCGCAACAGGCGCCAATGATTTCTTCTTTATGACCATTGAGAAAGCCAAAAAATTGGGGATTCCCGAAAAGCATTTTGTTAAGGCGATTGGAAGGACACGCGATGTCCCAGACAATGAGATTACTTATGAAACCATCGAAAGGCTTGAACGCAGAGGAAGACCCACACTACTCTTGATGCTTAGCGGCGATAATGAAGAAACCTTTCCAGACTCACTAAGACGGTACTTGCAGGAAGGTGAATATTTGGGTTTGCCTAAACGTCCCTTGATTGCACAGCGCAAACCCTGGTACAAGATGGAAGCTCGGGTACCACCACCATTCTTGTTTGCCTATTTGGGGCGTCGAAACTCAAGATTTATCCGCAACATCGCCAAAGTTGTCCCCCTGACGAGTTTTCTGTGTGTGTACCCCAAAGATCAAGATCGCGGGGAAGAACATTTGGAACAGATTTGGAAGATTCTTAATCATCCAGACACAATAGCCAATTTATCGAAAATTGGAAAGACTTATGGTGATGGGGCAATAAAAGTTGAGCCTCGTTTACTAGAAAAGTTGCCCGTTCCCGATCATGTCGTTCGACAATTTGAGTTTCCAGTTCAAATGCGTTTATTTGAGCCCAAGGAGTCTTATCCTGCACACACAGGCCAGGATGCGGTAGATGAAGGCGACTGACAACATTTACAGGGAGAGGGAGGAACTTCAATGCTAAAAATCGTCCGTTGTTTAAGTTTGCTGATCTGTCTATGCCTTATGGCGGCATGCCAGCGCAGTACGCCGGCAGCACTCCCTACGGCCACGCTACCGGCGGCCTCGCCCACCAGCGAACCCTCCCCCACCCCGCGCCCTACCTCTGCGCCGCCCACGCCGACGCTCGCGCCGACGGCCACACTCCGCCCTCTCAATCTCACACCCGCACAACCGCGCGCGCCGCAGAGCGTCATTCCCGTAGGAATGGATGGCCGCCTTGTTTCGGGGACGGCCGGCAACCCCTGGTGGAACGACACCGTCTTCTACGAAATCTTTGTGCGTAGCTTCTACGATAGCGATGGCGACGGCATCGGCGACCTCAACGGCCTCATCGAGAAACTGGACTACCTCAACGACGGAGATCCGACCACCACCACCGACCTGGGCATCACCGGGATATGGCTGATGCCGATCATGAAGTCACCCAGCTACCACGGCTACGACGTGACCGACTACTACACCGTCAACCCGGAGTACGGCACCAACGCCGACTTCAAACGGCTGATGGAAGAAGCGCACAAACGCGGTATCTATGTCATCATTGACCTGGTGCTCAATCACACCTCCGCGCAACATCCCTGGTTCATCGAGGCGCAGGACCCGAATTCAGAGCGGCGCGACTGGTATCTGTGGAACGAGACCGGCGGTCCGGGCTGGCACCGTTCTCCCAACGGCGGCTACTACTTCGGCCTGTTCTGGGATCAAATGCCCGATCTGAATTACAACAACCCCGCCGTGACCGCCGAAATGCTCAACGTCACCCGCTTCTGGCTGGAGGAGATGGGCGTGGACGGTTTCCGTTTGGACGCCATCAAGCACTTAATCGAAGAGGGCACACAGACGGAAAATACCCCCGCAACCCTGCGCTGGTTCGAGACCTTCTATGACTTCTACAAAAGCGTCAATCCACATGCCTTCACCGTCGCCGAAGTCTGGAGTCCAACGCAGACGGTTGCCAAATACACCGGCAGGAAAGTTGACATCTGCTTTGAATTCGATCTGGCGGAAGCCATCAAAGATTCGGCTTTCCGGGGGCGTCCGGCGGGCCTGATGTTGACCCAGGAAACCGTCATTGCGGCCTACCCGCCGGGGCAATATGCGACCTTTCTGGCAAACCACGACCAATCGCGCACCCGCTCGTCTATGATGAACGATGAACAGGCCAAAATCGCGGCAACGCTCCAACTCACTTTTTCCGGCGTGCCGTTTATCTACTACGGGGAAGAAATCGGCATGCAGGGCGCCAAACCCGACGAGAACATCCGCCGTCCAATGCAATGGACGCCCGAAGGCGGCTTCAGCACCGGAACGCCCTGGCGTGGCTACCACGAAGACTATCCCACACGCAATGTCGCCATGCAAAACACGGCGCCGGATTCCATCCTCAACCATTACCGCACGCTGATTGCCCTGCGCAACCACCACGCCGCCCTGCGTGTCGGGGAATGGAAACCGGTGAAGACAGATCCCCTCACCGTGTACAGCTACATCCGCGCCGTCGAAGGGGAGGTGATCCTGGTCGTGGTCAACCTGAGCGGCAAACCCATCGAGGACTACACGCTGGAGCTGGCCGAGGGGCCGTTCACGGCGCAGATGCAACCGGCGTTCTTGATGGGCGACGGCGTGTTATCCATGCCGCCCGTCAATGCCAGAGGCGGCTTCGACGCCTATCGCCCGGTCACACCGTTGCTGCCCTACGGCAGTCTGGTCATCCAATTCACACCCTGAACCCACAACTTATAATCCAACAGGAGGACGCTATGAAAAAAGTGGCTTTGATTACCGGCGCGGGACGCGGCATCGGCCTGGGGATTGCGCTGGCGCTGGCTTCTGATCCCATCGCGCCGTGCGATATTGCGGTGATGGACATCCACCCGGACGAAGTTGTCATCTCTGCGCTCAACGAATTGCGCGAACAGGGCGCAGAGGTGCTCTATTGCCGCGCCGATGTGACCGACCGCGAGGCCCGTCAGCGCACACTCGACGAGATCAAGGAGCGTTTCGGGCGGCTCAACGTCCTGGTGAACAACGCCGGCGTGGCGCCCAAGGTCCGCGCCGACATCCTCGAAGCCACCGAGGAAAGCTATGACTGGGTGATGAACATCAACCTCAAAGGGCCGTACTTCCTCACGCAGGCCGTCGCCAAATGGATGATTGCACAGCGGCAGGCGGACCCGAACTTCACCGGCTGCATCGTCAACATCTCATCCGTCTCCGCGACGGTGGCTTCGACCAGCCGCGGTGAATACTGCATCTCGAAGGCCGGCGTGAGCATGGCGACCAAACTGTGGGCGGCGCGCCTGGGCGAGTTCGACATTCCGGTCTACGAAGTGCGCCCCGGCGTCATCAAGACCGACATGACCGCCGCCGTGCAGGAGAAATACGACAAACTCATCGCCGAAGGGCTGCTGGTGCAGGCGCGTTGGGGTTATCCCGATGACATCGGCAAGGCCGTGGCGGCCCTCGCGCGCGGCGATTTCGCCTATTCCACAGGGCAGGTTATCATGGTGGATGGAGGGATGACGTTGCAACGGCTTTAAGTAAAAGGGGGAAGTTATGTATACACTCGAAGAGCGGGTGACAGCAACGGAAGCGCGAATTGAATGGTTGGAGACCATTCTGGAACGTTATATTGCGCATACTGATGCGATGATGCGCCGTCTGGAACAAACCGACAGAAACCTGGAGCAGACGATTCAAAATCTACAGCGTTCTCTTGAGCTAGATCGAAAAGAATGGAATAAGCGTTGGGGGGAGCTTGCCAATCGTCTGGGAACCATCGTGGAAGACATCGTCGCGCCCAGTATGCCCCGGATTGCACAAGAGTTAGGCAGCGGCGAGATCGAGGACATGATGGTGCGCCGCCAGGTGCGCCATAAGAGAGAGCGTACCAGACGCCGGGAGTTTGATGTGGTAGTGGTAGGAGAACACAAGATTGTGCTTAATGAGACCAAAGCCACAGTGCGCCTTGAGTACATAGATGATTTTATCCAGGTGTTAAGCGAAATTGACGACTATTTTCCTGAGTATCGCGGCAAACCGCTCGTGCCGGTCTTTGCTTCACTGTATCTGGCCGATGACATTGTCCACTATCTGACGCAACACCGCATCTATGCAATGGCGATGGGCGACGAGACCATGCAATTACTCAACTTTGAGGCATTGAAGGAGTAGTTATGAGAGCTGTCCTTTATACGACTTTCGGCGAACCGCCAACCGTTCAAACCGTCCCCGATCCCACACCGGCGACCGATGGAGTGGTCATCCGCGTGCAAGCCAACGGCATCTGCCGCAGCGACTGGCACGGCTGGATGGGCCACGATCCCGATATCCGCTTGCCCCACGTCCCCGGGCACGAGCTGGCCGGTGTGGTGGAAGCTGTCGGGTCAGAGGTACGGCGCTGGAAACCCGGCGACCGCGTGACCGTGCCGTTCGCGGTAGGCTGCGGGCGCTGCCCACAGTGCCTTTCCGGCAATCAGCACATCTGCGACGATTACTTTCAGCCGGGCTTCACCGCCTGGGGATCGTTCGCGCAGTACGTGGCGATCCCGCACGCCGACGTGAATCTGGTGCGCTTGCCCGATGCACTCGATTTCGTCGCAGCGGCAAGCCTGGGGTGCCGTTTCATCACATCATTCCGCGCGGTTGTGACGCAGGGACGCGCTGCGCCCGGCGAGTGGGTCGTCGTCCACGGGTGTGGCGGCGTGGGGCTTGCAGCGGTGATGATCGCGCATGCCATCGGCGCGCGCGTTATCGGCGTGGACATCAAGGACGAGACGCTGGCTTTCGCGCAAAGTCTTGGGGCGGAACACGTCATCAACGCCCAAAAGGAATCCCATCTCATCGAACGCATCCGCGACCTGACCGGCGGTGGTGCGCACGTCTCGCTGGATGCCCTCGGCAGCGCAACGACGTGCCGCAACTCGGTGTTGAGCCTGCGCAAACGTGGGCGGCACGTCCAGGTAGGGCTGATGGTGGCCGATTACAAGGACGCGCTTATCCCGATGAACCTCGTCATCGCCTGGGAACTGGAATTGCTCGGCAGCCACGGCATGCAGGCGCACGCCTATCCGGCGATGCTGGATATGATTACGGCCGGTAAACTTGATCCCAGGAAACTCATCCGCAAGACGGTGACGTTAGAAGAATCCATCGAGGAACTGATGGCGATGGGGCGCTTCGCACAAATTGGGGTGACGGTGATTGACCGGTTTTGAAACTTTATACCGATTACGATGTGACTTTCTTCCGAATAAGCGTGATCAGAGCATACAGGGTTTGCAAGTCCTCTGCCAGAGTAGTGGGCTGTATCGGTGTACCGAAACCCACCGGATACCGGCTTTCGATGTAGTATTCGGTTATTCGCTGGCATGAGGGTAAGAAGGCGGCAAAATCAGCATCTCTGGCGATAACTTCCTGAAGCAGGATCTCCAAGTCGTGAATGCGGCGCAAATTCCAGCCGGAGGCCAGCAGAAAGCCTTTGAGATATTTCCACGGCCTGTTGCAAATGAAAGGCGATAATTTCCGCCGGGCCGTTTTCGGCCAGGAGAATCTCGACGGCTCGGATGTCCGAATCGCCTTTAGCGAACCATTCAGCAGGCAGATTAACATCAGTCATTGGCGTAAAGCACCTTGCCCTGAGTGATAATCTCTCGATAGAACGGATCGCCTGCGGACAAACGTTGTTCCAGTTCGTCAGGCGTCAATACCAGCGGCGACAGAGGAATACGCCGCCTGGGATCGGCTAACAATCGGCGCACATCAAGCCGTCGCTCCAACGGCGTCTTGTCCGTCTTTTTGATGATCAGCAAGTCTATGTCGCTGTCCTCGTGTGGTTCTCCGTATGCCAGAGAGCCAAAAAGGATAATGCGTTGCGGCTGATAGCCTTGCACCAGACGCTTGATCATCGTTTGCAGCGTAGAGTGAATATCCGTATTCATCATGACTACCTGTTCATGGTTGACAGATAAAGCATCTAAAAGTATTGTATGCCCAAATCGGCAAATGACAATCAAAAAGGATGACACAATGCAGGAACAAGCCCTGACGATTGCTGACAAAACCATTTCCCTCACCCGCGTTCACACTCTCGTCATCGGCAGCGGGGCGGCGGGACTGAACGCGGCGGTGCAACTGCGCGTCAACGGCGTAGAGGATGTGCTGATCATCAGCGAAGGACTGGACAAGGGCACGTCCATCAACACCGGCAGCGACAAACAGACTTACTACAAGCTTTCGTTGTGTGGCCGAGACGCCGACGCGCCGGAGATGCTGGCCGAGACGTACTTCGCGGGCGGCAGCATGCACGGCGACCTGGCGCTGGTCGAGGCGAGTCTGTCGGCGCGGGCGTTCATCCATCTGGTGAACCTGGGGGTGCCGTTCCCCCGCGACGCTTACGGGCAATTCGTCGGCTACAAGACGGACCACGACCCGCGCCAGCGCGCCACCTCCATCGGGCCGTACACCTCGCGGGAGATGTGCCGCGCGCTGATCCGTCGCGTGCGCGAGTTGAACATCCCTGTGCGGGAAGGGCGCAATGTGGTGCAATTGTTGACGCTCGATCAAGACCTGTCAGGTTTCGGAAAACCTGGCAGGTCCAGGAGAGTCATCGGCGCGCTCGCACTCGATGCCGCCGAGAACCCGGAAGCCTATCTGGCAGAAAACGTCATCTTCGCGGTCGGCGGGCCGGGCGGCCTGTACAAAACCAGCGTTTACCCGGAGGTGCATACCGGCGCAATCGGCCTGGCGTTGCTGGCAGGTGCGAAGGCGCAAAGTCTGCCGGAGTCGCAGTATGGCCTGGCTTCGATCAAGTTCCGCTGGAACGTCTCCGGTACGTATATGCAGGTAATTCCACGCTTCATCAGCACGGCAGCCGACGGCGCGAGCGATGCCCGTGAGTTTATGCCCGCGTACTTCAATTCCATCGGCGAGATGAACTCGATGGTGTTCCTCAAGGGCTATCAGTGGCCCTTTGATTCACGCAAAGTCATCGGCGGCTCTTCGATTGTGGACATCCTCGTCTACATCGAGACGGTGCTCAAAGGCCGGCGTGTCTTCCTCGACTTCCGTGAGAATCCGGCGGGCTTCAGCTTTGAGGCGTTAAGCGACGAAGCGCGTACCTATCTCACGCGCTCCGAGGCGTTGCTGGAGACGCCGATTGCGCGCTTGCAGAAGATGAATCCGGGCGCGATTCAACTGTATCTCGATCACGGGATTGACCTCACGCAGGAGCCGCTGGAAATCGCCGTGTGCGCGCAACACAACAACGGCGGTTTAGCAGGCAACCTGTGGTGGGAATCGGTCAACATCAAACACCTGTTTCCAATCGGCGAGGTCAACGGCTCGCACGGCGTCTACCGCCCCGGCGGGTCGGCGCTCAATGCCGGGCAGGTGGGCGGATTCCGGGCGGCGGAGTACATCGCCAACCGCTATCGGGGATGGACGGTGGATGAACCAACCGCATTGCCGGTAGTGAAGCAAGCCGTGGGTGACTTGCTGGCGTCACTAACGCAGACAACAGCGACGGTGGATTGGCAGGCGGAGCGGCTGGAACTCCAGACGCGGATGAGCCGGGCGGGTGCGCACATCCGCTCGCTTGCTGAACTGCGTCGGGCCGTCCCCGAAGCATGGGCGCAATACCGGCGCGTTGCACAAGGCATGGATCCTGCCAACCTGACCGAATCCCTGCGTAACCGTCACCTGTGCTTTGCACACGCCGTTTATCTGGAAGCCCTGCTGTTTGCGCTGGAGAGCGGCGTGGGCAGTCGCGGCTCGGCGATTGTCGTGGATCCGGCGGGCGTTCCCATCCACGAAAAACTGGGCGATACCTGGCGCATCATCCCCGAAGACGAAACGTTCCGCGAGCAAGTGCTGGAGACCGTCGCGGCGTCCGACGGCGCGGTCACAAGCGCGTGGGTGCCGCGCCGCCCGTTGCCCCACCCCGATTCGTGGTTTGAGACGGCGTGGGCACGTTTTCGTGAAGGAGAGATCTACGCCGACTAAGCGGAAGTTTCAAGTCACACTTTGACCACGAATCTTCACGAATCTGCACCAATTTTCTGCTTACATTCGTGTAGATTCGTGTAGATTCGTGGTTTGTCTCCAGAGAGGTGTAAACATTATGAAAATTCTCGTCACCGGCGGGACAGGCGGCATCGGACGCCCGACAGTACAATGGTTGTTGGCGCACGGGCACACGGTGCGCGTGCTGGATTTGCGGATCGCGGACCCGCTTCCCGGAGCAGATTACCGTCAAGGCGACATCACCGACTTCGATGCCCTGTGCGAGCACATCGCCGACATGGAGGGCGTGCTGCATCTGGCGGCGTACCCGCATCCGAGCATGGCGACAGGTGAGGAGATGTTCCGCGTCAACGTCGGTGGGACATTCAACGTGTTCCAGGCAGCGGTCAAAGCCGGCATCCGCCGCGTGGTGTGCGCCAGCTCGATCAATGCGCTCGGCTTCAACTTCGGCGTCAAGTTCCCGGCGGGACAACTGCGCTATTTCCCCATTGACGAAGAACACCCGCTCTACACGACCGATCCGTATTCGTTCTCCAAGCAGATGATCGAGGAGATCGGCGCGTACTTTTGGCGACGCGAGGGGGTAAGCAGCGTCTTTTTGCGTTTCCCGGCAGTGTACGACCTGCACGCGCCGGGGCCTTCAATCCTGCGTACTTTTGTCCAGATGTGCTACGCGCAGACCGGCGCAATCCTGTCGCTGCCGGAGCCGGAACGCACCGTGCGGGTGCGCCACATCGTCGCAGAATTCGAACGCCGCGCCGCTTCCCGCGAGTGGGAGAGACAATTCGATTTGACTTTCCCCGACGGTGCGGCGATGTTCGGGCGCAGCAACTTCTGGACCAGCCTCGACGTGCGCGACGCAGCGCAAGCCGCTGAGAAAGCGTTGCTGGCGGATTACGAAGGCAGTCACCCCGTCTACGTCACCGACGCGCACAACTTTGTCGGCTTCCCTTCGGAGGAACTGGCGCGGGTCTTTTTCCCAGAGGTGACGACGCGCAAGAAATCCATCGTCGGCACAGAAACACTGGTCAGCATCGAAAAAGCGCAGGCATTGTTCGGCTTCGCGCCGCAGTATCCTTTCAAGAAAACAGATTCGTAAGACAAGGCGAATTCAAAAATTCCACCACGAATCTTCACAAATCTACACTAATTTTGCTTTCTATTCGTGGAAATTCGTGTAGATTCGTGGTTCAGTTTGCACAAGCAGTCCCATGGGGATTCCACACCCACGAAAATAAAAATTCTAACCGCGAATCACGCGAATCTTCGCAGATTTTTTAAGAGATTCACGTAAATCCGCGAGATTAGCGGTTCATTTTTTTCAAGGAGATTGTGTATGTACATCATTGGACAAGAAGAAGTAGACGCCGTCAAGCGCGTCATTGAGTCAAAACAACTGTTCCGCTATCTCGGCGGCGATCAGAGCGAGACGGCGCGCTTTGAAGCAGAATGGGCCGCCAAGATCGGGATGAAATACGCCGTCGCCGTGACCAGCGGGACGGCGGCGCTCATCACCGGGTTGGTAGGGATGGGCGTGGGGCCGGGCGACGAGGTCATCGTCCCCGCGTACACCTTCATCGCGACGGCGCTCGCGCCACTTGCAGTGGGGGCCGTGCCCATCATCGCCGAGGTGGATGCGTCGCTCACGCTCGACCCAACGGACGTGGCGCGCAAAATCACGCCGCGCACCAAAGTCATCATCCCCGTCCACATGGTCGGCCTGCCGTGCAATATGGACGCGCTCATGGCCCTCGCCCGGCGACACAACCTCAAGGTGCTCGAAGATGCCTGCCAGGCAGACGGCGGTTCGTATGGCGGCAAACGTCTGGGTTCGATTGGCGATGCGGGGGCGTTCTCGTTCAACCACTACAAAATCATCACCTGCGGCGAGGGCGGCGCACTCGTCACCAATGACGAAACCATCTACCACCGTGCGTTGATCTTCCACGATGGCGGAGCGTCCTTCCGCGACTACGCCTCACGGATCACCACACCGTTTTTTGCGGGGATGAACTTCCGCATCAACGAAATCCTCAGCGCAGTACTGCGGGTGCAACTCACGCGGCTGGATGGGATGCTGGACGCAATGTTGACCGAAAAGCGGCTGATGATCCAGGCGTTGAGCGACATCGGCGGCTTCACGTTCAATCCCATTCACGATGTCGAAGGCGACTGCGGCACGACGCTGGCGTTGTTGTTCGAGACGCCAGAGCGCATGCGCGCCGCATTGGATGGTTTGAACGAAGCGGGCATTGACGCCGATACGCCGATTGACAGCGGCCGGCACGTCTACACGAACTGGGAGCCAATCCTCAAGCAGCAGGGCGCCCATCACCCGGCGATGGACCCCTACAAGCGCGCTGCAGTCCCCGTGGAATACACGCCCGATATGTGCCCCCACACGCTCGACATCCTGGGGCGCACGCTGTTTCTGCACACCGACCCGACCCGTTCGCGCGCCGACCTTGAGACGATGATCGAGAAAATCAGAGAAGTGCTGACAGCTTTGTGACAAGGAGACTTTTATGACCTATCGTCGTATCGCAACCTTGAAAACCGCCGCGGCGTTTCAGGCATATCTGGACGAATCCAACATTGATCTGGGCTTCGACGCCGAAATGGCGACCGGCCCGGATGCGCCACTGGCGCAACCGTTCACGCTTAAAGACGGCTTTACCATCGGCAATCGCTTTTGCATCCTGCCGATGGAAGGCTGGGATGGCACGGAAGATGGGCGTCCTTCGGACCTGACCATCCGCCGCTGGCAGCGCTTTGGGATGAGCGGCGCAAAGTTGATCTGGGGCGGCGAGGCCGTCGCCGTGCAACACGATGGGCGCGCCAACCCCAACCAATTGATGATCACTCCGCAGACCGTAAACGACCTGGCGACATTGCGCGAGACGCTGGTCCGCGAGCATACCGCGCGTTACGGCAACGCTGACGATCTGCTTATCGGTCTGCAATTGACCCACTCCGGGCGATTTGCGCGCCCCAACGTCAAGACCAGGCTGGAGCCGCAGATTCTCTATCACCACCCGTTGTTGGACGCGAAGTTCGGGATCGCCGCCGATTATCCGGTGATGACCGACGACGACATCGCCCGGCTCATCGAGACATTTGTAAGCGCGGCGAAGCTGGCGCAACAGGCAGGCTATGCCTTTGTGGACCTCAAACACTGCCACGGCTATCTGGGCCACGAATTCTTGAGCGCCTACGACCGCCCCGGACGCTACGGCGGCAGTTTCGAGAACCGCACGCGCTTCCTGCGCGAGATCGTTGCCGGCATCCGCGCGGAGGCACCCGCCATGCGGATCGGTGTGCGCCTGAGCGCGGTTGACTTCGTCCCCTTCCAGCCGGGCGCAAACGGCGTGGGTGAACCCATGCCCTTCACGCCGCCATACCGCTACGCCTTCGGCGGCGATGGTTCCGGCGTGGGTTACGACCTCACCGAGCCGTTCATGTTCCTGGATTTGCTTGCCGACCTGGATATCGAGTTGGTCTGCATCACCCTGGGCAGCCCGTATTATGTTCCCCATATCCAGCGCCCGGCGTTTTTCCCGCCTTCAGACGGCTACCAACCGCCGGAAGACCCGCTCGCGGGCGTCGCCCGGCATGTTGCCATCGTGCGGCAGCTCAAACAGCATCGCCCGGAACTGGTGATGGTGGGATCGGGATACTCGTATTTGCAGGAATGGCTGCCTAACGTGGGGCAGCATGTCGTGCGCACAGGGCAGGCCGACTTCGTGGGCTTGGGGCGGATGGTGCTTTCATATCCAGAAATGCCCGCCGACGTGCTGGCCGGGCGACCTTTGCAGCGCACGCGCATCTGCCGCACCTTCAGCGATTGCACGACCGCGCCGCGCAAGGGATTCGTTTCCGGTTGTTATCCGTTGGACGAATTCTACAAAAAACGCCGGCCATGGTAGGGGCGAGGCAATCCCATTATGATTACGCAGGAGAAGGTACCCTGTAGAGCGAAGAACCGTGGCTACCCACGGCCATGGAGGGATTGCCTCGCCCCCAACAAAAGGCAATCCCACCAAGATTACACAACAGAAGGCATTATGCAAAACGCGGAACCATCGCTACCCATGGTTAAATGGGGATTGCCTCGCCCCAACTGCAAAACGCGGAACCATCGCTACCCATGGTTAAATGGGGATTGCCTCGCCCCAACTGCAAAACGCGGAACCATCGCTACCCATGGTTAAATGGGGATTGCCTCGCCCCAACTGCAAAACGCGGAACCATCGCTACCCATGGTTAAATGGGGATTGCCTCGCCCCAACTGCAAAACGCGGAACCATCGCTACCCATGGTTAAATGAGGATTGCCTCGCCTGTAAAACGCGGAACCATCGCTACCCACGGCCATGGAGGAATTGCCTCGCCCCCAACTGTAGAACGCGGAACCATCGCTGCCCATAGTCAAATGAGGATTGCCTCGCCCCCAATAGGAGATACGTATGAACAAATACAACCCACAAATCCACCATCGCCATTCCATCCGCCTGAAGGGATACGATTACACCCAACAAGGTATCTACTTCATCACGATTTGCACGCACAAGCGCGCCCATCTGTTTGGCGAGGTGGTAGACGGCAAAATGGTGTTGAATCCGTTTGGACGGGTCGTGGCAACGTATTGGCAACGGATTCCGCGTCATTTTCCGCACGTCCAATTGGGCACGTGGGTGGTGATGCCGAATCATATCCACGGCCTTATTATCATCACGGACGACAGCGGGGGCGAGGCACCCCCACAAGTACCTATGCCGGCAGAGATAGATGGAGACGCACAAATCCCTGGTCAAAGTGACACCATCGAGGGTTGCCTCGCCCCTACCATGCCCCATGGCGCACCACCCGGTTCGGTGGGGGCGATTGTCGGCAACGTCAAATCCACCGTCACACGGCGTATCAACCAGATGCGGCACACGCCCGGCGCGGTGGTGTGGCAACGCAATTATTGGGAAAGCATTGTCCACACGCCGGAAGCGTACGCGCGGGTCGAGAATTACATTCGCCTCAATCCGGCGCGCTGGCAAGCGGACAATTTACATCCCAACGCGCCTCCCAATCCATACAATCAAGAGGACTAACCAGGGAATTATTGCTCAGCGTCGTTTTTCCCAATCGCGCACGCCCCCTTCGATTATCCGAAAGAGCGGATGCGCTTCGGGAAGGTCTACATCCGCGCAACGCGCGTAGAGGTCCGGCGCGCGCTGCGCTAACTTCTTTTTCAAATGTTCCCACTCGTATTGTAACTGCCCTACCGTTTCCTCAAGCTCTGCGATTTCACGCTGTTCTCCGATTTTAGCGGCATCGAAGTTGTAGCCGCGCCGCACACTCTCCTGATAAACGCCCCACAGATAAGCGGCAATCGCGGCGACGGGGTCTTGTGTCGCTTTGAAGCGTTGCAATTGTGGGTGCGCCCGATAACCGCGCGTCTGTCCTTGAAGGACTTTTTGCGCCAACAGCGACTCACGCCACAGGGCCACCAGTCCCTGGGCATCCAGGTATTTGGGATGAACCGTCCACAGTCTCATATCTGCTTCAACTTCCACGCGCCCTGCCGCTGCCGATACATCAGCAGGCCAAGCTGTACCAGCCACCCGATGACCAACGCAACCCAAATGCTCAACGGCCCCAGATGAAGCACCTGCGAGCCGAGGTACACGAGTGGAATCTGAATCCCCCACAGGGCGATGATATTGATGACCATCGGCGCAACTGTGTCACCCGCGCCGATCTGCGCCCCGTTGAGCACCAGCGTGAGCGTATTCGCCAGATACCCCAGCGATAGCACCCGCAGCATTTGCACGCCGATAGCGGTGGCGGCAACGTCATCGCTGAACAGGGCAAAGACCTGCGGCGCGAAAACTATCAACGCGCCCAGAATGATCCCGGTGACGATGAGCGTCATCCACATCACCAGATGTACGCCACGCTCGGCGCGTTCTGGTTGTCGTGCGCCGAGGTTCTGCCCCACGATAGCCGGCGAGATACGCGACAGCGCCATCCCCGGCACCTGAGCGAAGCTAAAGATACGCTGTACTACCGTCCACGCGGCCAGCGTCCCTGCGCCGTATACCGCGATGAAGCGCGTCAACAGCGTCATCGCCAGATTCGGGGTGCCCCGCTGGATAATCGTCGGGGCAGTAATGCGCAACACCCGCCCCATCATGGGGAAGTCCAGCCGCAAGTCGTGGAGATCAATGCGGACAGGCGCGCGCCCGATAACGAGCTGTCGCAGCCCCCATACCATCGCTATGGCGTGCGCGCCGGTCAACGCCAACACCGCCCCTTCCAGCCCCAGCCACATCACCAGCAGCGGCTCGGCGATGAGCATGACGCCCATCACCCAGGCCGTCATCTCCAACCAGATGTTCGGTGCACCGATACCACTCAGCATCCCGCCGACGCTGGGCACCATCTCCATCGCTATCAGGCCGCCGAAGAGGATGCGCGCATAGCGCACGGCCAGCGGCAACGTCTCGGCGTCGGCGCCGCCGAGACGCATCAGTGGTTTGGCGAAGAGCACGCCGATGACACCGAGTGTACCGGATGCCAGCAACATCAGGATGACGGATTGCAGCGCCGCCAGGTTCGCGTTCTGCTGATCCTTCGCGCCGATGTAGCGGGCGACGACCGCGCCGCTGGCGCCGCTCAACGCCATCAGCACACTGATCATCGTGATGCGCACCGACATCGCCAGCCCGGCGGCGGCCTGCGCACCCGCGCCGAGCTTGCCAAGCCATACCGCGTCGTACAATGTCGGCGCCATAAAGAGCAGTTGGCTCATCAGGTTCGGCCAGGTGAGCCGCGCAATGTTGTCCCGCAGATTACCTTGCGTGAGATCGTGTAAGCCGCTGTGCGTCACGCGCGCCACAACCTCGGCAGGAATTCGTAGTAGAGCACCATGCGCCAGACGACCCATGTGTGCGCCGCGCCTTCGAGTGTCCAGTAGGTATGCGCAATACCTCTTTCCGTGAGGAGTTTGTGCAGTTCTTCCATCCCTTCCGCCGCGAGCGTATCCAGCGTCCCGCAACCCAGGAAGAGCAGCTTGATTTTGGCATTTGTTCCTATGGGATCGGCAAGCAGGTCGGCGTGGCGCTCGGCAAAGTTATGGGCGCCGGCGCTAAAGATGCCAATGTGACTGAACAGCTCCAGGTGTCCCAGACCGATGTGGTCCGTCTGCATACCGCCCATCGAAAGCCCGGCAATCGCACGATGTTCGCGGTCCGCTTGCACGCGATACGCAGACTCAACCAGCGGCAGCACGTCGGTGAGCAGGTCTTGCTCGAAGAGCGGGGTGTTCTTCTGCCAGCGTTCTTCCCACGAGACCGAGCGCGGCAGCGCGTGGCCGAACGGCATGGCAATGATCATCGGTTCAGCCTTGCCTTCGGCGAGCAGGTTATCCATAACCAAGTGCGCCTGGCCCATCATGGCCCAGCTTCCCGCCACATCCCCCGCACCGTGGAGCAAATAGAGCACAGGATAGGTCTTGTCGGGATTTTTCCCATAATCCGGTGGGGTGTAAACATAGACATCGCGCACGTCGCCGAGCGTCCGTGAGGTGTAGTAATGCCGGTGCAGTGTCCCATGGGGCACGTCCCGCGCATCGAAGTAATTTTCGCCCGTCTCGTGGGGGATGATGAGCAGGCTGCGCGGGGCCATGAAGCCGGTTTGCACATCGGGATTGTGGGGATCGGTGAAACTCACGCCGTCAATGAGAAAGCTGTAGTCGTAGATGTCCGGAGGCAGCGACGGCAGCGTCAGCGACCATACGCCGTCTGCATCCTTCTCGTGGAAGGCGATGTTGCTGTCGGCGCTACCCAGGGCATTAAGGATCGTCGTCGCGTTGAGGAGCACCCGCTGCGCGTGTGGGGCTTTGACGCGCAAGGTGACGCTGCGGTCGGCGTGGACTTCCGGCGAGAGGATGCCGTCGCCTTCGCCCCAGCGCCAGTACAACTTATCAGGCAGGTACATGATGCCCGCGCTGCCGTATTCCGCCAGCAGACATTCGCCGAAGCGGGTCGGTTCCGGCTTGCCCACCAGATCGCCATCCAGAATTTGCGCGGCGCAGATGATGAGGTCGTCCAGCAGCGTCCCCACGGGATGCGGCTCCCCGTGCGAGGGTGCAAGCGTGTCGAAGTCGGCGGCAAACGTCCGCAAGCGTAACATCGCGGTGAAGAACGCCTGCACGGTGAGCGAAGTGGGCAGGTGCAACCACACCGCGCCCGGACGCGGTGAGTCGCCGGTGAAGAGGATGCGGTCGGCTTTGTCCAGCAGGCAGATGGAGCCGGGCGTGTGCCCCGGCGTGCTGATCACACGCAGCGCGCGCCCGCCCAGGTCGAAGGTGTAGCCGTCGTAAATGGGGATGAGTTTCGTAGACGGTTCCTGCACCAGCGGCGCGTCCTCCGTGTGAATGTAGACCTCGGCAAAGTGCTTGTTGCCGCCGGTGTGATCCATGTGGTAATGGGTATTCACCACGGCGATGGGCAGCTCGGTCAACGTAGCGAGATGTGCAGGCAGGTCGCCCTCGCCAAAGCCGGTGTCAATGAGCAGCGCGCGTTCCGTCCCGGCGACGAGGTACATCACCCCGCCGCGCTCGTCCCGAATGTGCCAGATGCCGTCGGTGACGGTTTGGGTCATAAATGATGTGGTCATAGTGTCTCCTCAGAAAAACAATCGGGTAGTCGTTGATCAAATAGTTGTTATGATGATACAACGTCTTGGAGTATCGTCAATCAAGACGCAAAAGGGCACATTTCAATTTGTGCAGGCGCGGTCGGGAGACCGGCCTGAGCATGCAACAACAATCTCGCTGCTCTTGCGCTGACATTCATGCCTCAAATATGGAAAATGTGACTTGTTTTCATAGTGTATCTATCATACGATAGAAGTTACTTGAACATCCCTGATTCGCTGATTCGCTGATTCGCTGATTCGCTGATTCGCTGATTCGCTCATTCGCTGATTCGCTCATTCGCTGATTCGCTGATTCGCTCATTCTAAAATTTCTATTCACCAATTTAAGGAGGGAAACATGTACCGTAAACTGTGTTCGATCTTGATGGTGCTCGCTCTGTTAGCCGGAGGAATCACGCCCGTAGCGACAGTTAAGGCCGCGCCGCAGGCAGCACCGGCCGCGCCGAGCAACTGGTGTGTGGCGGGCAGTTTCAACGGCTGGAACAATGCCTCCGAGCCCCTCTACGATGACGGGACGCACGGCGATGTGATCCCCGAAGACGGCATCTTCTCGTTGGATTACACCGTCGCGGCGGTCGGCAGGTATGAGTGGAAGGTGTTTGCCTGTGGAAACTGGGCTCCCGGTTTCCCGGCCGACAACGCCTGGTTTAACACCTCGGCGACTAATCAGGTGGTCAAATTCACATTCGACACGAACGATCATTCTGGCGACGCCGGCTGGAAACTGCTACCGGCACAGAACATCGTCAATGTGGTGGATACACTGCCAACGAGCTTCACTGCCGTTGGCGATTTCCAGGGCTGGAATAACAACAATCCGGCCACGTTGATGACCCACGTGGGCAACGGCCTCTATTACCTGGCCTATCAAGTGCCGACGCCCGGCAGCTACATCGGCAAGGTCGTGGCAGCCGGCACGTGGGATGGCTTTGGAGGTGACGGTCGCAATAGCAACGCTACCAATATCGCCTTCACCACCACCGCCGCCAACGAAACGGTGATCTTCCTGCTGGATACCAACACCGGACGAATGCTCATCACCCCCAACGGCAGTGGTACGGGAAACTGGTGTCTGGCCGGTGGGATGAACGGCTGGAACAATGCCTCCGATCCCCTCTATGATGACGGGACACACGGCGACCTCATCGGCGGCGATGGCATTTTCTCGCTGGATTATACGATTGCCAATCCCGGACGCTATGAATGGAAAGTGTTTGCTTGTGGGGCCTGGTCTCCCGGTTTCCCCGCCGCCAATGCTTTTGTGAATACCAGCGCGGCCAATCAGATCGTCAAGTTCACCTTCGACACCAACGACCACAGCCATGACGCCGGTTGGAAGTTGCTTCCGGCGCAGAACATCGTCAACGCCTACGACGATCTGCCCACATCGCTGACGGCAGTGGGCAGCTTCCAGGGCTGGAACAACAACGATGCAGCGACGGCGATGACGGCGGCCGGCCCACGGCTCTACGCCCTCGCCTACGTGATCCCCGCAAAAGGCAACTACATCGGCAAATTCACCACCACCGGCAGTTGGGACGCCTGGGGCACAGATGGGCGCAGCACAGACGCCAGGAACTTTGACTTTACCACCACCGCGCCCAATCGGACCGTTTACTTCGTACTCGACCTGGCGACAGGCCGGGGAATGATTACGGTACCCATGTCGCCGGCGCAGGATGACTACGTGATGGCCGACGGCCTCGCCCACGACTCTCGCAGCGACTTCTACCGCCGGCCCTTCGGCGCGGTGCCGAAAGGAACGCCCGTCACACTGCGCTTCCGCACCTACGCGGGCGACGTGACCGGCGTGAAAGTGCGCCTCTACGACACCGCAAAACAACGTCAAACGGTGCTCCCGATGGCGAAAGTCACCACCATCCCCGGCGCGACCTTTGATTACGACATCTGGGAATTGCAGTTAAACGCCCTCAACGACCTGACGACCCTCTACTACCGCTTCATCGTCAACGACGGGACCGACATCGCTTACTACGAGGACGATCCCCTGTATGATGGCGGCTCCGGGCGCCCCTACGACGCTTCGCCGGACAACTCATGGCAGATCAACGTGTACGCGCCGGACTTCAATACCCCTGACTGGTTCAAGGACGCCGTCGTCTATCAGATTTTCCCCGACCGTTTCCGCAACGGGTTGACGACCAACGACCTGGTCAGCGGCACCTTCTTCTACAACGAGACGCCCGGCACACTAACCGCCCCGCAGTGGAACTGGATCGTCCCCGACCCGCGCGTGAGCGGCCCGTGGGAAGGCTCGTACAGCAAGCTCTTCTACGGCGGCGACCTGCAAGGCATCATCGAGAAGCTGGATTATCTCCAGGAGATGGGCGTCACCGCGCTCTACCTCAACCCCATCTTCGAGTCGCCTTCTAACCACAAATACGACACCACCACCTACGAATCCATTGACGACAACTTCGGCGACCTGGCAACCTTCATCACCCTCACGACCGAGCTGCACAATCGCGGCATGCACCTGATCCTGGACGGCGTCTTCAATCACACCTCCAGCGACAGCAGGTACTTCGACCGTTATAATCGTTACGAAACGGTCGGCGCGTGCGAATCGCTCGACAGCCCCTATCGCAGTTGGTACTACTTCCGCCCGGCCAGTCCTCCCGGAACCGGCCCGTGCGCTGGCGATACCACCTACGAAGCGTGGTGGGGTTATGACTCGCTGCCCAAGCTCAACACCACCAACGTCCCGGCGTTGCGTACCTACATCTACAGCGACACGCAGGCCATCGCGCGCTACTGGTTGACAAAGGGCGCGGATGGTTGGCGGCTCGACGTGGCCGGCGATGTGGACGCGAGCTTCTGGCGCGACTGGCGCGACGACATCCGTGATGCAAAGGCCGACGCTATCACCATCGCCGAGGAGTGGGGCGACGCCAGCCGCTTTATCCTGGGCGATCAACTGGATAGCACGATGAACTATCGCTTCCGCAATGCGATAATCGGCGTGTTGCGCGAGACGGACTGGACCGATACCAACAGCAACATCAAGGCGTTGAAGGTCAGCGAGTTCGACAGCATCCTGCACAGTCTGGAAGAGGACTATCCGCCCGAAGCCTTCTACGCGATGATGAACCTCGTCGGCAGCCACGACGTGAACCGCGTGCTGATTCCGCTGGATCAGGACGGCGACCCCACCGACGCGAATTACAGCGACGGCAAGGCGCGTCTGCGCGCGCTGGCGATCATGCAGATGACGCTCCCTGGCGCGCCCACCATCTACTACGGCGACGAAGTCGGCCTGGTAGGTTACGGACAGGCGACGGCCGGCAATCAGGGCGGCGTGTTCTACAGCGACCCGTACAACCGGCAGCCCTATCCCTGGGCCGATGCTGCGGGCTATGACGCGCTGCCCGCCTGGCGTAAGGCCGACCTGGCGCTGCGTGAGCACTACAGCAAGACGGCCGCCATCCGCAACGCCCATCCGGCGCTGCGCACCGGCTCCTTTGATACGCTGCTGGTGGACGATGACGCCAGGGTGTATGCCTACGGACGGCGTCTGGATACCGATATTGCCATCGTCGCTGTGAATCTCGGCGCGACCACACGGACGCTCACCATCCCCATCACGGGCTACCTGCCGCCCGATGAGCTGTTCCTGACCGACGTGCTCAACAACGTCCCGTATGCCACCGTTGACGGCTTCATCACGCTCCCCAACGTCCCGCCGATGTGGGGTGCGATCCTCGTCGTGAACTACGGCCAGGACCTCACGCCACCCGCTGTGCCGACCGGTCTGACGGCAACGGAAGGCGACGGTCAGGTGACGTTGACCTGGAATGAGGTGCCCGGCGCCGGCTATACCGTGTTCCGCAGCTACGTCTCCGGCGGCGGCTATACGGCGTTAGCGCAGGTGACCACGCCTTCCTACGTGGACCATAACGTTTCCAACGGGGTGCGCTACTACTACGTCGTGAACGCCATAGACGGCAGCGGCAACAGCAGCGATTACTCCAATGAGGTCTCCGCGCTTCCCCATTACACCATTGACTGGGCGAACCTGCAATGGCCCTACGAGATCACCCACACCATCGGCATCACACCGACGGAGAACATCTACGGGCAGGTCTACATCGCTGGCGTGACCTCGCAGCCGGGCGCGACGCCGGGCTTGCTGGCGCAGGTGGGCTATGGGGCTTCGATGACGAATTTCACGGAATGGACGACGTGGGTGGATGCGACGTTCAACGTGGACGCCGGCAATAACGATGAGTTCAAGGCGCAACTGCTGCCGGAGCAGATCGGCAACTTCTACTATCTCTACCGCTATTCGACGACCGGTGGCCGCGATTGGGTGTACGCGGGCCTGGATGGTACAGTAATGCTGCCGACGCCGGGCAGATTACACGTCCTCCCGGCCGCCGATACAACCCCGCCGGCCACGCCGCAGCACCTGCGCGTCATCCACTGGGGCGTGGATCATATCACCACGCAATGGGATGCGGTCGCCGATAGTGACCTGGCGGCGTATGACCTGTACCGCTACGGCGAGGGCGAAACGCCCGCCAATGCCGTGCGCATCGCCCGTGTGCCCGCACCCACGACCGTCTACACCGATACGAGCGTCATCGTGGATCACGTCTACACGTACACCGTGCAGGCGGTAGATACGGCGCTGAACAAGTCGGCGTTCTCCAACCCGGCGATGGGCAAAGCCGCGGCGCGCGTGGTCGAAGTGCGTTTCCGCGTCATCATCCCGCCCTTCACCCCGGCGAGCGACACCATTTACATCGCCGGCGACAACAGTGACGTGTTCGGCGCGTTCTGGAACCCCGGCGCGACGCCGCTCACCCGCCTGGACGCAACGACCTGGGCCTACACCGCCACCGTCAAGGAAGATACCGCGCTGCAATACAAGTTCACGCGCGGCAATTGGGACAGGGTGGAGAACTGGGGCACGCTCGTCGGTACGGAGAACCGCCATCTGACGGTGCTCTACGGCGCCGACGGCATTATGACCGTCAACGACGTGGTCTACAACTGGCGCGACCCGCTCGTCGTTGAGCATTTCCCGGCGGCCGGCGCGACAACCTGGGACACCGCACAGCCGATCCGCGCGCTCATCAGCCGCCCGATTGACCCGACGCGGGTGACAGCCACGACCTTTGTGGTGGAGCAGGTGGACGGCAGCCTTATCCCTGGCACGCTGGAAGTCAAAGCCCAAGCGTTTGAACCGTATCCCGATGCCTCCGTACTGCCGGAGATTCCCGGCACACTGGTCGTCTTCACGCCGACGACGGCCCTTGTCACTTCCAGACAATATCGGGTGACGCTGGTGGCCTCCGGCTACCATGATGACGTGGATATGCAGGCTAACTACGTGTGGACTTTTGGCACACCGAAGCAGTTCCTGTATCTGCCGCTGGTGATGCGCGCCTACACAGCGCCTTAAACGCCAAGCCATTGCACACAAGAGGCCAGGCTCTTATAGGGCCTGGCCTCTTTGATATGCACAGTGTCGCTACCAATCCGCCACACTGCCGTCTTGATCGTAATAAAACTCGCCGCCGAGTTCCTCTTCGTACTCAATCCACTGTTGCGCTTCGCGCTCATCCATCTCAAACCCCAGGCCGGGCGCGACAGGTAGGGCAATGTAGCCATCTTTGACCAGCCAGTCTTGTTTGAGCAGGCCATTCCCCAGGCTGGCGTCAATCTGTTCCTGAATGAGGAAATTCGGCGTGACGGCGTCCACGTGCAGCGCGGCTGCCAGCGCCACCGGCCCGATGGCACAGTGCGGCATGGTGTGCATATAGTACACTTCGGCCATATTCGCCACTTTCTTCAGCTCGCTGATCCCGCCGACGTGTGAGACATCCGGTTGGATATAGGACACAGCCTGCTTCTCGAAGACTTCACGGAAGCCCCAACGGGTAAGAAGCCGCTCGCCGGTGGCAATGGGGAAGGGAACGTGGTCAGACACCTGCTTGAGCGCGTCCACATTCTCCTGCGGCACCGGCTCCTCAACGAACATCGGGCGCATACCTTTGAGTTCATGGCAAATCTCAATTGCCAGGCCGGGTGTGAACTTGCCGTGGAAGTCAAAGGCCAGTTCTATCTCCGGGCCGACCCACTCGCGCATCAGGTAGGCGCGCCGGACGAAAGCATCAATGACAGCGGGTGGTTCGTGCCCGCGCCACTTCCCACCGGGGCCGGACTTGAACGCCGTATAGCCCATCGTGCGCAGCCAATCCAGGCGTGTTTTGGCGCGTTCCAGTCCCTCATCGCTCATATCCCCGATACCCCAATGGGCATAGACGCGGACCCGGTCGCGCACTGCGCCGCCGAGTAGCTGGTACGTCGGCACACCGTAATGCTTCCCGGCGATATCCCACAAGGCTTGATCAATGCCCGAAAGCGCCGTCAGTACCACCGGCCCGCCCCGGAAGAACGCCGAACGATAGATGTGCTGCCAGTGATGTTCGATGCGCAACGGGTCTTTGCCCACGAGATAGTCGGCCAACTCCTCAATGACGCCCACGACACCTTTGGGGCGGCCTTCCAGCGTGGCTTCCCCCCACCCCACCAGCCCGTTATCCGTCGTGATCTTCACCAATCGCGTCCGCTTGCGCGGGAAAAATTGTTCGACTCGTGCAATTTTCATACTCCATCCTCCTTACTCCCCCACCAATAGTTTATCTCAAAATGCAGTTGTGCATAGTCAAGCCAGCCGTTGGTTTTGCTCACATTTTATGCTAAACTTATTTCGTAGTCAGAGCCTGACCTCAAGGATGCGACCGGGCAAACGAAGTCCTCTGATCCAATATTCAAACAGTCTCTTCGAGGAGAAGCAATTACCGGTGAGTGAAGTTGCCGAACGTTCGTCGGAATGGCGTGTACAATCTATGCCACGTTACCTGGGATGGTATCTTGCCCATCACGGCCTGAATGCGGTTTTCTTTATGCTGACGTTTGGATCGTCAGTCTTTGTGTTGTTTTTGTCCGATCTGGGTCTGGATAAGGCGCGGATCGGCCTTTTGCTCTCACTCTTCCCTTTCTGTGGCCTGATTGCGCCGTTCATCTCCGGCGCAGTGACGCGCTTCGGGCTGAAGCGCACCTACGTGACCTTCTATGGTGTGCGCAAGTTTGTGATGCTATTGATGCTCGCCGCGCCGTGGGTGTTAGAGCAGTGGGGGACGACGCCCCTGTTCATCTACACGGTTGTGGTCCTCTTCATCTTTGCCATGCTGCGGGCAACAGCAGAAACGGCGTACTATCCCTGGTCGCGCGAGTTCATCCCCGATGCCGTGCGGGGGCGAATCGGCGGCATGAACAATGTTGTCATCAGTCTGGGATCAGCAGCCGCAATGCTGTTGGCAAGCCTGGTTCTCAGTCAAGGGACGGGGTATGGACGTTATCAGGTGCTGATCGGCGTGGCATGTGTGACCGGCATTATATCGGTGTTATGTAGCACGGCGATCCCCCCCGAACATCCAATGCCGGCGACTTCGCTGCGCGATACCTGGCGGGCGATGCGCACAGCGTTGCACGACCGACGTTTTGTCGGCTTTCTGCTTGGCGTGATGACGTCACTGCTGGCGATGGCCGCGTACTCGTTTCTCCCCCTATTTGCCCGTGAGCGGTTGCTCATCCCCGAAGGTCAGATCGTGCTATTTGACGTGGCGGGGACGGTGGGAGCGTTGGTCACCAGCATGTACTGGGGATGGGCGGCCGATCGCTACGGTGGCAAGCCGGTGACGCTTTCGACATTGGGCGCGCTTGGCGCATTGCCGATGATCTGGCTTGTGCTGCCGCCAGGGCGCAGCATAACCCTGCTGTTGGGTCTCGCACTGGCGTTTGCATCTGGGGCGATTAGCGTGGGTCTGGGCATCGGCAGTTTTCGCTGGTTTCTCAACGATGTGGTCCCCATGACGGCGCGCACGGCATACACCTCGATTTGGTACGCCGGATCGGGACTGGCGGGTGGAATCGCGCCCTTTCTCGCCGGCTGGTTGTTGCGTGCACTGGCAGAGTTGAATTTGCAAGTGGGAGACCTGCGGATTCATGCCTTTACGGTGCTTTTTGGGTGGACATTGACCGTAACACTCATCTCCACCTTGCTCTACGCCCGTATCCCCGCCGAAGCGGATCATCGCCTGCGGGACTACTTGCGCGCCGTTGTCACCCATGATATTCCGGCGTCGCTTAAGCGGATGGGGCCCAGGTCATCAACGGACTGAACAGCTTTTCTCAAATTGCAGGAGTTATATCATGACAACCGACTTACCCCTCATTGCCATCACCCTCGGTGATGTTGCCGGCATCGGCCCGGAAGTCGTCGTGAAGGCCCTGGCCTCCCCTGACGTATGGACGACCTGTCGTCCCCTCGTCATCGGCGATGCCCGCGCATTGACGGAAGCGCGCCTCGGCATCCCCATCCCACCGCTGTGCGTGGTGACGCAGCCCGACGCAGCAACGTTCGACGCCGGAACGCTCACGTTGCTCGATTTGCGCAATCTCGATCCCGCCGCTGCGCCGGTCGGACAGATTTCGACAGAAGCTGGCCGCGCCGCCGTGGAATATGTCCTCAAGGCCACCGAACTGGCGATGGCCGGTGTGGTGGATGCCGTGGCGACTGCCCCGCTCAACAAAGAAGCTATGCACCGGGCGGGCTTCGACTACATCGGCCACACCGAAATCCTCGCGGACGTGACACACACCCCGCGGTGCACCACAATGCTGGCGACGCCGGGGCTGCGCGTCACCCACGTCACACGTCATATCCCGTTCCGCAGCATCGCCGAGCACCTGACGGTCGCCGGCGTGCTCGATACCATCGTCATCACCCACGCCGGGATGCAGACGCTCGGCTTTCCGCGACCACGCCTGGCCGTTGCCGGGCTGAACCCGCACAACGGCGACAACGGCCTGCTGGGGCGCGAAGAACTGGACATCATCGCACCGGCAGTCGCGGCGGCGCAGACGCAGGGGATTGATGCACGCGGCCCCATTCCAGCCGACTCCGTTTTCTTCCAGGCCCTGCGCGGCGACTACGATGTGGTCGTGTGTATGTATCACGATCAAGGGCACATCGCCGTCAAGACACACGGCTTCGAGCAATCTATCACCATCACGCTGGGACTGCCGCTCATCCGCACCTCCGCCGATCACGGCACGGCTTTCGACATTGCCGGACGCGGCATCGCGCACCCTGACAGCATGCGCGCGGCGATCCTTGAAGCGGCGGCAATGGCAACGCGGGTAAAAGCGACAGCGACAGGGGCAACGGATTAAACTTTTTCGTAGCGCAAGCTGTGAGCTTGCGGCTGCGACAAAAGCGAACTGGCGGTTTGCACTCCGTCAAGCGTGCATATAATTGGTTATTGGAGGCTGAGTGATGAAGGGCCACGTTTCCTGGCCTATCTCGGTTCAAGACCGTGATGGACATCCAATCTATCTGACGCAAGAACGGTGGTTACATGCCCTGGATCACCCTGGAATGAACGAGGACCTATTGGATTGCGTCCTTGCAACCCTCAACAAGGGAAAGTGGCAACAAGATGCTTATGATCCGGCCAAATTCAAGTACATTTATGCCTGTGATAAGCTACCCGCGCCATATACAGATATGGTCGTCGTGGTCAAATTCGGTTGGCAGGGCACGCCTGCGAAGGCTAATAACTTTGTGTTGACTGCTTATTTGATTGAAAGATGGTGAAGCAATGAAAGCCATTCACTACGATACAGAAGGGGATATTCTTTCGGTCACATTTGCTGAAAATGAAGCCCAGCCGCACACCGGCGTTGAACTCACGAATAACATCGTCCTGTATTACAATCCTCAGACCCAACAACCGCTCAAACTCATTATCGTCAGCTATCAGGCAATGGTACAGGCCAGTACACGTACGCCGTTGACCATGGACACATTGTCGCGTGCACCAGCGACTGTGCAAACGCTGGTTTTGTCGTTGCTACGCCGCCCTCCATTAACCGCATTTTTCCAGTTGGTTGAACAACCTGAATCCAGGTCGTTAACCGGTCGCCTGCGGGAAATTTTTGCGCCGGCCACATTGCAAATAGCCTCTGTGTAATCCTTACCCCTTCGCCAGCGTAACCGTAAACGCACTGCCCTGACCGGGGGCGCTTTCTACGCCGATGGTCCCATGTTGCCCTTCGGTGAGCGCGCGGGCGATGGATAGCCCCAACCCAAATCCCGGCGTGGAGCGCGAAGCGTCCCCGCGATGAAAACGGTCGAAAATCCGCCGCTGCATCTCCGGCGATAGCCCCGGGCCATCATCCCGCACACACACCGCCACCTGTTCCCCGCGATCTTCGATCTGCACCCGAATCACGCCTTTGCCGTGCTTGATGGCGTTGTCCAGCAGGATCAGTAAGACCTGCTTGAGCGCGTCCTCATTAGCCTGCGTGACCACACCTTCATCCCCCGTCCAGACGATCTCGCGTTCCGGGGCCAGCAGGCGCGCCTGCCGACACACATCGTCCACCAGCGGCGTCACGTTGACCGGCCGTAGCTCCAGCTTGCGCCCGGCGTCGGCGCGGGCCAACGTGAGCAGGTCGGTCACCAGGCGGCTCAGCCGCTCGCTCTCACTGATAAGATCGTTGAGGATGTCCTCCTGTTCGTCGCGGGGAAGCGGTGGGTGACGTTGCAACAGAGTGAGGTTGCCGCGAATCGTCGTCAGCGGGGTGCGCAATTCGTGGGAAACATCGGCGACAAAGTCCCGCTGCACCTGCAAGGCATGGGCGAGCTGCTGGTAAGCGTCTTGCAGACGTTCAAGCATGGCGTTGAACGTCATCGCCAATTGTCCCAATTCATCGTTGGGGCCGGTATGTTCGACGCGCGAGGAGAAGTCGCGCGACTCCCCGATCTGCCGTGCAGTCTCGGTAATGCGGTGAATAGGACGCAACGTGATGCCCGACAGCGTCCAGCCGATGCCGAAGGCAATTACGGTAGTCAGGGCGCTGCCCAAGAGCAGCGTGATACCCAGTGAACGCAAGCTGCGGTCGCGGTCAGCCAGCGAGCGGGCGAACTGCACGACGCCGACAAATTCTCCGTTGATGATCAACGGCCGGCTGTAGATGAACAACCGCCCTTCAGCGTCGCTCGTGATCTCCTCCCAGCTTTCGCCGTTTTTGAGATGTGCGAGTCCTTCTTCACTAAGCGGTAAATCTACATCGCTGTCGCTCATCGGCAAAGCCAGAACGACACCGTTGGCATCCAGGATACGGACTAAATCACGGGAACGGCGACCTCCCACCAGGGGTTGCAAAACCTCCCGCGCGCGTTCGCCTTCGGGACCTTCACCCTGCGCCAGCATCGGAATCGGCGCGCCCCAACGGAAGTTGCGCTGCGCATGCATCAATCCGTTGACCAGTGGATCGGCCGACTTTGCCAGGTCATTGCGCACCAGATTAAGGGTATAACGGGAATGAGCAACATAGAGCGCACCGCTGAAGGTCGCCAATGTCAGCGCCAGGATGACGGTATACAGCAGCGTCAACCGCAAACGGATAGACATTACTCCTCTTCCTCCCGCAGCACATAACCGACGCCGCGTACCGTATGGATCAGGCGCGGCTCCCCTTCGGCCTCGGTTTTCTTACGCAGATAGCCGATGTAGACCTCCAGCACATTCTCATCACCCACAAAGTCATAGCCCCATACCTGCGCGAGAAGTTGCCGACGTTCCAAAACCTGCTGCGGATGGCGCATTAAGACGCTCAACAAATCGAACTCGGTCGGCGTGAGGGCAATGAGCCGCTCCCCACGCCGCACCTCACGTTTGGCCGTATCCAGCGAAAGATCGGCAAAAGTAAGGACGGTCTGGTTGCTCTTGCCGGTGCGCCGCAACAACGCGCGGATGCGCGCCACCAGCTCCAGCGAAGCAAACGGCTTAACCAGATAATCGTCGGCGCCTCTTTCCAGGCCCTCCACGCGATTCTGCACCGCGTCGCGCGCCGTCAACATCAGGATCGGCGTCTCGTTCTTTTCGGCACGCAATGCCTCCAGAACGCCGATCCCATCCAGCTTCGGCAACATCCAATCCAGCACAATCACATCCGGCCGCTCGCTGTACACCTTATGCAGCGCATCCTCGCCATCTACGGAGGTCACCGTATCAAAGCCCTCATAGATCAGCGTCCGCTCCAACATCTTGAGTAACTTCACATCATCATCCACAATGAGCACCTTATCCATAGCACCCTCTTGATTTGTAGACGATAGAATTCGCAGACAATAGACCGTAGACGAGGGCTTTCCCGTCTACCGTCTACTGTCTTCCGTCTACCTTACATTATACCCCCTTACCTGAGAGCTTGTTGGGAACTTCCTGAGAATTGACTGAGAAACCGCGCGCAATTCTCAGGAAACTATCAGCCATTTCTTGGATTGCTCACAGATGCCCATGCTAAACTTGAAAATGGGAACTTGAGACTGGAAACTGACAACTTTCGAGGAGGAGCTGTATGTTGAAGAAACTATGGTGGATTATCCCGTTAATCCTGGTTCTCGCCGGTGGAGGCTACTTTGCCTATCGCACCTGGTTTACGCCAAAGGCAGCCGCGCAAACGACAGACGAAGTCCAGACGGCCACCGTAACCGCAGGCGATATTTCGATCACCGCAACCGGTTCGGGGCAACTGGTGGCCTCTGACGAGGTCAACCTGACGTTCGGCCTCAGCGGCGTTGTAAAAGAACTGTTCGTCGCGGTCGGCGATGAAGTCAAGGCCGGCGCGATCCTCGCGCGCATAGACGATGCCGAAGCGCGCCAAAACGTCGCCGCCGCCGAGGTTCAGGTGCTCCAGGCCGAACAGGCGTTGGCGCTGGCTCAAGCGCAGGCCGAACTTGCCGTCCTGCAGGCGCAGGCCAACCTGGACGCCGCACAAACCGCATTGGATGAACTGCTCAACTGGGAACCGGATGAAGAAACCGTCGCGCTGGCCCAGGCCAATTTAGCCAGCGCCCAAACGGCCTACAAAAATGCCCTGGCAAAAGCCGGCGTAGATCAGACCCTCTCCGCACGCATCAGCCTGGAACAGGCCATCGAGAGCCTCAAAAATGCCCAGGAAAATTATGCCTCGGCGATGAATCCCGACCGTGACTGGGAGAAAGATATCGAAACCACCCGCGCCAATGCCGCCAACGCAGTGTACAAAGCGCAACAAAACCTCGAAGTCGCCCAGAACAACTACAAACTGAGCGTGATCAACAACACCAACACGGATATCCAAAGCGCGAAAGCGCAACTCCTGAATGCTCAGAAAGCCCTGGAAGAAGCCCAGACCCCGCCTGATGACGCCGAAATCACCGCTGCTCAGATCAAAGTGCAACAGATGGCCCTGGCGCTCGAACAGGCGAAGCTGGCCGTCGCCGACCTCGGCGATGGCACCACCCCTGCCACCCGTGAAGCCGAATTGGCCCTGGAACAGGCGCGCCTCAAGCTGGCAACCGCAAAAGAAGCCCTGGAGGATACGACGCTGATCGCGCCCTTCGACGGTACGGTGACTGCCGTGAACTGCAAGGTCGGCGATACCTGCAACGGCGTGGCTATCGTCCTGCAGAACCTGGGCACGCCGGTGCTGCAATTCTGGATCGAAGAGACCGATATGAGCAGCGCCGTAAAGGGCAATCCGGTACGCATCATCTTTGAGGCGTTGCCCGATTACGAATATACCGGTGAAATCTACCGCGTGGACCCGGTCTTGACCACCGTAGGCGGCACATCCGCCGTCCAGCTTTGGGCTACGGTCAACGCCGCTGAGCATCCGGTCAAACTGCTCGCCAACATGAACGCCGATGTTGAAATCGTGGCCGGCGAAGCCTTGAACGTGCTGCTGGTGCCGGTGCAGGCGTTGCGCCCATTGGACAACGGCCAGTACGCCGTCTTCGTCAAGAAAACGAACGGGGAACTGGAAATGCGCACCGTGGAAATCGGATTGCAAGACGCCGTCAATGCCGAAGTCAAATCTGGCCTGGAACGCGGTGAAGTCGTGACATTGAACACTCAATCTTCATCTGGCACCACCATCCGTTCCAACATTGAAACCCAGACGCAAGGCGGCATGCCGCCTATGGGTGGCTTCGGCCCTATCCCCTAAGCCGGAGACTACCCGACTAACTAGCAACTACCAGACCGTTTTCACAGGGAGATTCCACAATGAGCGCTGCCTTAATCACAGTTCAAGGATTGACCAAAGTTTACGGCAAAGGCGCCGTGGCTGTCAGTGCCTTGCGCGGGATAGATGCCCAGGTCGAAAAAGGGGAGTTTGTCGCCATCATGGGGCCTTCTGGTTCGGGCAAATCCACATTGATGAACATCCTGGGATGCCTGGATCGGCCCACCGAGGGCACTTACATCCTCGACGGCCAAGATGTCAGCCAACTGAGCAAAAACGAGCTGGCGCGCGTGCGCAATCGGAAAATCGGCTTTATCTTCCAATCTTACAACCTGCTCCCGCGCTTGAATGCCGTTAAAAATGTCATGCTGCCGCTGCTTTACAGCCGCGACAACGGGCAAAGCGATGCCGAACATTATCGTCGAGCTGTCGCCGCCCTGGAAGCCGTGGGGCTGGGCGACCGCTGGCACCACAAACCCAACGAGCTATCCGGCGGACAGCAACAACGGGTTGCCATTGCCCGCGCGCTGATCAACGATCCGGCCATCATCCTGGCCGACGAACCCACCGGCAACCTGGACACCCGTGCAGCAACGGACATCATGCAAATCCTGCGTCAATTGCATGCCAACGGCGCTACCATCGTCATGGTCACACACGAACTGGACATCGCCGAGCATGCCCAACGGGTGATTTACCTGCGCGACGGACAAATCGTCTCCGACCGCGAGCATGCCCGGGCCATTGCCCATCTGCATAATGGGGAGTGAGAAGTAAAGAGTAAAGAGTAAGAAGTAATCAGTCGCCAGAGGTAAAACCTTACTCTTTACTCTTAACTCTTAACTTTTCACTCTTCACTTTCACTAAGCTGGAGGAAAAGATGAGCTTTTGGAAAACGCTAAAAGTCGCCTGGGAAGGGCTGATGATGAACAAGGTGCGTTCGTTCTTGACAACGCTCGGCGTAATCATCGGCGTCGCCGCAGTCATCATCATGCTGGCAGTGAGCGCCGGCGCCGAAGCCGAGATCGCCGACCAGATCAATGCCCTGGGCGCCAACCTGATTATGGTGATGCCGGCGTTTCAACGCGCCGGGCCGGGCATGGGCGGAGGCAATGCGGCGCGCCTCACCTACGCCGATTTGGCGACAATCCGTGACAACATCACCGGCATCAACGGCGTCTCGGCAGAGCAAAATACCACCCAGGATGTCAAAGGCGGCGCTGTGACCCTGTCCGACATCTCGATTGTCGGCACGACGTCGGGTTTCGTCAATGTTCACGATTACCGCGTGGCGCAGGGACGCTTTATCAGCGACCAGGATAACGACCGCGCCAGCAAAATTGCCGTGCTGGGATACGATATTGCCCAAGAACTGTTCGGCGACACAAATGTTGTGGGGAAATACGTGACCATCGGCAAGGTCAAGTGCACGGTCGTCGGGGTGATGAAAGAAAAAGGCGTGGTGGGCACTACAGACTATGACAACCGGATTTACGTCCCTATCACTCTGGTCTTCAAGAAATTCATCAATGCCCGCTTTGGCGGAACAGCGCTGCGCGTCGTCTATGTCTCGGCCGAGAGCAAAGAGGCCATGGACGATGTGATGGAGCAATTGAACGTCCTCCTGATGCAAATCCTGGGTACCGATGCTTCCGCGCCCGGCTTCACAATGACCACCCAGGAAAGCATCATCAACATGCGCGCTTCGACAACCGAGACTTTCCGCAACTTACTGGCGTGGGTGGCGGCAGTTTCGCTGGTGGTCGGTGGCATCGGCATTATGAATATCATGCTGGTCAGCGTCACCGAACGCACACGCGAAATCGGCCTGCGACAGGCGTTGGGGGCGCGTCCCCGCGATGTACAACTGCAATTCCTGCTTGAGGCCGTGGTACTGAGCTTGCTCGGCGGACTGATGGGCATCCTGGGAGGGATAGGCGGTTCATGGCTCTTCAATGCGCTGGGATCCATGCGCACCGTTCTGGTGCCCGGTTCCATTCCGCTCTCCTTCGGCGCGGCGGCGGCCGTCGGCATCTTCTTCGGCTACTACCCGGCGACACAGGCGGCGAAACTCGATCCCATCGTGGCCTTGCGGCATGAGTAGGGAATTCTCCAACTCACAACCCGCAACTGACAACTGAAAACTGAAAACTGAAAACTGGAAACTGACAACTCAGGAGGAATGAGGATGAAACAAGGTGGTTTTCGGTACAAAATTTTACCGGTGCTTTTCGTTTTCGTGATCATCGTCATAAGCGGCTGCCAGAAGACAACGGCGAACCCGATGGTTACGGCAACGGCCGAGACAGCAACCTATACCGGCGCGCTGCGCACGGACTACGAGAACGCGCTCGATGTGACCGGTCAGCTTGCGTTGGGGATGCTGCGTCTGGAAGACACCGCGAACGCCGTGACGGCAGAGCAAGCCAGGCAATTGCTTCCCCTGTGGAAGACATTGCAGGGCAACACCACCACAACCCAGGCCGAGCGGTATGCGGTTGTCAAAAAGATTGAAGCGCAGTTGAGCGACGCACAGATTGCCGCCATTACCGCGATGCAGCTCACCGAAGCCGACGCCCAGGCCTGGCTCCAGGAACAGGGACCGGCGATGGGCGCGTTCGGCGGACAAATGCCTGCCGGGGGGACAGGAATGTCGGGACAGACGCCCGCCGAGGGTATGGGGACACCAGGGCAAGGGCAATGGAACGGACCAACGATGTCTGAAGAAGAACGTGCCGCCATGCGCGAGCGCTTCCAGAATATGACCGAAGAAGAACGCGCGCAACTACAGGCGCAATTCAGACAAGGCGGCGGACGCCCTGCCGGCGCCGGTAACGCGCCGAGCGGCGCTCCCACCGGCGCCGACGCAACAGGTCGTATTACCGCCCTATTGACCCGCGCTGTAATCAATGTGCTGACCGAACGCAGCGGCAGCACTTCGGTGATCACACCATCCGCCGAAGCGCAAACTGCCGAGGCCGTCGCACCAACTGCGATGGCCTCGGCCACACCTACGGCAACGCCGACGCCCATAGCCCGCGTTACCCTCGTCCCCTGGCGCACACGGGAAGCGGAAGTGACCGCAACGCCCACGCCAACACCGACCACGTCCGCAACAGCGGCGCCGAATAACCCATCCGCTGCGGCAGCGTCCACACAACCGACAATGCAGAGTACCGCTGCGGCGCAAACGACCGCCATCATCCAGAACGCACTGACGCAGAAGCCGGATACCGACCCCGGCCCGCCGCTCACCGTCGAAATCACGACCAATTACGCGGAACCTAATCCACTGCTTGAGGGTGGCCTGATCTACAAAGTGGCCGGTTTCATCCACAATCCCACCACAGAAACCTACGCCGTGATCGCCGTACATGTCACCTTCTTCGATGCCGGCGGCTTCCGGGGCGCGTTCTATGCCTTCCCCATGCGCCCCGGTCAACGCGGCATGCAAGGTGAATGGATCTGGCACGGCGCAATGGAAGCCAAAACGAGCTGCGGTCTCTTAGGGCCTGGGGAAGCCTGCCCCTTCACCGCCGAAATCGCGGCTCAGGACATGGCTTCCTTCCTCGTGCACCCCGACGCCAAAGTGACCGAATGGCATGAAGCGGTGAGTGTGACATTAAGCGACGTCAAAATCACAGACACCGGCACAAACTATCTGCGCATCAACGGCGTGGCGACGAATCCCAACCCGTACCCCGTTAAAAACGTCGTCATCTCCGGGCTTTTGCTGGACGGTAACGGACAAATGGTGAGCATGGGCACAGGGACGGTGCCTTCCATCGCGGCAGGCGCCTCCGCAAACTTCGAAGTCTACGTCGAAAAGCAAGCTTACACAAGCTATCAACTGCACGTGCGGGCCGAACAAGACCAATAACGGGCACGCTCAGGAGACCACCCCAGCCAATCAATAATTTGTTCGTACTGCTGTGGCCGGTCTCTGACCGTGCCACCCCAGGCAATCAATAATGGCCTATACCCTATTACAACCTCCACCACGACAATAGCGTATAATTGACGTATAATTATAAAAACCATTGGGAGGCGTATAAATCGTTATGCGATTATCCAAATTGGGACTGTTGCTCCTTATCCTAAGCATGCTCATCACCGGTCTGGGCTGTGCTCTGACCAACTTACCGACGTTATCCCCTACCCCGACCGCTACCGCGACGCCCGTTCCCCCTACCCCTACCCCTCTGCCGCCGCTGGTAACGCCGGCGTCCGGCGCAGTATTGGATGAAAATACGGCGCTCCTGGCTTTACAATCGCGCATCATCGCCGTCTACAAAGCTGCCAGCCCTGCGGTAGTGAACATCACCAACCGTAGCTATGCCTACAGTATCTTCGGACAAATTATCCCCCAGGAAGGGAGTGGGTCCGGATTCGTCTACGATACCGCCGGCCACATCATCACCAATTACCACGTCATCGAAAACGCCGAGGAACTGCTGGTCACGTTCAGCACCGGAAAAGTGTATCCTGCCGAAGTCGTCGGCGCAGACGCGCAAAACGACCTGGCGGTGATTCGCGTGGACGCCGGCGCAGATTTACCGGCTCCGATTCCCCTGGGGACTTCAAGCACGCTAGAAGTAGGGCAATTTGTGCTGGCAATCGGCAACCCGTTCGGCTTAGAACAAACCCTGACCACCGGCGTTATCAGCGCGCTGGGACGGGTGATCGAAAGCGAGAGCGGTTTTATCGGCGAAGCGATCCAGACCGACGCGGCCATCAACCCCGGCAATTCCGGCGGCCCGCTGCTCGACCTCGACGGGCGCGTCGTCGGCGTCAACACCCAAATCGTCAGCACCGGCGGTGACTCGGCAGGCATCGGGTTTGCCGTCTCAGCGGATACCGTCAAGCGCGTCGTGGTGGAACTGATCGCCCGGGGCTACTATCCCCATCCGTGGGTCGGCGCGGATATGGTGGCCCTCACGCCGTCCATCGCCGACTGGTTCCGCAAGGCCGGGATGAATGTCCCCGTAGATAGCGGCCTGCTGGTGCTCGAAGTCACGCGGGGCGGCCCGGCGGCCAACGCTGGCATTCGCGGCGGCACGCGCATTGTGCGCATGGGACGTTACCAGGTACCGGTCGGCGGTGATATCATCGTCGCTGCCGATGGACAACCGATTGCCGATATGCGAGCCTGGACCGTCTACCTCGAAACACAAAAGAAAATCGGCGATACTGTACAGGTTACCATCCTCCGCGATGGTCAAGAGCAAGTCGTGTCTGTCGTACTCGCAGAACAACCATCCGGACGTTAATGATGTTAATAATGAGGACAACATCAATCATGTTGAAGAGATTAAAAGAATTCTACACTACCAGCAGCCGTTACTGGCGTCGCAAAAGCCTGCGACGCAAAATCCTGACCATGGCGGTCATGCCGGTCATTTTTGTACAAATTGCGGTGGGCGCGCTCACATTTTTTACCTACGGACGGGCAACTACCCGTCTGCTGGTCGAGCGCGACCGCGAACTGGCGCGCTTGATGGCCAACCAGCTCGGCGCCATTCTGACCGAAGAGCGGCGCGACCGCATCTTCTTCAATAGAGAAGTTATCGCTACTGCAACAGAACCTCCCGAAGGGGCTGTCGTCACTATGGGATTCATGATGGGGGCGCCGGATGAGGTGCTCAGGGTATTCCTGGACCCCCAAGGAACGGTTATGACCACCGTCCCCGAACGCCCCGATCTGATCGGGCAGAACTGGTCAAACCGTGATTATGTTCGCCGAGTGCTGGAAACCGGTGAGCCTTTCATCTCAGACATTACCAGCAGCCCGGAAATGAAGTCGGAGTTTATCGCCAGCGTGATACCCGTGACCGACAACAACGATACCCTCAACGGCTTAAGCGTCGAACTCATGCCCTGGAAACCCGGCGGGCAAAATCGCTACAGCGAGTCCATTGTGCAACTGCTGCAACTGGATGGCAACGCCAGCGTCTACCTGGTAGACAGCAACGGGCGCGTCGTCTATCATTCCAACCCTGCCTACATTGGCGCGGACTTTTCCTCACAGTTGGTCGTAGAGTTGGTTCTGAAAGGTGAAGCCAACGCCGTGCGGGTTGAAAACATCCTGGGACGCGAGACGATCTCCAGTTTCGCCGCCATCCCCAACACCAACTGGGGACTGATCCTCGAAGATGACTGGCGCACCCTCACCCGCGATATGCGCGCTTTCCAACCGTTGTTGATCTTGCTCTTGCTGGCAGGTGTGGCAGCGCCGGCCATAATGATTGTCAGTGGCATCAAACATGTCACCCTGCCCATTGAAGAATTGACGACTGCAACCCAGGAACTGGCAGCCGGCGGTTTCAACCGGGTGATCAAAGTCTCCACCGGCGACGAGATCGAGGCGCTGGCGAAACAATTCAACCTGATGTCGGCGCGCCTGCGGGAGTCCTACGCCAACCTGGAACGGCGTGTGGCCGAACGCACGGCGGAACTGGCAGCGGCGAAAGAAGCCGCCGAAGCCGCTAACCGCGCTAAGAGCACCTTTCTGGCAAACATGAGCCACGAGCTGCGCACACCGCTTAACGCCATCCTGGGTTACACCCAACTTATGGCCCGCGACCCCCACATCACCGCCACACAACGTGAGTACCTGGAAACCATCGAACGCAGCGGCGAACACCTGCTTGGTCTGATTAACGATGTGCTGACCATGTCGAAGATCGAAGCCGGACGCGCCGGCCTGCAAGAAAATGCCTTCGACCTGCACCGCCAGCTTATCGGGCTGAAAGAAATGTTCGCTATGCGCGCCGCCGCCAAGAACCTGAGCCTGATCCTCGACATCGCACCCGACGTGCCCCAATATGTCTACGCCGACGAAGGCAAACTCCGCCAGGTTTTGATGAACCTGCTCAGCAATGCCGTGAAATTCACCGAAGAAGGTGGGGTGACGCTAAGGGTTGCCGGTAGACAGCAGACGGTAGACAGTAGACAGGTTCAGGATTCTGCCCCCCGTCCACCATCGTCTACTGACTACTGGCTACTGTTCGAGGTAGAAGACACCGGCCCCGGCATCGCGCCTGAAGAAATGCCGGTCCTCTTTGACCCCTTTGTCCAGACGTCCAGCGGCCAGAAATCCCAGGAAGGCACCGGCCTGGGACTCTCCATCTGCCGCCAATTCGTCACACTGATGAAAGGCGAACTGAGCGTCAGCAGTGTGGTGGGGGAAGGCAGCATCTTTCGTGTGGAAATCCCGGTCAAATTAGCCGAGGCCGGGGCCGTTGAAGCCCAGGTTGAACACGTGCACCGCCGGGTTATCGGGCTGGCGCCGGATCAACATGCGCCGGATGGCGGCCCCTACCGCCTGTTGATCGTCGAAGATCAGCGAGCCAATCGCGATGTCCTGGTCAAATTGCTCGAACCGTTTGGGTTTGAGATCCAATGCGCGGTCAATGGCAAAGAAGGCGTGTCTTACTGGGAACAATGGCAACCCCACCTGGTATGGATGGACATGCGCATGCCCGTGATGGACGGTTACACCGCTACCCGGCAGATTAAAGAACGTGCGCAGGCCCTGGGACGCCCCGCGCTCATCGTCGCGCTCACGGCCAGTGCCTTCGAGGAAGACCGCAACGCCATCCTGGCGGCCGGCTGCGATGACTTCGTGCGCAAACCCTTCCGCGAACACGAGGTCTTCGATATCCTGACGCGGCATCTAGGGGTGCAATTCCTCTATGAGACGCCCACCAACGGCGCAGCCGCCGAATCTGCAGAGTCGTCAGCGGCAGCGGCAACACCAGAAGGACTACGCGAAAGTCTGGCCTCCCTCCCTGTTGCCTGGATTGCCGCTTTGCATCAAGCCGCCATTGAGCTAGATGCGGAACGTATGCTGGCGCTCATCGCCGAAATACAGCCACAGGCTCCGCGCCTGGCTCATACCCTATCGCAATGGGTGCACAACTTTGACTACGAGAAGCTCACCCAACTCACATCTATTGCCTGATAGATTCTGTATAAACTTGCAACTCACCGACGCTCAGATGAAAATTTTTTGTCAACGGATTAAACAGATTTTAACGGATTTCCAACTCTTTGTCGTAGGCTTGACGGCATGAACTGGAAATTTGTGCTACAATAACGTTCAAACGTCCAACGATTTTCCCAGGGAGCGGACTTTATGAACACATCACCACATCGCGCCGATAACAACACGCCCGGCGACATCCTGATTGTAGACGATACCCCCGCCAATTTGCGCCTGCTGACGGGCATGTTGAGCGAACAAGGCTACAAAGTGCGCGCTGCGCCTAACGGCAAACTAGCTTTGAGGGCCGCCCATGTCGCGCCGCCGGATTTGATCCTGCTGGACATCAACATGCCCGACATGAACGGCTACGAAGTCTGCGCGGCACTCAAAGACGACCCGACGACCCGCGACATTCCCATCATCTTCATCAGCGCGCTGGATCAAACTGAGGACAAAGTCAAAGCCTTCACGCTGGGCGGCGTGGATTACGTCACCAAACCATTCCAGATCGAAGAGGTGCTGGCGCGGGTGAGGACCCACCTGACCCTTTATGCCTTGCAACGTCAACTGGCCGCCGCCAATCAGGAACTGCGCGCCGCCAATGCCGATCTGGCGGCCAGCAATGCCGACCTCAATGCCTTCGCGCGCACCGTCGCCCACGATCTGAAAAACCCCTTGAGCGCCATCATCGGCTTCAGCAGCCTGCTTGAGACGCGCTTTCGCCGCATGGAACCGGAGAAGATCGCCGAAAATCTGCAGCGCATCACCCGCACCGGCTACAAAATGCGCGACATCATTGACGAATTACTACTCCTTGCCAACGTCCGACAGGTAGACGCGGTACAGACCGGCCCGCTCGATATGGGCGCAGTCGTTGCCGAAGCGTTAGGCCGTCTGGAGCTACAAATCCAGGAGACTCAGGCCAGCATCGTTATGCCGGAGACCTGGCCTGTGGCGCTTGGACACGCTGCCTGGGTTGAAGCCGTATGGGCCAACTACATCGGCAACGCCCTCAAATACGGCGGCGACGCATCCGCCAACATCCCCCCGCGCGTTGAACTCGGCTATACGATTTTAGATTGCCGATTGCCGATTGCCGATATGGACTCCCCGCATACCGCAGCTACGCAACCATCTCAAATCCAAAATCTAAAATCTAAAATCCAAAATCCAGAATCCACAATCGTTTTCTGGGTGCGTGACAACGGCCCCGGCCTTACCCCTGAAGAACAAGCGCAGGCTTTTACCCCCTTCACCCGTTTCCACCAGGAAAAAGCCGAGGGGCACGGCCTGGGGCTATCCATCGTGCAGCGCATCGTCGAAAAATTGAGCGGGCAGGTAGGTGTGGAAAGCACGGCCATCCCCGGCGAGGGATGTACCTTCTGGTTCACCCTGCCTAAGGGGTAGATAGCTTATTCACCACAGAAATCACGGTAACCTGCCCCAAAGCCCGCTCAAGCGGGCTTTGTGACTTTTCTCAGGAATTTCACAGGAATTTCTTAGACGATTTTCAGATAAAACTGTTATATTGAAAATGTCGAACGGACAAGAACGATCCTGACCGGTTTACAAGAAGGGGGTGATGTCTTGATAAGTTTAGAGAAATAACACATAATACGACTCGAATGTAAAAACTGTTCAAGGCGCAATGCGCCTTAACCGTACAACTCAGTGTCTCTCGATAATGAAAACTTTCAATTTACGGAGGTAAGATAATGTTGAAAACAAAGAAATGGATGACGGTAGTAATTTTGGGTAGTTTAGCTTTGGCTATGGTTGGGGCCGGCGTCTGGTACCTGGCAACGCCGGCGAGCGTGCGCGCTGCGAATACTTTGCAGACCGTGACACAAGCGGCTATGCCCGGCCTTTTGGGCGAAGGGTACCTCAATCACGGCGGCGGTTGGGGATTCCCCGGCAAATGGGGTCAGGAAATAGATTACCAGCAGTTGCTGGCCGATGCGCTGGGGATCAGCGTCGAAGACTTGCAGGCCGCTTACCAGAAAGCGCGCGATGCCGCCATTGACCAGGCCGTCGAGGAAGGTCTGCTCACTCAAGAGCAAGCCGACGAAATGAAGGTCTGGGGTGGATTTGGGCGCCGTGGCGGATGGGGAGGCTTTGGCGGCTTCGGCCGTGCCCCTAAAGGCCTATCCGGCACGATTGACGAGAACGCCCTGCTGGCCGAGGCGCTGGGCATCACCGTAGACAAGCTGGAGGCCGCACGCGAAACGGCCAACCAGGCAGCCATCGCTCAAGCTGTGGAAAAGGGGCTCATCACCCAAGAACAGGCTGATATGATGCTGGCACACAAGAACCTGCAAAGCTACCTGAACCGCGACACCCTGCTGGCGAAGGCTCTGGGAATGTCGCTCGAAGACCTGCAGGCAGCCTATGCTGAAGGCAAAACCCTCTCGACCCTGATGCGTGAGAAAGGTCTGGATGCGGCAACTGTGCGTGAGAAACTGCAAACCGCTTACACCGAGGCGCTGGCGCAGGCCGTCAAAGATGGCGTCATCACTCAGGAGCAGGCCGACGAAATCCTGCAAAACGGCTACGGTTTTGGGCTGATGGGGCCGGATGGCTTCAGAATGATGGGGCCAGATGGAATGGCGCCCTTCGGAGGACGCGGCGGACGTGGGCGTGGTCGCGGCGGCTCTATGAACGGCGCGCCTGACGCTCCCAACAGCGACGATACTTCTGGAACCGGTTTGCGCAATTTCCGCTACCGCACTCCGGGGAACGGCACAGACCTCTAAACTGGAGAACAGTCACAATCTCCTCCTGGGATGAAAGCGATCTTGAGCGCAACAACGTTCAAGATCGCTTTCCGTTTTTCTCAGGATACTGTCAATGTTTTCTCAACTTATTTTCAGGAAATGCAGGTATACTGTCGGCATCGTTGGAAGATAGCATACGAATTACGAGTTACGAATTACGAGTTACGAATTACGTACTGTCTTACACTATCATAAACGTTTAAACGTGCCAACGCGCTAACGTTCATCCGAACTGCAAGGGAGGAAAATAATGTTGAAGGATAAAACTCGTCGCATAAAAATCAATCTGTATGTGGATATCGTCCTGTTAATCGCCTTTCTGGTCTTGCTCAAGCCGTTTACGACCGGCATAGCGATCCACGAATGGCTGGGGCTGGCGATGGGGGCCGGGTTGGCACTCCATATTGTCTTGCACTGGCGTTGGATTGTAAGCATCACTCAAAAGCTGTTCTGCAAGTTGCCGACCAAAATCCGCATCTACTATACCCTTGACGCCCTGCTGCTGTTCACTTTTACAGTGACCCTCATCACCGGCATACTGATGTCGCAGGTCGTGCTGCCGCTTTTGGGGCTGCGTGGGATTTTCCTGTTCCCATTGCCGTTTGTACACGAGTGGGCCTCGTATGTCACCCTGGCACTGCTCGCCGTAAAACTGGTATTGCATTGGGATTGGATTAAATGTGCGTTCAAACGCCCGGTCCGGAAACCGCAATGTGCTACTGACGCGGCCTTGCCCCTCTCCCCTGCCGTAGCGCAATCCTGCGTCCCCCTCAAACTCAGCCGTCGCCGCTTTCTCCTCATCTGCGGGAGCGCAGCCTGTGTCGCCGCGCTGGCATGCCTCACCCGACGCAAGCCGGTGGAGAATGATTCGACCATCGCCGCGAATGACAATACCGCCGAAAAGACCGCCTCAACGGTTGCCAGCACGCCGGTCGCTCATACACCGACGTCCACCGTCCCCACCGAATCGGCGGAGACGGCCACCAGCGAACCGGTCGCAACCGCTACGCCAGAACCGACTGCGACGGCCACTGCTGTTCCCACAGCCACACCGGCGCCGCAGCGCGTCGTCACACGCTGCCCGTTCGGCAGGATCAACGACCCCTATCCTGGCCACTGTCGCCGCTATGTGGATAAAAACGGCAACGGTTTCTGTGATCTGTCAGAAACGGCGTAGCTGGAGAGACGCCAATCGCAGACTTCCAGTCTGCACTTTCGGCCCCAGCATCAATAACGAAAAGATAGACAAAGGGGACTTTGGGCAGCTTCGCAGCCCAAAGCCCCCTTTGCACTTCATCTTTTTGCTCATTTGACAATCTTAACACTCCATGCTACTTTCTATTCGGAATCCACAGATATAAAACAAAGCCAGCCGTTTGACAAGTCTACCGTCATTATTATAATGTAATTAAACCGTGAACGCTCACGTTACCGCTCACAATGGCAATCCTGGCCGAAAACGGTCTCAGCTACGCAATGCCAAGTCGGGGATTTGATTTGTATCACATCTGGTGAATCCCCACAGTTTATGCTATACTTGACGAGTAAGGAGGTGCTCTATCGGTTCGACTTCACAACATAGCAAGGTCCACCCGGAATTTGAATTTCCCATGTTACTTTACATATATTAAGCAAGGAGGTTGAATTCACATGGAAGAGAAACGCAAGCTAACACGGCGCGAGTTCCTGCGGGTGTCGGCGCTGGCGACGGCCGGCGTAGCCATCACCGCGTGCAAGCAGCCTACCCCCACCGCAGCCCCAACAACAGCAGCGCCTACTAAGGAAGCGGAACCCCCAAAACCCACGGCGACGCCTAAACCCACCGAGGCGCCCGCGACAAAGGAAGCCACCAAAGCCCCTGAGCCAACCGCGACCCCGGGGCCACGCTTCAAGGAAGCCCCGATGCTGGAAAAGCTGGTGAAGGCCGGGCAACTGCCACCGGTGGAAGAGCGTCTGCCGCTCAATCCCTACATCGTGGATGTCGCCGAGAGCATCGGCAAATACGGCGGCAACTGGCGGCGCGGTTTCAACGGCGTCTCCGATCGCTGGGGGCCCACCAAGCTCAACGACCGCACACTGGCCTGGTTTGACCGTAACCTCATCATGAAGCCCAAACTGCTCGAAAGCTGGGAAGTCTCGCCGGATACCAAGACCTGGACCTTCCACCTGCGCAAGGGTGTCAAGTTCTCTGACGGGACGCCGCTCACCAGCGAAAACTTCAAGTGGTTTTACGAGTACCAGGTCAAAAATAAGGAATTGTCCAAGACACCCCCGGCATCACACGCGACGCGCGATAAAGATGGCAAGTGGGTCATTTGCGATATGGAGTTCCCGGATGACTTCACCGTGGTGTTCAAGTTTGCCCATCCCAAGCCAATGTTGTTCTACGAAGGCGGCGGCACGCGCAGCATCAACGGCTGGCTGACCCCTGGCCACTACATGAAGCAATGGCACATGGATCTGGTGGATGACAAAGCCGCGCTGGAAGCCAAAGTCAAAGAGGCCGGTTTCGATAGCTGGGCTACCTACTTCAACGAGAACCGCAACCGCTTTGACCTGAATCCGGACCGCCCACAGATTACACCGTGGTTGTTGAAAGGGTCGCTGGCCGAAGAGCGATTCGTGATGGAGCGCAATCCCTACTACTACGCGACGGACCCCGAAGGCAATCAGGTGCCCTACATTGACACCGTCACCCACCGCCTGTTTGAATCCGCCGAGGTCCTCAACATGTGGATCATCAATGGTGAGATTGACTATCAGGCCCGTCACCTCAGCCTCGGTAACTACACGCTGTACAAGGAAAACGAGAAGAATGGGGATTACCGCGTGCTCCTGGCAGTCTCTGCCGGTCACGAAGCTCTGCAGCTCAACCTGTCCTGCAAGAACCCACTGCTCAGCGAGTTCTTCAACACCCGCGATGTCCGCATCGCCATCTCTCTGGCCATCAACCGCGAGGAGATCAATGAACTGTGCTTCAATGGCATGATGAAACCGCGGCAGTACAGCCCGCTGCCTATGTCGCCAAACTACTACCCCAAGCTCTCCAACGCCTACATCGAATACGACCCGGATAAGGCCAACGAGCTGCTGGACAACGCCGGCTATAAGCGTGGCGCCGACGGCTTCCGCCGCTTCAAGGACGGCAGCGGCCCCATCAGTTTTATCATTGAGGGTACCTCGCAAGCCGGTACGCCGGAGGAAGACTCGGTGCAACTGGTCTGCAAGTACCTGGAAGATGTAGGCATCAAGGCCACCTACAAGTACGTGGAACGCTCCCTGTACACCGAGCACTACAGCGCCAACGAAATCGAAGCGGCCTACTGGGGCGGCGACCGCACCGTCCTGCCGCTGGTGCCGGGCGCCATCATCTTCCGCGGCGTGCAGCCCGACCGCCCGTGGTGCCCCGGCTACGGCTTCTACTACAACAACCCCGAAGACCCCCTGGCCGTCAAACCGCCGGACGGACACTTCATCTGGAAGATCTGGGATATCTGGGACAACCAGGTCTCGCTGGAACCCGATCAAGAGAAGCAGAACAAGCTCTTCGAGGGCATCCTGGATATCTGGGCCGAGGAGCTGCCCATGATCGGCATCCTGGGCGAGAAACCCGCGCCGACTGTCGCCAAGAACGGCTTCCGCAATGTGCTCGACGGTATGCCCAACGACGATACCACCGGCGACGAGCAGTTCCTGCAATCCGAGTCCTTCTTCTGGGACGAGCCAGAAAAGCACACGATGTAGCGTGCAACCCAATCTCTTGGAGGGTGAGCCTCTCCAGGCTCACCCTCCAATTTACCGGAGTAGGGAGTGGGGAATGGGAAGCCGGCGTCTCACCGACATCCTTGCTTCCCATTTCCGACTCCCTAATCCCTACTCCCTAATCCCTATTGCGATAGAGGTGTAGCATGTTAGGTTACATTCTCCGGCGTATCGCTATGATGATCCCAACGTTGATCATCATCTCGATGATCTCTTTCATTATCATCCAACTCCCCCCGGGCGATTATCTGACTTCCTATGCCATGCAGTTGCGGCAAATGGGTGAAAATGTGGATGAAACCGAAATCGCCTCACTCCGTGAACGGTACGGGCTTGGGCAGCCGGTCTATGTGCAATACTACAAGTGGGTATCCGGCATCATCCTGCGCGGAGACTGGGGACAGTCTATGGAATGGCAAAAGCCGGTCAAGGATCTGATTTGGGAACGCATGGCGCTGACAGTGTTTCTTTCGCTGGTCTCCGTAATGGTGAGCTGGTTTATAGCAATTCCGGTCGGGGTCTTTTCAGCCACGCATCAATATTCCATCCCTGATTATCTCTTCTCGGCCATCAGTTTCGTTGGCGCCGGAACGCCGGGGTTTATGATCGCTCTGGTTGTCATGTGGATTGCCATGCGCAAGTTCGGTATGAACGTCGGTGGTCTGTTCTCCGAAGAGTACATCCTGGCGCCGTGGAGCTGGGCCAAGTTTGTGGATATGCTGAAACATCTGTGGATTCCGGTCATCGTCATCGCCCTGGAAAGCACGGCCGGCAGTATCCGCACGACGCGCGCCAATGTGCTGGATGAATTAAACAAGCCTTACGTGGAAACGGCACGCGCCAAAGGGCTAAAAGAACGCAAGTTGATCTGGAAATATCCGGTGCGCGTCGCTATGAATCCTTTCTTTAGCACCGTAGGCTGGACCTTGGCCGGGCTGATCTCCGGGCAAACGCTGGTGGCCGTAGTGCTCAGTTTGCAAACCAACGGCCCGATGATGCTGCGGGCGTTGACCTCGCAGGATATGTATCTGGCCGGCAGCTTTCTCTTCCTCCTCAGCACTTTGACGGTGATCGGCACATTGATCTCCGATATCCTGTTGGCGTGGATTGACCCGCGCATTCGTCTGGAGGGTTAAGCGACAATGGACGCACAAGAACGCAAGATCCAACCTGAACTGCCCGTAGAATGTCCTGCCCCTGCAGAAGAAGCCGCACCGTCTCAGATGATTGACGAAGTTCCTGCCGGGAGCGCCGAAGAGGAACGCCTGTATGTCGCCGGCCAATGGCAATTGATGTGGTGGAAATTTCGCCGCCACAAGATGGCGCTGGTGGGCGCCGTCATCTTGATCGTGTTTTACCTGATCGGCGCCTTTTGTGAATTCGTCGCGCCCTACAAGCCGGAAGCCTACTTCATCCGCTACAAGATGGCCCCGCCGACGCCCATTCACATCTTCGATAAGACAGGCAAGTTGCGCGCGCCGTTCATCTACCATCGGGACCGCTCCAAAGACCCGGAAACGATGCGGGACATTTATACCGAAAATCCCGAAATCACTTACCCCATTCGGTTCTTTGTGAAAGGGGTGCCTTACAAACTGTGGGGGCTGTGGGAATCCGATATTCACCTCTTCGGGCTGGCACCGGAGATCAAGGATCAAGGCATCTTCCTCGTCGGCGCGGACCGGATGGGGCGGGACCTTTTCTCGCGCCTGTGCTACGGAGCGCGCATCTCGCTTTCCATCGGTCTGGTCGGTGTGTTCTTGAGTCTGGCGCTGGGCATCGTGTTGGGCGGCATCTCCGGCTACTATGGCGGGCGCATTGACACGGTCATCCAACGGGTCATTGAGTTCATCCGCACGATCCCCACCATTCCTCTGTGGATGGCGCTCAGCGCGGCTCTGCCGCCCGACTGGCCGGTGGTGCGGATGTACTTCGGGATCACGATCATCCTCTCCCTGGTCGGCTGGACAGGGATGGCGCGCGTGGTACGCGGACGCTTCCTCTCTTTGCGCCAGGAGGATTTTGTGCTGGCGGCGCGGTTGTGCGGATCGAGTGAGCTGCGCATCATTCTCCGCCACATGGTACCGTCGTTTTTAAGCCACATTATCGCCAGCCTGACGCTCTCGATTCCCGGTCAAATTTTGGGCGAGACCGGCCTGAGCTTTATCGGCCTGGGATTGCGCGCCCCGGCGATCAGTTGGGGCGTCTTGTTACAAGAAGCGCAGAATGTACGCTCGCTGGCGCAGGCCCCATGGCTATTGTTCGGCCCGGCGCTGGCGGTGGTGTTGACCGTCTTCGCCTACAACTTCCTCGGCGACGGTTTGCGCGATGCTGCGGACCCGTATACACGGTAGCCCATAGTCAAGTAATTTGCTAAAATCACTTAGGAGTATTTTGTGTTCCAGCATATTCTCAAACAGATGCGCGACAAGGTCCGTAGCCGTCAATATGTGATGACCTTACACGCTGAAGAAGAAATGAGTGATGATGAACTGACGATTTTTGACGTGGAACGTGGTATACTCACGGGCGAGATCGTGGAACGCCAAAAGGCTGTTGAGACAGGCGAATGGAAATATCTGGTCAAAGGTGAAACAGTAGCAGGTAAGAAATCATTGTGGTAGCCAAGATAAGTCTCACAGGAAAATTGGTTTTCATCACGGTTTATCGTTTGTAACAAGGAGTGATGGCTATGGTTTGTGATATTTGCGGCAAGGAGGGAGCGCGTCTTCGCTTGGTTACCCGCAGTTACGGTAAAGGCGAGAATTTGCTTGTCATCGAGGATATTCCCATAGTTAGTTGCCCTCACTGTGGGGAAAGCTATTTCACGGCAGAGACATTGTACGAAATAGAGCGCATTAAACTTCATCGTCAAAGTTTTGCCGTCAAACGACCAGTAGCGATAGCGGAGTTTGCTTAGCCTCAAAAGAAGCGGCGAGCTAACATCTTGCAGGAGTACAATCGTGAACAACAACAGAGAACTGCTTGTAGAAGTCAAAAACCTGAAAACCTACTTCTTTCTCGATGAAGGGACGGTGCGCGCGGTAGACGGCGCAGAATTCACCATCCATCGCGGTGAGACGTTGGGCGTCGTGGGTGAAAGCGGCTGCGGTAAGAGCGTCACGGCGCGTTCGATTCTCAACATCGTGCCTAAGCCAGGGAAAACGGTGGAAGGCCAAATCTTGTACCACCGACAGATTAAAGGACGTACCGAGGTCATTGATCTGACAAAACTGGCCCCTCAAAGCGATGAAATGCGCAGTATCCGCGGCGCCGAGATTGCCATGGTGTTCCAGGAGCCGATGACTTCATTGAGTCCGGTGCATACCATCGGCAATCAGATTATGGAGGCCATCCAGCTTCACCAGGGGTTGGACAAAGCAGCCGCGCGCGAGCTGGCGATTGAAATGCTCAAGCTGGTAGGTATGCCCTTGCCGGATCGCATCGTGGATCAGTACGCACACCAACTGAGCGGCGGCATGCGCCAACGGGCGATGATCGCGATGGCGCTCTCGTGCCACCCCAGCCTGCTCATCGCCGATGAGCCGACGACCGCCCTGGACGTGACAACCGAAGCGCAGATTCTCAAGCTCATGCGTCATCTGCAGGATGAATTGGGGATGGCGATTATGTACATCACCCACAACCTGGGCGTGGTCGCACAAATGACGGAAAATGTAGTGGTGATGTATATGGGCAAAGTTGTCGAACAGGCGGATGTGGACACGCTCTTCTATCAGCCGCTGCACCCTTACACCCAGGCCCTGTTGCAATCTATCCCGCGCCTGGGCCAGAAAACGCGCGAAAAACGCCGCCTGGCCTCCATCCGCGGCATGGTGCCGGACCCGTATGCGTTGCCGCAGGGTTGCACATTCCACCCGCGTTGCAGTGTCATGATCCCAGGGGTGTGCAATGTAGAAGAACCGGCAATGCTCGAAGTCGCGCCGGGTCACAAAGTCCGCTGTCATGTGTGCGCGGGCGCTAAAGCGTAACCCAGACCACTCGCAAGGAAAAGACCATGACCGAAGCAATCAATCATGCAACCTCTGCCAACACGACGCCAGCGCCGTATTTGCTGGAAGTCAAAAACTTGAAGAAGCACTTTCCCATCCAGAAAGGATTTCTTTTCTCAAAGATTGTCGGGCACGTCAAGGCCGTTGACGATGTCAGTTTCTTCATCCGCGAGCGCGAAACACTGGGGCTGGTGGGGGAAAGCGGCTGCGGCAAGACCACGACCGGCCGGTTAATCCTCCGCGCCTACGAACCTACCGCCGGTGAAGTGTGGTTTAACGACCGGCGGATGGGACGGGTGAACGTCTTCGATCTGGATCGAAATCAGCTCAAGGCGCTGCGGCAAAATATGCAGATGATCTTTCAGGACCCGTATTCGTCGCTCAATCCCCGCATGACGCTGCTGCAAATCGTTGGGGAACCGCTGCTGGTCAACAATGTGGCCAAGGGGACCGAGCTTCAAGATCGCGTGGCCGAGCTATTGCGGGTCGTGGGGCTGCGCCCGGAATACATGACGCGCTATCCGCACGCTTTCAGCGGCGGGCAGCGACAACGCATCGGCGTAGCGCGCGCCCTGGCCCTGAATCCTCAGTTGGTGGTGTGCGATGAGCCGGTTTCGGCGCTGGATGTCTCGATCCAGGCGCAAACTCTGAACCTGCTGCAGGACTTGCAAGAGCAATTCGGACTGACGTATTTGTTTGTCTCCCACGACCTCAGCGTCGTGGAACACATCAGCGACCGCGTCGCGGTGATGTATGTGGGCAAGCTGGTCGAAAGCGCGACCACGGAGGCTTTGTTTCAGCATCCCCTGCACCCCTACACCGAAGCCTTGCTCTCGGCAGTACCCAAACCCGATCCGCGCCTGCGCACAGAATCCATTGTCCTGCAAGGCGACGTCGCCGACCCGGCCAATCCGCCGAGCGGCTGTTACTTCCATCCGCGTTGCCAGTATGCCCTCGAGCAGTGCCGCGTCGAAACGCCGACCTTGCGCGAGCTGGAACCGGAGCATTTCGTGAGTTGCCATCGCGCCGCAGAATTACAGCTCGCCGGCGTTTTGGGGAAAGTTGTTGCCAGGTCAGCTTGAAAATTTTACTTCTGTTCCCCCCGCATTGGGCGCCGACAATGCCCCATCTGGCCTTGCCGACGCTCACGGCATATCTACGCCGGCATGGCATCGAGGTCATCCAGCGCGACCTGAACGTTGAGTTCTTCGACACGCTGCTGACCCGCGCGAACCTGGAATCCACGCTGGCGCACCTGCGTGAAGCATCCAGGCGCCGCGTTTTACGTCTCGCTCCAACGGCATTGGCCGAAGGGGCACAACTGGCAGCGCGCGTCGAAGATGCCAAAGCCATTTTCCGCAGTCCGGCGTTCTTCGACGGCGAGGCCAGCCTGCCGGCGTTTTTGACCCTGGTTCAGAGCCTGGAACTGGCCGCACTGCCCTTCGCGCCGAGCACGCTCGACCTGACCACGTACCGCCCGCCGACGCCGGCCGATAGCAGTCGTGGGTTGCTGAGCATTGTGGGGGACCCACAGCGCAACCTCTTCCTGGAATTCTTCCGCCGGTATGTATTGCCCGACATCGAGCGTGAGCTGCCGGACATCGTCGGCATTTCCATCCCCACCCTCGATCAAATGGTCGCCGGTATGACGCTGGGACATCTCATCAAAGAAGCCGGGCTGCCCTGCCACGTCACCATCGGCGGACCGCATATCTCAATGTTGCGCGAACAACTGCCCAAAGTCCCGGCCATGTTCCGGCTGTACGACAGCGCCATCATCTTCGACGGCGAACTCGCGCTCTTGCGCCTGGCGGAAACCCTGGCCGGCGACCACAATCTTGCCGCAGTCCCCAACCTCATCTACCACGACCGCGGCGTCATTCGCAGCACGCCCGTGGAGACCGTCGCGCCTCCCAACCTGCTGCCCGATTTCGATGGTCTGCCGTTGGATCGCTACCTGGTACCCACGCCGGTTTTGCCGCTACTAAGCGCGCATGGCTGCTATCACGGGAAATGCGGCTTTTGCAATGTCGGTTACGGCGGGCCGGCAAAATTCAGCCAGTTGGACGCCGATCTCGTGGTCGAACACATGCTGGCGCTGCGCGAGAAATATGGCGCCCATTACATCTTTTTCGCCGACGAAGCGATCACCCCCCACAATCTCAAAGCGCTGTCGGCGCGGCTGGCGGCAATGGGTGCGCCCGTGCACTGGTGCGGCTGCGCGCGCTTCGACAAGGCGCTCACCCGCGAGCTGCTGGAATCTATGGCGCAGGGCGGCTGCCGGATGCTGCTCTTCGGCCTGGAAACTGCCGCCGAACGCATTATCCAGCGTATGACGAAGGGGACGCAGCGCGCCGAGATGAGCCGCATCCTGCGCGACGCGGCGGCCGCCGGCATTTGGAACCACACCTTCTTCTTCTTCGGTTTCCCCGGCGAGACCATGGCCGAGGCACAGGAAACCGTCAATTTTGTGTATGCGCATCAGGACGCCATTCATTCCGCGTCGCCGGGCGCGTTTGTCCTGGAACGCTATGCGCCGGTCGAGCGCGCGCCCAAACGTTTCGGCGTCACGCTCAAGCCCAACCCCGACCGCGACCTGGCGATCTACTTCGATTACAGCGTGGCCTCGGGACTGGACGAAACGCTGGCCGATCAACTCGCGACGCGGTTGCTGGATGTCTTGCCGCGCAAACCTTACGGACAATTCTACATTCACGACAGCTACCGCTTTCTCTACGCCGGCCACCTGCACGAACAAGGCCACCCCTTCCCCTTATGGCTAGATTGACGATTTGCTGATTCGCCGATTCGCTGATTCTTTCATTCGCTGATTCTCTTATTCGCCGATTCTTTGTCAAGGAGACTGACCATGCCTATCTCTTACGTGCGTTACGATCTACACAACGGCTACATCCACAACTGGCTCGTCGCCGGGCCGCAAGCCATACCGGTGGACGACCTGGAACGCTTCAGCGGTCCTGATTACAAGCTCCAGATCGCCCGCCATTACTACACACCGGAACACGGCATCATCGAACAACCCGTTGAACCGGGGCCTTTGACCGAGGGGTTGGTGAACCTGCCGGGCTTTCAGGGATACTGGCGTTATGTCCGCTGCCTGGACGACCACTTTGTGGACCTCAGCACCTTCTGTCATCTCACAACCTACCTGCGCGCCTGGGCCTACGCCGAAATCGAGAGCGCGGCTGCCGGCGAGTTCACATTTATCCTGACGACCAACGGCCCGGCGGACGTATGGCTGAACGACCAGCACGTCCACCGTCAAAAGCACTTCCATCACCAGCAACCCCACAGCGTCACATTCTCGGCGCATCTGGAAGCCGGCCGCACGCGCATCCTCGTGCGCTTCGAGGAAGTCGCCGCGCGCGAGTGTCCGTATGTGCTGGCGCTGCGCCTTATGCCGGTTGCCGACGCCGATTACGCCGTTTACCTCCCCACGACCATCGCGCCTGTAGCGCGTCGCAATCTGCTGGAAGAAATCTTCGAGGCCGCCTACGTCGTGCATGATGTCTATGAACGCGACGCCGAAATCACGCTGCGTTGGCCGTACAATATGCGCCGTTCGGCCGAGATTGCCGTGCGCCTGCACACACCGGATGGACATATTTACGCCGAAGGAAAGGTAGACGCCAAAGCCGGCAAGGCCAAAACGCTCGGCAAAACTTATGAGTTTCCGGCGCGGGATTTCCATCTGACGCTGATGCCGCAACTGCGCGAGTTTTACGAGAACGATATGCGCATCACCCGTACCCTCCACATTGCCGGTATGGGCCTGAACCGTTACCACACCGCGCCTCATGCGACCTACGCCGAACGACGCTATGCGGGTTTGGACATTGCCGCCCGCATGGAAAACGGCCTCTTTTCCGAAATTGCAAAGATGGCGTTGGGTTGGTGGCAACACCTGTCTCCCAAAGCCATTCTCGACGCCGTTGATGGCATCAATCGCCGCAAAGATTGCAGCGACTTCTATATGGTGGGGTTGCTGGGAATGGTCTATCGTTTCGGCGACGATCCCAATTTTCCCGCGGAACTCCAACAGCCCATCGAAGACTGCATCCTCAACTTCAAATACTGGCATGACGAGCCGGGCAGCGATGCGATGTGTTACACCACCGAAAATCACAGCATCCTGTTCCACACGGCGGAAATCCTGGCCGGGCAGCGTTATCCCGACCGCATCTTCCCCAACGCCGGACAAACAGGCGCGTGGCACCGCGAGAAGGGTGAACGTCTGGCGCTGGAATGGCTGCACGAGCGTGGCGTACACGGCTTCAAAGAGTGGGATTCCAATTGCTACTTTGAAGAAGACATTCTGGCCCTTTCCCATTTGATTGATCTGGCCGAAAACGAGCAAGTATGGGAAATGGCAACCGTGCTGCTGGACAAAATGCTCTTTACCATCGCCGTCAACTCGTACAAGGGCGTTTTCGGCTCTACGCACGGGCGCACCTACGCCCCGCTCATCAAAGGCGGCTATCTGGAAGGGACGGCAGGCATCACCAACATCCTGTGGGGGATGGGCGCGTTCAACAACCACATCATGGGGACGGTCAGCGTAGCATGTATGGAGAGCTATGAGCTGCCCACCATCATCGCCGCTATTGCCGCCGACCTGCCCGATGAGATGTGGAACCGCGAGCGTCATGTGGGCGATGCGGCGCTGTGGCAGGCTGGCGGTTTACTCGGCAACGAAGTCAACAAAGTGACTTACAAGACGGCGGATTATATGCTCTGCTCGGCGCAGGACTATCATCCCGGCGAGAAAGGCTATCAGCAGCACATCTGGCAGGCCACACTAGGGCCGGGGGCAGTGGTATTTGTCACCCATCCGCCGTGCATGAGCGAGGAAGGCGCGCACCGGCCCAACTTCTGGCACGGGAACTTCATCCTGCCGCGTGTGGCGCAGTGGAAGGACGTGCTCATCGCCGTCCACAAGCTGCCGGACGATGACTGGATGGGCTTCACGCATGCCTACTTCCCCGCCTACAATTTCGACAAGTACCTTTTGCGCCAGGACCGGCACGGGCGCACCTGGGCTTTCGCCCGCAAGGGCGACGGCTACCTGGCGCTGACGGCCGCGCAAGGCGTGACGCTCATCACCTCCGGCCCAAGCGCCTACCGCGAGCTGCGTTCCTACGGCTTGCGCAATATCTGGATTTGCCACATGGGACGCGCCGCGCTTGACGGCGACTTCGTGACGTTCCACGACAAAGTTCTGGCCCTGGACATCCACTTCGACGACCTGACCGTTCAGGCGCAGACGCTGCGCGGCGACACATTGACCTTCGGGTGGGAAGGCCCACTACTGCGCAACGGCATTGAAGAGCCGATCACCGGCTTCCAGCACTACGAGAATCCCTACTGCGTGGCAAACTTCCCCGTGAGGGAAATGTACATCGGCTACGGAGAACAGGCCATGCGATTAAAGTTTGAGGATGAAGAGCGCTAAGCTCGATTCTTTAATGACTCTCCTGATAAAAGTCTAATTCACCGCAGAGATGTTCTAAGTTTTGTCAAGTCGCAGAACCTTAAGAAATTGAATAGCTAAAACTGAGCGCGGGCCGCAAAATACTAACGATGGTGTAGGGAGTACGTTAACACCAT
>JAIOAX010000006.1 GCA_019873645.1 Chloroflexota bacterium | reverse complement strand
AACTGACAGTTTGCCCTACCGCCAAACGTAACGCAAGCTGTCAGCTTGCGACAGTGGCAAACTGACAGTTTGCCCTACCGCCAAACGTAACGCAAGCTGTCAGCTTGCGACAGTGGCAAACTGACAGTTTGCCCTACCGCCAAACGTAACGCAAGCTGTCAGCTTGCGACAGTGGCAAACTGACAGTTTGCCCTACCGCCAAACGTAACGCAAGCTGTCAGCTTGCGACGGCGGCAAACTGACCGTTTGCCCTACAAGATCACTCAATCGAGGAACGGATTATGAGACATCAAAAATTCGCTATACGGATGTTGGTCAGCGCTGCTTTGCTCATTGTTTGCGGTCTGCTGTTGCCCGGCGCGACGGCGCGACCGGCGCTGGCGCAATTACCGCTTGCGCCCGACGCCCCTACCGAAATAAGTGCCATTGCTGCGACCGGCAACCCGGTTTCTATTGTCAAAGACGAAGAGGGCTACACCGTCTGGACTTATGATTACAGCGCGGACTACAGTGATGGGGGCGGCGGACGGTGTGTGATGTACTCGGATATCCGCTGGCCTTTTAACCTGCGCGGACAGGATCCCACCGACTTGAGTGACGCCTCGTTGATCATCACCTTTGGCGAGACCCCTACCAGCATTAAAGATGGCCTGCCTCAATACACGGATCCCACGTGGGCCGTGGCGCTCAACGGCAAACCCGGCGAGTGGAAGGATGGCGAGTTTACCGGCGACTGGAACATCATCGGCGCGGTGATGACCCCGCCAACCTGGCCCGCAATCATCATGGCGGAGCATGAGCTCCCCTTTGACTATAGCGAACTGATTGACGGCGAGAACAATCTCTGGTTCCAGCAACAGGATTTTTGTCCCGTGCCCTGGTTGCTCGACCAGGCCTGCACGTGCTACCGGATGACCAAATTGCAACTGCGCGCGTACACCGAATTGGCCGTCAAAGACATCTGGCCGGCTCATGAAACGCTCAACGTGCCCACCCAGCCCGACCCTCAAAGCCGGCTCCCCGAAATCCGCGTGAGTTTCACGGCGGTCATTTCTGAAGACACAGTGAACGAAGAGACGTTCCAGGTCTACTATCTCAACGACAAACAAGAACCGGTTTACGTCAGCGGCAAATACCAGCGCCTCAACGATGTCGAATACGGCTTTGTGCCAGATGTGCCGCTCCGCGACGGCATCCGCTATTATGTGGATGTGTGGGGCGAGTGGGACGCCGCCGGCTACAACCACGATGCGTGGATTCAAGACATCGGCGGCGGCCCGCTGCAAATCGGCGAGCACTGGTGGTTCTGGACGCTGCCCAAACTGGAAGTGCGGCTGGAACCCGTGCAGGCGCTCGAAGACCAAACGCTGGTTATTGGCAAGCCTACCGTACTGCGCGTGTTCCTGGACCACGCCAGTTTTTACCCGGATGTTTGGTACAAAGACTTGTGGGAATATGTGGATGTGGAAGACATCCAGATTTATTGGGGATCGCCCACAGGGGGAGATTCGGGCGCTGCATCATGGCGCACCGATGCCTCAGATTGGCACTTTGCCTATACACCGGAAACGGCGCGCCGCTACCGCCTCAATGACAAGTTCAGACGGCTTGCGTCGGAGGATAGCGTCAATTACTATGGCTTTGCTCCTGCGGAGGAGGGCACTTATCGTGTGCAAGCCACGGTCACGCTGCGCGACAGTCACAACAAGCTGCAACGCTTCAGCGGCGTCGAGACCCCCGACGTCGTTCAGACACGCGCCCTCACTTTCTACTCGCGCGCGCTGGCGGTCGGGGAGAATTACGGCAAGAAAGGCACGGTCAACCTGAGCGACGCCGTCCTGGGCTACCGCAGCGGCGTGCAGGCGCTCTATCCAGTGCCCAACGTGTGGCTGGCGCAACCGGCCAGCGCTGTCCCTTATTATTCGCCGGTGGCTGCGGCGGTGTGGAGTTCCGCGCCGGCCGGCGATTTCCAACTGCTGAAAGCCCTGCTGGAGCTGAGCGCCCTGTGCGCCGCCACCTCCGGCTGCGATTTTATGGTCGGCTATGCGCCGGTCGGCTGGTTGGGCGACATTGGCCTGACCTCGCCGTTCCAGGCGTGGTACAGTATGTTGGTGCAGAATTCTTATGCGAGCCACTTTCGTTACATCACTGCCCACGAAGCCGGCCACCTGTACGGTTTTGAACACGATACGTACAGCGGTGGCGCGGGGTATGACGTGCGGCGTAGACAGGATCGCCGCAACAGTACCGCGTTGATGGAACCGCGCAACTCGAAAACGCTGATGACCATCAACAGCTTTATGAACGTTGACCCGGTGGAATCGCCCCCGCCTGAACGCTTGTGGATCGAGTCGCTGAATTACGGCAGGCTGCGCACGAAATTGACCACCGCACCAGGGGCACTTTTCCAGGCGACGACAGCCGATCCGTTGCTGCTGGCGACGGGCACGATCACCCCGGCCACTGGTCAGGTGGAACTCGATCCGTGGTACAAACTCGAACCCGGCGCATGGGAAGCGCCGCCGGCCGGCCCTTACCGGCTCGTCTTTCTGGATAGCGCGGGGCAGGAGATTGTCGGCTACACGCGCGCGTTCAGCGTCGCCACGTCTCTGCAATACGCAGGGCGGGGTGCAGCGGAACTTCCGCCCGACGCGCCCGCGCCGTTCGCGCTCAAAATCCCCTATCCGGCGGCGACGGCGCGCATCCAGATTCGCCGCAACAGCGATGACGCGCTGCTGGCCGAACGGACGTTGAGTGCTACCCCACCTGCCATTACCATTGCCCCGCCGCTCAGCACGACCTGGAGCGGCCCGCAGCCTATCGCCTGGCAAAGCGATCCCGGCCAGACGCGCCATTATCTTGTGCAGGTTTCCACCGACAACGGTGCGACCTGGGAGGCGCAGGCCATCCATCTCCCTGGCACGGTCTTCACCCTGGAAACGGCAAGTATGCTCAACACGACGCAGGCGCTCGTCCGCGTGCTCGCCACCGACGGCCTCAACACCGCCGTTGCGACGGCGGGGCCGTTCACCATCACCAACCCCATCGGCGTGGACTGGGTTTCGCCGGCGCCAGACGCAACAAACGTCAACGTGGATGAGCCGCTCTACGCCGGGTTCCGCGCGCCGCTTGACCCAACGACGGTCAACAGCGCGACCTTTACGCTGACAGGCGGGCCTCACGGAACGGTGCGCGGCCTCATCCGCTACGACGCCGCCAGCCGCGAAGCGACCTTCATCCCACAAACCCGGCTGGCCTACAGCACCACGTACACCGCGCATGTCAGCGCCGCGATACAGACGCTCGACGGGACGCCGTTGGCCGCGGGCGCGACCTGGAGCTTTACCACTACGCCAGACTTCTCTCCGCCGCGCGCGCAACTGCTTTCGCCGCCACACGGCGCGCGTCGCGTACCGCTCAACGCGGTTATCACTGTGGCGTGGGATCGCGCGCTCGACGCCGCCTCGCTGACGACGGCAACGTTCCAGATGGCCGAGCGGCACGGCGGCCTGGTCGCCGGCACGGTGAGCTACGATGACGCCACGCACACAGCAACCTTTATCCCAAACGCGCTCCTTGCGCCGTACACCACTTACGTCGTCACGCTCACCGCCGGGATTAGCGACACGCTCGGCAATGTCACCTTCGACCCAACCGTGTGGGACTTTACCACGGGCGTCACGACCACCGCGCTGGCTCTCACCGGCAGCTACGCCGATTGGGGAGCGGATACCAACGGCGACGGCCTATATGAGCAACTCATCATCCGCGTCGGCGTACAGGTCACGGAGACCGGCAGCTACGCGCTGTCCGGCTTGCTGGTAGATACAGACGGCGGCGCAATCGCCTCGGCCTACATCAGCCGCACACTGACCGGCGGCGCACACTTCCTCGACCTGGCCTTTGATGGCGCGGCTATCGGCGGGCGCGGGCTGGACGGCCCGTACCTCCTCACCGACCTCACGCTGGCGCGCATGGACAGCGCCGCCGCAGTCCCACCGACCGCCTCCCAACGCGACGCCTACCGCACGTTTGCCTATCCCACCGACCGCTTCCCCGCGCCGCTGCGCTTTGGCGGTCTGCCCGACGTGTGGATTATCCCCGGAACGACGATGCTCAATGCTTTCAACGTTCACGATTACGTGCAACACATCACGCGGACGAGCACGCAAATCAGTTACACAGTGATGCTCAACACCAATCCCAAAATGGACGTGGCCCTGCAAACCTCCGGCGCCGTGTACCTCATACCTGAAGAATACTGGCAGGGCCGCACTTCCGTCACCATCCGCGCCAGCGACGGCGTCTACAGCGCGCAGGATACCTTCGAGGCGCGGGTCGGCTGGCCGCGCGCGGTCTACCTGCCGGTGGTGCTGCGCGGCGGCAGCTCCTCTCCGCGCAACGCGTGGATCACGCAGTTCTCCGACGGCTTCGATTCCGACACCATCGGCTGGAGCCACTACTCTTGGGGATTCAAGGAAGGCGACCCGCCGCCGGGCGGCTTCGGCACGTACTATTGGGATGTCAGCGAGTGCCGCGTCTACTCCGGGAAGCAAAGCGCCTGGGCTTACGGCGGCGGCGCTGACGGCGAACTGCTCCCCTGTGGCGCGCCCTATCCCGATGCCTACACGTTGGGAACCATCATGTACCAGTCCATGCCGATTAACCTCAAATACGTCGCCAAAGGCACATACAGCGCTAAAACGTGGACCAATCTGGCGCCGGACGATGAGGTTTGTCTTAAAGTTGCCGTCATTGAAGGGGAAAGTTGCAAGAACGAGTATGGCTTCCCTATCGGGGACTATCACGGCGTCTGTCGCACCGGCACGACAAACGGCTGGGAAGACCTGACCCTCGATCTGAGCAACGTCCCCACGCTCGGCAACGTGCTAGGCCAAGAGCGTGTGTGCGTGCAAGTCACTTTCAAGGCGGATATCGGCGATTCGCGTCCCGAAGGCGCTTATGTGGATGATGTGAATATGCGCATCTGCCCACAGGGGCTGACCGACCTGTGCCCCGGATCGGTGGGCACTGCCCCGGCGACCAAACCGCTGGTCGCGGGGAACATCGGCGGCTACCCGGAGGCTGTTGGCGAGGTCGCGCTCGGCGTCGAGAGCAACGGGCGCGTCCACGCACTGTGGACGGGAAAGCTCAATGACGCCTTCAACACCTACGTCTTTTACAGCAGTTCCACCGACGGCGTCACCTGGACACCCTACCAGATCCTCAGCTATTGGGGCGGGCGCGAGCCGCAAATTGCGGTGGATAAGGTTCACGGGCGCGTGCATCTGGTCTACGCTAACAACGACGGCATCGTCCATCACACTGTTACCAATGGAGTGGTTTCCGCCCCGATAGTGGTCGCGCCGCCCAAAACCTACTACTTGCCCGGTTTGAGCCTGCCCTCCGGCGGCACGGCCTGGCCGGAACTTGCCGTCGCCGAGCAGACGGGCTACGCCTACGTGGTGTGGCGCGAGGCCTATTGGGTCAGAACGGGTACCGACACTTATGCTCTCCGCTACCTCACCTGGCACGCTTATTGGGATGGCGCGCGGTGGAGCGCGCCGCTGCGCAAGATCAACGACGGCGACACCTTTTACTCTACCATCGCCGCCGCGCCGGACGGTCAAACGATGCTGGCGTGGTTCCAGCGCTGGCAACAATCTATGGGCGACGCGACTACGCCGGGCGATCCCATCGTCGCGCGCACAGCTTACGGGACCACACCGGGTAGCTTCCCCTTGCGGCAGGCCACGCACGATCTGTACCCCGCACCGCAGCGGGACGAATCCATCCTGCTGGCCTATGCTGGCGGCGACGATGGCTTCGTGCTGGCCTCCAATCATTTTATGTGGCCGGGTTACTCGCGCACCTATCGCTACATCTGGAAGAACGGCGTGTGGTCCGAGCCGTTGAACGTGGCCGGGAACACCTCCGGCATCAGCAACATAGTCTACGTGGGCGCGGCGCAGGACACACCGTTGATCCGCTACATCTACAGCGACGATTGGACGCTCAAGATGCGCACCGAAACAAACGGCGTGCTGAGTCCGGCGCAAAACGTCGCCGATTACATGGCTGAGCGCGGCTACACCGGAACGCCGCTGGCCTACTTCACCGATGCGGCGGGCGGGCTGCACATGATCATCGCCGGCGAGAAGAACGGCGTGGCGGGGTTTTATTACGTGAAGCCGTAAAGAAGCCGTCTATGTCACCGTTTTAGATGAACCGGCAGCGCCAGACGAAAGCTTGAAAGGCCGAGGAAAACGTATGGCCGCAGCTTTAGAACAACTGGCACAACTTCATGCCTGCGCCGAGATCACCGATCCGGTGGCCTGGGAACGTGAAAGGCGTCAAGATCGGCCTTTGCCGGACAGGGAAGCATGATGCTCATAGACAGTAACATCATCATTTACGCAGCGCAATCTGAACACGAAAATTTACGTCAGTGGATTGCGGAACATACCCCTGCGGTCTCGGCCACCAGTTACGTTGAGGTTCTGGGGTACGACAAACTGAGTGAGGCAAAGCGGCAACACTTTACGGCGTTTTTTGAGGCAGCGCCATTGCTTCCGCTGTCTGAGGAATGGGTAACGGGTAATGAGTAATGAGTGAAATCACACTACCTCTAACCCAGAATTTATGATATGATAAGACTAACTCAGGTTGACAGGAGACGAACCGATGTATGAAACCATCGCGTTGAAATTGCAAGTGTCGCCCCAGGAACTGCAACGCGAAAGCCTGCGCCTGTTCTTGCGTCATCAAATGCGCCTGATTGAGTCACAACTGTTCAGCCTGGCGCACAAGTACGGCGTGCGCACCGTCGCTGAACTTGACCATCTAGTGCAAAAAGGTGCACTTCACGAAGATGATGCCTTCGAAGACTATTTTGAGTTTGACTACCTGGAAGCGACCCGCGACACGTTACGTGAGTCTTTACGTGATTTATCGTGAACTCCCTGGAAACACTCCAACGCATCGCCGAAGTCGAGTTTGCAACCATCGTCGTGCAAACTGACTTGCTGGGCGTCAAGTTGCGGATCCTTTTGACCGATACCAGCTATATTGATGTCTGGGCCTCGCGTAAATTGCCGGGACGCTTCGGGATGCACTGGGAACGCAGCCATCTGGATGGACACATTTTTCGCTACGACAACTTTCCTGATACCGAATGGGCGGCGGTTTCTACTTTACCCGTATCATTTTCACGACGGTCGGCAGGACAATGTTATCGCTACTCCTTTTGCCCAAACACTTGAACAAGGCTTCCGCGATTTTATGACCTTTGTGCAGCACAATTTGAGCACGAAAACGACAGGATAACTCGTCGCCCCTCCACCTGATGCACAGTCACAGGGACGCCGTAAGTCTGCGACAGATGCTCCGCCGTGAACACGTCATCCAGCCGGCCGGCGGCAATGACGCGACCGCCGCGCACCAGCACGACGAAATCCGCAAGCGCCGCCGCCAGATCCGGCTCGTGCGTGGTGAACAGCGCCGTCACGCCCTCGGCGACCAGCTCGCGTACCAGACACAGCACCCGCTCCTTATTGCCCAGATCGAGGTGCGCCGTGGGTTCGTCCAACAGGAGGATGCGCGGCGCTTGCGCGATCACCCGCGCCAGCAACACCAGTTGACGCTCGCCGCCGCTCAACGTTTGAATGGAACGCGCCGCCATATCCGCCGCCCCCACGCGCGCCAACGCCTGTTGTGCGATGGCGAGGTCTGCGGAACGCGGCGTCGCCAGCAGATCGAGGTGCGGGGCGCGCCCCAATAACACGTATTCCTGCACGGTGAAATTGAACGGGATCGGCTCTTCCTGCGCCACCAGCCCCACCAGTTTGCCCACTTCGCGGCGCGAATAGCTGTGGCGTGGACGCCCGCCCAGCAGAATGTCGCCCCGCGTCGGCGTGAGCCATCCCAGAATCAAATGCAACAACGTGGATTTGCCCGCGCCGTTGGGACCGAGCACCGCCGTGATCGAGCCAGGCGGAATTTCCAGCGCCAGGTTCTCGAAAAGCGCGGCGGCGCGCCCGTCGTAGCGGAAGTGCAGATCGGCGATAGAGACAGCCGGCGGCGACATTATCTGTTCACAACCTGTACAGTAGCCTTCTGAAGTGCGCATTTTTCCGTCAGCAGATCGAGCAGATTAAACAGATTGAGAATTATAAAATCTGCTCAATCTGCTTAATCTGCTGATAAGTTTTTTTATTGCCCATATCGAAAAATCATCAAGCCAATGAAAACGGTTGCACCGATGAGCGAGGCGAGGATTCCCAGAGGAATCTCGCCGGGCAGCAGCGTGCGCGCCAGGGTATCGCAGAACACCGCAAACGCCCCACCGATGAGCAGCGCGCCGGGCAGCGCCACTTGCGCATCCGCGCCGAGCAACCGGCGGGCCAGGTGCGGCGTGATGAGACCGATCCACCCGACGACGCCGGAGATCGAGACGACGGCAGCGGTCGCGGCGACGGCCGCCGCCAACAACGCCATCCGCTCGCGGGCCGGCGCCGCACCCAGCGAGAAAGCCGTGGCGTCATCCAGCGCCAGCAGATTGAGCCGCCAGCGCAGCAGCAGCAAAAAGCCGAGCGCCGCCAGCGTCACCGGCAAAATGGAGAGCGCCTTGGGCCAGGAGACGCTCCACAGCGCGCCGAGCATCCAGAAGACCAGTTCCGGCAGTTGGGTCAGTGGGTCGGCCACGTATTTGAGGATGCCCACGCCCGCCGAAAACAGCGCGGAGACGGCGATGCCCGCCAGCACCAGGCGCAAGGTCCAGCCGCCGTAGCGAATGCGCCGGGCGAGGCTCGCGGAGAACCACAGCCCGGCAAAACCGCAGATCGCCGCCGCAAGTTGAATCCCCGGCCCGGCGGCGTTCCACGCCACGATACTCAGCGCCGCGCCGAACGCCGCGCCCTGCGAGACGCCCAGGAAGCCCGGCTCTACCAGGGGATTGTGGAAGATCATCTGGAAGACGGTGCCGGCGCCCGCCAGCGTCATCCCCAGAAGCAGCGCCGCCAGGATGCGCGGCAGCCGCAAGTTGAAGACGATCTGCCGCGCGAGCGGGTCTTCCCACAGCAGCCGCGGCGACATCCAGAACGGCGCGGGATAGCGCCCACTGAACATCGCCACGCCCACCATCAGCGCCAGCAGCGCGGCCAGTCCCCACAAAATCCACCGTCGTCCGCCTCTCACCGGCTTCTCGTCGTTCAACACAAAAACTCCTTACATTTCACGTTTCACGTTTCATGTTTCACGTTTCACGTTTCACGTTCTTTTACCCAAACCAACTCAGCGTTGCACCAGCGGCCAGATTTTGGCATCAATGACGGCGCGCTCCAGGCCGTAGAGTTCGGTGTAGAAGCGGTAGACTTCGGCCTGCATATCCACATCGGCGAAACGTTCCGGCTGGATGTGTTGCGCCAGCCAGAGCAGCCCCAGCCCCCAGCGCGTGTCGGGCTGATCCCAACTGAAAAAGTCGCCAGGGAAAGGATAAAGTTGCCCCCTTTGGACGGCGGATAGTTCCTTCCATTGCGGATCGTCGCGCAATTTTGCGACGACTTCGGATGCCGGGCCGGTGTAGTTAATCACATAAATCTGGTCGGGATTCCAGGCCGCGATTTGCTCCGGGTTGACCACGGCCCAGCCACCGCCCTGCGCGGCTTCGCGCCACACCGGTTGCCCGCCGGCAAGCGTCACCAGCGTCGTCTGAATCCAGGAGGCCGGCGGCACTTTGAACGCGACACCGTCGCCGCTGCTGGTATATTGCAGGAGCAGCACCCGCGGTTTCTGCGTCTCGGCGAGGCCAGCCACCCCCTGCGCCACTCGATCGAGGATACCCTGGTAATAGGCCCACAGTTCAGTCGCCCGCTCGGGATGACCGAGTGCCTGCCCTAGCACGGCGAGGTCGCGCTTGTATTGTTCCGGCGTCTCCAGGTCGAGGTAAAGCACGGGGATACCCAGTTGCTCCAGCGTCGTTCCCACCGACTCGCGCATATAGCTCTTGAGCACCACCAGGTCGGGCTGTGCGGCGGCGATTTCTTCGGCGGGGGAATCCGAGACAAAGCGCACCTTATTGGGGACGTCGGCATCCAGCAGTTGGGCAAACGCGGCGGCTTGCTGCGTGGACTTGGTCAGCGCCATGATCCGTTGTGGCGCGTCTGGGAAAAGGTAAACCACATCGGTCAGCATAAAGTTGGCCCGCCCGGTGATAACGATGTGCTGCGGCGGCGCGGGCAACTGCACCTCGCGCCCTAGCGCATCGGTGACGGTAAGCGTCGTAGGCGTCGGCGTGTTCTTCGGTGCGGTGCACGCCGCCAGGCTCAAGGCCAAAACCACAAGCGCAATATGCCATAACCATTTTTGCGTCATCTTGTACCTCGCAATTCAAAGTAAAATGACTCTTTGATCAGCAGACATCATGAGCGACGCGCTCAACCCAGCATGAAAATGCATGTCAACGGATTAAACGGATTTGAACGGATTAGCTTTTAATTGTTGCATAAATCTGCTCAATCTGCTTAATCTGCTGATAAAGCCTTTACACTCCACCTTCGTCCCCGGGGACGGCCAGGCTCCTGAGCCATTCACGCATCGCCTGCACCTGCCCCAGCCGGAAGCGATAGACGAGCGCCTCGTAGCTTGCCGGGTCCAACGCGGCAAGTGTATCTTGCAACTGCGCTTCCCAGGCGCTGCACGCGACCTCCTGCGCGGCGCATAATGCCGCCAGCGCCGCCGCGCCTTGCCGTCGGGCAAAGTAAACCTTCGCCAGGAACTCCATACGGAAATCGCGCCCGTGTTGCACCGGCGCACGCAGCCAGTCATCCAACGCGCGCTGCCCTTCCGGCGTGAGCGCGTGGATTTTGCGCGGCGGACGGGATGCCTGCGACTCCTGCGTCACGCGCAAATACCCGCGTTCTTCGAGGCGGGCCAGCAGCGCGTAGAGCTGGCTCTGCTTGATCCGCCACACGAGGCCCAGGCCGGTTGGCGCTACGAGCTGTTGATACAGCTCGTAGCCGTGCATCGGCCGCTCGGCCAAAATACCGAGCAGGCTCCATTCGATCGTCAACGGCGTGACAGGTAATGGGCACATAGGATACTCATTCAGTGAATACTTATGAAATGAGTATACAGAGCAATCCGCAATTGTCAATAGTGACTTCGTGATCGGTCGGCACAACACAAATCCCCGGCCTCCGTCGGAAGCCGGGGATTGTTGTGCGCCTGGCAGGTTCAGTGATTGCGCAGCACTAGCGGCAAGAAGATGCGAATGCGTGCGGGGGTGATGGTTACCACCGTCGTTGCGGACTGCTGACCGAGGCTATTGGTCGCCGTGACGGTCGCCGTATAGACGCCCACGGCCGGGTAGGTATGGCTGATCACGGCGCCGCTGCCCGCTGCGCCGTCGCCGAAAGCCCAGGTGTAAGCCACATTCGTCCCGGCGGTGATGGTCGCCGTCAGCGTGGTGGATTGGCCCAGCGCGGTCGGGCTGTTGTTCTGCGCGCTCAGGCCGCTGATGGGGATGTCGGTACTGGTGATGGTCACCGTCGTTGTCGCCGTGAGCGTGTTGATCGTGTTGCTGGCCGTGACAATCGCCGTATAGATGCCCACGGCCGGGTAGGTATGGTTGACCACCGCGCCGCTGCCCGCCGCGCCGTCGCCGAAGGCCCAGGTGTAGGTCACATCCGTTCCGGCGGCGACGGTCGCCGTGAGGGTGGTGGAGCTGCCCAGCGTAGTTGGACTGTCATTGACGGCGCTCAGGCCGGTGATGGCCTCGGCAACGGTAGTGGCGGCATCGGCCTGCTCGGGCGCCACCTCACGGTGTCCCACATTGTCGGTCGCCACACTGTAAAAGGCGTAACTGTGGCCGACCTCGCCAGCAAAGCTGGCTTGCGTCATCGTGACCGCCGCTTGCCACAGGACAAAGGGGCCGTTATCCGTCGCTGCATAGATATCGTAGGCGCGGATGCCGGCGCCGCTGTCACTGCCGCTCCACGTGACGGTAAAGGGCGAGGTGACGGTGGGCGACAGCGGCTCCACCCGGCTGACGGGCGGCAGCAGATCGAGTGTGTTGGTGACGACGTTGGTGTCAATCGGCGGGTTCACGTCGAACACGATGCGCGCCTGGTTGGTGATGACCGCCCCGTCGCCCAGGTTGGCGCGCGGGCGGATGGTGAACATCACATAACCCTCGCCGCGCTGAGTAGCGTCATTGGGCGGCAAAAAGCCGGCCAGCGGGTCTTCGGGGATTCCGCCTGTCACACGATCCACCGATTGCAGTTCCCAACGCACGATGCCGACATCAAAATCCAGCGCCGCCCGCACCTGAATCGGGTTCGGGTCGCTGGCGACAAACGCCTGGGCGTTGAACTGCTGCCGGCCCGATGGAATGGCAATGGTTACGCCGTTAAAGCCGATCTCTTGCAGTGCCAGGGTGCTCCAATCCAGATTCATATCCAGGATGTCGGTGACGACAACCAGTTGCACCGGGGCGGTAGCGGTGGGCACGTTCTCAAAGTGGATGGTGTAGTGCAAAACCTGATCGGCGTTGACCCATCCCGCTATGCCCACGCCCACGCCAACTTTGTCATTCGGATCGCCGGTGACCTTGAGGGGCCGATCTGGGGCATCCTCCGGCTTGGGCTGCGGCGGCTTGGGAGGCTCTTTGGGCTGGTTCTCGGGGCTGTCGTCAGAGTGACTTTCCGCTGCGGACTTGACCTTGAGGGTGTTACGCTGATGCTGTAAGGCCGCCGCATGATAGAGCGCCTGGGACACCAGGTAACGTTCCAGCGAGTCCCCAACGTCTCCCTTAACCATATCCTCAACACTCTTGTTCAACTTGTAAAAGTTTAGGCCGGTGGTGTAGAGGCTATACAGGGTACCGGCCACTGGCGTATTTTTGGACCCCTCGTCTAACTGCTGCGCCGCCAGCCAGGCCGCCCGGTCTGCTTCATACTCTGCCAGGTTATAGTTGCCTTCATACTTGTACTTGGACATCTCTTCTATGTGTTTGATCCCTGCGTCAAAGATCTTGATTTGCAAATTGATGGTGTTATCGTCCAGGGGGCTGGCGCGGCGTCCCCAGGCCGAGTTGAGCGTCCACAACGTCTTGACGGCCTTGGCGCCCACCAGCCCGGCTTTGGCCAGGGCCAGCTTGAGATCCGCGCAGGATAACTGTTCCAGGGCTTGATAGGCGCTCCACCAGCTATCAAAGGCCATTTTCATCAATTTGTGACTGTCATCGGCTTGATCGAAAGCCTGAATGTAAGCGCTGCACCACTTTTCGGGCGGCGGCGTATACATATAGTTGTACTCACCGCCCTCATAGGGAAAGTTGACGCGGGTGGGCATCTGAATCCCCATTTGCCGGGTGCAGAACCCCTGGACAGCGGTGACGCTGTAGAGACCTCGGACAGCGCGGTCCAGTTGTTCGCTCACGGCAGCGACGCGCTGCAGTTGGGCAGCCAACTGCGCTGTGGCCGGGGCAGGCTGCAAGCCTATCGCTACCGGCCGGCTCATCGTCAGCGTCAGCGTGAGTATGCCGCTGTCGGGTATCAACGTATCGGTTTGCACAGCGCGCCAGCCCATGCCCCACACTTTGAGTGTCGCCGTGAGCGGCGGCAATGGCCCTAGCTCAAATGAGCCGTCGGGATTGGTCAGGGTGACGAGCACAGGGATGCCGGCGCGATCCACGATGCCGACCAACATAGCGTCCAAAGGATCGCCAGCGGCGCTGACGACCGTGCCGCTGATGGTCGCGCCTTCTGCTTCGAGCACTGCCCCCAATGTGTGCGTGATATTGCCCTCAACCCACAGGTCCGGGACGAACACCGGACGATGCTCACCGTCGCTGAGCCAGACATCAAAGCGTCCTTCCGGCAAGATGTCAGCAGTATAGAGACCCTCAGCGTTGCTGAAAGCGTACAAGGTCTGGCCGCTGGCTTGGTGGAAAAAGCTGGCCGCGCCGCGCAACGGCATGTTGTCAGCATCCACGAGATACCCTTGAACGAGCGGCCCGGCCGCCAGTGTGACGGTTATGGCTGAGGTCACGGGAACGGTGAGCGGCGCCTGATAAGGCAGCAATCCCGGCGCGCGCACCTGTAACCGATAGACGCCTGCCGGCAGCGCCGGGAATTGCGCAATGCCTTCCTCGCCAGTGCGCGCGGCGAGAAAGACGCCATGCTCCGGCGCACCGTTGGGAGGCAACAGCACGACCGACGTATTGCTCACCGGTGCGCCCGTGTTGAGGGCAATCACATGCACCTCCACGGTTTCCGCGCCGCCGTTCAGGTCTACTTGCACATCCGTCCCGGCGGTGATGCTGATTGCGGCGCGGCTGACCAGGCCGGTGTCCCAGCTTTCGACCCACAGGTCAAAGAGACCATCCTGAAGCACCAGGAAGCGATACAGCCCACTATCATCCGTCCGTGTGCGTGCAATGGGCGCTCCGTCCTCGAATAACGTGACGGAGGCTTGCGCCACAGGCACACCGCCGGCCGTGCGGACGACGCCGCTGAGCAGTGTGTCACCCAGATTCAGGATGGGCGCGTAGGTGTTGTTGGCCTGACTGAGGGTATAGGTCTGGCGCGCCACAATCAGCCCCGCTTCGGTACCGGCGACGACATGATAGGTACCGTCCTCCAAACCGGTAAAAGCGAACTGGCCGTTTTCAGAAGAGACCACCCGAAGCGGCAGGCCTCTATCCACCGGCGACAGGTAAACCGCCAGGCCGGCCAGCGGTTGACCGTTGCGTTGCGCCTGTCCGGCAATGACGCCGGCCGGGCGCAACGCGATGTCGCGGGTCGTGTTGGCGCCGGCGATGACCTCTACCTCCACGCGCTGTTTGAGATAACCTTCGGCGCTGAACTCGAACTCGTGCGTTCCAGCGGGCAGATCGGGGAACGTGTATGCGCCGTTCACCAGGCTAACAACCGGCAGGGTATAGACGCCGGGCGCATGGGCAGAAATGACGACATCGCCAAGCGGCAGGCCGGTCGCCGCATCGGTCACCGTACCGGCCACCGAGCCGCCGACGCTCAACATCACGACGACGCCGGATGTGGTTGCTGTGCCGCTGACCCCGACATTATGGGTCATACCTGCGCCGTAGCCGCTCCGGTCAGCCACCACATCATAGACGCCGCCGGGCAGGCCGGCGATTCTGAACATACCCTGCGCGTTGGCCGTGACCACAGGTGAGCGATATCGGGTGTTCTCGACGTAGACGAGAGCGCCGGCTGCCGCTGCATTGTTGGGTAGTTTGACCTGACCGACAATGCTGCCGCCCGTCGTCAGCGAAAGCATCAACGAACGCACCTGACGCTCTTGCAATACAACGAATTGCGGCACAGAAGGTATGTACTCCTCGGCGTTGGCCGTTACCCAGTACACACCGGCTTCCAGACCGCGCAGCGCGTAGGCGCCGTTGATGTCGGTTTCGGCAACGGCGGCAGGCCGAGTCTTGTCGCCGGGCGCGTAGGCAGAGACCACCGCGCCATCCACGCCCACATCGCTTTGTCCGCGCACGACGCGACCCTGAACGACGGCTCCCTGACGCACGACCACCACCAGGTCAGTTGGGGGCATGCCGGCCGTCACGGTGATGGTGGCCGCTGGCGTGGGGAGATAGCCTTCCAGGATCAGCGCATAGACGCCGGGCGTCACATCGCGGAAGCCGAAACTGCCATCGTACCACGATTCGGTAAAGAAGGCGGCCTGCGTGCTGGTCTCCTGGAGGAGCATTGACACCGGACCAAGCGGATGGTCAGTATCTTCCAGGTACAGCATCCCACCGAGCATGGTCTGGCGGATCGCCACCATCTCACGCCGCAGCATGTACTGGAGCAGTTCCCGAACAACAATGGTAGGCACGTTATACCGCTGCGTTTCCTCGGCGGCGGCGGCCAGGGCAGCGGCATAGTCGCCATAGGTCACGCCGCTGTGCGCGGCCAGCGCATCCCAGGCCGCATCCCAGAGCGGGTGCGCCGGATCAGGACGGACGGCAGCTTCGAACGCGTCCCAATCCACGGCCTCTGTCGCGTCGCCGGCTTTGGAGTACAGCCGATAGCCGGCGGTACCGCCCCACGAGGGTGCGATAGCATTGAAGGGATACGTGTGCCGTTCGCCAGGGCGCAGGACGCCGCCGCTGAAGCCTTCGGGCGCTACGCCGATAATCTGGAGTGAGCTATCGTTGGACTGGGGGCTGTTGGCAGGCCACACCGGCGTGCCTTGCTTGCTTTCCAGGATGAGCAGAGGCGCCGGCAGATCAGCATCGCCGGCGTTGGCGAACTCGATCATCCCGCGGAACGGCATGCCCCGCCGCAACGCCTGCGGCAATACCAGACGCGCCTCCAGCACACCGCCGCTTCCGGTGACCACCGTAAACGCACCGGGCAAGGTATCGGTCGCGCCAACTTGGGTGATGCTCACGTCATAGACGCCGGTCGCTGCTCCCTCCAAGTCAAACGTCGCCAGAGCGGACGTAGAATTGATCCACAACACTCGCACGGCCACAAGATCGCTTCCGCCAGTGGTCGGGTGCAGACGCGCGCTCATACCCTCCGCAAAACCGGAGCCAAAGAGAGGAATGGTAACCTGTCCGGCATTGCCGCCGCTGGTCAGCCCGAGGTCATCCAGGCTAAAGCCAGTCGCCTGCGCCTGGATGCGGTATCCCAGCGACCCAACCGGCAGCGATTCGGGCGCGATGAGCAGATAGATAGAGCGGGCATCCCTGACAGCCGGGATGCCCAGGCGCGCATCCGGCGTATCCCAGACCAGACTGCGCAGGTCAAAGTCATCCGCAGTAGGCATGCGGTCCAAGCCGGCATAGATACGGCAGCGTCCACTATCTGCCTCGGCATCCAGGGTGATGAGCAAGTCAGTTTCGGCCGGCTGCACAACCCGGTACCAGGTGGGAATGTTAAAGCCAGCGAATACATCATCCACAGGCATTCCCAGAGTCAGGACCGGGACATACAACTGTGCAACCGCCTGCGCTATCCCAACGTTGTTGTCCCAGTTCTGCCCCTCGAACACGTCGCCGCGGCTGTTGGCGCGCACCTGCCAGCGATAGTCGCCTTCGGTTCCGCCGGGCACGCGCACGGTGGCGCTGAATGTCGCCGTCTGGTTCGGCCCCAGCGTGGCAGCCGAGACAAACTCGCCTGCCTCCAGCACTGTGCCATCGGGCCCCATCAGCGCGACCGCGTCGCGCCAGGTACCGGCGACGGTTTGAGTGCCAATGTTGCGCACCGTCCACATCACCTGCACCTGCTGCGTAGCCGTCACCTGGAGCGGCCCGATGACCGAATCTACCACCAGGTCGAGGTTGGACTGGGCCGTCTCGACAAATTCATACGCGCCCATGTCGGCAAACGCGCCCAGCGTGGTCGTGATGCCGGTGTTGGGTGTGCGCGGATCGTCATAGCGCGGCGCGCCCATGATGTCGGTGGGCGGAGCGGCTGTGCCATCCGCCGCGTCAATCATCGGGCTGACGTAACGCAGCCGATAGTTGCCGCCGGCGGCGTCCTTGAATTGCGGGTCCACCGAGACGTTGCCATTCTGACCGTTATAGCTGCCCGGCCAAATGTTATTGTAGCGAAATGCGCCGCAGTCGCCCGATTGGGTGTTGTTGCTGATGATCGAGTTGGTTACATTGGCCGTGCCGCCGTGACACCACAGGCCAAAATTATTACTGTCAATCGTAACGTTGACCAACGTGGCCACCGCGTTCAGGTTGATGGCTCGATCCATGCGGGCAATGACGGTATTCTTGACCACCACGTTGCTCACGTCAACAATGCCCTCGTACAATCCATCGAGCAAGAGACTATTGCTCACCGTGACCACCGATCCGGACCTGGCATACACATAAGAAGCGGCCCCAAATTGATACGCGCCAGTCTTGCTGTTGGCCCCGTACTGCATGATAACGTGATCCAGGCTGGCGACGCCGGAAGATTGAATGCCCATCCAATCGCCCGGCGCGGGCGTCGTATTGTCGCCATCGTGATTGCTATCGCCGCCGGCTGAATCATCCAGGAGGGAGGTGAACACAATCGGCTGCGCCACTGTGCCATTGGCAAACAATTGCCCGCCGGCTTCAACCAGGATGCCGCGCTTGGGATTGAACTTGATGATCGCGCCCGGCTCGATGGTGAGCGTGGCAGCGCCGGGCACAGTCACATCCTCGACCACCTGATGCAAGAGTGTGCCTGACCAGGTCTCGTTGCCCGCCAGCACGCCGGAATGAGTGGCGATATAGTAACGCAGCTCAACATGGTCGTTTGAATTGAATTGACCTGCGCCCAGGGCGACCACGCCGTTCCAGTAACCTGGCGTTGGGCGCGTCTGCGCCCCATCCAGGTTCGTGTCGCCGCCTGAGCTGTCATCGGTTAGCGTAGTGAAAATAATCGGCGCGTTTGCGGTCGCCGGCGCAAGCAATGCCGCGCCATCTTCAATGCCAATGCTCGCCTCCGGCGCAAACTTGACCACCGCGCCGGCCTGGATCGTCAGCGTGACGCCCGTCGCCAGACTGACGGGCGACTCGACCACGTGCACACGGTCGGCCGTCCACGTCTCGGTGGCAGTGAGCCGGCCGCCGTGCCAGGAAACCGAATTGTTGACCAGCACAGTGCGCGTGGCCTGCCCGATGACCTGTCCGCTCAGGTTGTAGAATGTGGCGCGCAGTTCATAACACCCATCGGGGACAGAGGTGGTGTCCCAGAAGAGGCTGTCGCCGAGCGGCGCAAGCCCCGCACCGAGCGGATAGGGTTGCCCGGCGTTGAACGCCGCAATGTTCACCGTGACGCTGACCGGATTGATCCCCAACGCGGCCCATTCAAGCCGCTCGGTGTCGTGGAACAGCGACTCGACCGGCCGCGACCACGAGAAATAGGGATTGTGGGAAATGTACACGCTGCCAGGCTGTCCAGGGCCGGCACCGCCCGTACCGCCGTTTGCTGTGACGTTTGCAGACGGCAAGGCTATGCTATCCCAATAATAGACGGCGATGCGTCCGCCGCCGCCCGAACCGCCGCCGTAACCGATGCTGCTGCCGTTACCGCCGTTGGCTGCCACGATACCATTGCCGGAGAGCGTGCCCACGTTGAGCAAGATGCCTCCGCCGCTGCCGCCGCCGTTCAGCGGGTATACGCCCGTGGCCCCATTCGCCAGGATCGCGCCTTCGATCACGGCTGCGCGGGCGGTGATGCGCACCAGCCCGCCGCCCGGTCGGCCCTGCTCTAGTCCACCGCCGGAGCCCGGCTCGTTGGGGTGGCGATAGTCGCCGTAGGTAAAGTTGGTAGCGCCGTTGCCCAGGCCACCGTAAGAGCCGCCCGCCCAGCCTGATGCGCCACCAATAATGGTATTGCCCAACGTGCGCCCGGCCAGGTAGCCGCGCGCCGATACATCTATCTTGCCCGTCGTGCTGATGAGCAGCGTATCGGCGACGGTCAGCCGCAGCGCGTATTCCTTATCGGCGGTGGCCGGCTGATGGGTCAGGTTGCCGTTGCCCAAGATGGACACATTGTTGGCCTGGATGGGCATATCGTGCTCTGGCGCGGCGATCACATCCGCCCCGGACACTACCAGATGGTCTACGACAAAGGCGGTGTCGCTGCTCTGGCCCAGGGGCGTCCACATCCCGGTTGTTGCGCCGTGGCTGTCAATCCGCAACTGCCCCTCGCCGCCAGTCTGCTTGAGATAGACCGTGCCGACGGCGCTGGGAGCTGATCCATAGTCCATGTTGCCGCCGTGGGCCGTGATCCGCGCGGGGTCAAAGCCGTCCAGAGTATCATAGTAGACGGCCACGCGCCCGCCGCCGCCGCTGCCGCCAAAGTTGCCCACGCTGCTGCCCGTGCCGCCGGTGGCGGCGATGGAGCCACTGCCAGAGAGCACGCCCACTTGCAGCCAGATGCCCCCGCCGCTGCCGGCCGGGTTCATGCGGCTGTACGCGCCGTCTGCCAGGATCTGCCCGTCAATGCGCGCGGCCCCGGCCACGATCCGCACCAGCCCGCCGCCCGCGCCGCCCGCGCCGAACTGCATCCCGCCCCCGGAACCCAGCTCGTTCGGGTTGCGATAGTCGCCGTACACCCAGTTGGTGACTGACTCGGCGTACCCCCCGGCTACGCCCAGCCCCCCGTAACTGCCGCCAGCCGAGCCGCTCGCCGCGCCCGCCGTTGTATTGCCCAGCGTGCGCCCGCCCACGTAGCCCCGGCCCGATACGTCTATCTTGCCCGTGGTGCTGATCAGCAGCGTGTCGGCGATGTCCATCCGCAGCGCGTAGGTATCGGTGATGGTGGCCGGTTGATGAGTCAGGTTGCCGTTGCCAAAGATGGAGACGTTGTTGGCCTGAATGGGCATGTCGTGTTCCGGCGCGGCGATGACATTCGTGCCCGAGATGATCAGGTGGTCTACGACAAAGACGCTCTCGTTGCTCATCCCCAGGGGCGTCCACATGCCGGTGGTTGCGCCGTGGCTGTCAATCCGCAACTGCCCCTCGCCGCCGTTCTGCTTGAGATAGACCGTCCCAACCCCGCTGCCATCAATGTATGAGCCATGCGCTGTCACTTGCCTGGCAGGATCAAAGCCAGCCAGCGTGTCATAATACACCGCCACACGCCCGCCGCCCCCGTCGCCGCCGCCATAGCCTATATGCGACCCGACACCGCCGTTGGCCGCGATCGTCCCGCGGCCAGACAGCGTGCCCACACTCAACCAGATGCCTCCGCCGCTGCCGCCGCTGTTCTGCGGGTATACGCCCGCGGCCCCGTTCGCCTGGATCGCGCCTTCGATCACGGCTGCGTGGGCGGTGATGCGCACCAGCCCGCCACCGGCCACGCCGCCCGCAGCACTGCCGCCCGAACCCAGTTCGTTCGGATTGCGATAGTCGCCGTATACCCGGTTGGTGCTGCCGCTGTGGGAATACCCCAGGCCCCCATAGCTGCCGCCCGACCACCCCGTCGCCCCGCCAACCGTCGTGTTGCCATAGGTGTATCCCGCCAGATAGCCCCGGCCCGTCACGTCTATCTTGCCCGTCGCGCTGATCAGCAACGTGCCGGTGACGTCCATCCGCAGCGCGTAGGTATCGGTGATGGTGGCCGGTTGATGGGTGAGGTTGCCATTGCCAAAGATGGAGACGTTGTTGGCCTGAATGGGCATGTCGTGTTCCGGCGCGGCGATGACATTCGTGCCCGAGATGATCAGGTGGTCTACGACAAAGACGCTCTCGTTGCTCATCCCCAGGGGCGTCCACATGCCGGTGGTTGCGCCGTGGCTGTCAATCCGCAACTGCCCCTCGCCGCCGTTCTGCTTGAGATAGACCGTCCCAACCCCGCTGCCATCAATGTATGAGCCATGCGCTGTCACTTGCCTGGCAGGATCAAAGCCAGCCAGCGTGTCATAATACACCGCCACACGCCCGCCGCCCCCGTCGCCGCCGCCATAGCCTATATGCGACCCGACACCGCCGTTGGCCGCGATCGTCCCGCGGCCAGACAGCGTGCCCACACTCAACCAGATGCCTCCGCCGCTGCCGCCGCTGTTCTGCGGGTATACGCCCGCGGCCCCGTTCGCCTGGATCGCGCCTTCGATCACGGCTGCGTGGGCGGTGATGCGCACCAGCCCGCCACCGGCCACGCCGCCCGCAGCACTGCCGCCCGAACCCAGTTCGTTCGGATTGCGATAGTCGCCGTATACCCGGTTGGTGCTGCCGCTGTGGGAATACCCCAGGCCCCCATAGCTGCCGCCCGACCACCCCGTCGCCCCGCCAACCGTCGTGTTGCCATAGGTGTATCCCGCCAGATAGCCCCGGCTCGTCACGTCTATCTTGCCCGTGGCGGTGATCCACAGCGTATCGGTGATGGTCAGGTCCAGCCGGTACTCGGCGCTGGCCGTGGCCGGCGAGTGCGTCAAGGTGGCCGTCCCCAGGACCGCCACGCTGGCAAACGTGTGCGGGCCGTTGATGGTGGCCGTGTTGCCATAGATGATCAAGTTTTGGCCCTCGTAGGTGGTCTGGGTATCGGTGATGGTGACGCCGGCCGAAAAGAGCGCGCCTGTGTAGGCATCGCCCGGCTCGCCCGGCGTGCCATTGTGGTTCTGGTCCATCAGCAAATTGCTCAGGTCGCGCACATCCGGGCCGATGACGAGCGAATAGGTGCTCAGCCCCGTCCCGCTGGACACCAACTCGTAGCGATCGGCCGCCAACTGGTTGAGCGCGGTGGGCGTGATGACGCCGCCCGGCCCCGTCAGGAGCACATCCCCCAGCGTGAACGTGCCGCTCAGCACCGCGCCGCTGAACTGGATTTCCAGCCGGTTGAAGGGGCTACTCGCGCCGCCGAGGGGGGTGACGCGCGTGATCCACAATCCCTCGGCCGCCGGCGCGCCGATGGCGCTGCTCAGCAAGACGCCGAGGGAAAACAGAGCAATGGCTATCAAAGTCAGGCTCAAGCCTGCACCCATGCGCCGGTCAAGTAATTTGTCAGACATTTTTATTCTCCTTACTTTTGTCTAATGCAACGTGATTTGTCGCCGTTTGCGCCTCGATAAAGCGCGCCAATTCTTCCACGCTGCGGACATGCGTCCGCGCGCCATCGGCCACACATTCCACCTGGCCTTCCCAGGCTGGCTCGCGGGTCTGATCTACCCACAAACGCAAGATAAAGGTAACAAGGGTACGCATAATGTTTCCTCGGCAGGCGGGGCGCTGTCAGCGGATTTTGGGAGCGGATTGAACAGAAGGGCGGTCAATCCGCTCAATCCGTTCCGCGAATCCGCTGACAGTTTCCCGCGCTGCGCTGCCTGATGGAAACAGTATAGCAAATCAGAATAACGGGAGAATAACGGGGAAGGCAGATCTGACAGGTTTTGGGAAACCTGTCAGGTCCTTTGATGTGCGACGCACTTGGCAAGTGCGTCGCACATTGAGAGGTTCAAGCCTTTAGGGTCTCGTACAACGCTTGCGTTTCGGCCGAAGGGGCCACATCCAGCTCTTGCCGCAAGGCGCGAGCGCAAGACTGGTAAGCGTGCAGCGCCTCGCTGCGGCGGCCCAGCCGGGCCAGGCAAAGCATCAATGCCCGCCAGACTTCTTCCAGCCAGGATTCCACATCCAGGATGCGATGCGCCAGTTCGACGCCCGCGCGCCAGTCAGCGGCTTGCACGCGCTCTTCCAGCCAGACGGTGAGCGTGTTCAAATAGAGGCCGCGCAGCCGCTCGCGTTCGCGCAATGCCCAGTCCGTATAAGGCTCTTCGGGCAAAAAATCGCCCCGGTATAACCCCAAAGCCTGACGTGCCGCCTGATCACCGGTTCGCAGCGCCTGTTGAAATTCAGCCACATCGTACCAGACGGGGCCTGTAAACGCCAGCGTCTCTTCGTCGCGCGTCAGGTAGCGCGAAGGCTGTCCCTGGCCCAGATACGGCTCCAGGATGTGACGCAGGTCGGAAAAGGTGGTGTTGAGCGCCCGACGAGCCGAATCGGGAGGCAGCTCCGGCCACAGGGCTTCGAGCAGTTCGTCGCAGGCGACAGGACGCGGGGCACGGCTCAGCAGATAAAGCAGCAGCAGGCGGGCTTTGCGGCGCGGTTGCCAGATCTGCGGGGAAATGGGATCGTCGCCCCGCCATACCTGAAAATCACCCAGCGCCAGAACGCGCAACGGCGGGCGCGGCGCGGCGGCAACGCGCGCCAGGGCCACCTGGACAGTCTCCTTTAGATGGCGCTCCCGGCGCAGGCGGTTCAAGGCCGGCGCGGCGCGCTCGTCGCCAATCTCGCCCAACAGTTGGATAGCGCGCGCCCGAATCGCATCGTCTGTCGTCTCCAACAGCGCGAGCAGCGGCTCGACAGCCTGCTGGCCGATGAGGGTCAGTAAACGGCAGGCTTCCGAGACTTGTAAAGTATCCAATACCCCACCGGTCTGGCCCAGCGCCGCGACCAGAAGGGGCAGCGCGCGCCGGCGTTCCCGCCCGGTAAAGAGAAAATCATAACCATACGTGGACGAAAGCTCGAGTGCCTGCCCCAGATGCCAGATAGCCTCCTCGCCGCGCCCTTCGCGGCGGCAGAGGTCAGCCAGGTACAGATGGAGGGTCGCCCGGTCATAGTTGGCGCCCAACGCCTCAAATAGCCGCAGCGCATCGCGCCAGTGCGCTTCCGCCTGCGGGGCATTGCCCTGCTGGTCCGCAACCAGCCCCAGCGCGGTCAAGGCCACACCCTCCTGGTGGCGGTTGCTGACCGCCCGGGCTTGCTGCAAGGCCGCCTGGCCATGCCGCTGAGCCGCTCGCAGATCGCCTTCGGCCAGCGCCAGCAGCGCCAGGCCCAGGCGCGGCTCAAAGAGCACAAAAGGTTCCTGCAATTCCTCACCCAACAGCCGCGCTTCGTCATAGCAGGCCCGCGCCGCCTCCCAATGGCCCTGCTCCCGATGCAGGTGTCCCAACGAGTGCAGCGCATAGCCGCGCATCATGCGATCCTGGTGAACGTCGGTCAGGTGAAGTTGTCGCTCCAAAGTGGCGCGGGCCGCCGCGTACTCGCCGCGCAGCCGATACGCGCTGCCCAGGGCGGTAAGCACATAACAAACCCGGTAGCTGCCCAATTCGTCCAAAATACGCTGAGCCTGCAATCCTAACTCGACCGCTTCCGCCAGCCGGCCCTGAATCACGTAAATGTTGCCGGCGGTATTGGTCAATGTGACTGCTTCAAAGAGGCGGTCCCCCAGTTGCCGATAGAGCCGCAGCGTTTGCTGAAGGCATTGCTCTCCGCGCGCCAGATCGTCGGTCTCGGTATAGCATCCCCCCAGCAGATTGTAGGCTCTGGCCTGATCTCGCAGGCGATATTCGGCGCCGACGCTATGCAGATAGGCCAGGGTCTGCTGGCAAAGGGACTGGGTCTGCGCGTAATGGCCCAGTCGAAAATGCGCCCAGGCCTGCTGGAACCACACCTGGACCAAAAAGTCTGACCCTCCTTCGGCCCGACTGAGCTGTTCTGCTTGCGCCAGCGCCTCTAGCGCCTCGTTCCACCGCCCCTGCTCTACGCGCAACAATCCCAACGCCAGGAGCAGTCCGGGCCGGGCGGCCATCACCTCCGGCGGCACAAGGCCAAACCACGGCTCCATCCGGCTGAACTGACCCACGTCCAACCGCTGGGCCATGCTCTCAATGGCGTTAGCAGCAGACGTCCAGTCCCGCGCAGCCAGCAAATGGTCTATGGCCGCAGCGGCCTCATCAAACGTTGGGCGTTCGAGCAAACAAGCCGCCGCGCGCCGACGCCAGTTATTCACCGCCGCAGCGCCTTCTACATGCTCCAGACAACGGCGCAGAAATTCCTGAAAGAGCGCGTGATAGCGATAGCGGCGGCCCGGCGCCTCATCCAGCCGGGCGATGAACATGTGCCGGCGCTCCAGTTCGTCCAGCAGCGCGGCGGCATGGTTAATATCCAGATAAGCATTGCATAGCTCTGCGCTGAGGTAGGGCAGCAGCGAGGTGCGCCGCAAAAAATTCTGGATGCTCTCCGGCTGGCGCTCCAACACCTGCCCGGCCAGGTAATCGAACAGCGGACGTTCAGCGCCGATGCGCTCCAGGAGGGTCAGCAGATCGGCGTGCGGCGTGTGTTGCGCCGTCTGGCAGAGCAGGCGCAGGGCGGCCGGCCAGCCCTCGGTGCGCGCGACAATCCGGCGCACTGCCTCTTCTTCCAGGACAAAACCTCCGGCGGCCAAAAAGCTCTGCGTCTCCGCCGGGGTAAAGCGCAAATCGGCCTCATCCAATTCGACCAGGCGGCCTTCCACGCGCAGGCGGGCCAGCATCGTCAGCGGCGGCTGGCTGCGGCTGGCGAGGATCAAGCGCACCGGCCAGGCCGGTAGCCCCAACAGCGTATCCCATGCCTGGTGAATCGCCGGGTTGGCGACCAGGTGATAATCGTCGAGGACAAGCAGCCAGGGTTCGCCATCCGGTCGGCCTACTTGCTGGAAGAGCTGCGCGAGCGAGTAGGCCGGGGGGCTGGATGTATCCGGCGTAAAAGAAATCTCAGCGTGGGCGCGCAGACTTGCCAGCAAACTTTGGAGGAGATGTGCCGGATCGTTATCCATCTCGTTGAGGGCGAGCCACAAGACGCGGCCCGCTCGAGCTTGCGCCCATTCCCGGAGAAGCGTGGTTTTGCCATAACCGGCCGGCGCAATGATGAGGGTGAGGCGGGCATCAACGGCCTGGTCGAGCAAGGCTAGCAGGCGCGGCCGCGACAATGCCCAAGGGTCCGACATGGGAGTTAGCATATTCATATTATCCACTAAGGAATGGTTTGCACAAGTGGTATACCAGGCGCACCGTAAAATCCCCCGTAGTCATCCTCTTGCAGGGCGCACTTTCTGCGGTAGAATGAGCATACCTCAAGGGCGGGGGCGCGCCCGAAGAACACCGGGAACGTGGGGATGGGAAACCCGGAAGCGGCATAGACCGCACTCCACGAGGGGGATAGAGGAATGAGCGGTATTTTTAGAGGCGGTCTTGCATACAGAAGATTGTGCAGCGTTGTTTGTGTTTTTGGGGGCGTCCTTTTGGCGTTCGGCGCTGTGGTGGCGCTTTCGGCGCCGGCGGCCGAAGGGCCTCCGTTCGTCTACAGCAACGGACGGTTCGGCTTCGGCCTGACGAAGTCGGCGTCCACGGCGCTGACTTACGGATGGCCGGCGTATCTCAATGCCGGGTGGTACTGGGATTGGGCGGCCCGCGGCGCTACACAACTGCCGCCGCTCAAATACGTCCAGACCGTCCACCTCACGCCTGTCAAGAGCAACAATGTTCAGGTCGGCTACACCGCCTCGCCGACCGGCACCGCTTTGCTCAGCGCGATCAATAAGCAACGCGGCGCGATGTGGTTTATCGCCAATGAACCGGATTGCTCGACAATGGACAACATGCGTTCGGACTGGTACGCGCGCGCTTATCATGATATGTACTATCTGATCAAGGCTGCCGATCCTGCGGCCAAGGTTGTTGCCGGGAACATCGTGCAGCCCACCCCACAACGTTTTATGTATCTGAACCGCATCCTGGAGGCGTATCAGCAATTCTACGGCGAACCGTTGCCGGCCGATGCCTGGAGCACCCACAGTTACATTTTATGTGAGAAGTGCTACCCTTATAACATTCCTTCCGAACCGTTCCCGTGGGGGGCCTGTTGGGTTCCCGACTGGCCGAGCCGTTTGGCCTCCGAATCCATCGCCACATTTTACTCCGTATACGATCATTGGAATATCAACATTTTCACAGAGCGGATTCGGGCGTTCCGCCAGTGGATGTACGACAACGGCTATCGCAACCATCCCTTGCTTATTCCAGAATACGGCATCTTGTTCTACGAAGGGCTGGTGTACAGCGGCGCCACCTATGACGCCAAAAGTCGGGAGTTTATGTATGCCGGCTTTGACTGGATGCAATCGGCCCGCGACCCGGTTATCGGCTATCGCCTGGATGATGGCCGGCTGGTACAGGGGTGGGCGTGGTACAGCCTCGATCACGGGGATTTTCCAGGGGGCACACTTTTCGATCCATATACATACCAACCGACAACGATGGGACGGGACTACGCAGCCTATACCCGACAGGTCACGCCGACGGTGCAGCTGATGACATTTGATGCGCATGTGGTCACGCCGGTCACAGAGACAGGGGCTATCGTCACTGCCACCGTCTACTTCACCGTTTCCAACGCCGGGAACATCGCCAGCGGCGACGCCGGTGTGGCAAAAGTGATCGGCAATTCGCCGCTCAGCCCCACGCATTATACCGTCATAGGCGGGACAACGATCGGGAGTCTGGAATGTTGCGGCGACCACAAAACCTTTGCCGTCCCCTGGCCTGGCTATGTCGTCGGTGCGGATTACGACTTCTATGTCGCCCTCCTGGATATAGACTTGCAGGTGTATCATGTCTGGTCGCCGTTGCAACGTGATGTCATCACGCCGACCAGCGCCACGCTTTATGCGACCATCAGCAACACGGGATATTCCGATCTGTATGAGCCTTTAACCGTCACATTCTATTACAACAACAGTGTCCAGGTAGCCATTGGCGAGGTGGTCATCCCGGAACTGGGATGCTGTGGAAATCAACAGACCGTTTCGGTCACGTGGCCCGATCTCACCGACGGGATTTATCCGTTTTGTGTAGTAGCGGCAACCACCTACACGCAAACGCGGCCGGTGTGCGCCAATGTATGGATCAATCCCCCGTACACTTTATTTTTGCCGGCGCTTCTCAGAGATACATCGTAATCCTGCTTCCCTTTTTTTAGATTTTGTGCTAAAGTGAGCAAAAGAAATGTCGGGAGGAGGTGCAGTTATGGATTTATGGCTGCTAAGACTCGCGCTGCTGGCAATATACATGGGCGCCTACCTGGTTCTGCAACGTTATCTCCGCGACCATCCGCCGCGTTTCAAAGGTGCGTTTGTCGAGCCATTGGAGCGTCTGGGCTGGGCGTTGTTGCGGATGTTGGGCCCACTGCTGTGGTTCCTGCCGGTGTGGTTGTGGTTGGGAATGGTAAGGCCGCTCTCGTTGGGGATGGTAGTCAGTTTTGGTTTCTTCATCCCGCTGTTTGTTTTCCTGACCTTTCTGTGGCTTGTCGGCGCCTTCCCTTCTTTCGCTAAGGCACAGGTCAGCGCAATCATAGCATGGCTGGTGTGGGGTGGATGTCTTTTGATTGTGCTGATAACCTTTTATGCGCTGGGCAAAAAGTTGCTTAGCACGCCAACCTCCTTATCTGACATATTGAAGCTCCTGCTTTTCTTTATCTTTTTGGCATCCCCCCTGTTGCTGGCGTTCGGCATGCTGCTGGTGGGGGCCTCCGAGATAATTCCCGTTCCCGACGACGAAAAGCACGCACTGCGACAGCGCTTACAAATGCTGACGGGATTCTTCAGCACTTTCCCCAAACCGGTCTGGGTAGTGGAAGATGGCGTGGTGAAGACCAACATCCAGGGCCACACGTTCTACGGCATCGGCCCCGGTTGGATCATGACCGAGCCGGAGAATGTGGTGCTCATCAAAGGCAGCTCAAACCTCAGGCGCGTGGCCGGACCGGGTGTCGCGCTGACGGCGTCAACCGAATCGCCCTACCAGGTCCTTGATCTGCGCAATCAGTTCCGCGTCACGCGCATGACGGCCATGACCCGCGATGGCATCGAAATCAACCTGCCGATCTCCTCGCTGTTTCGCATTGACCGGGGCGCCGGGAAGATTGACCTGCAGAGCCTTGAGCGGCAGGCCCCCTGGCCGTATCGCAACCAGCAAACCATTTTCAAACTGGTCTTGGCTCAGGAAGTGGATCCTACCGGCAAAACGCCTTTGGAGGCACACCAGGCGAAACCCTGGGATGAGATTCCTCTCAAGGTGGCGTCGAATCAGCTCAAACAGGTGGTGCCCGAATACAGCCTGGAGGACATCTACAGCATCGAGCCGCAGTCCCAGACCCTGACGCGCCTGGTCATTGCCGGCCGGGTGCGGCAGGTCGTCAAAGACACCGTGGAACCTTTGGGCTTGGAAATCCTCGGCGGCAGTGTGGGCAATAAGGTTGTGCCGGTGAATGACGAGGTCATCAAACAGCGGGTGGAAGCCTGGAAGGCGCGTTGGATCAACAAAATGTTGGAGTGGCAGGCCCATACAGAGGCCCGGCGCCTTGAATCCCTCACCAAAGTGCGCAGTAAGGCGCGTGCGGAGGTGCTGACCAGGGTGCTCGCGCAGATTCAAGAGCTGAAGGACCCTGAAATGACCGACGAATTCGTGGCTTACTATTTGCTTGAGAACTTGATCCACATGGCGCATGATGGCCGGGTGCAGCGGATGTTGCCGGAATCGGCCCTCGCGACCCTGGAGCAGCTCTCCCAAATGACCCGGGAGGATTAAGCGATGAGCCACATCACCAAACGTCAACGCACCGGGTTGCTCTTTCTGGGGGCGATCGTTCTCTCTCTGGCCTTTGTGGTGATTCTGTTGATCACATATTTCCCGGATTATATGGTGGCGGACATTGAAAAGGGCCGGCAGGTGCTCTGGGGAGTCCTGCTCAGCGTGCTTATCCTGGGCGGCGCGTTTGCCGCCTACGGGTATGTTGCCATGTCTTCAATGTGGCAATTGTTTATCCAATTCGCCCGGCATTTTCTGAATATCTCGTGGGATGAGGCGCAGGAATGGGTTGAATGTTTGCTGTCAGGTCTGCCTGTAGAACCGCCGTTTAGACCTTTTTTGCGGGTTTTCGAGGGGCGGGCCGATCCCGATGGGCCACCGGTGATGCTCAAAATCGGCGGGCCGGGGTTCTTGAGCATCGCCCACGACAGCGCCGTCGTCACCAGCAGGCTGGGGCGGCTCTGCCGGGTGCTGGGTCCAGGATTCTATGAACTGGCGCCCTTTGAGCGCGTGTGGGATGTGATTGATCTGCGCCCCCAGCGGCGTAACCTGCACGTTGAGTTCATGACCCTCGACGGCATCCCGGCGTATTGCGACGCTGAGGTTCGCTTCCGGGTTGCCGATCCACCGGAAGACGTGCGTTCCTATGGTGTTCCAGAAGAAACGCCAGCCCCCCAGGCTTATCCTTTCAATGCAGAAGCCGTTCTCAAGCTGGCAACGAACAAATACGTGCGCAGCCGCGAGGGCAGCGGGCGCATCCAGGATTGGTGTGTTGGCCTGGTGGGCGGCGCTTTGGATGGCATCATACGCAACCAGCTTGAACGCTACACGCTGGATGAATTCATCAACCCGCGCTATTGGGCCATGTACGAGGGCAGTACCGTTGAGCCGGCAGTGCCGCCGCCGGTCAAGCCCGAGGCTTTCAAAGAAGTCCAGGCGGCTGTCGAAAAAGAGATCGCTGCCGTTGCCAAAGAACGCGGCATCTTTGTCGAGTCGGTACAGTTGATGCCGGTGCAACCCGCCGAAGAGGCCATCTCGCGCCAGTGGTTGGAATTCTGGCAGGCCAAACTCCAACGTGGCATCAATACCTACGCCCTCGATGAAGAAGCCAAGCGCACCGAACTGCTGACCGCCGCCGGCGCTGAGGCGCAGGCTGAATTGATCAACGCTATGCTTACCCGTATCCAGGATTTAATCCGGCATGACGTTAAGGTTCCTCCCCAGCTTATCATCATGAGTTTCCTGGAGGTGCTGCGAGCGATGGCCGACCGCGACCTGGAAGTGCAACAGTTGATGTTCCAACAGGCTGAAAGCCTGATCCGCGTGGTCAATGCCATCCAGAAGAAAAAGACGCCTTTTGGGCCGGCGACGCCGACGACAACACAACCGGCGAAGCCAGAATGAGCGATTATGCGCCTGGTTTACGTTCCTGAAGAACTGACGCCCTTTTATTTACTGGAGCTGCGCGAAATTCCCACGTCGTTCAGGGACAGGTTGCAAGATGACCTCCGGCGTTACCATGATGCCGGTCAGTGGGAAAAAGCCCTGGCTCTGATTGAGCAACTTTTCTCCGCGGCGTGGGCCAGGCACGACGAGTCCACGGCGGCCCTGTTAGCTCTTTACCAGGCCGATATTCTGCGCCGCATGCAACGTTGGGCAGAGGCCCTGGAACATACCCAACAAGCACTGTCCCGGCTGCGCCAGGAAGTAACCCGGATTGCTGCTTACAATCGGGCCGTCGCCTTGTATTTTCTGGGATTGTTGCACTTTGTGCTGCGCGCGGACGCCCATACCCTGCGCGCCTTCACCGATGCCCAGGAAATCCTGGACGAAAGTGAACGCTACTGGGGATTCGAGAACAACATGGCGCGCGTCGCTACCTGCCGGGATATGGGCCGCTGGATGTCCGGCCTGCTGGCGCTGTCGTCGCGCATGCCGTTGAGCGAATGGGTGATGATCGTGCCGGTGTATGAGCTGGAAAATCAAACCCTCCTGAGAACCGGCGTAACAATGGTGACACCGGTTCAGGTGATGCTGCCGGCCGAGAAACTCGGCGAGTATCTGCCGTCGCATTACATCCCTGTGGAGATCGAACCGTTGCCTTTCCTCCAACTCCGCCCCGACGCCCGCTATATGGCGTTGAAGATTTTAACCGCTGGCGACCTGGTCAAACAAAGTCGCCCCGGGGACATCCTGTTGGTCGAGGTGGTCTCTTCTGACCCCGCTACACGCATGGCCGCGCTGACCCGTGAGGCGCCGTTTGTGCGGCGCACGGATGGGCGCATCCTCTTTGCGCCTCACGGACAGGCCGGCGGGGGCTGGATTCCGCGTGTGCTGATCAGAAAAGAAAAGGAGGAGGAATCATGAGCGGAGCCGAACACAGTGTCCTGGTCATCGGTGCAGCCGGCCTGGATGTCAAAGTTTATCCGCGCGATCAGACCATCGAGCTGGCGCAGTCCAATCCGGCCGGTTTGCGTTGGAGTTGGGGAGGTGTCGCGCGCAACATCGCCGAAAACCTGGTGCGTCTGGGGGCAGAGGTGCATTTCGTAACGGCGGTGGGCGATGATCAGTTAGGCCGCGCGCTGTTGCAGGCGTTAGGAACGCTGGGAATCCACACCGAGTCCAGCATCATTGTCCCGGATAAGCCGCTCTGCGCCTACGTGGCTTTACATCACCACGATAAGCGCCCCTGGCTGGCTTTTGAAGATATGGACGTCATACGTGCGTTGACACCCGCCCACATTCACCGCCTGCGCGGCCTGATCAAAACGGTAGACATGGTGTGCATAGATGCCAACCTCTCTGCCCATACCCTCGAAACCCTCTTTCGTTTGACGCGCCGTTTTGATGTTCCCGTGTGCGCCGATCCGACAACCGCGATGCTGGCCCCACGTCTGCATCCCTACTTGCCCGACATCACAGTCATCACGCCCAACAAAGAGGAGGCCGAGGCGCTCGTGGGTCTGCCTATGGATACCCTTGAGGCGGTCAACGCAGGCGCGCGTCGTCTGGTGCAATTGGGTGTACAGCTCGCCGTGGTCACCCTCGGCGAGGAGGGCCTGGTTTATGCCACTTCTGAGGAAAGCGGACGTCTGCCGACGTTGGTGCAGGAAGTCGTGGATCCCGTGGGCGCCGGAGACGCACTCACTGCCGCCGTCGCCTACGGCTTGATGGAAGATATGTCGCCGGAAGAAGCCGTGCGTTTGGGCCTCACGGCGGCCGCGCAGACGGCCATGTGCCACGAGACGGTCTGTCCGCATCTGAGCCTGGAAATGCTCTATGAACACCTCGTTTTTTGAGTTGTGGAACAAGGTACTGTGGTGATAGAGCTATCGCATTTGGAAAACTTTGTCCCGTCGTGTTGTCTGTTGTGCCGTTAAAGCGGCGTTTTTAGGGGGGATTTTTGTGGCGGGGCGAAGCCCCGCCACAAAAATCCCCCTTTCCCCGGCCTTTAGGCCGTATTCAGTTGCCGGAAGCAGCCAAATGCGATAGCCCTAACTGTGGTGAGATTTGCTTCATTGTTTGTTACTGATATAATGTTCAACAAACTCTTCTATCTAACCATCTTGAGGAGGGCGTATTCATGTTCAACAAAGAGGCGCGATGCACATTATCACCCGAAGAAATCGAGGTAAGAGCGCAAGAAACCCTGCGAGCAATGACGTTAAAAGAGAAGGTCTGGTTGCTTAACGGCAACTGGGATATGCTTGCCAACCAGATCCGTTACAAGAATGCCTATAACCCCACGCCGATTGCCACCAACGGCGTCAAACGCCTGGGAATTCCCCCGATTAAGTTCACCGATGGGCCCCGCGGCGTGGTGATGGACCATGCTACCTGCTTCCCGGTGGCGATGGCGCGCGGGGCCAGCTTCGACCGCGAGCTGGAGAGACGGGTGGGTGACGTGATCGGGAAGGAAGCCCGCGCCCTGGGCGCTAACTTCTTCGGCGGCGTTTGCGTCAACCTGTTGCGTCACCCGGCCTGGGGACGGGCCCAGGAGACTTACGGCGAGGATCCCTTCCTGGTAGGAGAGATGGGGAAAGCTCTCGCGCTGGCCGTACAGGAACATAACGTGATGGCGTGCGTCAAGCATTATGCGTGCAACAACATCGAAAATAGCCGCTTCTTTGTCAACGTGCAGCTCGACGACCGTACCCTGCATGAAGTCTACCTGCCGCATTTTAAGAAGATCGTCCAGGCGGGCGCGGCTGCGGTGATGGGCGCTTACAACCGCGTGCGGGGTGAGCAGGCCTGCGAAAGCCGCTTACTGCTCACCGAGATTCTGCGCGACGATTGGGGTTTCAAGGGATTCACCATTTCGGATTTCATTTTTGGAATACGCAACGGCAAAAAGGCCATTGAGGCCGGCCTGGATGTGGAGATGCCATTGCCCATCCATTACCAGCGCAACCTGCTCAAGGCCGTACAAAACGGTGAGGTGGCGGAGAGCGTCGTTGACCAGGCCGCTTTGCGGGTGTTGCGGACCGTTTTGGTCTTTATGAACACCCCTGATCCAATGGCATATCCCAAATCACTGGTGGCTGCCCCGGAGCACAGGGCATTGGCCCGTGAGGTGGCCGAGAAGTCCATGGTCTTGCTCAAGAATAAAGGGCAGGTCTTGCCGTTCTCCAAGAATGTGAAGCGCGTTTTGGTGGTGGGGCGGCTGGCGACGCAGGAAAATATCGGCGATCATGGCTCCAGCCGCGTCTATCCGCCCTATGTGATCACACCCCTGGAAGGCTTGCGCCAATACCTGGGGCCGGACGTGGAAGTTTACCATCAAGCAGAAACCGACATCATACAGGTTAAGGAATTATCCAGAGAAGTAGATTGTATTATCGTCATTATCGGCACTGATTTCAACGACGAGGGAGAGTTTGTCTCGCCGGGTGGGATGCAGGAGATGCTCAAACCGCTGAGCGCCGGCTATCGGAACATGGGGAAACCGCTTCAGGCGGCCCTGTTGAAATTGCTGGCGAAGCCCATCGCGGCCAGATCGCAAACACCGGAGGGGTTGTCGCCCGGCGGCGACCGCCGCGACCTGCGCCCCACCCCGCATCAACGGCGCATCATTCGAGAAATTGCCGGCATTAACCCGAATACTGTGGTATGCATGATCGGCGGCAGCATGCTGTTTATCGAGGATTGGGTGGATACGACCCCAGCGCTCCTCTACACCTGGTACGCCGGCATGGAAGGCGGCATGGCCCTGGCGCGCGTCCTGTTCGGCGATGTCAACCCCAGCGGCAAGTTGCCCTTCACCATTCCCGCCCGCGTCGAGCACCTGCCCTACTTCAGCAACACGGACGAAGAGATCACTTACGATATGTATCACGGCTATACATTACTGGATCGTAAGAAGTTAAAGCCCGCCTATCCCTTTGGATTTGGATTGAGCTATACCACCTACACGTACCAGGATGCCGGCGTCGTGCGCAACGGTCAGAACCTGGAAGTGAGCGTCAATGTCAGCAATACCGGTGCACGCGACGGTGAGGAAGTCGTGCAAGTGTATGTCGGGATGGAAAATTCGCAGGTGGAACGGCCCAAGAAATTGCTCAAAGGGTTTGAGAAGGTATTCATCGCCGCCGGGGAGACGCGCCGGGTTACCATTACCGTGCCGCTCGATGAGCTGCGGTACTATGACCCACAGACCAAAACCTGGCGTTTGGAACCGGGCGTTTATCAGATTATGGTCGGCCCCAGTTCCGACGAAAAGACGTTGTTGAAAACCACGCTTGAGATCACCGTGAATTAGGTGCCACGGAGCGTTCTAGCAGGAGTGATGTAGACCTGGCAGGTCTTCTACGACCTGTCAGGTCTTGTGGTGCATACGCAAGCACGTCTGGAGACCGGCCTGAACATCTCCCAGGCCCCGGGTTTGATAAGTCACCCCATCTTGAAATTCACTTCTTCAGGGACAATCCCCAGGGCTACCGCTACCGCATTTGGAAAACTTCGTCCCGTCGTGCTGTTTGTTGGGCCGCTAAAGCGGCGTTTTTTCCCCGGCCTTTAGGCCGTATTCAGTTGCCGGAAGCGGCCAATTGCGATAGCCCTAACAATCCCTTGCCAAATGCGCTTTTGCGGCTAGAATAACGCCAGCTTGTTGTCTATAAACCCGGGTACTATGGATCTGTTCGAGCACAACCGCAAGGAACAACTGCGCCGCGAAGCCCCGCTGGCCGCGCGGATGCGCCCGCGCACACTGGATGAATTCGTCGGACAGGAGCACATCATTGGGCCGGGGCGCCTGTTGCGCCGCGCCATCGAAACCGACCGCCTGTTCTCGTCCATCATCTTCTGGGGGCCGCCCGGCGTGGGCAAAACGACGCTGGCCGCCGTGATCGCCAACACCACCTCCGCCCATTTCGAGACGCTCAACGCCGTGCTGGCGGGGGTAGCCGACCTGCGCAAACTCGTGACTGAGGCGCAGGAACGCCGGGGAATGTACGGTAAGCGTACTATCCTTGCCATTGACGAAATTCATCGCTGGAACAAGGCCCAGCAAGACGGCCTGTTGCCGGTCGTCGAAGATGGCACCATCACCCTCATCGGCGCGACGACCGAAAACCCGTTCTTTTCCATCATCGCCCCGCTTCTCAGCCGTTCGCGTATCTTTCGCTTTGTCCCCTTGACGGTCGCGCAAATCGAAGCCTTGCTGCGGCAGGCGCTCCAGGATGAAGAACGCGGCTACGGCAAGCGCGCCGTCAGCGTAGAAGCTGCCGCTTTGCACCACCTGGCGGACCTGGCGGATGGCGACGTGCGCACCGCCCTCAACGCGCTGGAACTGGCGGTGGAATCCACGCCGCCCGATGCGGATGGCGTACAACGGATCACCCTCGCCGTCGCCGAAGAGTCCATCCAGCGCCGCGCCATGCAGTACGACAAGGCGGGCGACGAACACTACAATACCGTCAGCGCCTTCATCAAATCCATCCGCGGCTCCGATCCCGATGCCGCGCTCTATTATCTGGCGAAAATGGTTGCGGCGGGCGAAGACCCACGTTTCATCTTCCGGCGGCTGCTCATCGCGGCGGCGGAGGATGTAGGGCTGGCTTCGCCGATGGCGATTGCCGTCGTGATGGCCTGCGCCCAGGCGTTCGAGTGGGTGGGCATGCCCGAAGGGCAGTACCACCTGGCCGAAGCGACGCTCTACCTGGCGACTTCCCATAAATCCAATAGCGTGGGCGCCTATTGGGAGGCGCTCAAATATCTTGAAGAGCACGGTTACAGTCCCCCGCCGGCCTACCTGCGCGACCCCAATACCCTTTTGCGCGGCGAACGCGATCAAACGTCGGCGTACAAATATCCTCACGCCTATCCCAACGGCTGGGTTGAACAACGCTACCTGCCGCAGGGTGTGTCGGGAGGGTGGTTCCGTCCCAAAGGGCACGGCTACGAACAGCGGATTCTCGAATTTTTGGAAAGGCGTAAACCGAAGTTATAAACTATGAAAGATCCGATCACGACACGCACAGCACAACTTTTGGCACAGTCACATCACATCCTTGTCCCGGCGATTGACCTTTACAATGCGCTGGTTGCTGAAGGACTGATGTCCCAGATCAACCTGGAAATGTTTATGTATCTCATTGCCACCGATGGAGATTTTGAGATCATCGGCGGCCTGGAAGACCTCGAAATCTTCAACCCGCTGTTGCGGGCCGAACTGGAAATCCAGGGAGTAGGCAGCGGGCCGCTGGTGATGCTGCGCCGGCGGGCGACGGAGCCGGATCGGGTTATCCAGGATGTGCTCACGCATCTTCGAGAAATGGACGCCGCTCTGGAATCGGCCTGGCGGGTGCGTCCTACCAACGACCCGGAGGTGGAGTCCGAATTGATCCAGTTGTTGCTGATGAGCAACATGCTGGCACGGGCGATCGAAGGGGCGCTGCAGGTGCATGCTAAATCTGGAGATACCGATGAAGCAGATACCCCGACCTGTGAAGGTACGTCCAACGTCGGTTGAAACCCAGGGTAGTTATGGTGCAAGATGGGCGCGGCTCCTGTTAGTGCTGGCTGTGTTACTGGGAGCCTGCACGCCGTCCCATTCTGATGCCCTGCGACGCGTTCAAGCGGCGGGTGTGCTGCGGGTGGCCCTTGACCCCTCGTTCCCGCCATTCGAGTTCGTAGATGGCGATGGGACGGTCACCGGGTTGGATGTGGACCTGGCGCGGGTTATCGCTGCGCGGCTGGGGGTGGATGTACAGTTTGTCACCACCGGCTACGACGCACTGTATGACGCGCTGACTGCCGGTCGCGCCGACATCATCATCTCGGCGCTGTATCCCGACCCGGCGCGCACGCAGACGTTTATGTTTAGTCCGACATATTTCAATGCCGGCGCTGTGGTGGTGGTGCCGGCAGATTCTCCCATCACCGGCGTAAACGATCTGGGGGGCAAGCAGGTTGCGGTAGTTTTTGGGACCGAGGCGCACATGCTTGCGTTACGCTGGGAGACTACACTGAAGACGCCGCCGGTGGTGTTGCCCGGCGACAGTGCGGAGACGATCATCTCGGTACTGGCGGCCAGACGGGTAGACGCGGTGGTCGTGGACAACGTGACGGCGCAAATATCGCTGGCGCAGACCCCCGGCCTGCGGGTACTGCTGCCGCCCGTCACCGATGAGCCTTACGCGATTGCGGCGCGCAAAGAAGATCGGCGGCTTATGGAGATGATCACCGCCATCCTCAATGAGATGCAGACCAATGGCCAATTAGAGAGCCTCATCCACCGCTGGATGCAGTAAAGTAGAAGATTTTTTCTTTAGTCAATTCGTTGCATCAATTCGTTGCATCAATTCGTTGCATCAATTCGTTGCATCAATTCGTTGATGAGTCTACTAAAAAACCTCACCGTAGAGTCGCAGAGGGCGCAAAGATTTTTATGTCGGGTTCAATAAAATTAAGTCTCTCGCATTTTATTAATAATTTTATTGATATAAACCTGAATTTTCCTCTGCGTTCTTTGCGTCTCTGCGGTGAATTGGATTTTTTCGGGAGAGTCGTTGATATTTTTTATAAGGAGAAGCATGGCTAAAGTATTCGTTTCTGATCATCCTCTGGTTAAGCATAAATTGACCCACCTGCGCAATAAAGACACCGATTCCAAAAAATTCCGCGAATTGATCCGAGAAATCACCCTGCTCCTGGCTTACGAAGCCACCCGCGACCTCGAAATCGCCCCTGTCGAAATCGAGACGCCGCTCACCGCCACGACCGGCTATATCCTCAAGGAGCCGATCGGCCTGATCCCTATTTTGCGCTCAGGTCTGGGCATGGTTGAAGGCATCTGGGAGATGCTGCCCGCGGCGGAAGTCTGGCATATCGGCCTCTTCCGCGACGAGCAGACCCTGCGCCCGGTGGCCTACTACAACCGCCTGCCGGTGCACCCGACAGTCTCCGTATGCCTGATCCTCGATCCGATGCTGGCGACCGGCGGTTCGGCAGTGAAGACGGTGGAAATCCTGAAGGCGTGGGGCGCACGGCGCATCAAGTTTATGGGGTTGATCGCGGCGCCGGAAGGCATTGAGGCACTGACGACACAGCACCCGGACGTGGATATTTACGTCGCGGCAGTGGATGACCACCTGAACGAGCATGGCTACATCGTACCGGGCCTGGGCGACGCCGGCGATCGGCAATTCGGTACCGGCTAATTCCCTGGGGGAAGGTCGTGAATCTGTTTAGCCGGTATGCCCTGATTACGCTGACGGGCTTCGTTTTGGCACTGGTTGCCACACCGCTAGGTGGGTGGTTGGGACACCGCTGGCAGATTGTGGCGCATCCCGACGCACGCCGCCGTCATCGGGGCGTGCTCTCCAAACTCGGTGGAATCGGCATTGCGGCGGGGTTCTTCGGCGCGCTGGCGATCTCGCGGCTGGATGCCATCCCCACGGCGGATCCCAACGAGACACGCCGCTTTTGGGGTGTGGTGATCGGCGGCCTCCTGACATTCGTGCTGGGCCTTGTGGATGACCGCTATGATTTACCGCCCTGGGCGCAGTACGGCGGCTATCTCCTCGCCGCCGGCGTTGCTGCCGGCACATTGATCATCCTGGAACGCTTCAACAATCCTTTTACCAACACCCTGGTTGTTCTGCCAACTTTGGTTTACATCCCCCTGACGCTCTTCTGGATGACCGGTATGATCGTCACCGTGAACTGGCTGGATGGTCTGGACGGTTTGGCCGCCGGTGTCGCGGCGATTTTGGCGGCCGTGTTGAGCATCCACATGTTCCGCGCGGGGCAATATAGCGTCATCCCGCAGACGCTGGCGTTGCTGGGGGCAGCGTTGGGTTTTCTGGTGTATAACATCGCGCCGGCGCGCGTCTTTATGGGCAGCAACGGCGCCTTTCTGCTCGGCTACCTGCTTGGCGCGCTCGGTCTGGTGGCCGGCGGGCGCGTGGCCACGGTGCTGCTGGTGATGGGCATCCCGATTGTAGATGTAGCGTGGACGATTCTGGATCGCTGGCGTCACGGCGTCAGCCCGTTTCGGGGAGACCGCCGCCATTTGCATTTCCGCCTGCAAGACGCCGGCCTTTCAACCCGCACGATCGTCTTTGTCTATTGGGCGTTCTGCGCTGTCGCCGGCACGCTGGGGCTGGTGCTGGCTTCACGCCTCTACAAACTTGTCGCCCTGGCGCTACTTGCCGGCCTGACGTTGGGATTATTGGGATACCTGAGCCGTAATTCGTGATTCGTAATCCGTAATCCGTAATTCGTGATTCCCAGGAGGTCATTATGCTTCGCCGACCGGTGATTGTCGGCTTTGTTGTCCTGCTCTTGGCGGCGTGTTGGTCTACACCGACGGTACCTTCCCGTACCCCTGAGCCTGCGGCGACGGCAACCCCTGAGCCTGCGGCAACGGTTCCTCCTACCTGGACGCCGATTCCATCCCCTACGCCTCGTCCCCAGGAACTGGTGGTATGTGCGACGGAACCACAGTATGCCAGTCCTTTTTTGCCCTCAACATCTGCCAACGACCTGCTGGCGCTTTTCTACGAAGAGCCGGTAGAGCGCGTGGATTATCGTTGGGAGGCGCGGCTGGTCGAGCATGTTCCTTCACTCGCGGCCGGCGATGTGCTCACCCGTGAAACCCCCGTCCCTCCCGGCACGCGCTATGTGGATACGACCGGCATGGTGCTGACCAACGAAGGCGATGAAACGCTCATCTTGCCGCAGTTGGTCGTCACCTTCACGTTACGGCAAGACTTGCGCTGGTCTGACGGGATGCCGCTGACAACCGACGATGTCATCCTGGGGTATTACCTGGCGCAGTCAGCGGAAACGCAGGGGCGCTGGCGGAATCTGGTGGAACGCACGGCGCGCTTGGTCGCCGTCAACGCCTATACGGCACGTTGGGAAGGGCTTCCCGGCTATGTGAGTACCGATTATCCCGGTTTCCTTTTCCCGCCACAGCCGGCGCATCGCTGGAAAGACAAAACCCTGGCGCACATCCTCGAAGATCGCACCCCACCGGCGACCGGCCCGTTCCGCATCGTCGCCTGGGAGGCCGGGCGAGAAGTGCGCCTGGAACCCAATCCCTACTACAACGGAACGCCACCCAGGTTGAAAAAGATCACCTTCCGTTTCCCCAAAATCGCGGCCAGAGGCTGGGGACAATTGTTGCTGACCGGGGAATGTGATGTCCTGTTGCCCGATCCGGTGATGAATACCGACTGGCGCAGCTGGTCCGATTTGCTTGGGCAAGGGCAAGCGATGATTTGGGCCAATGTGGCTCCGGTGGTTTTACGGCTTGATTTTAACCTGGCCCCCGTTGATGGCGTCCCCTCCCCCTTGCAGGATGTCCGGGTGCGCACCGGACTGTCCCACTGCATTGACCGGATGGCCTTGAGTGAAACGGCAGCCGGACAGGCCTTTGTGCCGGCCGGCGGCTTCATTCCACCGGGGCATCCAGCTTTTGACCCGACGGCGTTGACAGAAACGGCCTACGACCTCCAACTGGGACAAACATTGCTGGATGAGGTCGGCTGGCGCGACGAGGACGGTGACGGCATCCGCGAAGCACACAATGTCACCGGCTTCAAAGATGGCACCCCCATGAGCCTGACGTTATATCTGACGCCGCAGTATTTTGTCACGGCGGCCCACGTTGCGGCGAACCTGGAAACCTGTGGCGTAGGCGTGATACCCTATCCCACCGAACCGCAGCTTCTGTATGCCAATGCCGCCGTCAGCCCGCTGTTTGGGCGCACGTACCAGATGGCGTTGTTCGGCTGGCGTGTTGAACTACCGTATGTGTGCGGGGGGTGGCTTTCGGACCGCATCCCCACCGTTGAGAATGATTGGATCGGCGAAAACTTCAGCGGCTACGTATCGGAAGCGTATGATGTTGCCTGTCGGCGCGCATTGACGGCCATTGATCCCGGGGTACAGGAAGCGGTACTGCGCGAGGCGAACGCGCTGCTGATTCACGATTTGCCCACCGTTTTCCTGACCTGGCGGCCTTTCTGGTTCATCACGCGCCCCGAGGTGCGGGGGGTGAAACCCGATGCCACCGCTTACGGGACGCTCTGGAACAGCGAGGAAATTTATATCGCGGTTGAGAATCAGCCTTGACAACCGACTAAAATTAAAATCGAAAAGGAGGAAAATATGGGTGCTGGCCTTGTCCATAGTGTACTGACGGCTAAAGATACCCCGGCCCGCCTGACCGAACAACCTGACATCCCTTTTGAAGCCATCCGGCCGGAAATGCACACGATCACGGTAGACCCCCGCAGGCATTTTCAAAAAATCGAAGGCTTTGGCGGGGCGTTCACCGAAGCTGCGGCGGTCACATGGCAAAAGCTGCCTCCTGAAAAGCAGGCCGAGGTCATGCAAGCGTACTTCGACCCGCATGCCGGACTGGGGTACACCCTGGGCCGTACCACCATCAACAGTTGTGATTTCTCCCTGGGGCATTATGCTTATGATGACGTGGACGGCGATTTCGCGCTGGAGCATTTTTCCATCGAGCACGACCGGGCCGCCATTATACCGATGATCAGGGAGGCACTGCGTCTAAGCGGCGTTCTGAAACTGTTCGCTTCCCCATGGAGTCCGCCGGCGTGGATGAAGACCAACGGCCAGATGCCCTACGGCGGTCAACTGAAGCCGGAATGTCGTGACGTGTGGGCGCGCTATTACTGTCGCTATGTGCATGAGTACGAAAAAGAAGGCATCCCCTTTTGGGGGCTGACCGTACAGAATGAACCGGAAGCCACGCAGACCTGGGAATCGTGCCGCTACACCGCCGAAGAGGAACGCGACTTCGTGCGCGACTATTTGGGGCCAACGTTGAGACGTGAGGGGTTGGGACATTTGCGGCTGATGGTCTGGGATCACAACCGCGATAGACTATACGACCGCGCCAGCGTCGTGTATGATGATCCTGAAGCCGCGCAGTATGTCTGGGGGACGGCGTTTCACTGGTACGTGGGCGACCATTTCGACAATCTGCTGGCCGTCCACGAGGCTTATCCAGATAAACAGCTGCTGTTCACCGAGGGCTGCCAGGAAGGTGGTCCCCATACCGGCGAATGGGGTGTGGGTGAGCGGTATGGCCGTTCGATCATCAATGATCTGAACCGCTGGACGGTGGGCTGGGTGGATTGGAATTTGCTGCTGGATGAACGGGGCGGTCCCAATCACGTGGGGAACTATTGCAGTGCGCCTATCCTGGTGGATACGCAGGCGGGTGAGCCGCTCTACCAGAGTTCATTTTACTATATCGGGCACTTCTCCCGCTACATTCGCCCTGGCGCCGAACGTATCCTGCATGCCGGCACCGCCGATGAGCTGGAAACCACGGCTTTCATCAACCCGGACAATACGATTGCAGTGGTCGTTATGAACCGCACCGAACAGACATTGCCGTTCGCACTACAATACCACGGCCTGGCAGCGCGTACCAGCAGCCCGGCCCATTCCATCATAACCCTGTGGTTTACGGCTTCTATATGATAGGAGTCACGCACCGTGCCATTTTCTGACAGGGATTAACAGGATTTTCAGGATTGAAGAAGGCTTTGCAAGAGCTTTTTCATCCTGTCAATCCTATCAATCCTGTCCACAGAAACACACCGCGTAACGACTGTAATCCGTTTCATCTGTTCAATGTCCGTTGACATTTTTGCATTGAGGAAGCGGTTATGCAATCTCTTAAATTTGCAATCTTGGGACAGGATTTGAGGCGCGCTTTCAGTTGACAGATTGTCGCTTGAGGTTTCGATGGCAGCGCGATTGCGGATGGTGATCTGACGCCCATGACCTTATTGCCCAAACGTCCTGAACAGCAGGCCACCGACAATAAACGACGCCGTATTGGCGATCAGGGATAGGATGAAAAATCGCCCGCTTGAATTGCCGAAGACGTACACCAACAACCGCCATTCCGCCACGACCACCAGTAGTTCCAGGACGATGATCAACGCTAACGGTATATTGACGCCCAGATAGCGAAGAACCAGCAGGCCATAATTCAAGATCACAAACGTGATCACATTGATCACAACAACCGCCCATAAAGCCTGGCGTTTGCGGAGGCCAAACAGACAGGCAACACCGCCTTCGACGGCCAACGTGAGTAACAGAGCAAGCAGGTATGTGCCCGGCATATCAACACGGGGATGGAGTATTGACCGCTACGCCGCCGATTGTATTTACCGACCGGCGTCGTCCTTGACCGCATGTTTTTTCTTGATCCTCTTGATCACCACAACCGCCACGACGACGATGGTGATGACGAAAAGACCAAGCCCTATCACGGCCTCGACTAATAATGCAGATAAATCCGGCAGTGGCACGACATCAGCCGGCACGACTTGCTCCGGCAGAAGCATGAGCAGCGTCACCCCCAACAATCGCAAGAATCCTGCTATCATCATACCCTCCCTTTCAGCTCAATGTGGTATTCCCGAACCGGACATTCGATCGCTATAGTGACCGGCATACAATCGCAATCCAACGGACAACGCGGCGACGGAGACGAGAATTGCCGCAAAAATGAACCCCGGATGGCCCGTGAGAAGGCGGAGTGGTGTAAATGTGGGTAAGGCTCCGATGATCAAGGCTAACGTCGTCAAACCGAAGGCAAAGCCGCCCTTTCCGGGCAGCATCTCGGCCAGGCAGATGAGCGTGATCGGCATGCTCAGGTTGAACAAAAAGACCCCCGTAATGGCAAGCGTCGGGATGTGCGCAAAGAACGTGAGCAAAGGGAGCGAGACGGCCAATCCAGACACGGCCACTGTGGCCCACCCGAATTTGTCGCCGAGGATGCCGCCCAAGGCTTTTCCCAAGACCACAGCACCCGTCAGGATGAAAAGCAGGGTAGGGTCTGACTTCCACGGCAAAACCAGGCTCATGCCCACCAGGCTGCGAATCGCCACCGAGACCAGCAACAACAGGAGCACCGTTTCAAACCATTTCAGATCGCCGGGCAAGCTCCGGGGCGCTGCTGCTTGTGGCCTGGGTATGACCAGGATCAGCACCACTGCAGCTGACAGCAACAGCATAAACGGCCAGGCACTGAAGTGTCCGCTCTTGCCGATCAACGTGCCGACCATCAACCCCAACGCGCCGGGAGCCACGTAGATGCCCGGCAAGGCCGCCTTGCCAGAGGCCAGATGCAGGCTGATGACGCCGCCCCCAACGTGAAACAAAGCATTGCCGATGCCGGTGATCAACACTGCCAGGAATGGGACCGGTAGCAACAGCGGCGATGCCGCAACCAGCACGCCCCCCAGTACAGCCGCATAAACAGGTGTGTCGAACCGGTCCACCAACAAACCGAAAAGGGGCTGTGTGGAAAACGCCAGGACATTGTAAACGACGATCAGGTTGGATAGCGTTTGCGGATCAGCTTGCGCACGCGCCACCATAGCAAAAAGCACGCCCGCGCATGTGGCATCAATCAGCGCGTGGGTTATGCTGTATACCGCCACGTTGCCCAAGAGCATTTTCCTGTTCATGTTAGTTTGAGCGCCAGGGCAATCCCCAGGGCTGCCAGCAATATCCAAATGCTGACGATGACAACGGCAGCGGCGCGGCTGACAGGTTTGCCGTTCGCCAGCATCGTCTGCGCTTTGTCCCGGCTTTCCGCCATTACCTCCGGCGGAATCAGCTTGAGCGCGAACCAGACGCCGAGTGGGACGAGCACGAGGTCATCCAGATAGCCGAGCACGGGGATGAAGTCGGGAATCAGGTCAATCGGACTGAACGCATAGCCCACCACGACCGCAGCGCAGACCCGCGCGTACCACGGTGTGCGCGGATCGCGGTAAGCCAGGTAGAGCGCGCAAGTCTCGGCCTTAAGCTGCCGTGCCCGTTGCGCCCAAGTTCCCATCGCCGTCAAAATCCGTCACTGAAGTGTGAACGTTCCACAGCCAAAATGGGTGTAGTTTCCCACGTGGAGGATCGAGGCCAGTTCCAGATAAGGGATCAGCGCCGCCGGGGTCGGCGTGGCAAAAGTTTGCCAGCCGACCCAGCGTCCCCAACGGCCTTTGGGGGCAGCCTGGAGTTTGTGTTGCCGGTGCTGACCGACCTGCTGTAAGATGTTAAACGCCTCCCAGAGCGGCGCCTGCATCTCGTCCGGCAACAACGCCCACACGGCTTCTTCGGTAGCGTCCTTGAGCGGCAGGAGGGTTGCCAGACGCCGCATCAGCGCGTGGACAATGCCTTCGAGGGTCGGGATGTCGCCGTCGGAGATTTTAGTTTGTTGGTGTCGGCGTCTCTTCTGGCTTTCCCGTTTCTGTTGTTGCAGGCGCAGATAGAGCGCCGTGGCCGGGGCGGCGAAATCGAACGGCGTCACCCAGGTCAGACGGCGGAACGCCCAATCGGGTGACTCGAATGCGCGCTCCTCAGCCCATTGGGTAGGAGTGGCGCGGTAGTTGAGGTCCAGTTTGCCATCTGTAACAAGCGGCTCCCACTGTAACCCGCGCGCTACGTAGACCGCCTGGATGTCGAAATGCCCCCACAGGCCGTTGGTAACTTTCCAGCGGCTATCGGTTGTGATCGCGGCGGCCTCGAATGCCGGCAAGAGGTACTCCAGGAACACGCCATGCTCGGCGCTCGCGCCGCACAGTTTCAGTTCCCAGACCAGTTTTTCTCCTTCGCCGTAGGACGATTTCAGGGGATAGGGATACAGCACCACATCCAGCGGCCAGGGAGAAGCCGGAACGGCCGTGAGCGCGAAGGCGTCCTCCGGCGCGGCGTCGGCTGCGCCGTAAGCCTTTTCCCACGCACTGCGTGTCTTCTGCCACTCGCGCGCCTCCGCCGAAGGCAGCCGCTCCGCAATCAGCGTCCCCAGCACCGTCGAAAGCGCGTTTGCCAGATCGTCCGGCGGCTGCACCAGCGGGTGGTTGATCCGCCAGACGATCAGATAACGGATCAGCGGCAATGTCTCAATAATAGGTGACATAATCGGTCAATACGTAAAGCAGTTTGATTTGCGCTTGCGGCCAGCGGCGGATTTTCCAGGCGTTCAGCATATCCTTCGCTTCGGCGCCGAGCTGGCCGGCAAACCGCCCCCAGAGGAATTGCGCTTCTTGTTCATCTTCGATTCGCAACAACTGGCGGAGGGTAGCCTGTTCTTCGGGACGCAGAACTGTGCGGAAGACGGCGGCCATTTCCAGGACATTCACGAATTCGCCGACCTCGAAGGTCAACACGCCGGCGCGGTCATACTCGCGCAGATGAAAGATCTGATGGGGCGCATAGATGAAACGCACCCGCAGACAATCCATCGGGAAGCGCGCTTCGTAGTAATGCATCCGTCGCAGCAGATCGTGCATGGCGACGAATTTACCGCCGGTCGTGGGGAAGATTTGCAGCAGTCCCTTGAGGTCCGGCCCGTGATAGATGAGCAATTCCTGAAGCCAGGTTTTCAGTTCACGGCGCGGGATAGCCAGTAGAAAATGGTTGGCGTCGTGAGCATACGCACCGAGAATATGGCTATCCTTGAAGCCATAGCCGGCGCGCAACTGGCGCGGAAGCTGGTTCACATATCCCCAGATGACGGTGGCGTAGCGCGAAATTTGCCCTTGCGCTTTGGCTTCTTCGATGACGGTATCACACACCGCACAGTAAGGTTGCTGGGGCGCAGTACGCGGATAGAGACCGCAGCGTGCGCACAGGGCATGCAACGCCGAAGACGGCGTCCCGGCCTCCGCCTCTACAGCGGCAAACAGGTCGGGACGTGCCGTCAGCAATTCCAGCGTCGCCAGCAGCTCGCCGCCGGTGCGACTCTGGCGTAGCCAATCATAGGGTGTCAGCATTGAGCAGTTGACACAGGTTGATGTAATTGGCGATGACGCGCGGGTTGCGCCATTGCTCAACATCCAACGGCCGCTGCCATGCCGTTGCGTCGCTGCCGTAGCGGCGCGACCAATCAATGAGATAGCTTTCGGGCAACAGCCGCAGACGCAGGCTGCCAAAGCCGAGGTAGCGGTGCAAGCCCAATTTGTGGGCCAGGTTTGGCTCCAGGGTCAAGCACCACAGCAGCCGCTGCAATTCCTCATCTTCCAGATTCCAGAAGCGCACGCTGAAACGCGCCCGCGCGCCGGGCAGAATGGCACGGAAATAGTTAGCCTGCACCGTATCCGGCGCGAAGGTCTCCAAGCGCTTCACAATCGGCGCCAGGGGCGTATGGGGGAAGAGTCGCCAGGTTTGAGCAACGCGGTGCTTGGGCACACTCTTGCCGGCGGTGTGCATCCAGGTCCGCTCGGCCGGCGCGTAGAGCCACCCCGAATAAGGATAGGGTACCTTGAACCACGCCAGTTCCGGCTGTTCAAAGAGCGCGAAACCGATGGACAGGCGGCCCATAATCGCCTGATTGGTCCCCGGCCCTACCCAGCCGAAGAGGCTGTCGGCGGGATTCAGGCGGCTGAGGTCGCTGCTGGGCGTCTGGGCGTTGCTGGCGATGGCGTAGATGTGGCGCAGCATCCCCTTAAGACTGCGGCTTGGCAGCGCGTACACCCGCGTTTCGGAGCGGTAAGTCTCGTCCGGCGGCGACATCGAGAAGAAGTCCCAGCCGTTCACCGGGCCATCGTCCAATTGTGCCTGGAACGAAGGCACGCCGCTTTCGTGGATGTGCAACGGGCTGAGCACGTCGGCTTCCAGGAACAGCATGCCGCAGTTACCGCCAAAAGCGCGGTGGGAAATAAAGCCCGCCTGCGCCACCGGCGGCACCTGAATGGACTGTTGCAGCGTGAGGGGGTGCGTCCCCTGCAAGGCTGCTGCGGCTGCCTCGCCGGTCAAGGTGATGTGCTGCCATAGCCCATCCTGAGACAGGGTCGGCGCCTTCAGGAATTGGGTGGTGATGACATCCTGCGGGTCGCCGGTGTACCAGTCCACCGCGGCAATGTCGGCCTGCACCCAGCCGAACCCGCTGGTCTTCTCGCCGCCCAGGGGAATGTCACCCCGCTGGAAATCGTCCAGCAGATGACAGAGCAACGCGAACGCCGGCAAGTCGTCTTCCGCCAGATCCTGGATGTCCAACTGCATCTGGAAGACCAGTTGGTTGCCGTAGGCGAAGAGGTAATCGGTCTTGGCGCTTTCAATCGGCTGACCGGTGGACGGATCCATCCGCACGCCGTCCATCGAACACCAGGCACGGTTAGGGTCTATGGGGTCAGCGAGATAGGCGTCGGAGAAGTACACCATGCCGATGCGCCCCTGCTCGCCGAAGAGCCGGTTGAGCACCTTTTCCGTCTGGGCCGACTCGCCCCACAACGTTTTGAGCACCTGTGAGGCGCGGCGGCGGAACGCACCCTTGAGCGTGCTGCCGGGGATGTAGATTTCCCACGCGCCCGTTTCCCGCGTCGAAGGCGACCATGTGAGCATGCGCATAAAAACGGTATCATAGGGCTTGCCGTACTTGCGCGAGACTTCGCGGTTGGCCGGGCCGCCGGTACGGAAGTCCACGTTGTAAGATTGCGCCAGTTCCTGCCGCGTGCGATTGCGATAGCCTTCCAGGAAGGCGATGAAGTTGCGGTCATTGGCAATACTCTTGCGCAGGTTGCCGGGATGCAACATGTGCTGATAACGCACACGGCGGTGTTCTTCCTGGAAGGTGCGCCAGGCTGTGGCGCTGATGCCTTCCGGCGGTGTGCGGCTGTTCCATTGCGCCTCGCTGAGTTTACCTTCGAGCAACAGGGTCTTGATTGCCAGGTGCGCCTCGCGGTTGCTGATTTCGGCGTCTACCCAGGCGTCGCTCTGCAGCAGCTTGACCTGTTGATCCACCTGTTCGTAAAGGCGCGGCAGGACAATCTGGCAGATTTCCGTCAGATAATCGGTGAGCAGGCTCTCATCGTGAATCCGCTGCGCGACCTCGGCCCTGACCGCGTCATCCCATCCAAATGCGGCGGCCGCCGTTGCCCAGACCTGCGAGTCCAACTCAGTGCGCATCTCGGCGTGGACTTCCATCGCCTTGACCAACCGCCCGGCCATGTTGGCCTTGTCGCCCAGCGCCGCCTCAAAGGCTTGCTGCGCGGCCTCCTGGCTGGGGAAAGGCGTGTTGCACAGTGGTTTGGCGGCCTGGATCACCTTCCCGGCAAGCGCGTATTTGCCCTTGCCCAGTTTATCCAGGGCCTTATCGGTGAGCACCCAGGTCTCCGCTTCGCCGACGGAGCGTTCGCGCAGCCAGACTGCCAGAATGCGCGGCAGGTAGCTTGCCAGCTTGCGCTTCCAGTCCGCCGTGTTCAGAATCGGCCCACCGATGACCATTTCCAGGCGTTGGCGGACCGGCGCAGGCAAGTCGCGCATCGCGGCGATGAGCACCTGCCCTTCGATGGCGGCAAACGCCGGCTGGCCGGGGTCCACTTTGCCCCAGTTCCAGCCTACCAGGAGCGGATTGAGCGCGTCGAAGGTCAGCGTGATTTTGAGGTGATTGGCCTTAGGCGCAACCGGGGGCGTTTTTTCGGGCGTCGGCAACGGGTTATCCAGTTCCAAGCGCAGGCGGCCCAGACCCTTGCTCTTACCTGCGCCAAACCAGAACCGGCCGGCGCGCAGTTCCTCAAGCAGGTAGTAGAGACGCGCCGCGTTGTCTTTTTCCTTCAACACATTGTCGTTCACGCGCATGGCAAAGTCGAAGACCGCGTTGCGGAAGACGGTTTCCATCTTATAGTTGGCATTGGCTTCAGAGGCCCAGCGGTCTTCATCCAGCCGCAGCCCCATGCGCAGGTCAAAGAAGTGGTCGCGCAGGTAACTGTTGGCCTGCAGTTCACAACTCACCTGGGAGATCAAACCGCGCGGCATCTCCACGCCATACAGTCGCCGCCACATGCGTTCCAACAAACCGGTGTTGCGTCCGCTACGGTCGGCGCCGATAAAGGCGTCCATCAGCGATTCGGCCGTGCCGGAAATTTCGCCGGCCAGCGAGACCAGTCGTTGCGTTCCATCGCCGTCGCGCGTGAACAGCGTTTTGCGCGCGTTGCCGCGATAAATCGGCGATTCCGCAATCAATACGCCGTGCAGGTTCATTGTACCGTCCTCCTTAATGAAAATAGTCCTATAGTCGTTAGTCTTGTAGGCAGCCCTTTTCGTACTGGCATAGTGGGCACAGCACCGGCATCTCTTGTGAAAAGAGGTTGATCATTCTTAGCCTGGTCGTCAAACAGTCATTTTCACTAGTTGTACACTGATCCCGAATATTTGTCAATGACCGTGAGCCGGGAGCCGGGGGGCACTTCAGGACGGGGGCAGGTTTTTTTGATTTTTCCCCTCTCACCCCCTGCCCTTGCTCTCCTCGCGTGCGGGGAGAGCGAGGGATTTCTCAAAAGGGGATTTGGGGCGGGGCCGGGGGTGGGGGTGCAAAAGTGCAATGTTAGCCCTTAGCCTCATTTGGGGTTCGGCAGGAGATTTACAACTAATCTAAGTGCACTATTTCAGAAGTTTATCTGACTTTTTCTCCTAAGTTGAAATTTACCCTTCTGATATTCCTTCATTGCAACCCTTCTCCACCGTGCTATAATGACCTTGCCTGTGGCAGTCTCAGGCATATCCTTCTTGAAAAGGTATAATTATGCAATCTGAGCAATCACAACCTGCACCCTCTTCTCTGGCAATTGGGGCGGCGTTGTTGGCCGTGTATATTGTGTGGGGTTCAACGTATCTGGCGATTCGCTTTGCCGTGCAGACGATGCCGCCGTTCCTGATGGCAAGCGCGCGCTTCTTGATTGCCGGCAGCGTGCTGTATATCTGGCGGCGGCTGAAGGGCGACCCTGCGCCCACCAAAATCGAATGGCGTTCGGCAGCGATTGTCGGGCTGTGCTTACTGCTCGGCGGGAACGGTGGCCTGGTATGGGCCGAGCAACACGTGGCTTCCAGCATCGCGGCGCTGCTCATCGGCGCAACGCCGCTGTGGATGGCATTGATAGACGCGCTGCGCCCGCACGGTCAGAAACCCAGTGTGCGGACAGTTCTAGGCATCATCATCGGCTTTTGTGGAATTACGTTGTTGATCAATCCAACGCAGGTCGCTGGTGTGGAGAGTGTTGATCCGCTCGGCGCCATCGTCTTGCTTGGCGCAGCGTTTTCATGGTCGGCCGGATCGTTGTACAGCCGCAAAGCCGTGTTGCCAGCGTCTCCCTTGCTCGGTACGGCGATGGAAATGCTGGTCGGCGGGGCGGCGCTCCTCGTGTTCGGCGTCCTGGTGGGCGACCTGCGCATGTTGAACGTGGCCGCGATTGCTCCGGCTGCCTGGCTTGGTCTGGGCTACCTCATTGTGTTCGGTTCGTGGATCGGCTTCACAGCCTACACCTGGCTGTTGCGCGTTGCGCCGACGCCGCTGGTCTCCACGTATGCCTACGTCAACCCGGTGGTGGCGGTCGTGCTCGGCTTCCTCATCGCCGACGAGCCGTTGACCGCACGCTCACTGCTGGCGACGGTGATTATTGTCGGCGCGGTGGTGTTGACGACGCGCCGCTCGCCGGCGAAACCACAACCCGTCATCCCGACAACGCCTTCACCGCAGCTTGCCAATGTGAGCATCATAGATGAGTGACATTACCCCGGCAAAGGTTCGGATTTTCTGACAGGCTTCACAGGATTTTCGGGATAGAATGAAACGTTATCCTGTTCACCGACATTCATGGGAACGTCTTCCTGGGGGATCGACACCCTGTCGCTATGGAGGCCGCAATTGTCCGGTGCTATGCCATTTTGCGTGAAGGCATCGCGGCACACGGTGGGCATATCTTCAAAGTCACTTATGGAGGTGCAAAATGAGTACGGCGGTTTTGGAAGAGAAGTTAGCTGGTTTACAAGAGTTAGGCATCAAGCCGGAGATTATCGCCACGATGCGCGAGTATATAGAAACTGCGGCGTCCCCGCGCCTGCAACAGATGTCCGCCTACCGGCTGGCCGATGAATGGAAGCTGCCACGGGATGAAGTCCTGGCCGCCTTCCTTTACGGCACACGCCTGGGCCTGTTTGATCTCGAATGGGACATCCATTGCCCTTCCTGCACGGGGATCACGGACCGCGCCGCGCATCTGGAACATTTGCGCTCGGCGTCGCACTGTGAGTACTGCAAGATTCAGATTGACGCCAGTTTTGATCGGTCGGTGGAAGTCACGTTCAAACTGAACGATGACGTGCGCAAAATTGAGATCGTCGGTTATTATGAGTTGGATCAGCACTGGGATTACTCGGAGTTTCTGGGACAATTTGAAGTCGCGCCGGGCGAAACGCTGGAAATTCCCGTCCATTTTCAAGCCGGCAATTACTACATCGGCTACCCGCCGGTCATTGTGGAAGAGGGGGCGGCGGACGGCCCACAGACTTTGGATGTGTACTGGGATGGAAAGGAATGGGAGCGCAAGGATCGCACCGTGCGCTATCCCGGCCCGTGCCTCATTCGCGCCGAGAACCGGGCCGACCAACCGGCGACGCTGCACTACATTCGCCGCAAACAATATCCCTGGACTTCTGCTGCTGAAATTACTTCCTTGCAGAACTTTCGGGATTTGTTCTCCAGTGAGTTGATCTCACCGGATGAAACCTTTGCCATTCGCAACCAGGTCATCGTCTTCACCGACATCAAAGGCTCTACCGCGCTCTACGAACGCCTTGGCGACTCCGACGCTTATTATCTGGTCAAGGAGCACTTTAAGATCATGCGCGATGTGGTCGGCAAGCACCACGGCGCGGTGGTGAAGACCATCGGCGACGCCGTCATGGCGACATTTATGGTCTCTACCGACGCCATCAACGCGCTCTTTGCAATGCAGGAAGCGTTTGAGGCTTACAATGTGCAGGAGAAAATCCCCGAAGGCCACATCATCATCAAGGTCGGGGGACATCGCGGGCCGTGTATCGCCGTGAATTCCAACGACCGCCTGGACTACTTCGGACATACGGTCAACATTGCCGCGCGCGTGCAGGGCCTTTCGACCGGACGCGACATCATGCTGACCCGCTCCTTCTACGAAGAGCCGTTTGTCAAAGACATCGTAGACCACAGCGGTTGGCACTTGCGCCACTTCAACGCTGAGCTGCGCGGCATCGAAAGCCGCTATGACCTGGTGCACTTGACCAGAGCGTAGCTGTGGATGTGTTGAATCGTTACTCAACTGTTGATATTCAATATGCACTAAGTTCTGTCAGCAGACATCATGAGCGACGCGCTCAACCCAGCATGAAAATGCATGTCAACGGATTAAACAGATTTGAACGGATTAGCTTTCAATTGTTGCATAAATCTGCTCAATCTGCTTAATCCGCTGACCATTTTCGGAATAGATTGAGCAGATGAAGCAGATTTCTTGAACTAACGAATCAGAAAATCTGCTCAATCTGCTTAATCTGCTGATGAAAGATAAACATAATATGATATGAAAGGTAGAAGCAGGGAATGGAACGACAACTGAAGACCCTTCACTGGTGGCAGCGCGGCGTAGTCTATCAAATCTACCCGCGCAGTTTCAAGGATACGACCGGCAACGGCGTAGGCGATTTGCAGGGCGTCATCGAAAAGCTGGACTACCTGCACGATCTGGGCGTGGATGCCATCTGGCTCAGCCCGTTCTATCCCTCGCCGATGGCCGACTTCGGCTACGACGTGGCCGATTATTGCGATGTGGATCCGCTGTTCGGCGATCTGGCAACGTTCGACCGTCTGGTAGCCGAGGCGCATCGTCGCGGCCTCAAAATCATCATTGACTGGGTGCCCAATCACACCTCCGATCAGCATCCCTGGTTTATCGAAAGTCGCAGCAGCCGCGACAACCCCAAACGCGACTGGTACATCTGGCGCGACCCGGCGCCCGGCGGCGGCCCACCCAACAACTGGGGCAGCTTCTTCGGCGGCCCGGCATGGACTTACGACGCGCAGACCGGGCAATACTACCTGCACCAGTTTTGCAAGGAACAACCCGAGCTGAACTGGCGCAATCCCGAAGTCAAGGCCGCCATGCTCGATACCCTGCGTTTCTGGATGCGGCGCGGCGTGGACGGCTTCCGCATGGACGTGATCGGGCTGTTGATCAAAGACAAAGACCTGCGCGATAACCCGCCTAACCCCAATGCGCCGCCGAACTTGCCGGAAAACGACCTCTTCAGCCGTTTGTTGCAGGTCTACAACATGTACCAGGACGAAAATCATGCCGTGATGCGCGAGATTCGTCAGGTACTCGATGAGTACGATGACCGCTGTGCCATCGGCGAGCTGTGGGGGCCGCTGCCGGAGTGGGTGCGCTATTACGGCGAGCGCGGCGACGAATTGCACTTACCCTTCAATTTCCGCCTGAAGGATGATACCACGTGGGACGCCCAAAGCATGCGCGCCGTCGTGGATGCGCTGGAGGCCGCGCTGCCCGACTTTGCGTGGCCCAACTATGTCCTGGGCAACCACGACAGCCCGCGTCTCGCGTCGCGCTTCGGCGGACAGGCGCAGGCGCGTGTCGCGGCGATGTTGTTGCTCACCCTGCGCGGTACGCCGACGCTCTACTACGGCGAGGAAATCGGCATGGAAAACGTCCCCATTCCGCCGGAGAAAATCCAGGACCCGCAAGGTCGCAACCTGGGGCCAGAGCGCACCCGCGACATCTGCCGCACGCCGATGCAGTGGGACGCCGGCCCTAACGCCGGCTTCTGTCCGGCGGGCGTGGAGCCGTGGCTGCCCCTCGCCGCCGACTATGCGACGCGCAACGTAGCCGTGCTCTCCGCCGATCCTACCTCCATCTTGACGCTCTATAAACGCCTGTTGCATCTGCGCCGCGCGACGCCCGCGCTTTACGGCGGCCGCTATCGCCCGCTGGATGTGGAACCCGACGATGTTTACGTCTACCTGCGCGAAGATGGCGCGCAACGTTACCTCGTCGCCCTCAACTTTACCGCCGCACCGTGCACCCTGGCGATTCCTGGGGAGACCGCCGGTCGCGTCATCCTCTCTACCCATCTCGATCGTGAAGAAGCCGTGTCTCTGGATGCTCTATCACTGCGTGCCAACGAGGGTGTGATTATCGCGTTGTAGTCGCCGTTCCAGACCTGACAGGTCTTCTGAGACCTGTCAGGTCTGGTCAAGTAGGAATTTCACCACGAATCTGCGCGCATTTCCACTAATTTTATCTTTTCAATTCGTGAAGATTTGTGAAGATTCGTGGTTAATCTTTGGAGGATGATGTGAACAATCTAAAATGGTGGCAGACGGCTGTCTTCTACCAGATTTACCCGCGCAGTTTTGCGGACGGGAACGGAGACGGCATCGGCGATTTTATCGGTATGACCGCGAAACTTGACTATCTCAAGGACTTGGGGATTGACGCGCTGTGGCTCTCCCCGCATTATCCTTCCCCACAGGCCGATTGCGGCTACGATGTGGCGGACTACACCGGTGTCGCGCCGGAATACGGCACACTGGAGGACTTCAAGACCTTCCTCGCCGAGGCGCACCGACGTGGTCTGCGTGTGATTCTGGATATGGTCTTCAATCATACGTCGGATCAGCATCCCTGGTTCATCGCAAGCCGCAGCAGCCGCGACAACCCCAAGCGCGACTGGTACATCTGGCGCGACGGCAAACTCGGTCCCAACGGCGAAAAATTGCCGCCCAACAACTGGGAATCCACGTTTACCGGCTCAGCGTGGGAGTATGATGCGACCACCGGGCAATACTACTACCACTTCTTCCTCAAAGAGCAGCCCGATCTCAACTGGCGCAACCCGGAGGTCAAGGCTGCGATGTGGGATGCGGTGCGCTTCTGGCTCGATCTGGGCGTGGATGGCTACCGGCTGGACGCTATCGGCACGATCTTCGAGGACCCCGAGATGCCCGATCAGACGACCGGCCTGACCCTGCTCGATCTCTATCGTATGGGTCGGGTCGCGCAGTCGCCGGGCGAGGCTGAAGCGGTGGAAGCGGTGTGGAAGGAGATGTTCAAATATCAGGTGGACCGCGCCGATGAGATGCACCCGCTGATGAAAGAATTGCGCGCGGTGGTGGATGAGTATCCGGAGCGCATGCTGGTCGGCGAAGATGACAACATCGCCTACTACGGCAACGGCGCCGATGAGCTGCACATGGTCTTCAACTTCCCGCTGATGCGCACCAACCGTCTCACACCGGCCCACATCCGCCGCAACCAGGCCGAGCGGCTTGCCGCGCTGCCGCCGGGCGCGTGGCCCTGCAACACGCTGGGCAATCATGACTCGCCGCGCGTGTGGAGCCGTTACGGCGACGGCGTCCACGACCGCGAGCTGGCACAGCTCTCGCTCGCGTTGATGTTGACCTTGCGCGGCACGCCGTTTCTCTACAACGGCGAAGAAATCGGCATGACCAATATGACCTTCAACGACGTGACGCTGTTGCGGGATACGCTGGCTTTACGGCAGTATGATCTGGCCGTGAAATTGGGCGGGATAGACCCGCAAGAAGCGGCGGCGCTGGTTTGTCAGCGCACCCGGGATGTGGGCCGTACACCGATGCAGTGGGCCAACGCGCCCAATGGCGGCTTCTGTCCGGCGGACGTGACGCCGTGGCTGCCGGTCAACCCGAACTATGCCGAAGGTGTGAATGTTGCCGAACAGGAAGCCGATCCCAACGCAATGCTGGCCTTCTACAAGCATCTGCTCGCACTGCGCAAACAGACGCCGGCCCTCATCGCCGGCGACTATACGCCGCTGCTCGAAGACCATGTGGACTGCCTGTGTTTCCTGCGTCAGACCGAGTCACAAACGTGCCTGGTCGTGCTCAACTTCTCGGAGAACGCGCACACCCTGACCTTCGACCTGCCCCCTACATCATCGCGCCTGCTGTTCTCGTCCGCAAGCCGACCAGACGCGGGCAATCTATCGGCATTGACCATCGCACCGTTTGAGATTTACATCGCCGATTTGCTGATTCGCTCATTCGCTGATTCTTCGCTTCGCTGATTCTTTGCTTCGCTGATTCTTTGATTCGCTGATTCTTTGCTTCGCTGATTCTTTGATTCGCTCATTCGCTTCAGGAGGTGTACCATGCGTGTGGTCGTTATCGGTGGCACAGGCCACGTGGGAACGTATCTGGTGCCGCGACTGGTGGAGGCGGGGCACGCGGTAGTCGTTGTCAGTCGTGGGGGACGCGAGCCGTACAGCCCCCATGGGGCATGGCGCGCGGTGCAACGGGTGACACTCAATCGCGCAGCGGAGGAACACGCGGGCACGTTCGGACAGAAAATTCGCGCCCTGGAGCCGGACGCCGTTATTGATATGATTTGCTTCACGTTGGAAAGCGCGCAACACCTCGTTGAAGCATTGCGCGGATATGTGCAGCATTTCCTGCATTGCAGCACGGTCTGGGTGCACGGTCACACGGTCGCCGTCCCCGTGACCGAGGATGAGCCGCGTCGCCCCATTGGGGATTACGGGACCAGGAAGGCGGCCATCGAAGCCTACCTGCACACCGAGGCGCGCAGCAATGGCTTCCCGGAGACCTGTATCTTGCCGGGGCACATCGTTGGGCCGGGATGGATACCGTTGAACCCGCAGGGCAATTTCAACCCGGAGGTGTTTGCGAAGCTGGCGCGCGGCGAGGAGGTAACGCTGCCGAACCAGGGTCAGGAGCTGTTGCACCACGTCCACGCCGACGATGTGGCGCAGCTTTTCATGAAGGCGCTGGCGAACTGGAACGCCGCCGTCGGCGAGAGCTTTCACGCCGTCTCCCCCGCCGCGCTCACCCTGCGTGGTTATGCGGAGGCCGTCGCCGGATGGTTTGGGAAGCAGGCAAACCTTACCTTCTTGCCCTTCGCGGAATGGAAAACGACCGTCTCCGAGGAGGATGCCGACGCCACACGGGCGCATCTGGAGCACAATCCCAACTGCTACAGCATTGCCAAATCCCGCCGCTGGCTGGATTATCAGCCGCGCTACAGCTCATTGCAGGCACTTTACGAGGCCGTCCAGCGGCTCATCACGGATGGCCTGGTGCGCATTTGAATACCGATTCCGTCACACCCTTTAGCACGTGACGTGAAACAGCCCGATCACCGCGCCTTGGGTCTCGTTCCAGGCTTCAATGGCTTTGGGGGTCGGGCGTAATTCCACGCGGCATGCTTTCCGTCGCAAATACTCCGCGGCTTCCTCGGAGAGCGTGACCAGGCCGTTCTGCCCGGCGCCGATGATGAGCAGTTCGGCGCCGTCCTCGTAAACGTGCTGCGCCTCGTCCAACGAGATAACGTGTGAGGTGCCATACAGCGTCTTGGAGAGCTTCTTCTTGCGCTTTTTCACATCGCCGTTGAGCCGGATCACGACGTCGTGCTTGATTTTCTCGCCTGCAATCGTGATCGAGCCAAATTTAGTGCTATCAATTTTAGGTTTCATTTGCCCTCCATTTGAAGGCGGTTCAAAAATTCTTGGGGGTTGCGAATCATTGCCTTTTTGTACTGCTTCGGGTTCGGCGTTCATATTCCAAGAACGGATTTAATCGTAGATACCGAAGCGCGCAAAACGTTCTGCGGTCAGTTGTTATCATTGCAGTATAAATGGCCTTGAGACCGCATACGTGTACTCGAAGTATAACCATGCCAACATAAGGTCGCCCATATTGACTGTGACCGGCGTGGTATCAATTGCAGGATCGAACAAATATGCCTGCTCGCCTTCAATTCCCGCCACTATGACGGCGTGCGGCGTATCTACGTCCCAGTACGGTAATTCGCTGGTACGCACAAATACAATGACAGGTACATTATGGGCAAGGCAGGCATAGAGATCGGATAGGGAGCCGGTACTGTAAGTCACGTTAAAACCATGTTCGGTCAGACTCTGGACGTGACTTGCCGGCGCGCCGCCGCCTCGCACTCCTAACCGACGCGCAACTTCCGCCTGTGTGAGATTTTGTTGCCAATATGCCGCCATCATTGCGATACAGGCTGGCAGGCACCATCCCGCCTTAGTTTGTTTCTGATGTGGCACGTTCAACCAGGACATGGGCACGTTCCGCGATGTCGCTTAATAGTTTCGCGTCAGTTAACACTTCGCCAGTCTGTGCATCTACGTCCAGTGTACCCACTTGCCCTAGCGGCCCAGTGGTAGGGAGCGCCGCCCATACCGGCACGCGCCACAACAGGCGCCGCCCGGCAACCAGCGAGGGATGTTCCCCGTACAACAGATTCCCTACCCGGTCGAGTAAAACCTTACTAACTTTGCGTTGTGCGGTGAAGTCGGTTACGTTGACTTGGGCGCTCAGGGAAAACTCAATTTTCACCTCGGCTGGAACTGGCAACGTCAGGGTCTCAAATTCGACACTCATTATGCACTTCCTTCGTCCCTCTGCTTTTATTGTACACCGAATTTCTGAAACTACTGCTCCCTCCGCCGCTCCCATGCCATCCCCGGATAGTACCGGTACCCGCCGACCGCCTCGATGAGCGCCGCGCCCGCGCTTTCCAGCACCGGTTCGTCGTTCCAGGTTTCAACGATGATGCGCCGCTCGAAGCTGCTCAGGTGTGTAAGTAGTGCTTTGAGTGCACGTTGGAGCGTGCCATCATCCACGCCGGGCGCGGCAGTCATAGATGTGCCGGCATTGTTGGCGACGAGCACGGGCAGCCCGCGCACCTGCACCAGCCATGTCGAAGGGATGCGGGTGAAGGTGAGCGCGTCGCTGCCCTCGCGGGCCGGGCCGTAGAGGTTGGCCGGATCGCAGGCATTGAGCACGACCGGGGCGGCTTCCTCTGTCGCGTCGCGGAGCGCGCGCAGTTGTTCCACCACCTCTGGCAGCACGAACTGCGCCCCCGAAAGCCCCTGTACAAAGTAACCGCGTCGTACTTCGCCGCGCATCTCCTGTCGTTGAAGCTCCTGGTAGATCAAACCCCAGTCCCACGCGCCGGTTTCGTTCTCCAGGCACTCGTGCGTGACAATGCCATAGCGCGCCAAGAGCTGCCGCGCCTGCCGGGCCGCACGCTCGCCCGCCGAAACCGACTTGCCCATAATGCTGAACCGCTGTACCAATGTCCACCGGCCCATCCAACGTTGCGGCGCGGTCCGCGTCATCGTGGTCTGCTCTACCCGTTGACGCACGCGCTGGCGCGCCGACCGGTAACGCGCCTGCGCCGGTTTATACCCGACCGGGCGCGCGTCCAGCCCTAGTTCCGCGCGTCGTTGGGCCAGATCGGCCTCCAGTGAGCTGTATGGGCGTGGCGCTTGCGGCTGCGGCTTCCCCTCCTGCACGATCTGCCGCATCGTCTCCAGGCTGTCGTTGGTCACCAGACCGGCCATCACCAACTCGATCAGCGCCGTCTCCACCGCTTGCTCATCAAGCCCCAGTGCCTCGCCAATATCGTTGAAGAACACTGCCCCTTCGGACTTGAGGAATTTGTAGATGGCTAAAGCGTCAACGGATTGTACAAATTTTAACGGGTTGTAAAAATCCGTTTCATCCGTTGAATCCGTTGACAAAAATACATTTCCCTCACCCCGGAAGAGGAAGCGCACTCGCCCATAGCGCGGATCCGCACTACCAGAACCGATCCACACCAGCTCGCCGCTCTGGCAGAGCGCATCCAGTTCCGACGGGTTGTACTGCGGGAGGCGTAATGGCAGCACGTCACGCTCCCAAATCCGTCCCACCACGGGCAAGGCGCGCAGTTGTTGAAGGATTTTGACCAGCGCGCCATCGCCGCTCAATCGCTCGGCGGGATAGAGATGCTGCCACCGCGTCAGGAAGTCGGCGTAGGTAGCGAAGGGGACAGGCTGCACTTCTTTGCGTAGAATCGTGAGCGTGCGGCGGTGAATCTGTTCTAGTGCACGGCGATCCACGAACTCTGCTTCAGGGACCGGCGCGCCTTCGACCTGCGGCGTGAAGTGCCCGTGGACGACTTCTCGCGCGGCGATGAGGCGGTCGAGTTCGGCCTCCAGCCATGCTACCGGAAAAGCGTACCGTGCGCGGATCGCGTCCAGTGTTACCGGCCCGGCATAACTCAAAAACCGTTCCAAAATTCGACGACAAGCCCTTTCGACAAAAACCTCATCCGTTAAAATCCGTTCAATCCGTTGACTACCAAACGCCACCTTGTATTCAGCTTCATACTCCGCAAACACCCAGCGGAATTCCGGCTTTGTCGCCGTCGGGATATCCATGCCGATGAGGCGTCCCTTGCCGGCCAATTCTGCAACCCAGCTTGAGGGGTCTACCAGCGTGCGCTGCGCCACTTCGCTCGGTGAGAGGTCGCCCATCTGCTGCAAGAGGACGGCGAGTTCTTCAGCACTGCGCGCGAGAGCAGCAGGGGTGGTATGCTGCAATTCTCCACGGACCGCGTCAATGGCTTCAGGGCGCAGCAGCTCGTTGAGCGCCACATCCTTGAGCAGGTCTTGCAGCAGGTCGCGGTTGACCGTCAATAATTGCAATTTTTGCTCGGCCTTGGGCGTGTCCCATTCATACATGCGGACGCTGATGAAGTTAAACATCAGACTCTCGGCCACGGACGAAGGCGCGCGCGATTCCACGACTGTCACGGTGATGTCGCCACGCTGAATGCCGCCGAGTACTTCTTCAAGGTGCGGCAAATCGAGCACGTCTTGCAGGCAATCGCGGTAGGTTTCGACGACGATCGGGAAGTCATCGAAGGGGCGCACGACTTGCAGCAGCTCTTTGGCGCGCAGCCGCTGGAGCCAGAACGGTGTACGCTTCCCGCGCCCGACACCCGGCAGGAGCAACGCGCGCGCTGCGTTCTGCCGGAAGCGCGCGCCGAACACCGCCGATTCCGGCAGTTCGCGCAGGATGCGCTCGCGGGCTTCGTCCGGTCCCATATCCGTCACGACGTCTATGGGGAATTCGGCGTCGGATTCCAGCAGGCGCAACAGGATGCCGTCGTCATTGGTCTCCACCTCGATTTCGACGCCGGTGCGTTCGCGCAGCGCGCCCGCCAGCGCCAGCCCCCACGGGCCGTTGACGCGCCCGCCAAACGGTGAGTGGACGACCATACGCGGGTCGCCGAGCGGGTCGGTGAAGACTTCCACCAAAATGCTGCGGTCGGTGGCGAGCGCGCCGGTCTGATCGAGCTGGCCGGCGAGGTAATCGAGCACGTTCCATGCCGAGTTCGTGTCCAGAGCGTAATTTTCGCAGAGCCAGGCAACAAGCGCGGAGACGTGGGGCAAACTGTCAGTTTGCTGCTCCGGGGGCAAGCTGACAGCTTGCGCTACATTGGTTTGTTGAAGTGGGGAGACGTGGGGCAAACTGTCAGTTTGCTGCTCCGGGGGCAAGCTAACAGCTTGCGCTACATTGGTTTGTTGAAGAATTTCTTTGAACGGCGTATCGTCAGGCAGGCCCAGGTCGCGGCGCAACGCTTCTAGTTTTTCGGCGACGGTGCGGCGGAAGGCGCCGACGCGCTGACCGAGTTCGTAAGGTCGCCAGGGGAAGTCGCCACGCCAGAACGGCATCCGCGGGATCCCGCCGGGTGCCTCGGTCACGGTAACGCGGTTCTCGTCAATGTCCACCACGCGCCATACCTGCGAACCGAGCATCAATGTGTCGCCGATGTGTGTCTCGAAGACGAATTCCTCGTCCAACTCGCCGAGCTTGGTCTTGCCGTCGGGCAGGTACGCGCCGAACGCGCCGGTGTTGGGGATCGTGCCGCCGTTGGTCAACGCCAGCATCCGCGAGCCGGGGAGCGCCGCGAGTCTGTTGTTGACGCGATCCCAGTCCAGCCGGGCGCGCAGCTCGCGGTAGGCCTGGCTCGGATAGCGGCCGGCGAGCATCTCCAACGTCGTCTGGAACGCGCGCGCGGTGAGGTCGGTGTAGGCGTAGGCCTGCCGCACCAGCGCGAACAACTTGTCCGCATCCCACGTCTCGACCGAGACCATCGCCACGATGTGCTGCGCCAGCACGTCCAGCGGGTGGCGCGGCGTGCGCGTCGGCTCGACCGCGCCACACAGCATCCCCCCGGCGATGGCCGCTGCCTCGACCACGTCCTCGCGGTGAGTGGGGAAGATGCGCCCCACGCTCGTCTGCCCGACGAGGTGCCCGGAACGGCCCACGCGCTGCAACCCCTGCGCCACCGACTTGGGGCTTTGCAGTTGCACGACGAGGTCCACCGCGCCGATGTCAATGCCGAGTTCCAGCGACGACGTGCCCACGAGCGCGGGCAGTTCCCCGGCCTTGAGCTGCCGTTCGATTTCCAGGCGCGTTTCCTTCGAGACGCTGCCGTGGTGGACGCGGACAGGCCCGGTGCGCGTACCATCGCCGGTTGCCATCAGGCCGAGGCCGGTCGCCGTGCCGTCCTTGATGAGGCCGGTGGCCTCGCCGGACGCTTCGGCGGCCCATTGCTCGTTGAGATAGTCGCCCGCGCGCTCGGCCAGCCGGCGGTTGTTGGCGAAGATCAGCGTCGTCTTGTGCGCGCGGATCAAATCGAGCACGCGCGGGATGATTGACGGCCACACCGACTCTCCCGGCAGATTGCGGAAATCCTCCACGACCGTCACAACCTTCAGATCGAGCGGCTTCTTGTAGGCGGCGTTGATGATCGTCACCGGTCGGGGCGTTAGGATTTTAGATTTTGGATTTTGGATTTCCGAAGCTGGCTGCTGGATACTGGAATTCGCAGGCTGATCGCTGAAAGCTGACGGCTGAAAGCTATCTTCTTCCCGCCACTCATACCCGCCCAAAAACCGCGCGGCCTCGTCCAGCGGCTCGATGGTCGCGGAGAGGCCGATGCGCTGGATGGGCTGTTCGGCCAGGTGTTGCAGGCGTTCGAGGCTGAGGGAGAGGTGAACGCCGCGTTTGTTCCCGGCAAGGGTGTGAATTTCGTCCACGATGACGGTGTGGACGGTGCGGAACATCTGTCGCGCTTTGGGGCTGGTAAGCAGCAGGTACAGCGATTCCGGCGTGGTGATGAGGATGTGCGGCGGCTCACGGAGCATTGCCTGCCGATCGCGTGTCGGGGTATCGCCGGAGCGCACCGCCACGCGGATGTGTGGCAGGTCGAGACCCATAGCGTCGGCTTTGACGCGAATCCCCGCCAGCGGCACGCGCAAGTTGCGGTGAATGTCGTTGTTCAGCGCCTTCAAGGGGGAGACGTAGACGAGACGAATGCCCTCAACGGGTTTGGGGATTGGGGATTGGGGATTAGGGATTGGGAATTCGTGATCCGTAATTCGTAATTCGTAATTCGCCGATTCGCCGATTCGCTGATTCTTTGATTCGCCGATTCGCTGATTCGCCGATTCGCCCAACTCCCGGAAAAGCCGATCAATCCCCCACAGGAAAGCGGCGAGCGTCTTGCCGGAGCCGGTGGGCGCAAGGATGAGTGTGTGCTCGCCGCGCTGAATCACAGGCCAGCCTTGGGCCTGCGGCGGCGTGGGCGTCCCGAAGGTCTCCGCGAACCAGGTGCGGACAGGGGAGAGGAAGGAGGAAAGTATGGTTTCGCCAGCACATTCTGACATGCAGCGCTCCTTTCGTTGTCACATGGTCGTTAGTCTTGGCGACGGATAGCCATTTTCACGCCTGGACGGCGTTTTTGTCATTGATGTGTAGTGAAGATGAGGTGGTGATGCTATTGATGTGAGTGATAAATATAGCACAAATGTTCTGTCTGTCAATGGAAACAGCCTGGTTATCACTCAAATGGTTGCTGTATACTTATGATTGGTAGGAGTTAAACTCGTATGATTTCCTGGATAAGCCAGGGAAGATTGGGCTCGGTAAATGAAAGTCCCGGCGCAGGGACACGATGTTTTTTGAGATCGGGTAGGATATGTTTGTGGTGAGGGTAAGTTGCGGCTAAAGCAGGGGCGTCAGGGTGCGGCTGTGAATCATACCAATACAGTTTCTCTTTTGCGGCATAGTGAATAGCGCAATACTCCGCATCCGAGACGGTGGGGCTTTGGCCTTGATTGTGAGGGTGCGAGATGTTGAAGATTGAATTTGGTTGTAACGAGCGGGCAGCGTATACAAAAACTGTTCGTAAGCGGCGCGGCTATGCAGCGGATTGTCCATACTATGCGGCAAAAGCCAGGCGGGAACGGATGCGCGCAACGACCGGTTGCTCTTGACTCAGCCGCTGATACTCCCGGTACAATTTCTGCTGGGTTTGATAGAGCGCGGCCCACGCCATAAACTCATCATGATTGGCCTCACGCCGCGTTTTTTATCGAATGTTTACCGGGGCCGCTATCGTATGACTCGGCAAGATAGGAGAAACTTAACTCCACAACCGGTCATTGGTGAATTCTTGATCCCAAGCGTCCATTGGTTCTCACAATCCCGGCTCGTGCGGGTCCAGATGCGCCGTGATGACCTCATCGTTGAGCGACTCGATGCCCAGGCCGGGCGTGTCGGGCACGGTGATAAAACCGTTCTGGACGATGGGTTTGGGCAGCCCGTTGACCAGGTCGTCCCACCAGGGCACGTCAATCGAGTAGTTATCCAACGCGATGGAAGTCGGCCAGCGCCGCGCCGGTGATGGGAACGCCGGCTGCCGCAAGTATGGCGTGATCCAGCGCGTAGATGCCGTTGGCTACCTGCGAAAGTTGACATTTTTGTTGACCTGTCTATAATTTAGATAATTCAAGGGAATCCATAGGGGAAAACGAAGGCTAACTTCTCACAGGAGACAAGCGCAATGATAAGCCGTATTCAGTTCGTGAACCAGAATAATAATCATTGCGCGCGCCTGTGGGGAGGTCAAAGCTAACCCTATCTCGACTTAAGACCATCCAAACCACGGGCGCGCAAGGTTGCCCGTGGTTTTTTTTTTTTGTTTACAGACCACGGGCATACGCACAGCCCGTGGTTTTTTTTTATCAGGCTCGACAGAATCTGTTCAATCTGACTATCAAACTGTTTTTCAGAAGGAGGGGGAAATATGCAGCAGCGCACACATACATGCGGAGTGTTACGATCGGAACATATCGGCCAGCAAGTAACATTAGTGGGCTGGGTGCGCACCCGGCGCGACCATGGCAAACTGGTATTCATTGATCTGTGGGATCGTGAGGGCATCACACAAGTGGTGGCGCAACCAGGTGTCTCGAACGGGGCCAACGCGGTCGCCCGCACCTTAGCTACCGAGTCGGTGATTGCCGTGCACGGTACCGTACAGGCGCGACCACCGGGGACAGAGCACCCCGTCCTGGCAACCGGCCATATCGAAGTGTTGGCGCACAAGATTGAGGTGCTCAACGAAGCCCGCCGCTTACCCTTCACGCCGGATGACCACCATCCCGTGGATGAAATGCTGGCTTTGCGTTACCGCTATCTTGATCTGCGACGCACGGCGATGCTCCAGAACCTGCGTCTGCGCCATCGCGCCGTCAAAATCATGCGCGATTTTCTCGACGCTGCCGGATTCCTGGAGATTGAAACCCCGATCCTTACACGCAGCACGCCGGAGGGGGCGCGCGACTATCTGGTACCCAGCCGCCTCCACAAGGGGACGTTCTATGCCTTACCCCAATCGCCGCAGCAGATGAAACAGTTGCTGATGGTTGCAGGGGTAGAACGCTATTTTCAAATCGCGCGATGTTTCCGCGACGAAGACCTGCGCGCCGACCGTCAACCGGAATTCACCCAGCTCGATCTGGAAATGAGCTTTGTGGACCAGGAACATGTGTTGACATTGATCGAGACCCTGATCACCCGGCTGGTGCGCGACGTTGCACCGCACAAACAGCTCCTCACACCTTTCCCACGCTTAACCTACGCCGAGGCGTTGGCGCGTTATGGGACGGACAAGCCCGATCTACGCTCGGAAATGCCGCGCGCAACCCCCAACCTGTTGGCTTTTGCCTGGGTGATAGATTTTCCACTTCTCAAATGGGACATCCAAAACGGCCGTTGGGCATCCGAGCACCATCCCTTTACTGCCCCCAAGGCCGAAGACCTGGCGCTGCTGGAGAGTGCTCCCGGCGCCGTACGCGCCAACTGCTATGATCTGGTGTGCAACGGCTGGGAATTAGGGTCCGGGTCATTGCGGATTCACACCCGTGAGCTACAGCTGCGCATTTTACGCTTGCTAGGGTATTCATCCGAGCGCGCTCAGGCGAATTTTGGGCACCTGCTGGAAGCGCTTGATCACGGCGCGCCGCCGCACGGTGGTATTGCCATCGGAGTTGATCGGCTCGTCGCCCTCCTGGCTGACGCCGAATCCATCCGCGAGGTAATCGCTTTTCCCAAGAACCGCCATGCCGTAGATATGCTGTTAAACGCCCCTACGCCGGTCGAACCGGAACAACTGGCGACCGTACACATCCGCATCGCCCGCGCGCCAGATAAACGGTTCACGTGATTAGGGATTGAGGATTCTGGATTCACAAGGAGGTATTCTTATGGCCCATCGTATGGCTACCGATCTGGTACAACACATTGCTTTTCTCTCTCGTCTGGCGCTGACAGATGAAGAAGCTGCGTTATTCAGCGCGCAGTTCAGCGCCATCATTGACTACTTTGACAGGCTGGGGGAAGTAGATGTCACTGCGGTTGCTCCATTCACACAGCCCCCCATCACGCGCGCGACGCTGCGCGCGGACGAAGCACAGCCGGCTATGCCCCGCGAGGACCTGTTGGCGAATGTCCCCCGGCCGCAAGGAGACTACGTGCGCGTGCCTGTGGTACTGGAAAATCCCGTGGCCGAGACGGCCTGAGCCTCCATCGCTACTTCGGCCTATCAGACATCGCAGCGGCTATCAGACTGGCAACCATCAGACTATCTCAGGAGGAGCTATGAACCTGCATACTCTCAGTGTCCGTCAGGCAGCGGCGCTACTCGAAACCGGAGAAATCACATCTGTTGCGCTGACCGGTGCAATCCTGGAACGCATCCGCGCCTTGGAACCGACCGTGCGAGCGCATATCACCATCAGCGAGGATCTGGCATTCCAACAGGCCGAAGCCGCAGACGCCCGTCGCCGCGCCGGTCAACGGGTGACGCCGCTCACCGGCATCCCTTACGCAGTCAAGGATTGCATTTCGACCAAAGGGGTGCGTACCACATGCGCCTCCAAAATCCTCGCCAATTACGTTCCCCGCTATAACGCCACAGTGATCGAGCGGTTAGAAGACGCCGGCGCCGTCCTGGTAGGCAAACACAACATGGACGAATTCGGCATGGGATCGTCGTGTGAGAACTCCGCCTTCTTTCCCACCCACAATCCCTGGGATGTGACCCGTGTACCGGGTGGGTCGAGCGGTGGATCGGCGGCGGCCGTAGCCGCAGAAATGACACCGTTCGCGCTTGGCGAAGATACCGGCGGTTCGATTCGCATGCCCGCCGGTTTCTGCGGTGTGACGGGCCTCAAGCCAACTTACGGGCGCGTGTCCCGCTATGGCCTGATCGCGTTGGCATCATCATTTGACACGATTGGGCCGCTTGCCCGCGATGTGGCGGATGTGGCACTGGTGATGCAGACGCTCGCCGGACACGATCCCCGCGATAGCACTTCCCTGCGCGCGCCGGTGCCGGATTATACCCAGGCGTATACCCCCGACCTTAAGGGGCTGACACTCGGCGTGCCGGTGGAATATTTCACTGCCGGTATAGCTCCGAGTGTCGAAACGCCTATCCGCGAAGCATTGCGCGTATTACGCGACTTGGGCGCAGCAGTACGCGAGGTATCCTTGCCACACACTCGCTATGCAATCCCCGTCTACTACTTGATCCTCTTTGCCGAGGCCAGTTCCAACCTGGCACGCTTCGATGGAACACGTTTTGGTCTCTCAGAAACAGGCGCAGACATGTTGGCACACTATACGCGTACACGCGCGGCGGGGTTCGGCGCCGAGGTCAAGCGGCGCATTATGCTCGGCACATTTGCGCTTTCCTCCGGTTATTATGACGCCTACTATCTGCGGGCACAAAAAGTGCGCATGCTGCTGCGCCGGGATTTCGAGCACGCCTTTGCGCAGGTGGATGCGCTCGTTGCGCCGGTTTGTCCTACGCCGGCCTTTCGCCTGGGGGAGAAGATCGCCGATCCGTTGACCATGTACCTTTCCGATGTGCATGTGGTGGCCGTCAACCCGGCAGGGGTACCGGCATTGGCGCTGCCCTGCGGGTTTACGGCGGATACGCCGCCGCTGCCCGTCGGCATGCAAATTATCGGACGCCCTCTGGAGGAAGTCACTTTGTTCCGCATTGGCTATGCCTATCAACAGGCGACTTCCTGGCATCTGGCGCGTCCAAACGTAAAATACGAGGGGTGAGATATGATCGAAGCCTATGAACCTGTCATCGGCATGGAAATTCACGCCGAATTGCACACCCGCTCGAAGATGTTTTGCGGCTGTGCGGTGATGGACGCCACTCTGGCCGAGCCGAATACCACCATTTGTCCGGTCTGTACCGGTTTGCCCGGCGCGCTCCCGACGATCAACCGCGAAGCTGTCGAACAGGCCATCATGGTTGGGCTGGCGCTCAATTGCCAGATCAACACTTGTGCCGGGTTCGCCCGCAAAAACTACTTTTATCCCGATTTGCCCAAAGGTTATCAAATTTCGCAGTACGATGCTCCTGTTGCGACGGCAGGATGGGTAGACGTTGTGGATGAAGAGGGCGTAGCCCATCATATTCGCGTGCGACGCGCCCACCTTGAGGAAGATACCGCCAAGCTGTTCCACTTCTATGCGACCAACGACGGCGATTACGCACTGATTGATTTTAACCGTTGTGGTGTACCGTTGTTGGAGATCGTCTCCGAACCGGATATGCACTCTGCGGCGGCCGTCTACGCCTATGCGACCAAAATCCGCGAAATTTTGCGCTACCTGGGAGTAAACAGCGGCGATATGGAAAAGGGGGTGTTGCGTTTCGAGGCCAACGTCTCGGTGCGTCCACGTGGCAGCACGGCTCTTGGAACGCGCACTGAGATCAAGAACCTCAACAGCTTTCGAGCGCTGGTGATGGCGACGGCGTATGAGATTGAGCGCCAAACTGCCATTCTGGCGGCCGGCGGAACAATCGTTCAAGAAACGCTAGGGTGGGATGCGGTGCGCAATGTGACCTTCTCGCAACGCAGCAAGGAGCATGCCCACGATTATCGTTATTTCCCGGAACCGGATTTGCCGCCGCTGTACATCGAGCGAGAATGGGTCGCCGAAATCGCTGCCCGTCTGCCGGAGTTGCCCGACGCCCGACGGGCGCGGTTTGTGGCCGAATACGGCCTCACTTCCCAGGATGCCCGCGTTCTGGCGGCCGAGCGCGCCGTTGCCGACTACTTTGAACGCGCGGTCCGGGCTTATCGCGGCGCGCCGGCGACCGTCGGCAAATGGCTCATTGGGGAACTGTTTTATCTGCTGAACCGTGACAACGTTGCCATTGACGCCGTGCGTGTCTCTCCTGAAGCATTGGCGCGCCTCATCGGTCTGGTGGACGCGGGAAAACTCAATCAAAATAGCGCAAAAGCCGTGCTTGGAGAGATGTTCGCCACGGGGGCAACACCTGAAGCCATTGTCGCTGCCAAAGGTCTGGTGCAAATTACCGATAGCGAACAATTGGCCGCCATCGTCAGACGTGTGGTAGCCGACAATCCCGAACAAGCAGCCGCCTATCGCGCCGGCAAAGTGACCGTCTTCCAATGGCTGATGGGACAGGTGATGCGCGAGACCCGTGGACGCGCAGCACCCGAGGTCGCCCGTCGGCTGCTGCGCAACGCACTAGACGGCGAAATTTGATGTCGAAGCAGGTACCGAAAGGAAGTTGCCGCAAAAAAAGCCTTGCGAAGGCCCACAACACCTTCGCAAGGCTAACACCGCAGGAAAAACCTAACTCCACAACCGGTCGTTGGTGAATTCTTGATCCCAGGCGTCCGTCGGTTCCCACAGCCCCGGCTCGTGCGGGTCCAGATGCGCCGCGATGACCTCATCGTTGAGCGACTCGATGCCCAGGCCGGGCGTGTTGGGCACGGTGATAAAGCCGTTCTGGACGATGGGTTTGGGCAGCCCGTTGACCAGGTCATCCCACCAGGGCACATCAATCGAGTGGTTCTCCAGTGCCAGGAAGTTCTCGGTGGCGGCGACGCTGTGGACGGCAGCCATACAGCCGATCGGCGATTCGGCCATGTGCACGGCCATGGCGACGCCGTATTCCTGCGCCAGGTCGCCGATCTTCTTGTTCTCGTAGATGCCGCCGGAGGTCAGCACGTCGGGGTGGATGACCGACACGCCGCCCGACTCCAACAGCGGCTTGAAGTTCTCCTTCAGGTAGATATCCTCGCCGGTGCAGATCGGCGTGGTACATGAGTTCGCCAGGCGCACGTACTGCTCGGTCATCTGCCAGGGGAGCATATCCTCATACCAGGCCAGGTTGAAGCGATCCAGCCGCCGGGCGATCTTGATGCAGTCCTGCAGGCCGATGTGGCCGAAGTGGTCGGTCGCCAGGGGGACTTCATAGCCGATGACGGCGCGCACATCGGCGACGTACTGTTCCAGATAGTCCAGCCCGGCTTCGGTGACGTGGATGCCGGTGAAGGGATGCATCACGTTCTGCACCTCGCGGAACTGCCGGTACATTTCTGCGCGCGTCTCAGGATCCGCGTGGTGCATCTGTTCCCAAACTTCGTGGGACGGCATCAGCTTGTTGATGAAGTCCGGCATGCCTGAGAGCGCGCCTGGCACGTCGCGCAACAGGCCGATGCCTACGTCCATCTTCAGAAAAGTGAATCCCATCGCCATGCGCTCCTTGAGGGCCTCGCCCATGGCCGTGCCGGTATTGCGCCCATGGACATCGGTATCGCAGTAGATGCGGATTTTGTCGCGGAACTTGCCGCCGAGCATGGCATACACGGGCACGCCATAAGCCTTGCCCGCCAGGTCCCACAGCGCCACCTCAACGCCGCAAACACCGCCGGCCTGCCGCGCATGCCCGCCGAACTGCTTGATGCGGCGGAAAATTTTATCAATATTGCAGGGGTTCTCGCCCAGAATGCGGCTCTTGAGCAGCAGCGCATAGCGCGCGCTGGCCCCGTCGCGGACTTCGCCGTAACCTTCGATGCCCTGGTTGGTGCTGATTTTGATCAGCGGACAGCGCATCGGCGCGCCGACAATCGTGGCGACGCGCATATCGGTAATCCGCAGCGCCGACGGACGGGAGTAAGTATTGACATGGTCAAGGGTGTCTTCGTAGTTGTTCATGAATTTTCTCCTGGTTTAGGTAATCGGTAACAAATAATGAGTAAAGAGTAAAGTAATTGAGTAAAACTGACAACTGAAAACTGGAAACTAAAAACTGACCACTGAATGGGTGAGATCGCAGTAGCGTCTGACCCGCGAGAGAGGCGTATCAGGTGTCACCGGGCTGCCCAGGCTCATAATGAAGCGGCCGCGATTGCGCCGGCCAGCCGCAATTTGCCGGACGATTTCGGCATGCAAGGTTTCGTCATCGGCCTGCTCCAGGATGCGCACTGCGTCCAGATTGCCGAGCACGACCATCCGCCCGTTGACCCGTTCCACCACATCCGCGATATCAATCACAAAGCCCTTTTTGCTCTCCTCCAAAGCCAGCGCGTCCGCGCCGGTATCGAGCAACAAGTCCCACTTACCTGCCGGATTGCCGCAGAAGTAATGGATGCCGACCATACCGGCTGCATGGATGGCCTCGGTGATCTGGCGCAGGTAGGGCAGATTGAACGTCCGATAGTGTTGCGGGCTGATCATATCGGTCATACAGTCCTCGATCCATACGCCGGCCGCCCCCAGTCGCGCCGCAGCCTGAACCTGGGCGATGCTGTATGCGGTGAACCGCTGTACGGCGTGCTGAACCAGCGCTGGCTTTTCGATGAGGAATACCATCATTCCCTCAAAGCCCCACATATAATAGCACGTCCACAGGGGGCCGGCAATGTAACCGAGAGGAAAGCGCGTTGCTCCCCAATCGCCGAGGATGCGCTGCGCCAGATCCGCGCGTCCATCATCGAGACGGTAATCTCCGGTATGGGGGTCCACGATCCACGCATCTACCTCATCCGGCGTCTGTGGCAGCTTTGAGGGATGCACGGAAGCGACGCCGCGCCCAAGCCAACCGCTCACTTGGGGGGGTGTGAGACGCTGCCTTTCGCCGGTGCGCCGGTTGATGCGATAGGCGGCTTCACCTTGCGCCACAATGGTCACATGAGCGCGTTCTTCATAAGACGCGCCTTCCGGCAGCAGAAACCAATCCTGCCCGATGGCTTCTTCGACCTCGCGCCGCCATGCAGATTGGGTCTCGATGTCAGGATCAAAGCGTATCCACCAGGGTTTGCGACTCAACTGCGTCCAATGGTCGCGGATGAAGATGTCTTCATAACAGATCACAGCCGGGATCTCCGGCGTCCCTTCCGGCGAAAACGCCGCCAGTATTTTCTCGCGTCCGTTCATCGGCCTTTATCCTTACTTTATGGACTCTTGGGTATTGGGGTATTGACAATATCGGCAGATCGCATAGAATAGAAATGGAGGCTTTGATGGAACCCCGTTAGGGGAACCATCTCTGCCTTTTTTGTTTCTATAGCCACTTTCATCTCTCCCGTGGACGCAGATCATCAATATATGTAATTCCATACACCGCTCGATCTATTTCTTGCTCGTCAATGCGATGCCCTACATAGCGCAAGTCAAACGCCAATCGTCCAAAAGGTTCCATATCAGGACGCATAGGTGCTTTCATACGATTGAGACGCAGCCCCCAATTCAGGGAATAGGCCACAATATCGGCTAATTGTACCAGCGTCGTTAAATCGGAATGTACAAAGAATGGTTCCGGAATAATACGCGAGCTGCGCATACGCCCATTGTACGTTCGCAGAAAGTACTTTTCCATCTGCGTCAGCAAACGCTTGCAACGTGCTTTTTCCAGCTCGTCAAAGACAACAACTCCCATTTCATCCATTGAAATGTCTTCCAGATAGTAGAAGAACCGTTCAAACAAGTAAGCGTAATCTTTACGCAAAAAATCCCCGTTTGGAAGCGGCGATGAAGGTTCGACCATCGAAGCAAATACCTTGACGCCAAATTGTCCACAAAGCGCATATATTTCATATACGAATGCAAGTGTAGCCTGTCCATACGCTGTAAATTCCAGGCGATGCGGCGTCTCCTTGCTCAAACCTTTGCGCAAGAAGCTATAAGCAAGTGCCGTCCGTTCATCTTTGCTCAGAGGGCTGTCTTGCCGGGCAAATCTGAAGACTTTATCTTCAGTAACTTCTTACCCTTGAACTCCACCAGTGTTTCGCGCAATAGCATCCCAAAATGCTCCCGCTCGGCCGCGCGAATGGCCTGAATCAACGGCCAAAGGTTACGCTCGCGGATGGCAACGCCGGCCAAAACTTCGTAAGGCGCTTCGCGGCGGTCGGTGCCGCTTTCGTCTACAAACAACAACATGGCTAAAGCCCCTCTACCATTCACGGGAATCCGGCACATCCACCCACACGCCGCCGTTGGCGATGGAAAGCTGGCTCATCAGGCCCGGCAGCGTCATATCCATGGCCTCATGGATGCCGATGGGACACGGCGCGCCTGTGACGATGCTGTTGATAAAATCCAGCACCTCGAAGTAGTCGCCGCCGCCGTGCCCGGCCTTGAGCGCGGCCTCCGGTGGATTGCGCCACGGCTCCGGCATATACTCTGTCTCCAGATCCTCCAGGTCCAGCCATGTGTCCTTATCTTTGCACAAGTCGGCCAGCCAGATTCTGTGATGCTCGCCCGGCGCACGCGCCGATTCGTAGCAGCCCTGTGTTCCCTGCAAGCTGTAGTTGTGCATGGCGTGGGGACGCTCCGAGAGCATGTCCACGCGGATTTTGATCAGGCCGCCGCGCGTGGTTTTGCCCAACATCACGCACGTATCTTGATTCTCGTAGGCGTCGCCGCGCGGGTCGCGGTAGTGATGGCCGCTGCCTTCACAGCACACGCGGACGATGCGCTCAGGCGGCGCCCCCGGCTGCGCGGCGAACCATTGCAGGATCGGCCCCAGGCTGTGGGTGCCATAGGTGACGCCGTCAATGCCGGTCTGCCAGCGCCGTCGCCAGGGCGTCAGCTCGTTGAGCGCCTTGAGTTCGTGAAGATACTCGCCCTCGGCGTAATAGACCGCGCCGAACAATCCCCGCCGCACCAGTTCTTTTACCAGCACAACCGGCCGGGTGTAGGTGTAGTTTTCGGCCATCATATACACAGCCCGCGACTTTCGGGCGGCTGCGACGAGCGCGCGACATTCCTCCAGCGAAACCGCCGCCGTCACTTCGCACAACACGTGGATATGGCGTTGCAGGGCAGCGCTGGCCTGCGCAGCGTGGAATTGCATGGGGGTGCCGATGACTACAGCGTCAATGTCGGATTGCGCCAGCATCATCTCGTAATCGGTGTAGGCTTCAGTCGCGCCCAGGACATGGGCAGCTTCGGCGAGGGCCTCCGCGCGTATGTCGCAGACGGCATGGATGCGCGCCAAAGGGTGAGCCTCAAGAGCGGCGCGGAAGCTCGCGCCCCGTCCGGCAGCGCCCACAATGCCGATGTTCAGTTTTTCAAGCTGTTTCATATACCCTCTTGAGACAGGTACGAAAATCTATCACACACTTTAGCACGTCTTGTTGAGTTCGCAACCGGGCCAGCATTGTGCTCTCCGGCATCGTTTCTATTGCAACAAAATCGGGTTATACTGAGGATGACAGTGTGATGTTCTGGCAAAGCCGGAGGGAAGTCATCAACCTGTTGCGCAATCCTTACTGCAACTCGCAGGTGCTTAGATGTTCCGATGTGCAAACCTGCCGGCGTTCCAATAATTTTCAGGAGGGGAATAAGGGATGCCCCACGCGACTTTCGATCAACAACTACGTGAACTGCCTGCCTTTCGCGCCTTATTGCGTGCGGTGGAAGCGGATTTTTACGCCGATTTACCGTTGCCCGCGCCGGTGCTCGATTTAGGATGCGGCGATGGACACTTCGCGTCGGTCGCCTTTCCGCACAAACTGGACGTCGGCCTTGACCCGTGGGCCACGCCGTTGCGCGAAGCGCGTGCCCGGAACGTCTATCGCCTCCTCACCCACGCCGACGGCGCGCGGATGCCTTTCCCCGACGGCTACTTCGCCACGGTCATCAGCAATTCCGTGCTGGAGCACATCCCTGATGTGGAGCCGGTGGTGCGCGAAGTGAGCCGCGTTCTGCAACCGGGCGGCGTCTTCTACTTTTGCGTACCGGGTCCGCATTTCCGGCAATTCCTCTCTGTGGCGCGGGCCTTGGATGCCTTGCGTCTGCACGGTCTGGCGGAAGCCTACCGCCGCCTCTTCGACCGCATCTCACGCCATCGCTACTACAATACGCCCGAAGAATGGATCGCGCGCCTTGCCGGCGTTGGCCTGCGTGTGGAACGCTGGTGGAGCTACTTTTCAGCGGCGGCGCTGGCGGCCCTGGAATGGGGACATCCCCTGGGCCTCCCCTGCGTGCTGGCAAAGAAGCTCACCGGACGTTGGCTTCTCGTCCCCACGCGCTGGAATCTGGCCCTCACCGCCGCCCTCCTGCGCCGTTACTACGAAGAGCCGCTGCCAGAGCAAGGGGCGTATTTGTTTTTTGTGTGTCGCAGGCTATAAAGGGGAAAGGGGCAAGGGGCAGGGGGAAAGAGGCAAGGGGAAAGGGGCAGAAAATAGCAGGAGGAAGAGATGGGACAAGAATGGAGGAGTTATGAGGAATGGATGATGCAGGTACCGGAAAGCATGAAGAAAGATCCACTATGGAATTTTCAGGTTTATCCCAAAGCCCTCTTTCTGGCCGATCTGGCATGGGAAGATACCGGGAAATGGCTGTCAAACCCACGTGGGAAAGAAATTGCTATGCAATTGATCAGAAGCGCCGGGTCTACCTGCGCCAATCTTGAAGAAGGGTATGGACGGGGTTTTGGAAAGGATAATGCCTATTTTCAACGGGTTGCATTGGGGTCTGCCCGCGAATCTCGCGGCTGGTACTATCGCGCGCGGCATCTCCTGGAGGCAGAAGTGTTTCAACATCGTATCAACTTGCTCGACGAGATTATCGCTGCCCCGGTCCTTTCTTCCAATCAACAACGCCAATTCGCCAGACCCTGACCTCTGCCTCCTGCTCCCTGCCCCATGCCCCTTGCCCCCTGCTTCTTGCTTCTTGCCCCTTGTGCTGTACAATCGCAGTGTGTCAAAACAATGGCGTGTGATGCTGATTTCTGTTGTCTGGGTGGTTTTCGGCGCGGCCAATCTGATCCGCGCAGGTATGGCAGTCTATATCGCCCCGGCGCTCGACGGGTATGTTTTGTCTTTACCGCTGCCGTTGTTAGGGAGTGTGTACGGACTATGGGGCGTGATCTTCATCGCGGCGGCCGTTGTTGCCTGGCGACGCCAAACCACCACCGGTGCATTCGGTCTGGCGGTGGCCTATCAGGTCGTCTTGTGGACGCTCAATCTGGTGAGCGCCCGCTCCGGCTATGCCCGCAGCCTGTGGCCCCGCGACATCTTCTTGACCCTGGTGTTTCTCACGTTCATCGCACTCCTGGCCGGATGCAAAAGACCTCAGCGCCGTTGAGATCGTCGTAGCTACGAATTTACACGAATCTTTACAAGCAGAAAAATTCGTGCAAATTCGTGTAAATTCGTGGTTTTATTTTTTATGGGAGGACAATCAATGACCCGCACACCCCAACGTTGGAAACTGGACGATCTGCTTGCGCCGGCCGGAACGCCGGAGATGGAACAATATTTCACCGACATTGAATCTCGGCTCACAGAGCTGGAGACGCTGCGCGAACGGCTCGCACCTGACATCGCCGAGGATACCTTCCGCGACATCCTCGCCCGCTATGAGCGGCTTTACGCCGACGCCGGACGGCTGATGGCCTACGCCTATCTGTGGTTCTCGGAGGATGTCGCCGATCAGGACGCGCTGACCTTTCGCGGGCGGGTGGAGCAATTCACCGCAGAGATGCAAAACCGCACCCTGTTCCTGGAGTTGTGGTGGAAGGCGCTGGACGACACCAACGCCGCGCGGTTGATGGCACACAGCGGCGATCTGCGCTACTTCCTGGAAAGCCTGCGCCGCTTCAAACCGCACACGCTCAGCGAAGCCGAAGAAAAAATCATCAACATTAAAAACGTCAACGGCATCCAGGCCGTCAAGACGGTTTACGATATGCTGACCAACGCCTTCAAATTCCACCTCACCGTAGACGGCGAGGAAAAAGAGCTGACGCGCGGCCAGTTGGCGTTCTACTTTACCAGTCCCAACCCCGACCTGCGCGCGGCAGCTTATCAAGAACTGTACCGCGTCTATGCGACCCAGGCCGACGTGCTGGCCTACATCTATGCAGCCCGCGTGCGCGACTGGCAGGCCGAGAACCTGAAGTTGCGCGCGTTCGCCAGTCCGATCAGCGTGCGCAACCTCGAAAATGACATCCCCGACGCGGTGGTAGAGACGCTGTTAGAGGTCATCCGCCACAACACGACGCTCTTCCAGCGTTTCTTCCGCTTCAAAGCGCAGGTGTTGGGTCTGCCGCGCCTGCGCCGTTATGACCTCTACGCGCCGCTCGCCGAGGTGGAGAAGACCTATCCCTTCGACACCGCCGTGCGGATGGTGGATGCGGCCTACCGCGCGTTCTCGCCCACGCTGGCCGATGGCGCGATGCGGGTGCTGGAAGCCGGGCACCTCGACAGCGAAATCCGCCCGCGCAAGATGGGCGGGGCGTTCTGCTATGGGCCGCTGCCAGGCTTGACGCCCTGGGTGCAGGTGAACTTCCAGGGGAAAATCCAGGACGTTTCCACGCTGGCGCACGAGTTAGGGCACGCTGTCCACAGCATCATGGCAGCGGGACACTCGCCACTCACCTTCCACTCCTCGCTGCCGATGGCGGAAACGGCCTCGGTCTTCGGCGAGATGCTGCTCAACGACCGGCTGCTGGCGGAAGAGACCGACCCCACCGTGCGGCGCGCGCTCATCGGTACCCTGCTTGACGACGCCTACGCCACCATCCTGCGGCAGGGATACTTCGTCATCTTCGAGAAGCAGGCGCACCAGATGATCGTGGACGGTGCGAAGCCCGATGACCTGTACGCCGCCTATCTCGACAACCTGCGGGAGCAATTCGGCGACGCAGTTGAGCTGAGCGATGACTTCCGCTACGAGTGGGTGACCATCCCCCACATCTACGACCGGCCTTTCTACTGCTACGCCTACGCCTTCGGCAACCTGCTGGTGCTGGCGCTCTACCGCAAGTACAAAGAACTGGGCAAGGCTTTCGAGCCGGATTACCTGCGCATCCTCGCCTATGGCGGCTCGGCCAGCCCGCAGCACATTATCGGCGAAGCCGGCTTTGATATGACCTCGCCGGCCTTCTGGCAAGGCGGCTTCGACCTGCTCGCCGAAATGCTCGACGAACTCGTAATTCGTAATCTGTAATCCGTAATCCGCCGATTCTCGATTCTCAGGAGGTGTCTTATGCCCATCATTCGTAGAACTGAATCCGGTCCTGCCAAACCACAGTTCTCGGTAGGGGTGAATATCATCCTCATCGGCAGCAAGAAGATGTCCGCCGCCGAGCAAGAAAAGATCCTTACGGTAGACAAAGTGCGCGTGCTCATCGTGGACGCGAACGACCCGGAGAACGTGCTGGTGGACGACATCGCGCCGGCCCGCGAGTTCAGCACCGGCTCGGTAGGGTATGGGCTGAATGTGCGCAATGCGGAGTTCAAGAAATAGATCACGAATGAGAGAATGAGCGAATGAGAGAATGAGCGAATGAGAGAATGAGCGAATGAGAGAATGAGCGAATGAGAGAATGAGTGAATTCCCCCTAAATGAGTAGGGAGAGTCCATTTCTGAACCTTCGCCAACCTTTCAAGGTGAAGTGTCACTTGTCACCGTTGCCGGTTCTCCCGTAAACTGGGAGCATGGCAGTAAGGCTTTGAGTAACGGGCAAGGCTGTGAGCGACCAAGTCGCTTGCGGCCCTGCCCGTTTTTTCTATGGGGTAATAACTGAACGGATTTTTCTTTCCAAATCCGTTTCATCCGTTAAATCCGTTGACATTTTTGTAAGGAGGCGTCACTTGAAAACGAAAAGTCAGATTTTGCGCACAGCGATTATGGAACGCCGCGCGGTCGTCGTGCCCGGCTGCTACGACGCCCTCAGCGCCCGCGTCATCGAAGCCTGCGGGTTCGAGGCGGTGCAGGTGTCGGGCTTTGGGCTGGCGGCCTCGGTGCTGGGCAAGCCCGATATCGGCCTGATGCAAATGAAAGACATCCTGGATATGACCTGGAACATCGTTCAGGCCGTGCAGATTCCGGTGATGGCCGATGCGGATACCGGCGGCGGCAACGCCCTCAACGCCGCCTGGGTCACAGAACGGCTAATTACGATGGGCGTGGCGGGGATGAACATCGAGGATCAGGTATTCCCCAAACGCTGCGGGCACATGGCCGGCAAGGAAGTCATTCCGGCGGAAGAAATGGTCGGCAAGGTGCGCGCCTGCGCCGATGTGCGGGACCGCCTGGATAAAGATTTCGTGATCAACGCGCGCACCGACGCCTACGCGCCGTTGGGACTGGAAGAAGCCATCCGCCGCTGCAACCTGTACCTGGAGGCCGGCGCCGACGTCGCTTTCATTGATGGGATCAGAACCAAAGCCGAAATCGAGACGGCCGTCGCCGCCATCCACGGGCCGTTGTCGGTCAATTTGATGGACGCCGTCACCGGCATCAAGACCGAACTCATCCCCATCCCCGTACTGGCCCAGATGGGCGTCGCGCGGATTTCGATTCCGGTGGCCTCGATCATGGTGGCCCACAAAGCCTTGATGAACTTCTTCACCGCGCTGCGTGAATCCCCTACCGGCACCTTGCCCGGACAGACCCAATGGGTCGCTTCATTCGAGGAATTCACCGACTTCGTGGGGCTGAAAGCCTATCGCGCTATGGAAGAGCAGTATCTCCCTGCTGAACGCCTGCAGACCAAATACCGCGGCGCCGCAAAAATCGTCGGCTGAGTGGGCGCATTTCAACTTCGGGGCAAATCTTGCTGTGGCCGGTCTCTGACCGCGCCACTGCGGGATCAGGCGCTGCGCAGGCGCGGTCTGGAGACCGGCCTGAGCATCGCCCGGTCGCCGCATCTGGTAAATCGCCCCCATCCTGAAATGCCCCCCGGCTGAGTGTGGATTTTTCCGCCGTCGGTGGTATCCTATAGGATATGGAAGCAGCGATAAAACACGCACCCGCTCCGACGCTTGACACCGACGCCTGCGCCCATCAATGGATAGACCTGGACGCGGACGCCATCTATTGCTGGCGGCGGCAGTGCGCGCTCTGCGGTGCGATAGAAGGACAAGCGCATATATTCGTCAATGCGGCCTACACCGTTGTGGGGTGTTGCATGCATCCCTATGTTTGCGAGGAATGTGGGTATATTCCACAATGAACAGGAGGATAAGGTGAAACAGTCACGTATCATCATTGATCCCCATATCCACTTTGGCAAACCATGCATTGCAGGAACGCGCATTCCTGTCTATGCAGTTTTGGAGCTTGTCCAGGCAGGGATTTCGTTCTCAGAAATTGTGAGCAAGTACTATCCAGATCTCACGTTTGATGATGTTGCGGCGTGTGTACAATATGCTCTTGATTTGATCAAGGCCGAAGAAGTTCATCTGGTTGGAGCCATAGCGTGAAATTCTTCGCCGATCAAGACGTTTATCAAGTCACGATTGACTTCCTTCGTGATTCAGGCTATGACGTGCTGTGCGCAGCGGAAGCCGGGTTGAGTCAAGCTTCTGATGTGATGTTATTGTACTATGCCCGAAAAGAAGACCGCATCCTCATCACAAGGGATAAAGACTTCGGCGCACTTGTCTTTCTACAAGTACAAGAGCATAGTGGGGTTATTCTCTTGCGGATAACTTTTGACACATTGGAGGATGTCCACCAGGAGTTACTCCGTCTTTTAAGCGCGCATAGCATCAAAGAATTAAGTACTTGTTTTGTGACGGTTGAACCAGGGCGGCATCGCATACGTAGAACAAGGAGGTAAAGAGATGGTCTTCCCTTGTTTGCCGTCTACTGTCTACCGAAGGGAGGTTACATGACCGCTCAAGCATTAGCCGGGCAACCCGCGCCACGGGAACTGTTGGCGAACATCCCGCGTCTTATCGCGGCGTATTACACCCTCAGCCCGGATGTGACCCATCCGGCGCAGCGCGTCGCCTTTGGCACCTCAGGCCATCGCGGTACGTCGCTGGACGGCAGCTTCAACGAGGCGCACATCCTGGCGATTGCGCAAGCGATCTGCGAATACCGCCGGGCGCAAGGGACGGATGGGCCTTTGTTCATGGGAATGGACACCCACGCGCTTTCCGAACCCGCGTGGATGACGGCGTTGCAGGTCTTCGCCGCCAACGGCGTGGACGTGATGATTGATGCCGCGCGGGGCTACACTCCCACGCCCGTCATCTCCCACGCCATCCTGACCCACAACCGGGGACGTACAAGCGGCCTTGCCGATGGCGTCGTCATCACCCCATCGCACAACCCGCCCACCGACGGCGGTTTCAAGTACAATCCCCCAACCGGCGGGCCGGCCGGGCCGGAGATCACCGGCATCATCCAGCAGCGCGCCAACGAACTGCTGGGGAACCGGCTCGCCGGTGTACATCACATCCCGCTGGCGCGTGCACTCGAAGCCGATACCACCCATCCCTACGATTACATCACCCCTTATGTGACCGCTCTGCGCGATGTCGTGGATATGGAAGCCATTGCGGCGGCGGGTCTGAAAATCGGTGTGGACCCAATGGGTGGCGCAGGCGTGGCCTACTGGGGGCCCATTGCCGAAATGTACCGTCTGGACCTCGAAGTTGTCAACCCCGTGGTGGATCCCACCTTCGCGTTTATGACGCTGGACTGGGACGGCAAAATCCGCATGGATTGCTCTTCACCCGACGCCATGGCCGGCCTGATTCGTCTGAAAGACCGCTTCGACATCGCCTTCGGCAACGACACCGACTACGACCGTCATGGCATCGTCACCCCCAGCGCGGGCCTGATGAACCCCAACCACTATCTGGCGGTCGCCATCTGGTACCTGTTCCAGCATCGCCCGGGCTGGCGCGCGGATGCGGCCGTAGGCAAAACCCTGGTCTCCAGCTCGATGATTGACCGCGTCGCCGCATCCCTGGGGCGTCCCCTGTGCGAAACGCCCGTCGGCTTCAAGTGGTTTGTCGAGGGCCTGTTGCGCGGCGATTTTGGCTTCGGCGGCGAAGAAAGCGCGGGCGCGTCGTTCCTGCGGCAAGACGGCAGCGTGTGGACGACCGACAAAGACGGCTTCATCCTCGACCTGCTGGCGGCCGAAATCACCGCCGTCACCGGGCGCGACCCCGGCGAACACTACCACGCCCTCACCGAACGATTCGGCAATCCCGTCTACAAGCGGCTCGACGCTCCCGCGACTCCGGCGCAAAAGGCGGTCCTCAAAGACCTCACGCCGGAGATGGTCACGGCGCAAACTCTGGCCGGCGACCCCATCACCGCCAAACTCACCCGCGCCCCGGGCAACAACGCGCCCATCGGCGGCTTGAAAGTCGTCACCGAGTATGGCTGGTTTGCTGCGCGGCCTTCGGGAACCGAAAACCTCTACAAAATCTACGCGGAGAGCTTCAAGGATGAGGCGCATCTGCGGGCAATCCAAGAGGAAGCGCAGGCCATCGTCGCCGCTGCTTTTGAGGTTGCCGGCGTGTAAGACCGACGCCGATTTTGGAGTGCGCGGCTACAGCCTTTCGCGGAGCACCGTATAATAGGCGGCTTGATCCAGGGTACATTCAACCGCCGCCAAAAATTCTTTGCGGGAGAGGCGCATCTGCTGCGCCATTTTCTGGATGTGAAAATCGCTTAACTCGCGGGCGCCATGTGACATAAAGGTACGCGCGACAAGCTGACCGTCCAGAAAAAGCCGGTAAATGCGATGGTACGAATCTTCGACCTCGAAGGCAAACTTGCCGGACAACGCCGCAGCAACTTTGCGGGCGGGGAGCGTCGTCATAGGCTATCCGTTGTCGCGGTCAACTCAAGCTGGCGTAACCGTGCGAGATGCTCCGCCAGATAGGGTGCCAGATGATCGGCGTGGGCTTCCAGATCGGCGTGATACTCTTGCAAAGCGATCTGATAATCCTGACGTGCGGCTTCCAGCGTCTTGCCTTCACCGTAGAGATTAAAGAGGTCGTCAGACACAAAATACCGTTCACCGGTAAAATGGATGGTCACGGGGATGCCTTGCACTTCGCTGCGAACGCCGTTCTCAGAAAGCAACGTGACCAGATCGTTGAACTCGGATGCAGGTATAATGGTCACCAATGGTTGCCCGCGGCGCTCGACGGTGTAGCGTTCGCGCCCGTAGGCAACTTCGTTGATAACGTTGCTCAGTTTTTCACGCGCATCGGATACGCTTACGACAGGGCACATAAAAAAACAATCTATTTGGAAGACTTACTTCACACGGAACTAAAACTTGTCCATCCGATTCCCGTCTTTATAGAAACTGAGGGCGATATTGTTATTGCCAATTACTATGCTACAGAATCTTATGGGTACGGCGATACTGAATACGAGGCTTTAGATGATTTACGTCTGGAGTTAGTTAATTTGTATGAAGATTTGTCAGAGGATGTCGATCACCTTGGCCCGTTACCTCAAAAGTGGTGGAATCACCTGCAAACGATCATGCGGCGGAGTGGATAATGCAACTTAAAAAGCGTGAGGCACAACGTATTTTTGATAAGCTCGAATTGGAAGTGCGTTCTACGCATCATACCAGAGGAATAAAATATGGGACATACTCTTGCTCAAAAAATATTGGCTCACAAAGCCGGGTTAGCAAGCGTCGTACCGGGGCAGATTGTGACGGTGCGCCCCGATAAACTCCTCACCCACGACAACACAGCGGATATTGCGCGCAAGTTCCGCGAGATCGGCGTCGCCAAAGTCGCCAACCCGGCCATGCACGTCATCGTGTTGGATCATGTCACGCCGGCCGCTAATGAGACGTATGCGATCAGCCACAAAGCCACGCGCGCATTCGTTGCCGAACAGGGCATCGCCGCGTTCTACGACATCGGCGAGGGCATCTGCCATCAGGTGTTGCCGGAAAAAGGACATGCCTGGCCCGGCGCGCTGATCGTCGGCAGCGACTCGCACACGCCCACGCACGGCGCGTTCGGCGCGTTCGCGGCCGGCATCGGACGCACCGAGGCCGCCGCCGTGACGGCTACCGGTACAATCTGGCTGCGCGTGCCGGAGACGCTGCGCATCGTGCTGCATGGGACGCTGCCGCCGCGCGTCTCCGCCAAAGACGTGATCCTGCGCATCATCGGCGATCTGGGGGCGGATGGGGCGGATTACTGTTCCGTGGAATTCGCTGGCGAGGCCGTGCGCACGTTGAGCATCGCCGGGCGGATGGTGCTGTGCAACATGGCTGCCGAGATGGGCGCGAAAAACGCCATCGTTGAAGCCGATGAGACAACGTTAGCCTGGCTGGCCGGCCGCACGCCCTGGGATATGGAGACGCTGCGCCGTTGGGCCGCCGAGTTCCGCAGTGACCCGGACGCCAATTATGCTCGCGTCATCGAGTACGACGTGAGCGACCTCGCGCCGCACGTCGCCAAACCGCACACCGTAGACAATGTCGCGCCGGTGACGGAAGTAACCGGCGTGAAAATTGACCAGGCGCTCATCGGCACGTGCACCAACGGACGTCTGGAAGACCTGGAAGCAGCGGCCGAGATTCTGCGCGGCAGACACATCGCGCCGGGCGTGCGACTGCTGGTGCTGCCGGCCTCGCGCGAAGTTTTACTGGCGGCCATCGCGCGCGGCGTCATTGCCGATCTGGTGGCGGCGGGCGCGACGTTGCTCAATCCCGGCTGCGGCCCGTGCTTGGGCGCGCATGAGGGTTGCATGGCTCCCGGCGAAGTGACGATTTCGACGGCCAATCGCAACTTCAAGGGGCGCATGGGATCGAAGGAAGCCTTCACCTACCTGGGCAGCCCGGCGACGGTGGCGGCGTCGGCGCTGGCGGGGGAGATTGCGGATCCGCGAGACATGAGGGCGTTTTTTCCCCGGATCTGACAATCTCCCCAAAGCCTGAGCATCCGGCGATTCCCCTGGCGTCTGGTACACAGCGGCGGAAATCCTACACCGGTTAGCGATGCTTGAGCGATGCTTGAAGCGGATCGTCAGATCCGCGGTTTTCAGGTGTTATGCCGGGCGCCGACGCCGCGCGGGGAACTGGCGTTCCCCTGTGAGCAATGAAAGAGCGATTTAACCGGAAAGTTATTTGCGCCGCCATGTAATGGAGCATTTTGCAGGCCAGGCATTGAGGACAAAGACACAGCGCCCGGAAATGTTTCCCGGGCGCTGTGTGTATTTACGCTGCTTTAAGGTTGCATACGTTGCACGAGCGGCAGGAAGAGACGGAATTCTTTGACAGTTTTCGGTATTTCAGGCAATTTGGGAATCGGCGCGTTGAAGGTGGGACGGCTGGTGGGAACAAAGGCGCGCGGGTTATTGACGCCGGCCCCCGCCTGCAACAACCCGGCCGCGCCGTTGCGCGTCGCGCTTAAGCTATAATCGGCCTGCGTCTCACCGTGAACGCTGAGGACATACTGCCCGGCAAAGGGCGCGGTAAAGGCGAGCATGTCGCTGCCAACATAGGTTGCCTGCCAGGTGGGGAAGCCGATGTTGTACGTATCCCAGACGAAGAGGTTGGCGTCGCCCGCGCTCACATCCAGGTTGAATTCCCAGGTATCATTGGCTGCTGTGTTGAACAGGAAGTCATGCTCCCCACTGGCGGCGAGCGTGGCCGGCGGCGCGTAGTTGAATTTGACGATGGCCGGGGCGACGCTCACCCCATCCGCCGACCACCCCCAAATGTGCAGTTCGCGCGGGCCGATGCGCAGATCGGCAGACAGATCAAGGATGAAGTTGGTCAGCGGCAGGCTCACGTTGGGGAAGAACTGCGTATCCAACAGGCCTGGTGTTTGCGTTTGCGGATCTTCGCCGGGGCCATAGCCGTAGATCTGAACTGCCATGTACTGCACGGGCGCATCGCCGGCGATCTGTGTAATGTCCAATGCTACCTGCGGTGTAGAAACGAACTGCTGTCCGCCGTTGACCGTCGCGGCAATGATCGGGCGGGTAGCAACTGCCCACACGGTATCGGTAAACGCGCGGGCGTTGTCACTGGGGTCGTCCCCGATGATGCGCTGGTCAACATTGACTTCGACAGTGATCGTGTACTTGCCGGTCGCTGTGGGCGTCCACGGCCGTCCGGCATAGATGGGGTGCACGCCGGCGGGCAGATACCCCGTGCCGACGGTATCGCTGAAAACTTCTACGTTGTTCTGCAAGACCGTGAAGCGCACCAGCGCATTGGGGATGCGGGTGGTTGTGATGGCAGCGGCCAGTTGTACCGGCGTATGGCGCGAGACGGTCCCGGTCAGCGGGAAGATCAAGCGATTGACGCCGAGTTCGCCGGGGCGCGGCGCGACGGGCATGGCAGGCAGGCAGAAATACGTCTGCACGGCGTCATTTTCCCAGAATTTGACGATGACTTCGTCCCAAAGTGTATCTTTCGTGAAGTCAAAGTTATTGCCGGTGTACCAGTGCGCCTGCCAGGGGAGATATAGATCGCCATTCAGGATCATTGCCTGGAAAGGCGCGAACAGGCCAATGCCGAGGTTGCCGGTGAACTCCCACGTGGGCGTCTCCGGCGCGGCGAACCAGGGTGTACCGTCGGCGGCGGCGCGTGCGACGATGGCGGCCTCGGCGCGCAGGTGGGCGGTGTTCGCCCAGATGCCCACCGGCGAGAGCGCGCCAAACGCATCGCGCAGTACGGCGGCGAAGCGCAGGTCTACCAGTGCGTCAGGCGCCACGCACTCCCAGGTTGTATCGCAGGTATCGTATTTGGGCGCGGCGAGGTAGGCCGTGAGCAGTTTGGCGTGCGTATCCGCGTAATTCTGCGCAAAGGCTTCCATAACGTAGTGCGCGACGGGTTTCCAGGCCTCCACAATTCCGGCGACCTGGCGGCTATCCACGGCGACCAGGATACGTGGATGGTCATCGTAGGGTGTGGCGGGATCATCGGCGGCGGCTAATGCGGCATTGTAGGTCTCGACGATAGCCGTTGCCATCTGCGCGGGCGTCTGCGTCGGCGCGAGCGCGTCCATGACGGCACCGGTCATCGCCGGATCGAAGTAGGTGTAGTTGGGCGAACCGACCAGCATCTCCGTATAGGGCGCGAGTTCATCGAACTCTTCCAGCGTGGCGGCGAAGCAATGCACCAAATCCAGGACCTGGATAGGATTCTGTCCCTCATCCGTGGCGGCCTTCAATGCCAGCTTCAACGCGCGCGGCGAGATGACGGCGCGATGCGGCGTCCAATCCGTCCAGCCGGAGTGGCCGCCGATCTTGATAGGCATTGGGATAGTCGCCAACACCAGGACACCCCGTTGGACGTTGAAGGTCAGGCCGCTCAAGTCCGCATCCGGCGCGACCGCCGTGCCGTGGCCGATGTAGGAGAACGTGATCCGCGCGCCCGCGCCGTAGTTCGCGCGCGCCCACTTGAGGAAGCCGCCAAGCGTCTCGCCGTTGGTCATATTGTACTCGCGCAGCGCACTATCGAGCGTCCCGGCGGAGTTCGGTAGTCCGTTAATCGAGGTCATCGTCCCGTTGTGGATGACGCGAATGTGGGTATTGCCGTCACCGGGGAGGTCGGCCAGCACGACGATAGTTTTTTCGGGGTGGCCGGTGCTGCTCTGGAGCGTAGAACCACACCGGAGCAGACCCAGAAGCATAGGAACTACTTGGACAAGCCAGTTTGACATTGTGCTGGCTGTCTTGTAACGTCAAAGTCAGTGGAGTGTTAGCCACCACCGCGGCCAAGTCTACTCGATTGCCGCGTTCGTAAACCGTCACACTCTTGAGCGTGCGGAACACTTGATGCCCGGTGCTCTGCGTGTAGCGCACGATACCGTAAGCATCCGCTTGCCAGTCTGGGGTCAGTACGCCATTGCCGCCCCAATCACCAAACACCGTGACGTGCGCCGCGCCCGCCCCATCCGCGAAGGTTGTTGTGCTATAGTCCCCAAAGGCCGGTTGCGATAAATTGGCGGTAAAGGTTGCGCCTGCCGGCAAACCGCTCACATCCAGCGCGTCATTCTGCCAATCCAGCGTCGCCGCCAGCGGTGTCACCGGAATCACGGTGGTATTGCCGCCCGCTGTCACTTCTACCGTATCATTCGGCTGAATCGGCACCGGCAGATTCACCCAATACGTCAGGTCATTGGCCGGCCAAACTGTCGCCGTCCCTTTCACGGTTGTCCCCGTCTTCAAAACGACAGTGATGCTATAGCCGCCGGTGGAAATCACGCCATAGACGCGAAAGCCATTCACCTGCACCGCATTGACAGTGCCGGGTCCAACTGGTTCACCCTGGGGCGCATACGGCGCGCGCGGCGCGCTAAAGCGGCGTGCGGCTTCGGCGCGTAGTTCATCCAGCATTGCGGTGATCATTGCCGATTCGGAGATGGCTTGCGTCGCTGTCAATGATGCAGAAGGGGCCATCCTTTCTAATCCCGGCAGCACGGTCACCGGCGGCGCACTTTGCGTTTCCAACGGCGCCGGCGGCGTTGGCGGCATAGCTAAAGACATCGCCGTCACCTTCGACGCTTCCGGCAACGTAGCCGCCGTCGGCGCACTTTGCGCTTCTGTCTGTGTCGGCGGCGGCGCCGGCGCGGCCTGCGTCACCGCCGGCAGATAGCCCAACAGAAGTAACAGCACCAAAACACTATTCAACCACTTACGCCTGTTCATCGTCATACTCCTTTCATCCCAAAATAGGGTTTACCGAAATTCACTCTATGTTCTACTTTACCTCAACCCTATCCAGGAGTCACTATAATTTACTCTACGTTTTGGCGCGATTTTGGCGTATTTCCGGCAGAGGATGGCGCGATTTGAGACAACCCCGGGAAGAGTCCAGCGGCTTACCTTGATTACCTCGACAATATTAAATTCACCGCAAAGGCACAGAGAACACGGAGGTTTTTCTGGTATTGTCCTCCGCGCACTCGGCGTCTCTTAAGGGCTTATTCGATGATCTGATGGGCGCTGTAGATGTGATGAATTACAGGGAGCTGCGTTTTGGCGCATGTTTGGCAGCGTACCGTATCCACATAATGGGGTCCTGCTTTGCTCTGGCCCGCGCCTCCTTTACCTCTGGTTCCTCCGCCCAGACGCCCAGCGCGTAAATCGCCATCATACGCACATAGGGATTGTCATCAGTCTGCAGGATGCACAGTAAGGGCTGTCGCGCTTCAGCGACTTGTAAGCGGCCCAGGGTCAAGACGGCCGGCCACCGGGCAGTCCAGGCATCACTTTGTAAAGCTGCGAGTAGAGTTTCCGTGTGTGTGGTATGGAGGAGTTCCCAGGTGTGGTCTGCCGGCGATGGAAGCGGCGGCGCCTCTGGCGCACCCACCAACGTGTATAAGATTGTAAGAAGATCGGGAATTTCAAATGGCTTTGCTAAAGCACTTACGCCGTCTATCTTGCTCGCTGCTTGAACCACTTCAAGGTTTGCGCTCATTAGGAGAATCGGCATACCGGATAAGTCAGGATCCGCTTTGACTTTCAGGTCAACCTGGACGCCGCCTGCATCGGGCCACTCGTATTGAATAAATATGTCAGAATGCGTACTTTGAATAAATAGATCAAACCGGAACGTGTGCAACCAGGCCCAGGCTTCAAAACTGTCGCTAACGTAAACTGCGGTATAACCGGCTTGCTGGAGACACATCTCCAGAATCGACGACATAAGCTCATGATCATCCAATCCTAAAATGTAAGCCATCAGCATCCTCCGTGGTAGTTTGGCATGGGCAACCGCATGACTGTTTTATAGGAGTTACGCACTGCGCCATTTTCTGACAGGGATCAACAGGATTTTCAGGATTGGAGAAGGCTTTCTGTCAATCCTGTCCAAAGAAACACACTGCGTAACGACTATGTTTACTTTTTAATGCTTTCAGTTAATCCGGGATAAGTGGATAGGTGACCGTAAAAATCGTCCCTAACCCTGCCTGAGATTGAAAGCACACCGTACCGTGCAAATACTGCTCGGTGAGCAATTTGACGCTGTACGCGCCGATGCCCCGGCCTGAACCTTTGGTGGAGAACGCGCGCTGGAAGATTTGGGCTTGCACCTCCGGCGGCATTACCGCCTGGTTGTGAACTTGAAACTCGACCGCGTCCCCGACCCGCGCGCAATACAGCGTGACCGTCCCGCCGGGCAGCGTGGCTTCCAGCGCGTTCTTGAGCAGATTCCCCAGGACGCGCGCCAGCAGCCGGGGATCACTCCACAGGATGACGGCCTCGGCTTCCGGGCGCAGGTGGATGTGTTTGTCCTTGGCGGCCTGGTGTGTGGCGTACAGCTCGGCCAGGTCTTGCAACAACGCCCGCGCATCAAGCGCCTCATAGCGTGGCTGTAATTCGCCGTTTTCTGCGGTCAGCAATGCTTGTAACATTCCCACGTCCTGGAGCAGCCAACGAATGGCCCGCAGTAACATTTGCCGCAATTTCTCTTTGATTTCACGTTCTTTTTCCGTAAGCAACAACTCGGTAGCGCCGCGGATAATGCCGACTGAGTTGCCAATGTCGTGGAAAAAGGTCTGGGTCAACAGCTCGCGGCACTTTTCTTCGGCAATATCCAAACACGTGAAAACAATAAGGGGGATATCCAGGCACGTTATAGGCGTAGCCCGCACGCGCAGATTTAATGCTTTGCCGTTGGCGCGCAGTAGCCGACAATCTTCTACGGCGGCCACACCTTGCTGCGCCTGTTGCAAAGCGCGCAGTATACCGCATAGTGGACACACCAGGGGAAGATCGCAACAAGCGTGACGCGCCGCCGTGTGCGTGCAATCGAGCAGTTCACCCGGACGTTGGCCCAAAATACTGTTCAGGTCTGGCGTAGGGAAATGCTCCAAGACCCGGTCGTTGGCAAATACGATTTGCCAGGCCGGGTTGAGCAGCAAGACCGGCGCGGCCATCGCATGCAGCAAATCCGCGACCGGCGACGCAGCGGACAGTAGCTCATACTGACGCATAATTTGGTCGTGGGACGCGCGTTCAGGTGATGATAAAGGTTGCTTGTCCATGATGAACTATTTCTCGTCATCAAAATAAACCGGTAGCGCAAACTGTTCGTTTGTGTCTGCCGCGAGCAGTCGCAAGCTAACAGCTTGCGCTACGTTTTCAAACGGTTTGCGCCAGCGGCGTCAGCACGCGCCCGCAACCGTTTAGTGCGGCACGACGCGCCTGGGCAAGGTGTGCGCGCGCCTCTGCCGGCGTTACTTCGAGCAGATGGAACAGAGGGCGCGCGTTCAGATAACACGGCGTCACCCAGCCATCGCAGGTGATGTTTGGCTCGACGCACGCGGCGCACGGGCCGACGAAGGCGCAACTGGGGCTGACCGCCACGCAGGCGATCTCGCTCATCGCGTGCAATTGCGTCGCCAACTGCCGCGCCGTGGCCGCGTCGAGCGCGGCATCATACGCTTGGCGCGCGCGTCTCTGAAGGGATAGCGCGGAGAAATTGATCTCGTCCACGCCCCACGTAAGCGCGGCCATGTCTTTTGCAAGTCATCACGCGCGACAGCGTATTCATTTGCCAGTAATAGCCGAATATCCGCTGTTGGTACATCTCCGTCTGCTTGAAATCTGCCAACGCGCCGGGCACATTCCCCAGATACATGTGCGCCACGGCGCGACGGGCGTAAGGATTGAAGCCGGTGGTATACTGGCCGACGCGCGCGTTGATCTGCTCTACTTGCGCGCATATCTCAGCCAGCGTTCAGTTGGATTCACTCGTGGTATCCTTGCTCTCCAGCGCGGCCGCCAGCCTATCGGCAATGGCATACGCCTCGCTCAAGCGTCCGCGCAGGAGCAACAGGTCGCACAAATTCAATCGCGCAATAAACTGATACTGCACCTCGTCCATCAGTCCATCATAAAGTCCATAAGGCCCGCGCGCCTGGCGGATGACAGGCCCCCGCAAAATGGCTTCGGCCTCATCCAGGCGGCCTAAGTCCAGCAAAAATAACGCGCGATTGAGTTCCAATGCCGGCAGGCCGGTTTCGGCGCCAAATAGCTGGCGTTGGGAACGTTCATCGCTCGCGGCGGCGGGATCGGGCGGGACAGTCGCGGCCAAAAGTTCAAGGCCGCGCCGGTATTCGCCGCGTTTACGGCCCAATATGACATAGCTAAGCTCTGGGGGAATAATCCTTTCGTGGTACATTGCTGCCGACATCGTCATCTTCACCTCCACAAGCAGAATAGAGGACCACCCCCATTAAATATAACCGTCAATCCACAGAATTACCATATTATTTACTTCGGTTTTTGGCTTGCTTTTTCAGCGTTTGAGTATACATTATGGCGTAATTTAAGCCAACAGCCACTCCGGGATCAGGTTTCTGTTCCGTAATGCGACAGGTTTCAGTCCGTTATGGCACGATTTAGGTCGGAGGATGAGAATGGATGGTGAAATCGCAACCCTGAGCAAAGCGGAATTTGAGGCTTTGACGGCGCAGGCGCTCAGGTTGTGCCGCGAAGGGGATATGTTGGGATTAGGGACGCTCCCCCTGGCGCAGAGTACGCTGGTGGAAGACGCGCTTTTACCCCATGCCACGCTGCGTTTCGATGAGCGCGGACGTGCGTTGATGTCGGTGTTGCGCTGGGCCGTGGAACGGCTCAAACCGGCCGGCAAACCGGCCTGGGGCGCGATGAACTGGCAGCCGTACCTTATCTTGCATACCTATTACATTGACAGTGATAAGACGCGGAATCCTTACATTCGCGACGATCCCACCAAAAATCCCTGGGGTAGCGCAACCTCATGCCCGGATAAGAAATTACAGGTCACGTTTAACGATCTGGCGGAATGGATGCACATCGAAGAGACTACGGTGTTCGCCCGGCGGCAAACGGCCATCGAGAAGCTCACTGCCGTCCTGCGCGTCGAACTGGACGCGCCGCAGTCGGTGGAGGAGCGCCGCAGTTACATCGTTACCGACCGCTACGATCACTATCCCCCCGCCGCGCAACGCCTTTTGCGCCTGGCCGCGATCTTCCGCCGTTCAATCAGCCTGGAACGCTTCTACGAGCTGGCCGACATTCATGATATTACTGCCGTGCGCGAATCCGTCCTGGAAATGCTGGCCTCCCAGTGGCTCATCAGTCATCCCCCCCAGAACACGGTGCTGCTGCATCCCAATGTCCGCGCCATTGTGCAGTGTTTATTGACCAACCGCGAGCGCGTGGAATGGCACAGCGCTGCCGGAAATTTTTACCAGGCGACCGGAGATTATCTGGAAGCGGCCTATCATTTGCGCGAGGCCGAACAATTTGAAGCGGCGGCCAGTTTACTGGTGCAGCATGAGCAGGACATCACCCATTCCCTGCACATTGAAGTGTTTCTTGAGTTTTTGTTGACCTTTCGGCGGGTCGAGCTGCCATCAGAATTATGGGCCAGGATAAAACTGCTGGCCGGACGAATGGCCGAACTGGTCAGGGATTTTGATACCGCCTTAGCGCAATACGTCGAGGCGCTCAATGCCGAGGCGCCGCGCGTCCGCGCCGAAGCCTGCTATCGCTGTGCGAAACTCCTGGAGGGCAAAAATCTGGCCGAGGCCCTGGCCTATTACAATCTCGCCATTCAAATTCTTGCGCATGATGCGCCACAGGACACTTTGTTGACCGAACTGTACATCCATCGCGCCTGGATCTTCATCCAGGGGCAACCCGACCTCGACCGCGCCGCGAACGACTTGCAACAGGCACAAGCCTTGGTGACACCTGAGCAACACAAACTCTGGGCCGATTTGCATAACGCCTGGGGCGAATTATGCAATCGCCGCGCGCACTACGAGGAAGCCCTTGAACACCGCCTGCAAGCGCGCGTCGCCGCGAATATGCAGCAAGACATTGATTTGACGATGAAGGTGGCGCATAACCTGGGGTTGGATTATGCCTATTTGCGCCAATACGATCTGGCGTTGATGTACTTAGAAGAGAGCGTGGCGCTGGCACGGCAGATCGGCAATGTCAACTTTGAAGGCGCCGGCTTGAAAAGTATCGGAGCATGTTACTTTTGGCAGGGTCAGTATGCTGAGGCTATCCGAGCTTACGAACAAGCCTATACCCGTCTTGCAGCGTGCGGCAACCGTAACTGGCAAGGGCGCGTGTGCTATGACCTGGCCGAAGCCTGGTTGCAGATGAACGATCAGGCGCGCGCCATGCAATACGCCCAAGAAGGGTTACAGATCGCCCAAGAGACCGCCGACCAGGAATCGCGCGAGCTGCTGCTCACTTTATTCCCCGGTCTGGCCGATTCGGTCCCGGCAACATTGCCTGCGCCATTCACTCCCAATCCCCGTCAACAACAAGCCCTGGCGTATGTGGCGCGGCGTGGGCGGATCACCAACCGCGAGTATCAGGAGCTGACCGGCGCTTCGGCCCGTCAGGCCGCGCGCGATCTGGCGGAACTGGTCTGGCATGCGCAATTGCGCAAAAATGGTGCCGGCAGCGGGACGTTTTATGACTACCCGACGTGACTAAGCCTCCGTCTTTACCTTTCCCCGCGCATCCATCTGCGCCACGCTCTCTTTCACGCTCAAATCCACCAGGTTGGCGTCAATCTCGCCGTGGGCGTCCACGTAAAGGTGCAGGCTCACTTCGGCGCCGGCTTCGACCAGCGGCCTGATGACCGCCTGGTAGAAGTCGTACCAGCGTTGCCAGTTCACCGGCGTGTCAATGGCGATATGGCGATAGGTGGTTCGAGGAGCGGGAGAGGAGGGGAGAGCGGGAGCGGGGGAGAGCGGGAGCGGGGTTTCGTCTTTGCGCTTTGTTTCACCGGCGCGTTCTGGTTTAGCCGGCGACGGCTCTGGCTCGCTCAGGGCTTCGGCCAGGGTTGGACGCAAGAGCCACGCCCCCTCGATGATGGCGAACTCCGCGGCTGAGCGCGACTCGCGGAAGTAGAGCGTGTCGAAGGTCTTACCGTCACCCAGGGCATAGGCAAACAGCCCGCGCTGTACGCCCCAGGCGATGGTCTGCTGCAATGCCTCCGGGCCGGTGAGCATCGGCAGGTAGGGGAAGCGGCGGAAGTAGTCCCACAGCGTCGCCACGTTGAGGCGGTCTTCTTCGGCCGGCCAGACGCGCCATTGGTCACCCTTGCCCTCGGCAATCAGGCGCGGATCGAGGCGCGAGAGCAGCCGTTGTTCGGTCATCAGCCGATCCCAGGCGCGCCCGGCCAGGCTGTGTTCGCCGGGACGGTAGCCGGCAAAGCCGTGCTCTTGTTTGATCCAGAGGGGAGTTTCCAGTTTCGAGTTTCTAGTTTCTAGTTTCGAGTTGTCAGTTTCCAGAGTTGGGCCGGTGGGGACGACGGTGACAATGTACGCACCCCACACGGCGCCCGGCAAGCCCTTGCGCGCGCGATCCAGGCGCGTGTTCAGGTCGTCGAGTTGGGTCTCCGAAAGCCCGCCGCGCCGGTACTGGCGATGGATGGCTTCGAGGGCCAGCAGTTCGACCGCCGTCTCGTGCATAATCCGCGCGCCTTCTGTGGTGGCGAGCGCAAAGACCAGGGTGTTTTTGAATTGCCGGAAGGTATTGCCGGCGCTGTTCACGATGTCATGGATGAAGCGGCGCGCGCGGGTTTGCGCCGCTTCTGTCTGATCCCAGGTTATATCCGGGGACAGCACAACGAGAGTGAGCGCGCGCTGGTTGGGGACATTGGCGGGGCCATCAGGCCAGAAGATGACCTGGGCAAAAGGACGCTGTCCGGCCACCTGCTCCACTGCCTCGCGCAATTTCGCGCGGATGGCGTCGGGCTCCTGGCGGATGGCGTCCACCCGCGTGACGAGCATCTGGTTGAGGTTGGGCTGGCTATCAATGCGGTAGGTGTTCTCCTGGACGTCGAGATACCAGAGGCGGCGCTGGAGCTTGTCGAGCGCGTCGGCGGCCAATGCGGGGACGACGCCGGGTTGCAGGGTCGCCAGCCAGAGCTGCGGCCGCTCGGCGGCAGGACGGCGCTGCACCGCGCCGCTGTGCGAATACATAAAGATCGCCGTTGCCAGGCCGGTAGCGATGCTGTGACGGGCATACTCGCCGCCGGTCACGCGGTCGAGATACGGCGCTTTGGATTCATCGGTGCCGCCGATGTCAGAAAGAATGGCCGATTCGTATCCGCCTTTGTTGTCCACGTGCTCCAGCAGTTCGTTGCGAATCTTCCCATCATCCAGGTTGACGTGCGCGGGCTGGATGAGGGGGGCGCTGTGTTTGCGGCGGTACAGGTCGCCGATGACGAGGGCGAGCAGGCGCAACACGCCGCGCGTGCGCTGGAAGCCAGGGATGCTGCCCCAACGGTCGCGCAGGATTTCGATGAGCGCGGGGTGGAAGGGGTAAGCGCGCACGAGCAACTCGCGGTATTCGGGCGTCTGCGCTTCCTGGGGGAAGTCGTTAGGATACGCGCGGTAGGTTTCCCAATAGGCTTGCGCCACATCGCGCGCCTGGGCGGTGAGCTGCGCGGGATCGGTGTCGAAGAGCCGGCGTTTGAGGATTTCGTAGAGTTCCTCGCGTTCGGCGCTGACCTCGACCTGGCGGGTACGGCGCAGGATGCGGATGGCGGTATCAATCTCCTTCGCGGCGCGCATCGCGGCCTCGCCGATCTGCTCCTGCTCGCTGGACGTCATCGTGAGGACCAGAGCCACGTTGTCGGTGGCATTGACGGCGCGGGTAAGTTCCAGCAGGAACTCCTGGGCCTGATCGGAGAGGTAGCCTTTGCCTACGGGGATGGCGCTGGCTTTGGTGATGTAGGAAAGCGTCTCATCCAGCAAAATCAAGGCCGGGCCGGTGTACGCAAAAAGCGTCTGCAAGACTTTGCTGCCGGGCGCGGCGCGTTCTTCGTCGCTGCGGCGGACGATCTCATAGCCTGCGGCCCCGGCTAAGCGATAGGCGATCTCTCCCCAAAGCGTATGCAGGGTGAGACCCTCGACGGTGCGCGGGTGGCTTGGGCTGATGTGGGCGCAGTCCACAGCCGCGACGGCGGCCTTCCCCCGGTCCCCTCCGAAGGGCGGGAGGTGGGGGTCTAGCTCAGCTTCGCTGAAGATTTGCGCCACGGGATCGAGATAGGTCAGGGCTGCGCCGTGGGTGACGATGTGATGGAGCGCCAGCAGGGTGTGCGTCTTGCCGCCGCCGAAGACGGTCGCCATTTGGGTGATGGCGACGCCGTCATCGCAGCCGGCCAGCCGGCGCAGCACGCCCTCGAGCGTGGCGCGCAGTCCACGGGTGAGGAAGGTGCGGCGGAAGAAGACATCGGGGTCTCTGTACTCCGAGACGGCGTCCCCTTCGAGGACCTGCGCCAGATCCACGGCGAAGATTTTGAGGTCCAGACGGCCCTCGCGGATGTCGCGGTGGGGGATGGCGACGTGCCACCAGGGCGTGTCGGATTTTAGATTTTCGATTGTGGATTTTGGAACAGACGGAAGCCGTCCGGTTTCGCGTAAGATCAATTCGACCTGGGTGACGATGTAGGCGGCTTCGGCGGCATCCGGCTCCTGGCCTTTGTGGACGGCCTCGTTGCGGATGTCCACCAGCGGGCCGAGAGCTTCGATGTTGAGGTAAGTCAAATCCAGGCCCAGCGTCTTTTTGAGGTCTTCGTGGGCGCGGCTGGCGCGAAAGACGCCCACCAGCTTGCCCAGGGTGAGTTTGTTGAGCGGTTGCCCGCCGCCGACTTTTTCCTGCGCTTCGATGAGTTCTTTCTGGCGAGATGGCGGCGATTGGCCTAGCAGTTCGTTGTAGAGTTCCACCAGCAGGTTTTCCAATGCGCTGGCGGCGGTCTGGACGGCTTGGGAACGATGCTGTTGTTGTAGAAAAGTTTGCGCTTTGCGCAAGGTTTGAGCATAGTTCATAGTTCGATCCTCATTTTTTTGAGACAACCTGGAAAGTATACTCACCTGGACTCCACTCCCCATCTCGATGCACCCGGATCTTGACTGTATCGTTAACCTGGAATGTGGTAGGGATTTTAAGCCTGATTTGCAAATCGGCCCAAGCCACCAATCCATCCGCTTGCGTTTTGATGGGGATACCATTGAGCGCGACAAAACTATTTCCCTGTGTTTCGCCAAAGTTCTCGCCCAATATCACTACCTCGGTTCCTGCATCGCCGCTCAACGGTAAAATCTCGGTTATTTTAGGGGTTTTGATCACATTTCGGGTCACAAGTTTGTTACCGAGATAAGAACCCTGCGAAATCCCCATCAGAACGAGTAAGGTTTGATCAATGTTCGGCATATCGTAGATACTGCCGTCATTGAGACCACGTACCAGCTTAATGATATACATGCTGGCTGCAACTATTGTCCATACGAGCATCTGCGTTTTGAGCAAGTCGCCTTGGCCCTCGGGGCCGGTCAACAAGCCGCCGCTTATGTCCGAGATCCGCCCCTGGGATTTGTATGAAATTGTCACGCCTTTGGCACCAGTGACGGTGATGGCACTCAAGCCCATCAAAAACAGGAAATTCCTGGGGATTTGGGGCAATTCCGCGAAAGGTGCTTCGGATGTCATTCCTTGCAGGCGCGTGCCGAAGATACTGCCATAAGCAAAAAGGGTTACATAGGTCCACACGAGGGCCTGAAATTTCGAGGCGCTCAGTCTCTTGGGGCCGACGTCGTTTTCGGATTCGGCAAGTACCCACGGCCAAGGTTTACGAGTGACAAAGAAACTAAACACCCAGAACAACAACACCGCCACAATGCCAAGCCAATAGTCCGCAGTCATTGTTTGCTCCTTTCACGATTTACGTTTAGGGCTTACATTCAAGACAGATTGCTACGCAGACCGCTATTGGCGGGAATATCTGGCAGACGATATATCGGCCGTCACGAGCAACCAGACCAACCACTTAAATCTATGCCCATAGATTTTGCGGTTTCGCAAATTGATTGAACGTAACAATCCCAAATATCAGGTTCGCTCAGGTTGTGGGGAGGACGGACATGGGCATTTAATACCAGGCGAGTGATTTCGTAGATCCCCTTCCCCGCTTTTTCAAGGTGTTCGCGCAAGTTCCACAGCAGGTTCGCCCACCTGTTACCAATTGTATACGCCGGTTTGTCATTCTGTAACTCGGCCTGTTCGGGACGTTGACAATCGGCAGCCGATACAATGCGCGGTAGTCTATATTTGGCGGCTGTTTCTTTCGGTAAGTATCCTCCAATAACACGCGGGTTCCCATATTCTGTCAACAGCGTAGCGGCGAAGAAATCGGCAAAACCTTCTTGAATGCCATCTGACCAGGTTGTAACATCGGGGATATTTCTATTAATACAGGCAGGCAGACGGGCATAAAACAGCCACCACACAGCATGGCCCAATTCGTGAAAAAACATATCCGGCGATTCTGCGAAGAGGTCGTCATATCCCATCGTAATGACAGGGGTATCTTCTACAAGCTGTGCATATCCACCAGACGCTACGGAGTGCAGATATTGCACCTTAACGGTATCCAAACCTATGTCTGTGTATCCACAGTTTTGGAAAAGGTCTTCAGCCGCGCATAAACACGCCTGCGTCATTAGCTTCGCCCGCCGTATTTTTTCTTTGTTTGCATTGGTATCCGGAATCCAAGTGCGCAAAGATGCGTTGTTATATCGTTCTGTGTCGCCGATGATCCACCCTTCTCGAGCACGTTGTTTGAGGGACGGCACTATCCAGCGAATTGGGTATGGCGCCTGAGGCTCTACAATACCCAGACCATAAACGGAATCTGTCTGTATGAATCCGATGCGCCAGCAGGGAAGCCATTCTGAAGCTGCACCACTGTCATCGAGCACCATTTCTATGCTGCAGAGCTCTTTGACATTCTTGTTTCTTTGAACCTGATCTTTCAGTGCACTCACCAGCGTATCATGAAAAGTCGTAAAACTAGCAGAACTCCCCCATTTTGATTTCACAAATGTGTTTAGGGCGTCTGCCCGGGTTTTTTGATTGTTGGCAGCACAAGGTTTTGAGAGTTCCGACCATTCCAACAGGGGTTCTTGAGCACTTTGCTCAAAAAATAGCATGAGCATAGCTTGTCGTAGCCGAAACGCGCCATACGGAAGCTGATAATAGAGGGAATATGGAATCTGCCAACTGTCGTCGGATAAGAAGATGGGCCGTTTAGGCACGGGCACCAAATCCATGTCTGGGTATAGCTCATGAAGTTTATCTTTCGCCAGGCTAATTTGCTCAAGCAAACCGCTCATACCTCCCTCCTTATGTACGATGACACATTGCAGCAACAGTGCGCCCAATGATGAGCGGCGCACTGTCGCTTTGGGCCTGGGTGGATGAAACTGATTGTTGCTCTCTGAAACAGAGTATGCAATTTCACCAGGACGGATTAGGGAATGACGTTTCTCAGATATTGCCGAAGGTTAGCCGGCGTATCGAAAGGCGCGCCCTGGTCAACTTGTATTCCGGCTGACTGCAACTTGGCAATGACCTGTGGGTCAAAACTGCCAACAGCATAGACCGTACGGTAGAACAAGGCGTCGTATACAGAAAAACCGGAAGGTACTTCCTTGTCTTTGAGCAATGCAACAACGCCGGCAATGACTTTGGAAGCCAGCTTTGTTGAAAACAACACAAATCGGCTTGGACGATTCGTCCCACCAGCCTGATCATTGTAGAATATGATCCATTCGTCGTATACTGCCCACCCACTGAGTCTACTGGTTGTTGGATCTGGATCAATATCATACTGGTGGCATCGGTTGATGAATGCATTTCCATTGAAAACAATCGAAGCATCTGGCATCTCGTAACCCTCCTCACTTTGCTTATGGTTGACAATCTGATTTTGGATAACAAACTACTCCCTGTTTCGTTCCGAGCCACACACGATTTCGATCATCAATGACTATATCTCGCACCTCCTCTACGTTGGGCAGATCCAGGGGCCACGTGCTACTACTTCCGACTGGGTACCAGGCAAGCGGGATACATTTCGATTGGGGTGGACAATTGCTCCCTAGCCAGACAGTCTGTCCGTCTGTACTGGCTGCTATAGCACGCACTATGGTGTTTTTCAGGGATATTGAGGAGATGTGTTCATCAATTTTGTGTCCATCAATCTTGAACAGATTTTCATCTCCTGTAACCCAGATGGTTCCCTGCGCTGTTCCTGTTATGCGCCATATTTGCACATCGTCAAGTGGTTTGTTTTCAAAAGCATCAAGCGGATTAAACGGTATGCGAAAGAGTGCTTTCTGAGTTCTATCAATGCCCCATAAATTGTCAGCCTCGAGATACAAGGCCACGGTATCGGCGAACTCTTGGGTCTTTGTATAGAACTCATCGTCCGCATCAGTGAAGCTTTCGATATTCTCTGCGGAAGTATAGGGCGAATGGTAGCGCAGGGTGCGCACGCCTTGATGCGCCAACCACACTTCCACAAAACCTTCATCCGTACACCGTGTTTCTATGTCTTGAACTGCCTTCTTACCAAGCCAGCTCACCGTTCCCGAATCCAGCCATACACTCACTTCTGTATATGGATTATAAATATTGACCGTGCCATCCTTGAGCGCGAACCAGATATTATCTCGACAATCCAGGGTGAAGTTGACTATCCGCTGCGTAAGGGTATATACTTTTTCAAGCTTACCTTTCGCCTGTAGCGGCATATCCAGTCGGTACAGGGTCGTCATATCTCTCACCCACAACACGTTGTGCTCTGCCGTATGCTGGTAAATTAAGCCATGCACATCCGTGACCGAGGAGTCAATCGGGACGAATTGAGAGGTCTCCGGTGGGACAGGTGTGGGGGTAAGGGACTTTTGGGGGAGAAGAGGAACATCCGCCAACAACAGCACAACGCCCAGGAGAGTTATCAGGGCAATCCCTAAGATGCCCCAGAGGAGATATTGTAACCATGCCGGCATTGATTTGAAGACCTGAGTTACATTTCCATAAATATCGCCTTGAAATATTGATCCTCTGACGATTACATTTTTACCTGCTGCTATCCGCCGGTCTTGGGTGCTGACACCTCCGGCAGGAGTTGGTTCTTCCTTAAGCCCTTGCTGACTTATCTCCACTGCCAGGTTGTCGTAAGCTGCGGGCGTATTCTCAAGTATGTTTGTCAGGTCCAGTAACGCTTGATGACGATCATCCGCTGGATCTTCGCGCTCTGCAAGTACATGCAATAATAGAAACAGCGCGTTTTCTTGGGATTGGTTTTTCTTGTCGTACAGGTAAGCAATAACGGCATCAACACGCTGCGCCAAATTATCGGCTTCCGGCAATTGAGGCAGCCAGGGATGAATACGGGCATCAATGAAGCAGGCACGCAATTCGGCGTTACTGGCGAATGCGCTGCATCCTATAAGTGTTTTGCGCAGGCGATTAAGTAATCCTGGATCCATCCCTGACATTGTTCCTCCTAAACAACCAATCCTGCGTCATCCTCTCCGGCAGCACGTCCCCCGGCGAGGAAGCCTTCCAGCAGCCGCCGCTCCGCGCTTAGGGCTTGGTTTAACAGGGATAGACAGGATACACAGGATTTTTTATTTTAACAGGGATAGACAGGATATACAGAATGGTTGTCTTTTTTATCCTGTCCATCCTGTCCATCCCTGTTTAGAATAACTTATCCCATCCATCCTGTCCATCCCTGTTCAGAACAACTTCCCCTGCCAATCCGCCTCCGGCAGCACATCCCTTCCCGCGAGGAAGCCTTCCAGCAGCCGCCGCTCGCCGTCCTCATCCGGCAAGATGTTGATGAGCGTCTGGGCGACGAGGTGCAGTTTCTCCTCTTGCCCGTAGGCCGCTTTTTTGAGGAAGGCCGAGAGTTCTTCCCGCGCGCCTTGTTCCCACAGCACGACGGCCCGGTGCAGGACGTCAATGACAGGCGCCGCCAGACCCGCGCGATCCGCTTCCCCCAGGTTGCGGATGTCCTTGCGCTGCCGCGGCCCGCGCAAGGTGACCTCGGAACCGCTCTGCTTGAGAATCCCGCGCGCATCCATCAACGCGGTGACGTCCGCGCCGAGCGCCATCGCCATGCGCATCGCGTCGTCGAAGGGGATTTTCTCGCTGCCGTAGGCCCACCGGTGGAGGATGTAATAGCGGGTGGGCGCATCCACCTGCCCCACGCGCGCAGCGTCGCCGTTGAGGATGCGGTCGAGCGCGTACTCCGCCACCTGCTCCTGCACCAGATCGAGCAGCGCGCCCACGCCGACTTCGCTGCCGTCGAGGTTGTAGACGTGGCTGTAGCGCCCGAAGACGGCGACGGCGGGGCCAATCGCGCTGATGAAGAAATCCGCGCCGCGAATCCCCTGCGCCCAGAAGAAGTCCAGCCGCTCGCGGATGGTGGCGGCCAGGTCGCTGCGCACGTCGTCCAGATAGCCGTCGCGCTCGGCGGCGCGCACGCGGCAGACGATGAAGATGGAGGAAGCGAGGGCGGCGCTGTCCTGCGCGCGCAGACGACCGGGCCGTTCGGTATGCAAGGGCCAGGAGGCGGTGACGACCAGCCCGGCATCCAGCAGGCTGTTGAGCAAGGTCTCCCAGGCCGCCAGCGATTTATGGGCAAAGACGATGACGGCGATGCCGTCGGGCCGCAACACGCGCCGGGCTTCGGCAAAGGCTTTCGTCATTTCGTTTTCGTAGAAAGTTTTATCTTTGTGTGCGTAACGCTGGGGGTCCCATCCTGCCATCTCCACAATTTCTGGCGCTTTGGGGGTGAGCGGCGTGCGGAAAAGGTCGGGATAGAGAAAACCAATGCTGCGTTTGAGCCAAACGTAGAAGAAATCGCTCAAGTCAGCATAGGGCACAGAATTATAGTAGGGAGGGTCAGTGATGACAGCGTCCAATATACCATTGGGATATGGAATTCGGGTGGATGTGCCTTGCTGCACTTGGGCAGGTTTGCCCCCAGTATCACTACAATGTTCTACCGCTCGAAAAATCCAATCAATATGACCATCCCAATTACCAGTTGAATCACTAAAAGGATTTAGTTCAACGTAGTCCCAAATCATTGGTAAGGCTTGACGTCCAAAAACGTGTTCTATCTTTTCACCAATGTTATTCCAAACACATAAAGTAGCATTTTTATCTGCTAATCGGTCAATAGCAAGTCCCAAGTAAGTCACAAGAGCCTTCGCCCACTCTACATTCATTCCCTTAGCAATCATCAACTCATAGGCAGCATGCATTTGACGACTGAAGGTGAGTAGAGACAGCAATTGACGTGCATTGAAAAGGTCACACCAGCGGGTGAGACCATAGATAGGTACATTGAAAACGCCGCTCATCAATGGGATAGGCTCATCCGGTGCTTCATCTTCAAGTGGCAGCAGACGTTCCTCCGCCTCATGGAACAGCGCGACGTCTGCCTCGGTAAAAGGCCGGTACGCCTTGCCCGCATCTGTTTGCTCTGTAATCACTGCCAGCGGCATCGCACCCATCCGCCCGGCCTTGCCTTCCTCGCGGATGTAGGCCACGTCTGCCGTTTGCCCGCAGACCAGGCACGTCGCATTGCCCCGGCTGCTCGTGCCTTCGTCGGGGTCGAAAGCGGCGGATTGTGATCCGCCGTGAGCGGAGTTAGCGGAAAGGTCCACCACCTCAAATGTAATCGTCTTGTTGGCGTGGTCCACCACCGGCTTGAGCGCCAGCTTGCGGCTGCTCGTGTTTGCCAGCCACCACTGGCGCACCAGCGGCATCTCGGCGCGGCAGGCGGGGTTGGGGCACGTCACCGTCCGCGCCCAGAGGTAGCCGACGATGGTTTCGCTGCCGGCAGGGTTCGCGTACAGGTGACCGATTTCCTCGCGGGCGCGGTCAAGCACCCATTGGCCCCACTTGCGCACATCCTCGGCCAAAGGATTGACGGCGGCGCGGGGGATGTTTTCCAGGCCGGGTAAGTAGTTTTCAGTTTTTAGTTTCCAGTTTTCAGTTTCCGGTTTCCAGTTTTCAGATTCGAGGTTCGAGCTGCGTATTTCTGGTTGCCCGTACTGCTGCGGATAGACGAGCGTGCAGAGTTCGATGAGGTGCGCCACGGGGTTGAGTTCGACGGCGTGGGTTTCGCAGCCCAGGCGCAGGGCTTCGAGGCCGGTCGCGCCGCCGCCCATAAACGGGTCGAGCACGCGCGGCGGCCTGTCAGGGAAGGCTTTGCGAATCAGCGCCCTGGCTTCTTCGATCTGCGGGCTGTTGCCGTCTTTCACCTGGTCCCAGTCCACGATGGTGGCGATCAGGTCTTCCAGCTTCCTGCGTTCTGCGTCGGACTCCGGCGCGGGAACGAGCGCGGCGAAGATCGCAGCGCGCATCGCTGCCAGCGGCCGGCGCGCCCACCAGATATGCAGCGTGCTGATGTGCCCGTGCCGGATGGACTTCTCGCGGGCGGATTCCCTGGAGATGGCGGCGAGAGGGAGGGAGACTTCGATGAGGCGTTTGTGGGTCATTAAACTCCTTTTTTAACAGGGATAGACAGGATGGACAGGATGGACAGGATTTTCTTTGATTTATCCTGTATATCCTGTGCATCCCTGTTAAATTTTATACTCTCCAACGCTTTCGGCAACACGGCCCCAGCCTTCGGTTGTCACGCGATAACGGACCTGGGGGACGACATCCTCGCGCTGCAGGCGATGGGCGGGGTCCTGCACGAGGTAGAGCCGGGGGGTATGCGCGGCGTCGGTGACGATGTAGAGCCAGTAATCCTGGCCCAGTTGCTCCGCCTTCAGCCACTCATTGGCCGAAAGTTCCACCGCGCCCACGCCAGCGCGGCCTTTGACCTCGATGTAACGCAGCTCCCCCGCCGGCCCGTGGCTGACCAGATCGTAGCCCCGATCTTCGTCCTGCACGTCCTCGACCTGCCAGCCGCGCGCCTGTTCGTAGGCGACGGCGCGCGCGATAGCGATGGCTTCCACGGCGTCGTCGCGCCGCAGCGGTGGTTCGCCGCCCCTGTGAGCGATGGCCGGCGCGCGTTCGGGCACGATGGCGGCGACGCCGACCACCTCCGGCCAGCCGGGAGAGAGGACGGCGGCGCGCGCGGCGTCGGCCAGCCGGAGCGCCTGACGCTGGCGCAGATCATCCAGATGGCGGCGCTCCTCCTGGATGCTCAAGCTCATGTCCGCGCCCCGCAACGCCCGCTGTTCGTAGTCCATCAGCTTGCCCTGGGAACGGGCGATTAAGACATCAAACGAACGGCGTAAATAGTCGCGGGCGATGCCGATCTCGCGCTGCCGCCGCTCCTGAAGCTCCTGTAGATAGGGGTCCAACACGTGATCCAGTCCCCAATCCAGCACCGTATCGGCCTCCGCCAGACGTTGCCGGTAGGCTGCGGGCATGGGCAGTGGATTGGCCGGCGGCTCGAAATCCAGCAAATGCGCCGGAAAAACCTGGCGCAACGCCGCGCCTTCCAACGGCTGGAAAACGGCAAACAGACGCTTGCCCACTACCCGTCCCAGGCCATCTTCCACACTGCCCGTCAGAAGCCAGAGCAAGCCCTCGGTCTCGCCGGCCGGGTCGCGCAGCACCGTCCCCTTCGCCAGGTCGGGGCCGAAACGGGCCAGGATGTGATGCACCACCGCCTCGAACAGCGGATGGCCGGGGCCGATAAACGTCGGCCCGGCAGGCAGACCGCGCGCGACAGCGGTTTCCAGATCGGCTTTGTCGAAGGTGATGGCGGCATAGCTGCTCTCAGGGATGCCGTACCGCCGTCGCAGTGAAACCGGTACATCGCGCAGGGCCGCCGGAACATAGGGGATGCGCCAAAAGCCGTCGTCGCGTTGTTCGACGCGGCCGGGCGCCAGGGTCTCCAGCGCTTGCAGGAAGAAGGCGCGGATGTAGGCGGGCGACAAGCGGGCTTCGGCGGCGCGTTGCCGGTCGGCTCGCAAGCGGATCAAATCCACATAGCGCGTGGCTAATCCCGACAAAGCGGCGGTCTGCAAACGTTGTTCCTGATCCTGATCCAGGCGCGCCAACACGCGATCGCGGATTTCCTCGAAGGTCAGGCGGTGCGCCAGCGCTTCGCGGATCAGACCTTCCAGCGATAGCCCTTCAAGGAGCTGTTCCACCACATCGAAGACGCGATCCTGCCCCAATCCCTCGCGCATCCGTTCCAGCTTTTCCAGCATCGCCTGGAAAACCATGCCCTCGCGGGTGCTGGTGGCCACCAGGTTGTAGATGAAAACCTCGTACTGCTGGCCGTACCGGTGGACGCGGCCCATCCGCTGCTCCAGGCGTGCGGGATTCCAGGGCAGGTCGTAATTGATCATCAGATGGCAGAATTGCAGGTTGATGCCCTCGCCGGCGGCTTCCGTGGCGACCATCACCTGCTGGGTGTGCGCGAAGTCCTTTTCGGCCTGATACCGTTCGGGCGGCGACATCGTGCCGTCAATGTGCGTCACCGTCAGTCCCCAGGCGCTCAGGTTCTCAATCAGGTAATCGAGCGTGTCCTTGGCTTCGGTGAAGATGAGGAGTTTCTCACCCGTGCGGAACACTTCGATCTGTTCCATCACCCGGCGCAACTCTCCTAGCTTGCGCTCCGGGCCGCGGTCTTCGACCTGCCTGGCCTGGCGCGCCAGCGCATCCAGCACGGCGATCTCGGCTTCCAGTTCATCCATGTTGCGGGCCACGGTGTAGCGCAGCGCTTGCTCCTCGGCTTCCCAGATTTCGTGTTCGAGGGCGTCTTCCGCCGGTTCCTCCCAGCCTGTGTTACCCTGGCGCGCGGCCTCTAACAACTGCGGATCGGCCCGCACCTCATCGCGCAGCGCGCTCAAACGGTCGCGCCGGTTTTCCAGTGAACGCCGGATCGCCCGGATGCTGGAGGCCAGCCGCCGTTGGAGGACGATCAGGGCAAAGGTCACATTGCGGTTATCCTCGGCCAGCGCGCGGTTGAAGTTCTCCATCACGTAACGGGTCACGGCCTCGTACAATTGTTGCTCAGGGTCGGTCAATTCCACACCCACCGTCCTGACGTGGCGGGGTGGGAAGAGCGGTTTGCCATCGAAGCCCTTCATATCTTCCTTCAGCCGCCGCAGGAAGATGGGGTTCTCCTGCCGCTGGACGGCGCGGGCGAGAATCTCGGTATCCGCAAAGAGATCAGGGTCGAGGAGTTGTAGCAGGAGTTGGAAATTATCGGGGTCGCCCTTGTGGGGCGTGGCCGTCATCAGCAGCAGATGTTCGGTGTGCTCGCTCAACACCTCGCCCAGGTGATAACGCCGGGTGCGGCGGACTTTGTCGCCCTGACGATAGGCCGCCATCTTGTGCGCCTCATCCACGATGATCAAGTCCCAACGTTGCGCTCGCGCCAGGCTGTCCAGCACATCGGCGCGCCAGGCGAAGTCCACCGATACCACACACTGATCGCTGATCTCCCAGGCCCGGCTGTCATACGTGTTCAACGCTGCGCGGTCTACGATGTCGAAGGTCTCATCAAACTTGTCGCACATTTCCCGTTGCCACTGCGGGACCAGATTCGCCGGCGCCACGATCAATGTGCGGGTCAGCGCCCCGCGCAGTTTGAGTTCCTTGAGCAGCAGCCCGGCCATGATGGTCTTGCCTGCGCCGGGATCATCGGCCAACAGGAAGCGCAGGCGTGGTTGGGGCAACATATAGTGGTAGACGGCCTCCAACTGGTGCGGCAGTGGGTCAATGCGCGCGACGCTGGCCGCAAACAGGGGATCGTGGGTGTAGGCCAGGCGGATGCGGGTTGCTTCAGCCGCCAGGCGAAAGCCCAGGGGATCGCCGTCAAGCGTGGGGCGGTCGGCGACGCTTTCGACTTGCAGCGCAGGCAGCTCCTCACGCCGCAGGACTCGTTGAATAAGGCGCGCTTGTCCATCAAGGGTGACGGCTTCGATGAGCACGCGCGTTGCGCCCCGCGCTGCGACGCGCACCACCCGCACGCGCGTCGGCCAGTGTGGGCCGCTGAGGATCGCACCGATGGGCGGGAAGGGGTCAGGCATCTGGGTCATCGTCAGCTCCACAAAACGCCGGAAAATGACAGGGATGGACAGGATGGACAGGACAACATCCTGTATATCCTGTCCATCCCTGTTAAGTATACACAGCTTGCGAATCTGTGCAAAGTCAAATTACAATCGTTAAGTCGCCCCCACCCTGAAATGCCCTCTTGCTGTGGCCGGTCTCTGACCGTGCCACCGCGGGGGCTGCGCAGGCGCGGTCTGGAGACCGGCCTGAGCGACCCGTCGCCGTGTCTGATAAATCGCCCCCATCCTGAAATGTCCCCTTGTTTGCGCGCTTACGGTTCAGATATACAATGTGGCGTACCATCCACCATCTCTATCTGGGCAGCCTGGCAACGGCAGCGCCGGTGAGGGTGATTGGGAGGCCACGTAAGGTGCAAATATGCCGGAAGACTTCATGCGAGAGTATGACCTATCCATAGACTGGCAACAGCTCGAACTGAGCGCGCGTTTGTCGCCGGCCGAGCGGGTTTTGGCGGGTATGCGCGCTCAGGCCTTCGCGATGGCGGCTCTGCGCGGCACATTGCGGCGTCGTTTTCCCGAATTATCACGCTCCGAGTTGAATATGATGACCCTGGCCTGGTTAACGCCACTGAGGATGAAAATGCCATGAGCGCTATCGGCTTTTATCTGCGCCTTATCCAGGCATCATTGGGAAACTCAAAGCCTGGGCCGAAGGGCGTTCAAACAAACATCCGGCAGACATCGCGGCGATGTTGGCCTTTATGCTAAGTGGATTGAGTGACGAAAAAATTGATGAGCCGGCGATTGAAGTTGAAGCCGCACGGCTGGGCGCCGAGGTCGTCAAGTTATGGCATGATGTGTTATCTGAGGCGCAGAGAGCCGCGCGCCGCTACAAGGAGAGTCACGATGCAAACTAAAATTACCGGTCGTGTCTGGAAATACGGCGACGATGTCAACACCGATGTCATCTTCCCCGGCAAATACACCTACAGTCTCACCGATCCGGCGGAGATGGCGAAGCACGCCCTCGAAGACCTCGATCCGACATTCGCGGCGCACGTGCGTCCCGGTGACATCATCGTGGCGGGGAAGAACTGGGGCTGCGGCAGCTCCCGCGAGCAGGCGGTGGTGTGCCTCAAAGAGGCCGGCGTGGCGGCCATTGTCGCGCGCAGTTTCGCCCGCATTTACTTCCGCAACGCCATCAACTACGCGCTGCCCATCGTCACGTGCGATGCGGTAGACAGCGTCGAATCCGGCGACGAAATCACGCTTGACTTCGCCGCCGGCGTCGTCGTCACCCCGCGCGCTACCTACACCTTCCCCCCCTTCCCGCCGGAAGTGCTGGCGATCCTTGAGGCGGGGGGCTTGATTCCGTATACGCAGCGGGTGTTAAGAGAGAAGAGTTAAGAGTGAAGAGGTACAAGCCTGATTACTCATTTCTCTTTATTCCTTAATCTTCGCTCATTGCTCTTTACGCGTTTCCCAAATCACAACAATCGGAGGACTCTATGGCACAATACAAAATCGCTTTGATGCCCGGCGATGGCATCGGCAATGATGTGATGGATGCAGGCAAGATTGTGTTGGAGAAGATTGCACTGGATGCGGAGTACGTCCATGCCGACATCGGCTGGGAATTCTGGCGGACGGAGGGTGAGGCGCTGCCGCAGCGCACGGTGGACATCCTCAAAAGCTGCACCTGCGCGCTGTTTGCGGCGATCACGTCCAAGCCTAAGGACGAAGCTGAGGCTGAATTGATCCCCGAATTGCAGGGCAAGGGGCTGGTCTATCGCAGCCCCATCGTGCGGCTGCGGCAGATGTTCGATCTGTACGCCAACCTGCGCCCGTGCAAGGCCTACAAGGGCAATCCGCTCAACTACCGCGACGACATTGACATCGTGGTGTTCCGCGAGAACACCGAAGACCTGTACTGCGGTGTCGAGTTCCATCCGCTGCCGGAGGAAGTGCGCGCGGCATTGGAGAAGCACAGCCCGCGTATGGATGCCTTCAAGGGTGTAGATTCGGCGGACATCGCTTTCTCGGCGCGCATCCTCACGCGGCGGGGTTGCCAGCGCATCGTGCGCCGCGCGTTCGAGTACGCCAAACAGTTCGGCTATCCGACCGTCACGCTGGTCGAGAAGGCCAACGTCCTCCGCGAGACTTCCGGTCTGATGGTGCGCGAGGCGCGCAAGATCGCCGCCGAATACCCCGGCATTGCGCTGTGGGAAACCAACATTGACGCGCAGGCGATGTGGCTGGTGAAGAATCCGCAGGATTACGGGGTGATGGTCTCCAGCAATATGTTCGGCGACATTCTCTCCGATCTGGCGGCGCAACTGGTGGGCGGTCTGGGCTTTGCTTCCAGCGGCAACCTGGGCGATAACTTCGCCGTCTTCGAGCCGACGCACGGCTCCGCGCCTAAGTATGCCGGCCAGTACAAGGTCAATCCGATGGCGATGCTGCTCTCCATCAAGCTCATGCTCGATTGGCTCGGCGAGGCCGATAAAGCAGCGGCGTTGGAGCAGGCCATTGCCGCCGTCATCGAGGAAGGCAAGGTCCGCACCTACGACATGGGCGGCAGCGCGAGCACGCTGGACGTGGCGCGCGCCGTCGCCGAACGGTTGTAATCCCCGATGCTATACTCTGCAGCGTGAGCGCCTGACCGGGGGGGCAATTTCAACTTGGGGGCTAATCTTGCTGTGGAAAGCCAATAGGCCGGTCTCTGACCGCGCCACCGAAGCGTGGTCTGGAGACCGGCCTGAGCATTACCCGGTTGCCGTAGCTGATAAATCGCCCCCGTCCTGAAATGCACCCGACGGGGGCGCTCACGTTTACGTTTCACGTTTTACATTTTACGTGATAATATCGCTATGCAACGTAAAGTCCTTTGGTTCATCATGGCGGCGACACTCCTTTACTTACTGGCGTTCGCCTTCAACGTCACCCCCTATCTGCGCGGGCCGGAGGCCTGGCGCTGGGCCTACGCCATCCCCGGCCACCCCTGGCGGCATCTCCTCCCCATCGCCGTCGTCGCTGCTTACGTTGCTATTGCTCTTGTGTGGTCCCATAGACTCCGCCCTTCCCACTCCCTACTCCCTAATCCTCAATCCCTAATCCCCAATTCCCAATCCCCAATCCCTTTTTTCCTCCTCTTCATCGCCCTGGCGACTCCGCTCATCCAGGCCGCCTTGCTCTTCCCGGAATCGCCGGATGTGCTGCGCCCGTTGTTCTATCGCACCGTCTCGCCGGGCGCGAGCGGCGTTTTCACCGTCGGTAGCGCCATCGCCGATCCGGTGGACTTTTTGCGGCGTTACCCGGAGCTGATGCCAACGTTCCCCGTGCATCCGCAGCGGTATCCGCCGGGGTTACCGCTGCTTTTTTACCCTGTGCGGCGGGTATTTGAAGCCGCGCCGTGGGTGAGTGAGCCGTTGGGATTGGCAATGCGACTGTATCAATGCCACAATCTCGCGTTGATGCGCCTTCCCAACGCGACCATTGCAACTGCCCTGGTGCAGATGGGGCTCCCTGTCCTTGTTGGGCTGATCGTCTTCCCCTTGTATGGCCTGGTGCGTCGCACGGTAGGAGAACCAGCCGCATTGTGGGCCGTCATTGCCTATCCCCTGATCCCCTCGTTTGCCCTCTGGTCGGCGCGTTGGGATCAATTCTACCCTGTGCTTACTTGCGCTGCGGCGTATTGCTTTTGGCGCGGACTGACGAATCAAGAATCAAGAATCAAGAATAAAGAATCAGCGAATCAGCGAATCACGTTTTACGTTTTACGTTTTACGTTTTACGCTTTACGTTTTGCGCTTCACCGCGCCTGGCTCTTCCTGAGCGGGTTGCTGCTGGCGGGGGCCTCATTCCTCAGCTTCGGGCCGCTGACGATGCTTGCGCCGCTCGGCCTGAGCGCGCTGCTGTGGGTTTTGCCGCACCCGGAGCGCCGTCGGTGGACGCAACTGGCGGGCAAGGCACTGGTTTTCTTCACCGGGTTGGTGGGACCGTGGATTGTCTATCAGGTAGCTTTTGGGAATGGTTTCCCGGACATCTGGCGCGTCTCGATGGGCTATCATCTGGGGCTGCGACGGGATTATTGGACGTGGCTGTTCTTTCACCTGTATGACTTCTTTGCGTTCCTGGGCGTGCCGCTGGCGATAGGCTTTGCGTTCGGCGTGGGGTATGCCATCCGCGACGTGTGGCACAAGCGCGACGCTGGCGTGCTGCCGTTGAGTTTTGCGCTCGGTTTGCTGCTGCTCGATCTCTCTGGGGCGGCGCAAGGGGAAGTAGCGCGCGTGTGGCTGTTCCTCACGCCGTTTGCCGTCATCACGGCGGTCTATGGACTCACCCGTTTGACGACTCAACACCGGCGCAGGGGAGTATGGGTAGCTTTGCTGGCGCTGCACTTGCTCGTGTTCAATGCTTTCCTGCGCGTCGTCACCACCGGCCTCACCGATCCGCCGACGCGCGAACATGCCTTTAGCCTGGATGTTCTTGTTCACCCGCTCAACGTTGAACTGGGAGAGCACATTGTGCTTCTGGGCTATACGTTGGAGCCTGCGCAGATTGCGCCCGGGGCGACCTTACACCTGACTCTTTACTGGCAGGCAAAGAAGCAGATGCCCCAAGCGTACACCGTCTTTACGCACTTGCTTGACCCATCCGGCAAACTGGCGGCGCAGCAGGATAAGATGCCCCAACAAGGCCGCGCGCCGACGACGTGCTGGATTCCGGGGGAAATCATCGCCGATGATTACACGCTAACCGTTCCAACAGAACTCATCCCTGGAATCTACACATTGACCACGGGACTTTATCTCCTGGAAACCGGCGAACGGCTTCCGGTGCGTGGGCCAGGCGCCACACCGGACAACGAAATCGTGCTGACCACATTCACTCTACCAGGAGCACCTTGATGAATAATCACAATCAGAAGATGCTTAGAATCCAACGCCTTGTTTGGGGAATCGTGTGGCTGACGCTTATCACCCTCTATTTGAGCGCGCCGCTGCGTCATCTGGACGGCTACGCCTGGGACTACGACGAAGGGCCGTACCTGCAAGCGGCGGCGCTGGCATTCAAAGGACACCCACTCTACGCCAAAGTGGTATTGAACAAGCTGCCCTATCCGACCTGGCTCCTCGAAGGTAGTTTTGCGATTGGTGGCATGACGCTGACAACAGCGCGCTGCACCATCCTTTTGTTGACCCTGGTGGGGTTTGTCAGTTTGGGGATATTGGCCGAGTTGTGGTGGGGCCAAGGCGCCGGCCCGGCTGCGATGGCGCTCTACCTGCTGATCCCCGAATTCAGTGTGCGGGCGGCGGTGGTGATGAACGATCTGCCGGCGATGTCGGCCGCATTGATCGTGCTGGTTGCCGCTACTCTGTTTTGATGCCAACGGCGACCGGGATGGCTCTGGGCCGGTGCCATAGCCTGCGTGTTCGCCATGGGGCTACATCCGCTACTCATTGTTCATGGGACTGCCGGTGGTTTGGATTCTTATCGCGCCAGAACCGCGGGCACCGTTTGATCTGCGGCAATTGGTGCGGGTGATAGGTGTTTTGGGTCTGACCGGCCTCGTCGTGAGTGTCGGGACGCTGCTCCTGGTGGATGATGCGGGACTCATCCGCTGGGTATATGCCTACAATGCCGTCTCGGCCGAGAATGTAGGAGCAGGGAGCATCAACTGGGGCATCCTCCGCGACTATCTGTTGACGCATTGGGTTTTGGTTGTGATGGTGTTGAGCGGCACCGGGCTGTTGCGCAGATATTTTTGGCTGGGAGCGTCATTGATCTGGGCCTTTCTGACGTGGGGCACGCTCTATTTTTATCATCCCCTGTGGGATCACTATCGCATCTTGCTGCTCTATCCGCTGGTTATCCTGGCGGGTGGTAGCCTGGCAACCGGCGTAAAATTGGCCTTGCAAACCGCTCATCAGCCCCTCATGCGCCGGCTGGTCGCCGTATTCATTCTCGGCATAGCGTTGCTGTGGGGGTCTCAAAGGATTGCTACACCGACGACCTGGCCGGAGTGGCCGGCCGGGCATGCGGAAGCTTACGCCTATGTCATCCAGGAGAGCGTGCCGGGCGACTTTGTCGTCAGCGACAATCAATTCCTCGCCTTTGTCCATGGCTATGTCACTCCTCCGTCTCTGGCCGATACGTCGTTCAAACGCATCCGCAATGATTACCTCGAGATCGGGGAAGTGGTGCAAGCCATACGTGAGTACAACGTAGCCTTCCTGGTGCTCGACTGTGAACAGGGCCGCTTTCACCATTTCCAGGATTTCATGCAGGGTGTTGAAGCCATCGCCGCACCGCCGCGCTGTTTTGGACCATTGTGCGTCTATCGCGTGCGGCCCGTCGAACCGGCAGCAGCGACGCTCGGCAATGCTGTCCGGCTCGTCGGCTACACGCTCACGCCGTCAGATACCATGCGCAGCGGCGAGACGCTCACCGTCACCCTGTACTGGGAAAGCATCGCCCCGCTCAATATGGACTTATCCGTTTTTGCGCACGTGCTGGATGCAAACGGCGCTCTCGTCGCCCAGCACGACGGGCCGCCGCTCTTCGGGAGCGCCCCCACTGCAACGTGGCGCGCGGGGATGGTGATTCCCGATCCTCATCCCATCGTCATCAGCGCGGATGGTGCGCCGGCCATCTACAACATCGCCGTTGGGATGTATCACTGGTCTTCAGGGGAACGTCTGCCGGCGTTGAACGCGGTCGGCGAGCGCTGGCGCGACGACAGGATCACGCTGACTACTATGACCGTCACCAAGCCATAAACGAACGGACTACTCTGCCGGCGCAGCCGGTTCAGGGATTTGCTCCGGGGGCACGAGCGCCTCAATGATGATGTCGCCAAAGGGTTGCGGTTGCCGCGCCTGCACGGCACACTGTTTGATCAATTCCAGGATGGCTTGCAAGGTCACGACGGCTTCAACGCGCGTAGGATGCTGACTCAACAGCGCGCGGTAAGTCACGGCGATAGCCTGGGCCGAAGCGGCAGTCCATTGGATAAGCCGCTGCCGGATCAGTCGGATCTGCTGCACGATGGAGATACGTGGACGCTGAATGGCTTCCTGGGGCTGCGGCCCTTCGGCAGGGAACATCACGGCCTGCGCGGCGGCGCGCAAGTCTGCAACAGTCACGCCGGATAAATCGAGGGTGAAGTGTTGCGGGCGCGGCGATGGGCTAACGTGGACGTAAGCGCGTAAGCCGGCTGCCTCGCGTTCGCGAAGCCACTGCGCGGCCTCTTTGTACTGGCGATAGGCGCGCAGTTGACGCACCAGCTCGTCGCCAACATCTTCCTCCGCGTCACGGACAAGGCGGGCCGTTTCCGGCGGCTTGGGCAACAGCGCCCGCGACTTGATCCATAGCAAGCGTGCAGCGACGGCCAGAAAATCCGCCACGACCTCGATCTGCATTGTCTCGCGCAACTCGTTGACCCGCGCCAGAAATTCGTCGGTCACTTTCGCCAACGCGACCTTCGTAATATCCAGCTCGTTCTTCTCGATGAGGTGCAAGAGCAATTCCAGCGGCCCCTCAAAGACCGGCGTGCTGATTTCGTAACTCATAGGTACATCTTCCCCGCTAGAGATAACTGAAGCATAACCGAAAAACGGGAAGGGGCAAGTAATGAGTAACGAGTAATGAGTAACGAGGTTGATCATTCGCCGATTCGCTGATTCACTGATTCGCTCATTCGCCCATTCGCTCATTCGCCCATTCGCCCATTCGTCCATTCTATGGTATCATTTGGGATAGTTGGGATAATGGACAAATGGCTCCGGCGACCTGACTACCCGACTATCTGACTAACGACTACCCGACTATCTGACTAACGATGGCAGTCTTGAATCCGGCATGGCTATTATTGGCGGAATTGCTTGTCGTCCTGGGGTTACTGCTCTGGGCCGACCGCTGGCTGCATCGGCATCTCCAGGGAGTGATGTATCTCCTGAGCAACAACGAAATGCTTGCTTTGTGGCTGTACGCCATCATTTTGCTGCCCGGCGTTTTTTTGCACGAGGTGAGCCACGCACTGGCAGCGTTCATCGTCGGCGTCAAAATCGGGCGCATCAATATCTTGCCGCGCCGGGTGGGGAAACGCATCCAACTGGGTTTTGTACCGGTGCAACAAACCGATTTTATACGGGCAAGCCTCATCGGCGCGGCGCCGTTGCTTTGCGGCGGCCTGGCCGTGATCGCGGTAGGCTACAAAGTCTTCGGTACCCCGCAGTTGATTGCGGCGCTGGCAGCGCAAGACTGGGTCGCCGCCCTTAAAGCCCTTTCCGCCGCGCTGCATGCTCCTGATGTGTGGATTTGGGCTTACCTGGTCTTCGCCATCGGCAATACGATGCTGCCGAGCCGTTCCGACATCCACGCCTGGCCGTATATGGGCTTCGTTGCGGTCGTGCTGGGGTTCCTCGTCCTGCTGTTTGGCGGCGCAGCGCTGCTGTTGAACGGATTAGGGCAGTTCCTCACCGTCGCTGTGCGCCTGGTGGTGCTGCTCGGCGGGAGTACGCTGTTGGTGGACTTGCCGTTCTTCGCTGCAATCTTCGTAGCCGAGAAAGTTCTGGGACACATAACCGGCAGGCAGATCCAATACAGATAAAGGGGCAAGAGGCAGGGAGCAAGGGGCAAGAGGCAGGGGGCAGGGAGCAAGGGGCAAGAGGCAGGATGCAAGAGGCAAGGAGCAGGGGGCAAGGGATGAGGAATTGGCCGGCGGTGGTCATTCTGGCAGTTTTTCTGATTGTGGGGACGTTGTACGCGGTGTACACGCCCCTCTGGCAGGCGCCCGACGAACCGGCGCACTACAACTACATCCGCTCGCTGGCCGAGGGGCGGGGCTTACCGGTAATGACGCCGGGCGATTACGACCAGGCGTACCTCTCGCGCCTTACCTCTGAGGGCTTCCCACCGGAGCTTTCGGTGGCCTCGCTGGAATACGAAGATCACCAACCGCCGCTTTACTATCTGCTGGCGACGCCGCTCTATTGGCTCGGCGGCGGCTCGGTCATAGCGTTGCGGCTGTTTTCCCTGCTGTTAGGGGGCGTCGGCGTCGTGATGGTGATGGCAATCCTGCGCGAATTCTGGCCGGAACACCCCGGCAGGGCCTGGCTTGGCGGCGGCATCGTGGCCTTCATCCCGCAGTTTGTAGCCATGATGGCCGTGATCAACAACGACGCGCTGGTGCTCGCCTTGTTGTGGCTGTGGCTGTGGTTGGCGCTGCGCTACCTGCGTGGGAAGACCTCGCCCTGGGTGCTGGGAGGCGTTTTGGGCTTATTGCTGCTGACTAAGTCTACAGGCTATGGCGTGATAGCGCTGGCAGTCCTGGCGATTGCGCTGCGCACCCGGCGCACGGGACACTCACTGCGCTGGAGCGCGCGTGAAGTGCTCATTGTCCTCGGCCCGGCGCTGGCACTCGGCGCGCTCTGGTGGGGACGCAATGTCGCCGTCTACGGCTGGCCGGATGTGATGGGGCTGATCCGCCACGACAGCGTCGTCGTCGGACAGCCGCGCACGGCAGACTGGATCGCCCGTGATGGACTGTTCCCGTTCCTCGGCAGTGCGTTCCGTACAACGTTCCGCTCGTTCTGGGGACAGTTCGGCTGGATGGGGGTGGTGCTGGACGCGCGTATTTACCTGGGACTGGGGATTTTCTCCATCCTCGGTGTGTGGGGCGCAGCCTGGCGCCTGGCACGCGGGGTGCGCGATGGTCTGGAAGCGCGGCAGCGCGATGGCCTGTTGCTGCTCGGTGCTTCGGCGTGTATCACGCTGGTCATGTTTGTGGGGTATAATCTCACCTTCGTGCAACATCAGGGGCGCTATCTTTTTCCGGCATTGCCGCTTGTGGGATTGGCAGCCGTCGCCGGATTGGAGCGTCTCCTGGAGCATAAACTGGCCGTGATCACGGCGCTGCTGATGCTGCTGGCCCTCATCGTCGCAGGTATTGTCGGATGGATCGCCGGGGACCTGCCGCTCTGGTCAATGGCCCTGTTCGGCGCGGCGATGCTCGCCTTACCGGTCGCGGCCTTCATCCCCCAACGCTGGCGCGGCCTTCTCGGCGGCAGCCTGCTGCTCACCCTGGCAGCCCTGGATGTCTGGTGCCTGTTCGGCTTCATCGTCCCCATTCTGGCGCAAGGGGGTAATCGGTAATTGGGGATTGGGGATTAGGGATCGGTAACTGGGGATTGATGATTAGGGGATGAGTAACGAGTAACCAGTAACAAGTAACCAGTAACCAGTTCGCTGATTCTCTTTTCGCTGATTCTTTGGAGTCTGTATGCCCATTGAGCCTGGATTAACCTACGAAATCACCCACATCGTCACCGATAATGATACGGCCGCCGCTTATGGCAGCGGGCTGGCCCCGGTGTTGAGCACGCCGCATCTTGTCGCGTTACTGGAAAACGCGGCGCAGACGGCGCTGATCCCGTATCTGGAGCCAGGGCAAAGCTCCGTCGGTACCTACATCGGCATACGCCACCTGGCCGCGACGCCGGTCGGGATGACGGTGCGGGCGCGCGCCGAAGTGACTACTGTGGCCCTGCCGCGCGTCTGCTTCCGAGTTGAAGCCTGGGACGCCATCGAAAAGATCGGCGAAGGCGAACACGAGCGCTTCATCGTAGATAACGCCCGCTTTATGGCGCGTGTAGCGCGAAAAAAGCCAGCGGATTGAGCGGATTCTAACGGGTTTTCGACTTACACAAGCCCGCGAATCATGCGAATCCTCACTAATTTTTTAGAGATTCGCGTAGCTTAGCGCGATTAGCGGTTTATTTTCGGAGGACAATGTGTCGGCGCCGGTCATAGATAGCGATGATTTTCCACGCCTGATATACGCGCAAACTTTCGAGACCATCTATGCCTATCTTGAAGAACAACGACGCACCGATCCCGCCTTCACGCCGGAGAAAATCCGGCAGTTCCTCAAGGACGCCTATGCCCGTCAGGGCGACAACTGGGGTGCGCGCGGGGTGATTGAGGACAAAAAACTGGAGGCGATCATCGCCGCTTATGAGTGTTTCCTCGCTGAGTGGGAAGGTGCGCCGGAGACAGAGGGGATTTGTCAGCAGGCATGATGAGCTGCGCTTTGAACGTTGGAAACGCACCCCGGCTCAGGGGGCATTTCAGGATGGGGGCGACTTGCAGTCAACACACTTCAGTGAAGCACCAGACCTGACAGGTCTCAGAAGACCTGTCAGGTCTATACGATATGTATGCACAGCATGCTCACCCAGACGCCCAATCCTACCAGACTACCAGACTACCAGACTACCAGACTACAAGACTAAAAACTACAAACCTAATCCTGCAGCAGATAGGCGACAAGGAGTTTCGCGGTTGCCTTGATGGACTCGCGGTGCGTGCGTTCATAAGAATGGGAGGCATCTATGCCCGGCCCCATCAAGGCCACTTTAAGGTCGGCGCCGGCACGCCAGGCCGCTTCCCCGTCGGAGCCGTAGTTCGGATAGGTATCCACACGATAAGCAATGCTGTGCTCATTGGCCAACTCCTCCAGACGCCGCCGCAACCCCAGGTGATACGGCCCGCCGGTGTCTTTGGCGCAGATGCCCACGCTGAACTCGTTCGAATTCTGCCCTTCCCCGACGGCGGCCATGTCCACCGTCACCAATTCCTGGACATCTGCCGGAATACCGTGTGCGCCGCCGTGCCCGACTTCTTCGTAATTCGAGATCAGCACATCCAGCCGATAACGTGGCGTGAGACCCGCGCGGTGCAGCGCCAGCAACGCGCCGTAGATGGCCGCTACGCCGGCCTTGTCGTCCAGGTGTCGCGAGCGGATGAAGCCATGGGTTACTTCCACCCGTGGGTCAAAGTAGACGAAATCGCCCACATTGATCCCCAGCGCTTCGGTCATCTCCTGATCGGCGGTCGGCGCATCAATGCGCACCTCGTAGTTCTCCTGGGTCCGTTCCAGATTGCGCGCCTCGGCGCCAAAAATGTGCACCGAGGCCATCAGCGGCAAAATGCTGCCGCGATAAAGTTGCCCCGATGCCGTAGCAATAGTACAGCCTTCGCCTTCAACGGAATGCCAGTCAAATCCACCGATGGCCGTCAGTTCCAGGCGCCCGTTGTTTTTGATCCGCCTGACCATCGCGCCTAGCGTATCCACGTGGGCGGTCAGAGCGCGTGGGCAGGCTGCATCGCCAGGCCATGTCAGGACCAAACCACCTTTGAGCGTGTGCGTGATGGTCAAAGGCAAGTCATGGACGGCTTGCTCGACATAGGCGATGGCCTTGTCGGTATCGCCGGTGGGGCTAGGGGTATTCAGCAAGCCGACGAGAAAGGCAACGGTTTCATCTATGGGGATGTCGGGAAGGGTCATCAATTCCTCCTTGGAAAAGAATGAGCGAATCAGAGAATCAGCGAATCGGCAAATCAGAGAATCAGCGAATCGGCGAATCGGCGAATCAGGCGAGTGGTTTCAGTATAGTCTGATTGGGGAAACAGGCAAACCACGCTTCGTTAGCGGATGTATTTCAACTTTGAGACAAATCTTGCGGTGGCCGGTCTTTGACCGCGCCACAGCAGGCACGGTCTGGAGACAGACCTGTCAGGTCTATTGTTGGTAGGGTACCACATCTCGTTTGGCCGGTCTCTGACCGCGCCCCAGCAGCCAAAATGCTGAGCGGGCGCGGTCTGGAGACCGGCCCGAGCGGGCAGATCAAAATTAACGAAATGGTTGTTGTCGGGTATAATTGGGGGGAGAGACCCGGTTTAAGGATGGAAGCGTGTGGAACAGTTAATCGAAGGCGCGCGCGCGTTACAGATTCGGTTGACGCCGGAACATTTGGAGGCTCTGCGCATCTACCAGCACATGTTGGTGGAATTCAACCAGCATTTCAATCTCACAGCCATCACCGACGATGAGGGCATCCAGATACGGCATTTTTTGGACTCGCTTTCCTGTTTCCAGGCGCTTGAAAGTGGCGAACGCTTCAGCGGCAAAGCGGTCATTGACGTAGGGACAGGCGCCGGTTTTCCCGGGCTGCCGCTCAAGCTGCTGTGTCCGGGAATGAAACTAACGCTGCTCGAAGCGACGGCTAAAAAGGTCAGCTTTTTGGAGCAAGTCACGGCGCGCCTGGGTCTGACGGATGTCACCATCACCCACGGACGCGCAGAAGAACTGGGACAGCAGCCAGAACACCGCGAGCATTACGACTGGGCCATCGCCCGCGCCGTCGCCGATATGCCTATCCTGGCGGAGTACCTGCTGCCGCTGGTCAAAGTGGGGGGGCGCGTGCTGGCGCAAAAAGGCGAAGGCGCACCCGCCGAGGTACAACGCAGTGAGTGGGCTATCCAGCAATTGGGAGGGCGCGTGCGGCGACTCGTGCCCGTCGAGCTACGGGGCCTGGCCGAAACGCGCTATCTCGTCATCCTGGACAAAGTCGCTGCGACGCCGCCGCAATATCCCCGCCGGCCCGGCATGCCCAATAAGCGGCCGTTGATGCCGAAAGTGGCATAAGTGAATGGTCATGCGTCAATTGACTTTTGATGAACTCTACCGCGCCTCACAAGCGACGGTCAACCTGGGCATTGATGAGACTTTTCCAGAAGCTTTTGCCAATACCCTGGCCCAGGCAGAAGCCTATAACAAACACCTTTTCCGTCCTCATACTTATCTGCACAAGTGGTGGGCGCGGCGGTGCGGTTCCACTTTCCGTACCATCTTGAAGCAGTTTGTGCCCGATCCGGCACGCCGAGATTATTACGCGCCGGGCGGTCTGGAAGGGAAAATTGTGCTGGATCCGATGATGGGCGGCGGCACCACACTGCATGAAGCGATCCGCCTGGGCGCCCATGTTATCGGCGTTGATATTGACCCCATCCCGGTTGTACAGGCTCGCGCCACGCTTACCTCCATTGCCCTGGTAGACTTAGAAGCTGCTTTCGAGGACTTTTTTGCGACGCTGTACGCCGAAGTCGGCGCGCTATTTCAAACGGATTGCCCGATATGCGGTCATACTGTGGACATGCAGTATACCCTTTACGGTTTGCGGAAGCGCTGTCGGTGTGGGGAGGTTGTGCAGATTGACCAATACACACTGCGCGAAGAAGAGAATCGCACAGTACGTATTTCGCCTGAGACGTGGGCGATCTCGGATATGCCGACACTCATTCCCCCACATACCCAACGCCTCATCCTCAAAACAGAACGCCGGTGTCCCACCTGTGGCGAAGCGTATCAAGAGTTGCGCGCCACGCCGTTTTATGCGCGCTATGTTCCTTTTGCCATTACCGGTGTATGCCCTCATCACGGACAGTTTTTCCGTGCGCCAGGGGCGGACGATCTGGATCGCCTGGAAGCTGCAAACGGGCGCCGCAAGGTTTTAGATTTCGGGCCACTGGAGACTTTTGCGGTACACAATGGGCCAAAATCGCGGGATTTGTTACGGCATGGCATTACTTCTTACCTGGATGTCTTTTCATCGCGCCAATTGATCTACCTGGATGCAGCCATTCGCTATCTCAATACCCATTACCCGGCAACCCCGATAGACGCTACTACATCGTCCCCACAAGTGGATCCTATGGGTCTCAATTTGGCCTTGTTAGTTTCCACATCGTTGGAATTCAACGCCATGCTGTGCGGCTATAAAGGCTGGTTCAAACGCCGCCCCGGCGCCATTCGCCACGTTTTCACGTTGCACGCTTATGGATTGCCCTATACGGCGTTGGAGAACAACCCCGTGAACCCTGAGCCATGTTCAGGCAACCTGCGCCGTTTGTTCAATGATCGCCTGGTACGTGGACGAACCTGGGCTGTGGCGCCGATTGAGCGCCGCATCACTGCGGACGGACAATCACAGCCGGTCAAGATTTATGGGGAATGGGATGGCGGCGTCGAAGTTTTTGAGCCAACCGAACTGACAAAGCACCCGCAGACATTCTGGTTGCTTCACCGCGACGCACGAGCATTGCCGTTGAACGATCATAGTGTGGATTTCATCGTCACCGATCCACCTTATTATGACAGTGTGCAGTATAGCGATCTGGCGGCTTTCTTTCGTGTGTGGTTAGCGCGATTGCTGCCTGGCGTCATGGACTGGACATACAACACTCAACAGAGCGCAGTCGCATTTTCCAATGCCGCCGATGACGCTAATTTTATGCGCACCATGTCGGCTATCTTTCAAGAGTGTGCGCGCGTTTTGAAGCCGGAAACCGGCCGCATGGTTTTCACCTTTCACCACTGGGACCCTCAAGCCTGGGCCGAACTGACCCTGGCCCTGAAAACGGCCGGATTCCGCTTGCGCAACCGTTACGTCGTCTTTTCCGAAAATCCGATCTCGGTGCACATCAATAACCTGAACGCCATCAAGCACGATCCATTTTAGTTTTGGCATTACAAGACCCCGTATTGCGCTGGACACCCCTGGAAACCATTGTAACGAATGACAGTGAAACGTTTTGTCGTCAGTGTGGAGCGGCGTTGGGGTGGCTGTTGGAAAGCGATAAAACCGCCGAGGATATCTATGCTACCTGGAACAGCCTTATCCAGAAGGGAAATGCACAGTGACCAAAATGTCAATGTTCCATCCGAATACTGGTGATGCTCAACGGCGGCAAGATGAGCGTTCCATCGGCAGCGGGCGTGAGCTGAACTTCGTAAGCCCCCTCACTCGACGTGAGGATCGTCTGCAATGTTGCTTCCAGTCCCGAGATGGACACCGCCCGCGGCGTGCGGTTGGCGTTCAGCAGGATCAGCGTATAGCCGCCATGGGGCAGCGCAAAAGCCAGCGTGCTCAGCCGGCGGTCATTCGAGCGACTATCCAGTAACACGGCCTTTGGGGGAATAGCGTTGGCAAAATGCTTGAGGGCGTAAAACATTGGGTAGCGTTCGCCCTGCTTGCCCACTGCGCCGTCGAAGCCGAGTAGCGCCCAGTGATAGACGCGGCTGGCGTGGCTCCAGGCGATGGCGCGATAGTAGCTTTCGGCAAAGCCAAAGGCGGTCAGCCAGTTTTGTGGGTCAATGCTGGTGGCATTGCCGGAATAACCGGCTTCGGTGGCCCACACCGGTTTGGCGTATTTCTGCGCCGCCTGCCAGATTGCCTCATAGTCCCTTTGAGACTCCGACCACCAGGTATGATACGAGACGGCAACGGTGCGTTGGCGCAAGGTTTCGTCGGCCAGCCAGGTTTCGATCCAGCGCACATTGTCGGTCGGCGCGTGCAGGTTAGGCGCGTGTAACGTCACTTGCTCCAAGCCATAGTAATCCAGCATGCGCAGCAACACCTTGCCGGCATCGCGCAATGCCTCCGGGTCTGGATATTTAATGCCGGCCTCGATGTCCGGCTCGTTTTGCACCTCGGCAACCGGAATCGGTACGCCGTTTTTCTGCATGTTCAGGATGTAAGCGGCGATGGACTCGCCCATTTCGGGGTACATCTCCGGCGGGATGGTGCGGGGCTTGCCACCGGCCAGCCAATCGGGGCATTGCGACTTGTCTTCACAATACTGAGCCACCCCGCCGAAATCCCACACGCCCACGGCCAGCTCAATACCGCGTTGATGGAGATATTGGGCGAAAGGGACATCGTGCTGACCGATGATATCATAGACGGTGCTGAAACCATCCCAGTTGATCGTGAATGGATCATCATTGTCGTTAGCCGTTTCCCACCAGCCCAGCCACGGCGCCAGACGAATATAGGCGATGTCCAGTTCATCAAAGACAAATTTGACCGCCTCCCAGTTCCACCCCAGGTCGTTGGCATAAGGAAACGTCCAGCAGTTTGCGCCAAAGCCATCCATCACCTGATAGGAAACGGACGGATTGATCGTGACCTGGGCTACTGCGGGAGTGGGTGTGACGGTCGGGGCAGGCGTGCACGTCGGCGTGGCGGTGGGCGATGGAGTATCAGTCGGCGGGGCAAGCGTGGGCGTAAAGGTCGGCCGTTCAGACGCGGCGCATCCCGCTACCAGGATGAGCAGTAGCACTGCGCCGATAAATGTATCTATCTTGAACCGCATACCACGCTCCCTGCAAGAAAGACGTCACCATCCGGCCAGGCGCAGCTTCCAATCGCGGATGAGGCGATCTTCGAGGATTTCCACCTGGGGGTCTTGAAACCGCCCCGCGCTTTCACCGGCCCGGATAAACTCCTCGACGCCTTGACGCAGTGGCAGCCATTGGTAATCGGGGAAATCATGTTGGAAGTTCTCCAACGAGAAGGCCATATTGACCCGGTACAGGTGGTAAATGATGCCGGTTTCCTGCACACCGGGGTAGCGCTCGATATATTCCGGGGGGATATACACCCGTTCAGGGTTGGTACCCAAACAATCCGTGAAAAGCGAGATATACTCGTCACGGGTCAGGCAATCGGGGGCGCTCAAAGTGTAACCCTTGCCGGGCGATTTAGCATCGCCGATGATCCGCCCGATCATCCGGCCGACATCGTAACCCCAACCCACGTGCATCAGTCCGTTGCCATCGCCGGGGACAAGGATGGGCTGGTTAGCCTTGATTTTGGGCACCGTCCTGAAACCCCAATCCCAAAACAGCATCGGGCAAAAGTTGGGGCCAATGGAGAGCGAAGGCCGCCCAATGGTCGCCGGAAAGCCTTCCTTGTGCCATTTGTCCAGGTAAAACAGCTCGATGATGCGCTTTTTCTGGGCATACGCCCCTCTGGCCGGCCTGACCGCGTCGTGCTCGCGAAACGGCAGCCGTGAAAGCGGATAGCCATAGGTATCCACCGTGCTGATGAACACCAGATGGCGGATGCAACCGCGCACAATCCGGTAGAGCGTCTGCGCCTCCTCCGGCTCAAAGCAGATGGTGTCTATCACCAGATCGGCGCCGAAATCCTCAAACGCGCGCCGGAGCGTTTCCGCGTCTTGCCGGTCGCCCTCATAGAACCTGAGGTCGGGGTAGGCTACCCGTTTTGCTGCTGCGTTGCGCGTGTAAACGGCCACGTCGTAGCCGCGTTCCAGGAGGTAATCCACCGTCCCGCGCGAGATGTTGCCCGGTCCGCCGATGATAAAGACTTGCATATCTGGCTATGGAGGAGACTCTTCAGATCAGGCCCGAAAACGTCTCGCGGATGGCGGTGAACAGGCTACCGCGTCCGACGAGCGCCTGCTCCACCGCCACGTTATGGATGGGACGCACCGGCGCTGCTACGGTCTCCTCACGCCCGATCTCTGTGCAGCCATGCAGGTCGCATTGAAAGGTGACCCGTGTGTATCCTTGCCGCGCCGCAGACGCAAGCGCCGTCCCATCTTTAGACGCAACCACGCTCGCCATCTGTGGCGCGTCCACGCCATAGGTGCTCACCTCCAGCGCCGTCACCTCATCGAGCAGAGGCTGCACGCGCGCCCGTAGCTGCTGCACAAGTTTCGTCACCGCTTGTGGCAGGTTTTGGCTGCGCATGGCGGGATCACCGGCTCTTCTTGAGGGCGTCGAGCGCCGAGGCTGCCGCGTCGCCTATAGCGCGCAACATCGTCGCGCGGTTCTGCAACGCCTGATTCACCGCCGCCTGGTGCATATCCCACACGGCCCCATCAATCTGCCCGCTGTCGTTGACCGGCAGGCAGACAATGGTATCGCTGTCGAAGGCGATCCGCGTGTAGGCGCGCAATTGCACCCCCTCGCCCGATAGCACTTTATCATTCTTCTTGTTGGGATCGTCAAGCACGGTAGCAAATTTTCCTTCGGTGATGGTATAAGTGCGCACCTCAAGTTCAGAAATGTCGGTGACGAACCTCTCCACCTTTTCCGCCAGGTCGCTGGCGAATCTCTGCACCGAAGCCTTCAGGTCCTTCTGTTGTTTTTCTGCAGGAACATTTGTGTCTGGCATTGCGAATACCTCCTGTGAATGGGAATGAAAGAATCAGTGAATTGCGAATTACGAATCCCCTACTCCCTGCTCCCTAATCCCTGCTCCCTACGCCATAGCACGCAGCTCGGCCATTACGTCGGAGATGAAGCGCACGGCGGCCGGGATGAGCAAGACTTGTCCGCCGGGCGGCAGGGCGATGGCTTTGGCGATTAGGCCGCCGGCGCCGATAGCCACAACCGAAATCAGGCGCAGCAGCGCCATCCGCGAAGCCAGGACCAGATTCACATTCTGGCGATGGGTTTCCCGCGAGAGCGCCGGCAGGCCCGGAACCCAAAACGTCTCAAAGTCGCCGTCCCAACTCACGCGCGTCAATCCGATACGCTCCCCGGCAATGAGCGTCTCGGTCGTCGAGGAAAACGAGGTCAATTGCTGCACCTGTTCCACAAAGGCCAGCCAGCGGCGATAGGCGTCCTGGAAGCCCTGCCGCTCTTGCTCCCCGGCAAACACATCCGCCAAGCCGAAGGCCATCGCGCTGGTCATCTGCGGCGCTTCCAACGCGGCGAATCCGCTCAAGGTGTCACGCAAAGCCTGCTTTTGCGGATGGAAATGCTCTTCCGGCGGGATGGAAAACGAGTATGCCGCCGCCCCGGGCGCGGCCGGAGCAATGGTTTCCAATGCCGCGCGCAACTCGGCTTCGGCCTGCGCCAGATACACTTCCCCGCGCTCCAGGGTCGCCAGGCGTCCGTAAACCGCCTCCAGACCGGTAGCCGCATCCGGCAATTCCGCACGCCATGTCAACCCCGGCGCGGCGGGCACTCTGGCCTCCGACGGCGCTTCCCATACCCCGAAGGGATCGGGGACCTCGGTGACGGTCAAACCGGAAAAGGTGAACTGATAATCGGCCATTTCCCTTCCGAACAACAATGAGCCCAACCGGCCTACACGGGGCTAGACTACTTGAGTTTCAGCGTATCCAATAGCTCACCGGCCATCTTCGCCAGCGCGGCGACGAACTGCGTGCGGTTGAGCTGCGCCTCGCGCACCATTTCGCGGTGAATCTGCCACAGGTCTTCATCCACCCCTGCGGTCGTCGTGGGGACGTAGTTGCGCACATCGCCGTCGAAGTCCACGAATGTCACGGCGCGCAACTCGGCGCCGGCTTCGGGATTGTTCAGAGCAATGCCCTTCAAATCGTCGCGGGCATACGTGCGCACCTCCAACGTCAGAATATCCTCGGTAATTTGCTCAATTGCCGTAGCAATGCGGCTGGCAAACCGTTTTAGCGATTCAGTAATCTCGTTGGCTTGAATGGCGAAGTCTTGATTCACCAGTCCTTTGTGCGCCTCGTCCACTCTGATATCGCCACCCGGCGCACCTGTTGCCTGGGCAGTGTAAACTGCGCCCGGCTCCGGGCCGAGAGCGGCTTGCAGTGTGGTCAGCCGCTCGATGATGACGGGGGGCAGCGTCACGGGCTCGGCCGCGCGCGCCGCAACGGCACTGTCGGTCTGAGCGAAGGGGATGCGCACGGCCGGATCGCCGAGGACCACATAGCTGCGCGCGTCGTTGTTCGCCGTCCACAACTGCACCAATTCCTGGTCATCCAGATACGTCGGATCCCGTTGCAGCTCTTTCAAGTCTTCGCTCAAAACGACGGCCAGGTCCGCATACTTCAGGTTGAAGCCGGGATCGGTAGCGAAGCCCACCGGATCGCCGTTGAGCAGATGCCGCAGCGCCGTCACAAAAGCTTCGATAGCGACATTGTTGCCCGCCGAGATAAATGAATGACCCCACGCGCGATCCACGTGTCCCAACACCGCTAACGCCCCTTGACGCAGCATCTGTTTGGGCAACGCGCCGGTGAAGCCGTAAGGCGCGATCTGGTTGCGGGTCCGCGAGAGAGGATGGTCGAAATAATCGAATTTGGGCGTTCCCGCGCCAAAACAAGCGAAGAAACAAGCCACCAGCCCCAGCAGGTTCACGTTACCCAGGTCTTCCGCTGCAAAGTAGTCGGCGCGGCGCAACGGCATCCCCCTGGCCCACGGCTCACACAGCAACGCGCCCTGCTCGCGCAACTGCCGCTGCCCTTCACCCAGCGGGAAAACCATACCGTGGCTGGCCGTGAAGAGCAGCGCCGGTGTTCGCTCCCCGCCGCTCAACAGCCGCTCCAGCTCCGTCCGGACACCCGACGCAGCGAGGGTGAAACGCCAATCAAATCGCAGCGGCGCCGCAGGGTCGGGTTGCTGGAGCTGCTGGAACAACGGCCGCACCAGATAGCGGTCGCTGATCAATGTGGCGTCATCGCCGGGATTCCTGACGCTGAAGAAAGCTGCCTGACGCGGCAACTGCACCGCGCCCGTTTCCGCCGCAAGCACGTTCTGCGCATAGCGAGCATACGCCTCCAGGTCGTTGCCGAAATCGAGCCGCCCCACGCCGCGCATCACATCAAGCTGATACTGGAACTCGAAGGGGATCTCCTCCGGGCTGCCCACAAGCAACACATAGAACGGCATCTGACGCAAATGCGCTACGCTCATACCGGGGCGGATTTCCGGCGTCTGGCGTTTGTAGAATTCGCGGATGCTTTCAGGGCGGCCTTTTTCGCCCTGCATGCGATAACCGGATTCCCCCTCGAAGACCTTGTAGAGGTCACCGGCCTGCTCCTGGCGTCGTTGAAGTAGCGGACTCAACGCCTCCTTGATGGCTTCACGGCGTTTTTCCTCCATTTCGGCAGGGAAAACCACGGCCCAACCGGTTTTGGACAGGTCTTTGCTGTCTTGCACTTCAGGGGGCAGTGGATAAGCGCGGGCCGGGCCCTGCTTGAGCTTCAAGTCGGTCAGATTCTCCGGCGGGGCCGTGCCCTTGATGACAGCCGCCCACGCCGCATTGGGTAACGGCGGCAGGCTATAGTCGCCGGTTGTCCCATCAATACCGTTGACGTAAATCTCTTTGAGCAAATCGGCCGGTAGTTTCTCTTCGGTTGCGGTCATCACTCCTCCCTGGAAAAGCGTTAGAACGTTAGAACGTAAAAACGTTTGAACGTTGGGAAGTACGCGAGCTAAAAATCCGTTAAAATCTGTTCAATCCGTTGACAACCTTAAATCCTGGCGCGGCGTGGCTGCGGCAGGAGTGGGAGCTACCTTGAGCCGCACCGCCGGGTCGCCGAGGATGATGTAGCCGCGCGCGTCATGGTTAGCCGTCCATAGCTCGGCTAACTGATATTCGTCCGGGCCGTTGAAGGCATCGAACGCCGCCGTCAACTCGGTGGAAAGCGCGGCGTAACGTGAACCGAAGTAGTCCATCGCTGCGCCGACCGGGTAACCGTGTAACAGGCGATCTACGGCGCTCTCGAAGACGGCCAGGTGCTCGTCGCGGCGCGCTTTTCCCAGGCCGCGACGCTCCTCCGGCCCCAGGTACGAAAGGCTCCACACCCGCTCGATGTGCCCGACAACCGCCAGCGCGCCGCCCCGCGCCAGGCTCAACATCGCCTTGGGCAACGCCGCGATGAACGGGCGCTCGGCGATGACTTCGCCCTTATCCATAAACGCCTGACGGTAATAGTCATCCAGCCGGGGAGTTCCCGCGCCGTAACAGGCAAACAGGAAAGCGATGGTCCCCAGCAGATTCACATCGTTCTGCGCCGCCAGTGCTTCGCCCGATAGATAACAATCCGGCGACACAGGCTGTCCGGGGCCGCGCCAATCGGCGCAGACAAGCGCGCCCTGGTACTTGCGTTGTTCGTCCAGATTGTCGGCGTCAAACTGCATCCCGTGACTGGCGGTAAAAAGGAGCGCCGGAGCCTTGTCGCGCTGCAACAGCTCCAGGAGCCTGGCGCGCTGCGTCTCTTCCGGCGGGATAACGCGGATATTCCAGGCGGGCAGTTTGCTTTGATCGGCCGCGCGCGCCACGGCGAGACGTTTCTCCACACGCTCGGCCACGGGCTTGATGAGATGTTCGGCGCTGAGTGCCGTCGCTTCGTCTCCAGGATTCGTCACTGGAAAGAAGAGTGCCTCCGGCGCAAGACGAAACGCCTCTTGCTCCGCCGCGACAACGCTGCGCGCGTAGGCCGCATAGTCGGGCGGCGTCTCGAAGTCAATGCGTCCGACGGCATATTGCACATCCAGACCGTACTGAAATTCAAAGGGAATCTCTTCCGGGCTGCCGACGAGCAGCAGATAGTAGGGCACGCCGGTTTCTTTGGGGTTGGCTGGATGGGACGGATCGGCATGGAAACGCCGCAGGAAGGCGCGGGCATCTTCGCCGGCTATGTAACCCTCTTTGCCGTCGAAGACCCGATACAGATCGCCGGCCTGCTTCTTGCGCCATTTCAACAGCGGCTCAAGCGCTTGCTGGATGGCCGCCAGGCGGTTTGACGGCATCGCCGCCGGAAAGATGACGCCCCAGCCGGCCTCTTCGAGTTTTAACGGATCGGCCCAGGGGACCAGACCGGCGCGCTTGGTCGGGCCGAGCACGCTGTTCAGCCAGGCATTCAAGGCATCCAGCAGCGGGCCCCAGGACACCGGTTGCGTAGCCTCAACCTGGACGATAGGCGTCAGGTCGCGCTCCAGGATTTCAATCAGGCCGAACCAGGAGAAGGACTTCCACATGCGCGGCGTGGGGTTAAGGTCACGCAGCAGTTGGGTGAGCCAGGGACTGCCGGCATCGGGCGATGCCTGCAATTTCGTGACCAACGGCCCCAGCGAGTCGGTGATGATGGTGTTGCTGTTGCTCAACACGCGCAGGGATTCAATCGGCAGTTCACGGAGCTGCTGACACAGCCGCGCCAGCCACACAGCGCGCGCGGCAGGCATCCTTTCCAGTTCGGCGGCTTTCTCTGCCCCGAGCAGCTCCCGGCCAATCGCCAGGCCGTCATGTTGAATCAACTGCCACAGGTTCTCCTGATAATTCCCGGCCTCCTCCGGCTTCTGCGGCAGGAGCAAATCCTTGAGTTCCTGGGGTGTGGATGTCGGCTTGAGGAAGACCCTGACGAGCATCTCTATTTTCCGGGCAGGGTCCTCCTGCAACTTGCGCGCCAGCTCCTGTACCTGGCCTACACCGGCGGCCTCGTCCCCTAGCAGCATCGTCAGCAGATGGCGCGCCAGTGCGGTGAACCACGCCTCGCGGGAGACCTCTGCGCCGTCGAGCCATGCCAGGCTGCGTTCGACGAGGAATTTCACCAGGCCGACCAGCTTATCGGTGCTTTTCATGGCACGCTCAAGCTGTTCAGCAAGTTTTTGCGCCTGTTCACGCCCTTCCAGGATGTGCTCGGCCAGCGCTTTGGGTGTCTGTGGCGGCAGCGCGTAACTGCCATCGGGCTTAATGCCGTTGAAATACAGGGGGGTTTCGGTCATGGGGTTTCCTCCACATTGGTTTGTGCCTCCGGCATGCCGGCTATGTAAACTTCTGACAAAGCCCATACGTCCTCAAAAGGCACCAGGTAACGCCGAATGGTGTAATCCCAGGAGCTGCTCGCCAGGTAGCGTCCATCGGGGCTGAACGAGACGCTCCATACCAGATCGGTGTGTCCACCCAGATCGGCGATCAATTCCGGTGGTTTTTGGGGAAAGTCATCGAGTTGCCAGAGCCGCACGTGGCCGTCCCGCGCGCCGGTTGCCAGATACCGGTACCGGCCACTGTCATCCGCCGGGCTGAAGGCGACGCTGTAGACAAAAACGTCGTTCGGATGATGCAAGGGTGTCTTCAAAACTGTCGTCAACGTCTCGGTGCTCCAGATGCGGGTCGTACCGTCCCAGGACGCCGAAGCCAGGTAACGGCTATCGGGACTGAACGCCAATCCCATAATGTGCGCCGTGTGTTCGGTGAAGGTGACAACCGGCGTCACTCGCACCGGCGTGGCGACTGCGGAGGCGTCTACCTGCCAGAGCGTGATTTTGCCGCCGGTGTAGCCGGTCGCAATCCAGCGTCCGTCGGGGCTGTAGGCCACGTTCCAAATCTGCCCCGGATAGCGAATCCCCGGAATCTTCAATTCGGCTGCAGCACTCCATGTCGCCGTATCCCAGAGAATGCCCTTGTGGTCGTCGCCGCCGGTGACCAGATAGCGTCCGTCGCCGCTAAATTCGGCATCTTCCACATCTGAAGTGTGCCCGGCGAGGACGGCAACCGGTTGGGTAGAGGTCTGATTCCAAATGTAGGCGTTGTTGTCGGCTGCACACGTTACCAGATATGCACCGTCTGGGCTATAGGCGAGGTTCCACACCGTTCCGCCGACCGGCGGCAGTTGGCGCACCGTTTCACCGGTATTCACGTCCCAGATGCGCACCCGGCCCCCGTCATCGGCAGAGGCCAGATGCAGGCCGTCGGGGCTGTAGGCCATGCCCCGCACGCGCGAGGGATGGCCGCTGAGTGTGGAAAGCCCCTGCCGGACGACAAAATCGCGGTTCCACACGCGCAACGCTTTATCCCCCGTCCCGGCAACCAGGAAGCGGTCGTCCGGGCTAATGGTGACCGAAAGCACCAGGTTCTTAGGGCCGGACATAAGCACGATCAACGCATTGGGATTGCGCGCCATCACATCCCACAGGCGCACCGTCAGGTCGCGGGAACCGGAGATGAGATAGCGGCCGTCGGCGCTGAACGCAAGGCTCGTCACGTCGGCGGTGTGACCGGTCAAGGTGAGCAATGCCGCGCCGGTGTTTCTGTCCCAGATACGAATGGTCTTGTCGGCCGAAGCGGTCGCCAGCAGCGGCTCGGCCGGGCTGTAGGCCACGGCTTTGACCGGCCCGGTGTGCGCGGTCAGCGTCAACGCCAGTACGGCGTCCAGACGGTCGGGAGCCACCGGCGTAATCTGCCAGAGGTAGACGTTGTTATCGTTGCAGGCCGCCGCAAGCGTGTACGGCTCGTACACCGCCCGCGCAACGCTCGGCGGCGTCATCGGGCTGAAGGCCACACTGTTGACCCGTGCGGTCGGCTCCGTCAAGGTCAAAACTGCCGTGGCTTGCAACGCGTCGCCTTGAGGCGTCAACGCCCACAGGCGCACGATGCCATCTTCCATGCCGCCAGCGTAATCGCGCCATTTGGAGTCGAGATCGCCGCCGGCCGCCAGGTAATAGCCATCGGGACTGAAAGCCACGCTGTAAACATCATCGTGAATTTCATCGGACGTCGGCACGGTCAACCAGGGCATCCAGACCTCGCGTTCCAGGTCGAGTAATCCCACAACGCCATCGCGCGTCTGCGTGCTATCGCCGCCCACAGCCAACCATCGCCCGTTGGGGCTGAGCGCCAGGGACCAGTTAGCGCCGGTCGTTGCGTAGCGTTTTTGCCGCCGCAGTTCAACGGTCTGATCAAGCAAATGAGGTGTAGAAGATTCAACCAGCGCGTAAACATCCACCGCCCCCGTGGGTAAGGCTACGTAGAGCCGCTGTCCATCCGCACTATACGCCACGCCATAAGGGTTATCCGGCAGATTGGTAATCACCTGCGAGGGATAGAAATCCACCAATGCCTGGCGCAGGGCGATTTGCGCCCGTGTGGTATCCACATGGCCCACGAGCGGACGCCATAAGGGGGTCTCGGCGTCGCGGTAGGCAGGCGCGCCGAGCAAGATACCCTGGCGCGCTGCAAGAATGCTGTTGATTTGATCCTTCGCCTGGTAATAGTACAGCGCGTCTGCAGCCGCTTCGCGGGAACGGGCCACCAGGCGGCTGCGTTCGGCGCTCCATGCCAGAAAAGAGATCTCGAGCGAGATTAAAAAGCCCAAAATCACAACGGTGAGTTGCAGGTTGCGCCGTCGCCGCGCCGTCTGCTGCGCCAGGCGGCTGGCTTCGAGAAAGGCCTGCTCGTAGGGTTCCACGTCGTCGGGGTGGGTTTGCGCCCAACGCAGCGCCTCATCCAGGGCCGGCCCGCGATAGAGGAGGCTGGTTTCTTTCGTCTTCTGCCAGCTTTGGGCGGTCGTGCGCAGCGGCGTCTGGCGCTGCGCCTCCCAACCGCGATTGGAGTTGAGGATGGGCGAGATGAGGCGGTCATGAGCCAGTTCATACCAGCGTGCGCCGGCGCGCACTTCAGAGCGGATGATGTAGCAGCGGCTCAATACGTCCACGGCGGCGTTGGGCAAGGAGCCGGTCTTCTCCGGGCCACGCAACACCAGACCGCGCGTGCGCATCGGCGTAATCAGTTCCTCGCCAAACCAGCGACGCAGTGGCTTTTCGCCGACGCCGGTTTGTTTTTGGGCCGCCTCCAGGGCATCGTTGTAAAAGTCGGTCAACGCCTGATCCACGCGCCCGTATTGCTCGACTTCCTGCCACTGGATAAGGTGGTCTTCCTGTTCCGGCAGATTCTCCCACAGGCGACTGCACACCACCTGTAATTGCACCGGTTCGATGAACGGACCAACACTGGTTTCTTCGCGTTTGCCGGCGTAACTGCGCGAGTGCACGCGGATACGGCGCAGGTCATCCACCAACCGTTCGGCCACGCCTTCTTCAAAGCGAATCCCCCGGGTCAGCGCCGGCCGGATGATCGCTTCCAGCGCGCCTTCCGGGCCAAGCAATTCCATGCGGAAACGCGCCCGCAGGCGTTTGGGCACCAGCGCCTCATAAGGGTCGAGTTCGGCCACATAATCCTCGCGCATCGCAAAGAGGACGCCCATGTTGGGGAGCATCTCCAGCGCGTCACGCACCTGGATAAAGAAGCCCTCGGCATCCTGCCAGTGGTCGCGGTGGGCGGTGAACAGCTCTTCAAACTGATCCACAATGAGCAGGAAGGGCATATCGCCCTCGCCTTCGTCGTCAGGGCGCTGACAAAACTCCTGCAAGAACGAGGCCAACGTATGGTCGCGCCAGCGTTCCGACGGTATGTCCGCGCCCGCCAGCGACATCAAGACGCTGCCCACGAAGATGTTGCCCACATCGGCATAGGTCACGCCGGGCGGCAGATCGCTGCTCACGCGCGCTACCGGTAAGACGTGGAACCCTTCTTTCTCCAGCGCCGGGATAACCTGGGCGTTCAACAGCGAGGTTTTCCCCGCGCCGGACTTGGCGTAAAACAACACCACGCGTTCGGCGAGCAACAAAGCCAGCAAGTCCCGCGCCTCACGGTTGCGCCCGTAGAATTTGGGCGCATCGTCGCGTTCGTAGGGACGCGGGCCGACGTAGGGGTTGTTCTTCATCGTTTTGCCGCCTCCCAATATTCCCGCAGTTCGGCTATGAATTGCAACACCGTCCCGGCGTACACATTCACCTCATTGGCCTGGAAATAATCCCGCATAAAGTCGTGTACGGAAGGCAAATTCTCGGCGTGCACGTCCTCCGGCTCAAGCTGTACGCCGACATGCTTGAATTTACGGCGTTGTTGCAACGGCGCAATCATCCCGCGCATCAGCACCCGGAAGCCCCAATCATTCAGCCGGTAACCCAGGAACATCAAGGAACTGTTCGCCAGCGCCGCCCAGATGCAGGGATGGATGCGCTGCATGTTGGCGGCGATGTTGATCATGAACGCAATGTGGGCGTCTTCGCTCAGGACGATAGAGGCCGGTTCTTCCTCGTTCCCAAAAAGATGATACACCAAAGGACGCTCCGGTGTCGGGACGTAATTGGGGTCTGCATCAAAGATGGAGGGCAAGCCTGCCAGGTCATCATTCCAGCGGCAAATTTCGCGCACTGGCTGTTTGCCCTGCGCAGCGAGCGCAGCGGTCATAAAGTTGTCCACATTCGTCGTCAAATAGAGAGGCAAATTCAAGCTTGCCAGGACTTTGTGCACGTCGTTGGGTCTATCTGCCGTCAGCGTCTGCCAACCGATAGCATTCACCAGGCCCGTCACCCCCGCATAGCGGAGGCCCTCACGCAACGGCGCCGGGACTTTGCTCGCAAACGCCTTTTCGAGGACTTCCAGCAGTGCGTAACGCGGGAAGTCTTCACCCTGGCTGACCGCCAGATACTGGGCCAGGCTGTTGGGATTGGCCCTATCCGAAAAGGGATAGCCGTGTTCATCGGCCCAGGCTTGCGCGATGTCGGCGGGATCGGGCAGCCACTGGCAACGCGCGCGCGGCCCGATGATGGGCGTGCACTTCCCCATCTGGATGTACTTGATCAGGCCGCTCCAGAAGACGCGCGGGTTGCGGTCGCCGAGCATTTCGCCGCGCACATCAGCCTCGCCGCTCCAAAGCTGGCAGGATTCCAGGCGTGTGAGCAGCACGGGGACAGCGGCATCGGGACGCCCGGCAGTGAGCAGCGTGCTGCGCGCGGCGTTGATGGCGCGGTCCACCTGTCCGTGCTTGAGCAACTGCCGGTAGAATTCGGTATTGAGCTTGCGCGCCGATTCAAAGGTGACAAAATCCTGCATTGCAACGACCGCCGGCACGCCCACGCCGATGAGCTTCGGACCCAAGCCGAGGAAGGCATCAGCGGTGGCGCGTGTCGCACTCTGGCATGCCGCCAGAAAGACCAACTGCGGGCGCACATCCTGCCGCGCGAGCATGGTGACCAGCGCGTCGTCGGTCACGATGTGGGTAGCGCCGGCGTCGTCTTGCAGGTAGAGCGCGGCCTGGCGGCGCCGGGCGTTGTAAGCGCCGTGGCCGATGAAATGCAGGACATGGTAGCCCTCGCGCAGCGCCGCTTCCAGGCGTTCTAATGTGATCGGAGGATCGAGAAAGGTGACGTCCAGCGTGTAATTGGCCTGCACTTCTTGGGTTACGCCTTCCAGCGCGGCGCGTTCCTGTGCCACATCAAGGGACGGCAGGCCATGGGCTGTCGCAATGTCCGTTGGATCGGAGATGGCTGCCAGCACGCGGATCACGTTTCCTTCGACGGCGCCGCGCCAGGGCAGCTTGACCGGCAGGAAACGCGCAAAAGGGGTGGCGGCGTTGGCCGAGAGCATAACGCCTTCGTCCTGCAAGAGTTCCCACGGCAAGGCATGCAGTTCGGGGGCTTCGGCGTCAATCCACAGGCGGATGCGGCGCTGCGGGGCCTGTCCACGGGCTTCGCACCAGGCGTCGCGCACGACCGGGTCGCTCAGCAGTTTATCGCGGAATGCCTGCCCGGCGGTTTGCAGGTCGCCGCCGGGGGTCCAGTCCGTCACATCGGCCGGGAGATAGCCACGCGGGAAGACCTGATGGCGATCAAGGGTGATTTCAACCGGATAACCCTCCGCCTGTCGGGGGAAAATGCGCAGTTCAAGGTCAGCAATTTGATTGGTCATGTCCCGCCTGGAAAACGAACGCGGTGACGTTAGCTCTTTCTCTCACCCGCCAATATCAGCACCCGTCGCCGCACATCAGATGACACCCACATCCCGGTAGCCACTAAAAGGTGATTGCATCCGTCTTTTCGGCTAACAGCACCTTTTCTGGAACCTCAAGGACTATCTGTCGGGTCGTCATCTTTTCTGTTTCCTCATGCCCTACATTTCGATGATTCACTTACAAGTATAGCCCGGCTTTGAGAATATGTCAAAAATTATTGGCGTTCGGGGGCAGGTTTTTTTAAGTTTTCCCCTCTCACCCCCTGCCCCCGCTCTCCCCGCACGCGGGGAGAGCGGGGGGATTTCTCAAATGGGGATTTGGGGCGGCTTCGCCGCCCCAAATCCCCCCTATTTACCTCCTCGCCCCAAAGGGGGCGGGGCCAGGGGTGAGGGCGCAAAAGTGCAATGTTTAGCCCTTAGCTTCATTGTGGGTTCCGAAGGAGATCTACAACCAATCCAAGTGCATTATTTCAGAAGTTTATTTGACTTTTTCCCCCAAGTTGAAATGCACCTCGCTGCCCGGGTGCATTTCAGAACGGGGGCGATTTATTAGCTACAGCAGCCAGGCGCTGCGCAGGCCGGTCTCCAGACCGTGCCTGCGCAACGCTTGATCTTCAGTGGCGCGATCAGAGACCGGCCACGGCGAGAGCGGTCCCCAAGTTGAAATGCGTCCCGGTCCCCATGTTCGCCAGCACCACCGCCGAACGCGGGGCGACGCAGTATTCGTCCGTCGTGACCGGCGGCGCGACCTCCGGCATACAGAAATCATCGGGGGAAGGCAACGCCGTATCAATAATACGCCGCCAGCAGCCGCCTGCGCGCGGCGCGGGCAACATGAAAGTCAGCGGCTCCCGGTAAGCATTGAGGATCACATGCAAGTGTTCGTGCACGTCGGGGTGATACAACTCGAAGGCCAGACTGTGCGAGTAATGCGCCCAGTCCGGGGCGTGCAACCGCACGCCGTGCCAGGTAATAGTCGGCACATCGCTGTCGGCGTTCTCGACAGCGGCTTTCTCGACGAGGAACCGTTCCTCGTGGAGCAAACGCAACGTCTGGGTATAGGCGATCACCTGTCTCACAAAGCGCAGCACATCGGCGTGCCGGTCGAGGTTGCGCCAGTCAAACCAACTGATCTCATTATCCTGGGCGTAGGCATTATTGTTGCCGCACTGCGTCCGCCGCACCTCGTCGCCCATCAACCACATCGGCGTACCCTGCGAAAAAAACAGAATCGTGATGAAGTTTTTGATCTGCCGCACGCGCAACGCCTCGATGGCCGGATCGAGCGTCGGTCCCTCAACGCCACAGTTCCAACTGTAGTTGGCGTCCAGGCCGTCGCGGTTGGCTTCGAGGTTCGCCGCGTTGTGTTTCTGATTGTAAGAGACTAAATCGTTGAGCGTGAAACCATCGTGGCAGGTGACGAAATTGATGCTGCGGTTCGGCTCACGGCCTTCCTGGGGATAAAGGTCCCGGCTACCGGTGATGCGCGCGGCTAAGCGCGGTACCGTCCCTTCGTCGCCCCTGACGAAACGGCGCACATCATCGCGGAACTGGCCGTTCCACTCGGCCCAGCGGTGGCCGATGAACGAGCCTACCTGATACAATCCCGCCGCATCCCAGGCCTCGGCGATGATCTTCGTCGCCGCCAGCACCGGGTCGGACTCGATCTCCCACAGGATCGGGGGGTCTTCGAGTAAACGGCCATACTTGTCGCGCGACATCACCGAGGCCAAATCAAAGCGGAAGCCGTCCACATGCATCTCGGAAACCCAGTAGCGCAGGCAATCCAGAATCATGCGGCGCACAATCGAATTGTTGGCGTTCAGAGTATTGCCGACGCCGCTGTAATCGGCATAGCGGGCCTGATTCTCCTGGAGCATGTAGTAGGCGCGGTTTTCCAATCCCCGGAACGATAGCGTCGGCCCGCTGTGATCCTTCTCGGCCGTGTGATTGAAAACCACGTCCAGGATGACCTCGATGTTGGCGCGGTGCAACGCCTTGACCATATCGCGGAATGCCTGCACGGGGCCCAGCGGGTCGCTGCATCCGCAATAGCCCTGATGCGGCGCGAAGAAGGCCACCGGGCTGTAGCCCCAATAGTTGGAAAGCCCCTTGGGAGCGTCCTGGGGATCGAACTGTTGCACCGGCAGCAGCTCCACAGCGGTGACGCCGAGTGACTGGAGATAGGGGATTTTCTCGATCACGCCGGCATACGTGCCGCGCTTGTGCGCCGCGACGCCCGAACTGGGATGTTTGGTCAATCCGCCCACATGCATCTCGTAGATGATGGTGCCGGCATACGGATGATCCGGCGGCCTATCATCCTCCCAATCGTAGGCGTGCGGGTCCACGACCACGCTTTTCATAGCGTGCGCGGCGTTGTCGCCGGGACGTTGGGCGGCCTCGCGGTCGTAATGGGCGCCGACGGCAACGGCGCGGGTGTAAGGATCAAGGAGCACTTTGGTCCCGTCAAAGCGCAAACCCTGTTCCGGTGCGAACGGCCCGTGGACGCGATAGCCGTACAGTTGCCCGGGTTTAATCCCCCGCACGAAGGCATGCCAGTAATAAAAAGTGCGGTTTTTTTGGGGATCGAGAGGAATGACGTGCGAAGGTCGCGCAGCATCCGCGTCATCGAAGAACAGGAGTTCCACAGCATTGCAGTTCTTGGAAAAGACGGAGAAGTTCACTCCCTGTGGATACACCGTCGCTCCCAGAGGGAAACTTTGCCCGGCCTGAACCTCCAATCCCATCCTTGCTTTCTCCCTGCTTAATATGGTTTTCCGCGGCCTTTTTTCACTTCCTCGATAAACGCCGCGGCCCGGCGGGTCAGTTCGGCCATGTCGCCGGCGTCAAGCAACTTTTGGTTGATCAGGCTGCTACCTACGCCAAGCGCCGCCGCGCCGCTGCGGATGAAGTCGGCGGCCGTGTCCAACGTCACGCCGCCCACAGGCACAATCTCCAACTGCGGCAGCGGCGCGCGAATGGCCTTGACGAGCGCCGGCCCGCCGATCTCCGCCGGGAAGAGCTTGACCATATCGGCGCCGGCCTCCCAGGCGGTGAGCATTTCCGTCGGCGTGAAACAGCCGGGGATCACCGGGATACTGTAGCGATGGCACAGCGCAATCACATTAAGGTTCAGGGTAGGCGCCACGATGAACCCCGCGCCCGCGAGGATCGCCGCCCGCGCCGTCTCGGCGTCCAACACCGATCCCGCGCCGAAGAGCACGGCGTCGCCATAACGGCGTGTCGCCTCAGTAATCACCCCCAGCGCGCCCGGTGTCGTCATCGTCACCTCAATCACACGCACCCCGCCGGCTTTGATCGCATCCGCCGCCGCGATGAGCTGCGTTGCGTCCTGCGCCCGCATAATCGCAATCACACCCGTTTCGCGGATAAGGTTGAGCTTGTCGGCCTTGTTCATTGTAGCTTCCTCGAGATCAAACTGCCTCCGAAATTACAATCAGATTAGGGATGCCAACAAAATCATCCCGATTGTGCGTCACCAATGGACAACGATGATGAAGTGCAGTAGCTGCGATCCAGGCATCCTGTACTGAAATGGGTTTGCCTTGACGTTGCCGGATAACACAAATCTCAGCCCAACATTTACACAGGTCATGTTCAAAAGGTAAAATAATGTATGCACGCAGCCGTTCTTCTAAACCATGCCTGACGCACTGGTCCCCATTGTCGTTCATAAGCCCAGCGATATAATTCTGCTACGGTCATAAACGAAAGCGCTAACACCTTATCCTGTAAATGTGAACGGTAGGCTTGGGCGCGCGTATCGCCCTTGAGCAGGAAGGAGACAACATCTGTGTCAACAACAACAAAGTCGGTCATAGATTAGATTCCTCAACAAGGTTCTGCTGACGCCATTGTTTTAATGTCGTGATGAAGTCATCAATAGATTCCTCTGTCGGCCACCCACCCAATAGTGTATCAAAATCCCTGACCGGTTGTACTTGTTGTTTTTCGGCTAACGCCACAAGGGACACGCCATCCCAAAAGTTACCATCAGGCCGTTGCGCGGGAAACTCCTGTTCCAGATCAGGCAATACCTGTGCGATCACATGCAGACGCTCGCGTGGCGTTAACTTTCTCAACAGGGAGAGGACTCTTTCCGGCGTTGCTCTATAAGCCGAGATATTATCCATAGATTCCCTCCTTTCAACGATAAAGCGTGACGCTCATTTTAATTATCGCGCCGTGCGTTTTCCACCGCCGGCTATGTCGGCCTTCAGCAATGCCTGGATTTCGGCTTTGTCTATGATCGGCAAGTCGAAGAGCAGCGTTTGCTTGAGGCGCGTAGCCGCGTCGCCGACGAGAATGCCTTTCTCCAGTCCAGCGGCGTTGAAACCGGCGGTGAGCAGGCCGTAGTAGAAACCTGCGTTCCAGGTGTCGCCGCCGCCAAGCCGGTCCCAAAGGGTGATGGGTTTGACGGCCGGCGAACGGAAAAAGTTGCCTTCCGCATCCGCCGCCGCCGATTCCCAGCGATGGTGCTCGAAGCTGTCGGGGTAACGGATGGTGATGGCGACGATTTGGGTGTTGAAGCGCGCGCACACCTCGGCGGCGAAGGCGCGAATGTCGTCATCTTCGATGGGGCCGATGTCGCCGTCGTCAATCTGGCGGGCGCTGTATTGCCCGCACCCCATTCCGTAGAGTTGCGCCATGTCCTCGATGGTGGTTACCAGCACGTCCACGTGTTCGGTGATCAACGGCGTGAGCACGGCGCGGGCCTGTTCCGGCGTCCAGAGCGTGGCGCGGTAGTTAAAATCCATCCCCACCCGGCAGCCGGCAGGTTTACAGGCCATGGCCTCCTCAAAGGCCGCCAGCAGGTAGTTGCGCTCGTACTTGCTGTGCGCCGCCAGTCCAAAAGTGATGCCCGATGTATGGAAAAGCTGACAGTCCTTGAGCGCGGCCTGCCAATCCACCATGCCGGCGTCGAGCCTGGAAGCGGCAGAGAACATACGCTGATAGATGCCGGTGTCGCGGCGCGGCGTGCGCCCGATCTCGTAGATGAAGCGCCCGATGGGTTCGGTCTGCGGCGCCCAGACGAAATGCGCGGTGTTGACGCCGTTTTCACGGGCGATGTTACGCAGCATGCGCCCGTAAGGATTATCGGGGACGCGGGTGATGTAGCTCGACGGGATACCCAGACGCGCCAGCCCAATCGCCAATGTGTACTCGCTGCCGGCCATCGAAAGGTGCACCTGGCGCGTGCGCTCCGGGCGTTCCCCGTCAGCCGGCGTGTCGCGCACCATCGTCTCCCCAAAGGTGACAAAAGCCGCTCCGCGCCCGGCGAAGCGGCTGAGATCATCTTTGGTGATGTCGTATTTCAGGGCAGCGGCCATCGCTACATGGTATCCAGGATTTGGCGGAAACGCTGGGCGAGCGCCTGAAGCACCATGATCGCCATCTCGGGATCCTCGCGGAGCATGGCGAGGAAATCCCACTGCACCAGAACCAGGCAGCGCGTCGGTTCTACGGCAATCACCGAGGCCGTGCGCGGGCCGTTATCCAGCAAGGCCATCTCCCCAAAGAAGTCGCCGGGACCAAAGCGGTTGACAATAGCCTTGGTGCCGTCTGCCCGCTCGCGGATGGCCTCCGCCTGCCCGGAGGCAACGATGAACAGGCCGATGCCCTCCCGCCCCTGCGTGACGATTTCCTTGCCGGCTTCATACTCCCGATCCGCAAACCGGTTAGCCAGGCGCTTGAGCTGGCGCTGATCGAACTTTTGAAACAGCGGCACTTTCTCCAGAATTGCTACAATGTCATCGGTCTCAGCCATACTGTCCTCCTGATTCCTGAAAGCTGCTTGATAATGGGTTTCAACACCGCCTTATTGTATATCCTTTCGCTACTTTATCAACCTCTCGCTGTGGCACGGTCAGTGACCGGTCACAGCGCTTGAAAAACACGCCGACCTGACAGGTTTTCTGAGACCTGTCAGGTCTGTACAAGCTCTCCTACGGTGGCGCAGTCAGAGACCGGCCACAGCGAGATCGGCCTCGAAGTTGCCAAGACACCCAGGAGCCCCCCTGTGCTCACAGGCCGGGCAGAATGAGTTGCGTGCCGTTTTCGACGGCCTGCCACGCCAGGGGCAGCCTGGCGCCGCCGGCAATCTTGTCGGCCCAGCGTGTCGGTTCCGGCAGCCGATAGCCGCGTCCACAGGCGAGGATCATGCGGATGGCAGCTTCCAGACTGACGCGATGCCCGATGGAGACGAAAACCGGTTTGACGCCGGCGCGCATGCGCACCACCGCCCCGATGACTTCGTCGCTGTCGTACAAAAAGGTGAAGTGTCCCGGTTCCCGCGGCGGCTCCGCGTACTGTCCGACCAGCAAGCTCTTGGCGCAGCCGATGGTCGGGAGATCAACCAGCACGCCGATATGGCTGGCGATACCCAGACGCCGGGGGTGCGCGATGCCCTGCCCATCGCAGATCAACAAATCAGGTACACGGTTCAATCTGGCGAGAGCCTCAAGCGCGGCAGGCGCCTCGCGGAAGCTAAGCAGGCCGGGCACGTAAGGGTAGTCCACAGGACGTTCCGCCGTGACGTATTCCAGAATATCCAGGCCGGGGAAGCTGAGCACAACGACGGCGGCGCAGGCGCGGCCCTCCCGATAACCGGCATCCACGCCGGCGACCGTCTGCACATGATCCAGTCCGCCCGTGCGCACGACACGGGCCGCCAATTCGCGTTGCAGGGCGATGGCCGCCGGTGGATCGAGATTCCAGGGGTGGGAAATCTTGAGGGTCAGCCTAGCCGCCAATGGTACCATAGGACTTGAGGGCTCGAATCTGTTCCAGGAGCCACGCCAGGCGTTTGACCTTTTGCAGCTTTGGATAAGCGCGTGTCACCATCGCCGTGTACTGCTTGAACCAATACTGAAAATCCTCAAAGCGGCTATAGCGCGCCATCGCTTGCGCTTTGTGGAAGTGCCAGGGTTTGAGGCCGGCGTAGTGCGTGCCGAACAGCACCGCGAGGTTGGGGTAGCCGCTGAAGCCGCAAAAACGGATGTCCACATTGGTCCACGTACCCGACCAGCGCATAGTGAGATATTGCATGTCGGGCCATTCAAACAGATCGCCGACGTAGCGCAAGGTTTCAGGCCGTTGCAAGTCGGCTGTGACGGCAACAAACTCTTCCACAGAAGGTTGTACGACAATGAGCGCGCTGTTCACGCCCATGTTGGTCGGATCGTCTTTCACGCGGTCGGTGATGGTTTGCGGGATGGGGTGTCCGTGCGGACAGAGGGGATTGTAGACCTCATGCCAGCGCCATGTGCCATCGCGCGCCACGCCAGGCGGGATGATGTACTTTCCAGCGGCGTCGTAGTCCAGGAAATGAGTCTTGGACTCATTGAGGATGCCCGCCGGGGCATTGAGCGTGAACAGATGATCGTAATGTTTGATCGGCAACACGTCGGCGTCGAGGGCCACGAGCTTCTCGTAGCGCAGCCCCAGATCGCCATCGGCGCCGAGACGAAGCATGTGCATGCGCGTGAAGACGTAGGGGATGTACTGCCGCGCCTGTCGGCGTTTGTAAGGGACAAAGAGCGGCTCGACTTCAACGACATGATCGAACAGCAGTGCTAACGCAGTGCGCGCCTCTGCCGTGATCTGCGGCGTAACCAGGCATACCAGGTCGGCCTGCGTCTTTTGGCGACGCAGACCGTAGGCCAGCGTAAGCACGCCGGGCAGGTAATTGTCGTTGAGCATGAGCAGCGTGACATAGGCAAAACGCGCCGAACCGTCGGCGCGTCTCATTATGTCAGGTAAAGGATAAGAAGCCATATTATCGCTTCTCGACTATGGATTGGCCGATTATGGCGCCGTCCAATCTTGCAATTTTAACCCTGGTATAGGCGCGAAATCACGCTGATTGCGCGTGATCAATAGGCCCCCTATTGAAAGCACGATAGCGGCGATACGCAAATCTTGCGTACCAATACACAATTTTTGCCGCCGCAACGCCTCATAGGAAACACAGGCCATCTGGTCAAAATCCAACACTTGCACACTCTTGAAATAATCTAAGGCGATATGGAAACTGGCATAGGCAGATACAAGTTTCGCCGTTGTCTCTGCATTGCGGATCACACTGAGCCAACCACGCATTTGCTCTTCAACCGTGATAATCGTTCACCGCAAGACTGGCAGGCGATACTGAAGAAAGACGCTGCAGGACTATAGGATGACCACGCTGAAAAAGCGACACATGGTCGGTATCGAGCACATACAAGGTCATAGGGTCAGATTGTCTGCGTCAAGTTCTTGACGATAGGCTGCAATTTCTGTCTGCATGTCCTCAAACAAAGGATTATCTCTGAAGACGCCGGCAAACTTCAGCCAGGGATTTTCACTCATGGATGAGGTTTCTTCCAGTTCAATGGGGGACTATCTCTGCCTGCGCCAACCGTGCTTTAAGAGTCTGCCGGACAGCTTGCAGCACCTCCTGGCGCGTTCTCCCATTCGCAACACAATCCGGCATACCCAGTACCGTGGCCCTGTAGGTGCTTTTTTGCCCACCTTCAACAAGTACATAATAGGTCATAGGATGCTCCGTTTGCTTCATCTCTCTTTTTAATTATAGCACAGCTTTATCAAGGATTTCTCTCCCATACACTTGCCATCTCAATCCCAAAGGCTCTGGGGACGGTAGCAACTTTGGTATAGTGGCTGTGCAGCCATTCAGCATCGTAAGGTTCCCAGAAGATGCTCTCTCCGCGCGTGATGTTGACATCGCCGGTAAAATAGGTCGCCCAACTCTGGCGGATGGTGTGATTGATGTGCACAATCACATAATCCGGGCGCAGGCGTACCGAATTGTATTGCCCCCGTATGAAGCGAACGCGAGGATCGGGACATGCTGCTTCGACAATGTGCCAGGGATACGCATACACCACCACCCGCGCGCCCTCACGCGCGTTGGCGTTGACCCATTGCACCGTCTGCTGTACGCCGTCCGACGGCGTCTGGACGATACTGCGATAGCCGATGGTGGCGCGATTGCCGATATAACGCGCGCCCACCCACTGATAGCCGTTCAGGTTGAAATCAGGATAGCACAAAATAAGATCAACGCAAAGCACGAGCGTGGCTACAGCACCAAATCCCAGCGCCGTTTTTCGCCACCGGGATACCCAACGCAGCCATTGATCCGCCGCGAGCAGCGCCAGAAGCGGCAACAGCGGCATCATGTAGAACGTCTGCGCCAGCGGCAGCAAGATCAGCCCCAGGAAATAGCAGCCCACCGTCAACACCGGCAAGCGGATGGCGCGGCGGGTCTTCCATTGCCAGGCCACCGCGACCACGCTCGCCAACAACCCCGCGCCGATCAACGGACTGGACTTAAAAAGCACACACGCCAGATGCAAGATGGCGGCTTCGCCCATGAAGGCCGGGTTCCATTGCATCTCGCGGTCGAATCTGTCGAACAGGCTGCCGATGATGTTGGGATTGGTGAGGTGCTCCGGTGGGACAACCATAAATGTCCCCAGGGCCAGCGTGAGCACGAATCCTACCCTCAGCAACGGGGAAGTGGTCTGGTTGCGATGCCGCACCGCCCAGACCAGCGCCGCAACCCATCCCACCAAAGCCAGGATGAAGTGGAAGCGCAGCAATACTTCTTCGCGCCATTCGGGTTTGAGGCTGTGGAGGTTGAGCCAGCCCAGGAAGATCGCGGCGCTCATCAGTGTCAGAATCGCTATGCCGTTGCGTAGCTCACGGGAGGTTAGTCGGGTAGTCGTTAGTCGGGTAGTCGGGCTGGTGCGGGCGCAGGATAAGATGTGAAAGATGATTGCCGGGAAAATCACAATGACGGTGAACTTGCCGGAGAGCGCCAACCCCAGGGCGAGGGCGGCGATGGCTGCCCATCCCAGCGTCCCCTTTTCCCGCAGGTAGGAGAGCGCCGCCCACAGCCACACAAAGGCGCAAGCCACGAAAATATCGGTTTCCGTGAAGGCTACCCTGGCAAACGAGAGGTAAAAAGGGCTTGTGGCGAGGAGTGCAGCGGCGAGCAAGCCGGTTTTGACATCGAAGTCGCGCTTGCCGACGCCATACACACCCACGATGGTCAGCGCCCCTACGAGATAACTGACGACGCGCGCCGTCATCAGATCGTCGGTACGCAGCAACATATATACGCCGGCGACGACGGCCATCGGCAGGCGCGTCTGACTGGGATCGGCGTTCGAGCCGCTGAGCCAACCGCCGGGCTTCAGGTAGGCGCGGGCGATGTCAATGTCGGTTTGTTCATCCCAGGAGATGCCCTGACGGTTAAGCGTGGGCAGAAGCAGCGCGGTGTACACGCCGAGGATGAGGCACAGATAGAATACAGAACACGTAAGAACAGATTGGAGAGATACCTTTACATGCTTCATTCCGGCCTTAAGCAGGCATTTTAACTTGCTGAAGCCGTTCGTTTAACCAAACATTGACCAACAGGAAGCCAGACGATGTCTCTGATTTGCATAGTTACATTCCTTTACATACATTCTCATTGTATCATGTTTTTTTCTCAGCTCAACAACACAAAGATAGGGCCAGGGCTTTTCAAAGTTCTAACACGGGCGGCTTAACAGCCAGGGAAGACGCTCCTGGCATGTGGAAAAATCCCGCCAGGCATCTGGGATATACTGCTACTCCAACCGGCGGATGATGTTCATCCCACCGTTTCGGAGTGCTGCCAGCCCTAGACCTATCTTGCGTCCGTGTAAGCGGTCCTCCTGATAACTGACATCCCGTACCCGAAATACCCGGTTCTCTATGCTCCAGTGCTCCCGTAACTACTGTTGCACCTGCTGGGGTATGGCCTTCTCCACCGGCGCACCGGATACCCAGACCACCTCTTCCACCCCTGCCGGACTCCCATCCTTGCGCCACCGACGCCGCCGAATTCGCCCACAGACGGTCACCCCAAGCCAATCGTATTCCTCATGAATCCGAACCTGTCTGCTCCTTTGCCCCGCTATGGCTAAAACTGAAGGGCCCGCTTCCCTGCTCGCCGACTGCCCTGCAGATACTTCCCATCCATACACCCCCTCTTCCTCCGCAGCCCAGATTCCTAAGGCCTGTTCCAGGCGTTCGGCATCTACGTGCTGCAGTACATATCACACGGTGGTTAGTTCCGGAGGGTCGGGAACCCCCACGACCCCCGGTGTTGCCAGCAACGCTTGCCAATGCTCTTTCCCTCTTAGCCATATCCCCCGCAGGGAAGCTCCCCCTTCCAGTACTCCTGGCAGTAGTAGCCCCAGAATAGCAGCCAGTGGATAAATTCGTCCCTGTTGGCTTCGCGGATCAGGAACCATAGCGATAATCCGCCCCAGAATGCTTTGAGGATGAATTTGCCCACTCATAGCACACCTCCAGCATTTTACTATGTTTTATCTCTCTATTTGAACTTTGAAAAGCCCTGAGCCCTACCTACTTCTGTTTGACATGCCCCTTGAAATATGATATAAGGTAGCTTCATGGAAAAGCTACAAATCGTCCCCCTGGGCGGCTTGGGGGAAGTCGGCAAAAATATGCTGGCGCTGGAATACGGGCGCAACATCCTGATTGTGGATGTCGGGATGATGTTCCCGGAAAGCGATATGCCGGGTGTGGATTACATCATCCCGGACTACCGCTATCTCCGGGGCAAAGAAGACCGTATTCGGGGCATCATCATCACCCACGGACACGAAGACCATATCGGCGCGTTGCCGCATTTCTTACAGGAGTTCAACGCGCCGGTTTATGCCACCACGCTGACGCGCGGGTTGATCGAGGTCAAGCTGAACCGCGATCTGCAAAAACGGGTCAAACTTCAGCCGATGGAACCCGGCGACACTATCCACCTGGGGCCGTTCACCGTCGAGCCGTATCACGTCTGTCACAGCATCCCCGACGCCGTTGGGCTGGGTATTGACACCCCGTTGGGTCTCGTCGTCCACAGTGGGGACTACAAGATGGATCATACCCCCGTAGATGGCTGGCCCAGCGATATTGCCAAACTGGCCGAGTTCAACCGACGCGGGGTGCTGGTGTTGCTTGCCGACAGTACCAACGCCACCGATCCGGGTACGACGCCTTCTGAGTCTAGCCTCAACGTCGCATTGTCCGACGTTTTTCGCCAGGCCAATGGCCGCGTTATTGTGGCGACGTTCGCCTCGCTCATCTCCCGTATCCAGCAGGTGATGGATGTGGCCCGCACTTTTGGGCGCAAGGTAGCGATCGCCGGCACCACTATGCTCAAGAACGTCAAAATGGCCCGCCGCCTGGGATACCTGAATGTGCCCGATGATCTCCTGTTGCCTTTGCAGGACATCAACCGCTTGCCGCCGCATCAGGTTGCGATCATTGCCACCGGCGCGCAGGGTGAGCCGCACTCGATTATGGGGCGGTTGGCGATTGCCCGCCATCCCTCGTTGCGCATTGTGCCCGGCGATACGGTGATACTCTCATCCCACACTATCCCCGGTAACGAAGAAACCGTACACCGTGTCATCAACCGTCTCTTTCAGAAAGGCGCGAACGTTGTCTACCATCCCGTCGCGCCGGTGCATGTTTCCGGGCATGCCAGTCAAGAAGAGCAAAAGATGTTGCTCAGTCTCCTGCGCCCTAAATTTTTCGTGCCTATTCACGGTGAATTGCGCCACCTGAAGCAACACGCGCTGCTGGCCCAGGAAGTCGGCATACCCCGTCAGAACATCGCGGTCGTGGAAAATGGCTACATCCTGCGCTTTTCGCAAGATAGCCTGGAAGTTGGCGAGCGGGTGCCGGGAGGCTATGTTTTTGTGGACGGTACCCTGGTTGGCGATGCGGTTAGCTCACAGATTATTCAAGACCGCGAAGCGCTGGCCGCCTCGGGTGTGTGCAGTGTGGTCTTCACCTACAACCGTCGGCAAGGCGGGTTGATCGGGGAGCCGCGCATTACCGCGCGGGGGGTAGCCGCAGCGGAGGTCCTCGATGTCTTGATTGCGCGCGCCTATCCGCTCATCCAGCAGACGCTGCAAGCCACACGTGGCGCTACCTCACAGGCGGATATCGAGCGGGCCGTTGAACGCGCGTTGTCGAACTTCTTCTATGAGCAGGTACAAAGCCGCCCGGAGATGATCGTCGTGGCGGTGCCGCTGGGGTAATTTTTATCAGCAGACATTATGAGCTACGTATTCCACCCAGGATGAGAATGCATGTCAACAGATTAAACGGATTTGAACGGATTAGTTGCAATTGTCGCATAAATCTGCTCAATCTGCTTCATCTGCTGACAAAAAACATTTATGGCGCACATTCTCTTCGTCTACAAGCAATTCCCTGCTCCTGCGGTCGGCCATGCCGGGGGAGAATCGCTTTTCCGGCTGATGGAAGCGATGCGGCGGCGTGGACACCGGCTGAGTCTGGTGGCGCGCATCCTGGATGAGGAACGCGCATTGCTTCCGCATGTCGAAGCCCTTTGTGAACGGGTGTATACCGTGCCGCACCATCGCGCTTTACCGGGGCCGCGTCCGCTGGCCTTGCTGCGCAGCTATTGGATGTTGCGTCGTGCGGCGGCGCGCGCGCTGCGAGAAGTGCGTCCTGGCTTTGTCCATGTGGAGACCACACAGACGGCGGCGATCCTGCTTGGGATGCATCTCCCGCGCGCTTCGTTCCGCACCCAGGACGTGAACTGGTTTCTGCAAGAACAACAAGCCGCGCATGCCCACGGCTTGCGGCGGCTGCGGGCTGAGGCTATCGGCGCGGTCTACCGCCGCTTCGAGCCGTTGCTCTACCGACGCTATGCCGTGCGCCTGGCTATTTCCGAAGGCGACCGGGCGCTCCTGACGGCGGCTTGCCCGGCCCATCCCTGGCTTCTGCTCCCCCTGGCTCCGGCGGTCTCCTCTGATCCGCAGATCGTTCCTGCCGTTCCTGCTGGCCCAAACGTACTCTTTGTCGGGGCGATGAACCGCGATCATAACCTCGCCGGCGTGTCCTGGTTCCTCGATCACGTATGGCCGCGCATCCGCGCCGCTGTCCCCGAAGCGCGTTTTTATATCGTCGGCGGCGCGCCGCCGGCGGAGTTGCGTGCGCGTGCGGACGGAACACACTGCTTTGTGACCGGTTTTGTGGAGGATTTGGCGCCCTGGTATCGGGCGGCGGCGGTCTTCGTGTCCCCCTTGTTGGTCGCCGGCGGGTTGTTACAAAAGATTCTGGATGCGCTGGCGTCAGGCGTGCCGGTCGTGGCGACGTCGGTGTGTAATCACGGCATCGGCGCCACGCCCGGCGAGCATCTTCTCATCGCCGACACGCCGGAAGCATTTGCCGAGGCGGTGGTCGCATTGTTGCGGGATCCTGAAGCACGCACCCGACTGGGCACCGCCGGGCAGCACTTCATCCGCCGCTATTACGATATCGAAACCGCCGTGGATCAATGGGAAGCGGCGTTGTTGAATTCTACACGGCCTTCAAGACGAACGTAGCGCAAGCTGACAGCCTGCGCTACAATGCGGACAAACGTAGGGCAAACTGTCAGTTTGCCTGAGCCACAAGCTGACAGCTTGCGCTACAATGCGGACAAACGTAGGGCAAACTGTCAGTTTGCCTGAGCCACAAGCTGACAGCCTGCGCTACAATGCGGACAAACGTAGGGCAAACTGTCAGTTTGCCTGAGCCACAAGCTGACAGCCTGCGCTACAATGCGGACAAACGTAGGGCAAACTGTCAGTTTGCCTGAGCCACAAGCTGACAGCTTGCGCTACAATGCGGACAAACGTAGGGCAAACTG